>JAJTWZ010000045.1 GCA_021463145.1 Blastocatellia bacterium | reverse complement strand
CATCGGGGCCTTTGCATTTCACGCGGCACGCCGAACAAGCTTCGTGAACGGCTTGCAGAGCGGTGACGGGAAGCTGCGCGAATTCGGATCGCTTGCCTGACAGCCGCTGTGAGAGTCCGAGAAGACATCGAGCCGACGCGGCCCGATCCAAGAGTTCCGCCGAACCCGCCAGATCAATGGATATGGCTACACCGGACGGATACCGCTCAGGACTCGGTAAACCGACGACGGCGAGACGGCGACGACATCGGCATCGATCATCATGAACGCGACGCGGCGATAGCCGTCGAGCGGGTGGAGTTCGTAGAACGCGACGATGGCCAGCTTCTCCCAGTCCTCGAGCCAGAAGTCGCGCGGGACGAGACCGTTGTGCTCGTTGACCCGGCCGTAGCGCGCCTGCCAGCAGGCATACTTCTGGCGCGCCAGGCCGAGCCATCCGAGCAGCTGCGTGAAGCGGATTTCGGTGCGATCGCTCCAGCCGCGGATGAAGTCGACGATCTGATCCCTGATGTCGGGTGGAACCCAGCGGCCCTTCAGATCTCCCCAAGCTCTTTTTTTAGGCGGACGTGCTCCTCCATCAGCTCCGAAAGGACTTCGTGCTTGCGGATGAGCCTGGCCTTGAGCGCGGCGTTCTCGGCCTCGACGGGCGACACATCAGCTCGCTTCGACGACGAGAAAGCCGCGGCGCCGTTCTCGAAGAACTGTCGCTGCCAGCGGTAGAACTGCGTCGGCAAAAGCTGATGCTGGTCGCAGAGGTCCGAGACGGGGACGTGATCGAGGAGATGGCGGCGAAGGATGGCGACCTTCTCGGTCGCGGAGTAGGATCGGCGTGCTTTTCGCGGCATAGCGTCCTCCGTTGGAGTGAACTATGCCAGACCACCCGTTTGTCCGTTTCCATCTGAAGCAGGACACGCAGACGGAGCGCGAGACGCCGCTGCTCTACTATGCGTCCGACTTCGACGACGAGCGGCATCGCCTGCTCGACATCGTGCGGGTACGTCTCGCCAAGGGCGAGCAGGTCGCGATTCTCGTTCCGCTTCGCAGGCAGGCGTTCGGATTCGCAAAGGCGCTGCAGGAAGCCGGTATCGAGGCACAGGACCCCAAGAGCCTCGACTTCTCAAAGGAAGCGGTGAAGGTCATGCCGTTCCACAGCGCGAAGGGTCTGACGTTCGACACGGTATTGCTGCCTCGTCTTGTGCCGAACTCGTTCCCGAAGGTCAGTCCCGCTCGATTGGAGCGATTGCTCTTCGTCGCGGTGTCGCGGGCAACGCGGTGGGTGTTTCTCAGCACGTGCCTGGGCAGTGAACTTCCCGAGCTCGCGCGCCTCCGTGCACTCGAGCCGGCCGGGTTGACCGTGCAGGTCGGCGGACTGTTCTCAGTGATGAAAGACGAGCGACCGTCAGTCGAGCCGGAGAAGGAGTCAGAAGACGATCTGCTGGATCTCTTGTAGCAGTCCGTGAACGCTTCGTCGAAGTAGAGCAGATCATCGTCCTGGTCGCATTCTCGTACACGGCATAGGGACGTTTGCTGAGTAGGCCCCGAAGAGCGCACCCTCGAGTCAGTCGAATCCTCAGGCAATCACCAACTGATGTCGCCTCGGGAAATAGCCGACGACGCGGTCAAGCACGATTTCGTTTCCGATGATGCCTTCGGTCCCGGCCATCGTGAGGGTCATTCCGAGAAGACCGGGCAGCACTCCGCATCGAAGCGTGAACGGGATCGCGCACACGGCAAGGTCGACTGCATACGTCTCGGTTTCGAAGCTGCCAAAACCCGGGTAGAAGTCGGTTACGACGCCTCGGCTCGGGAACGCCGCCACAGTTTCGTGCTGCAAGTACGAGAGCTGGGCTCCGGTATCGAAGAACATGCGTCGCGACACCCCGCTGATCTCGGCATCGACAATGGGGATTCCCATGAACTCATCCGTCGCGACAGCTTCTCCCTCGAGCGGAATCGGGTCGGTCGCAAACGTAATCTGGCCTGACCGGACGTCAAGAAGCACGTCGAAGGCATTTATGATGTCGGCGCCGAGCAACCCCGAGACTCTCTGACCAACGAGCGACGAGATGGTCTCCGCATCGAGTCCCATCTGGGCTGTCGGCAACGGGAACGTGATGCCAGCGAGCGTAACGCTCTTACCGGCTCCGAAGCTCGATGGAGCGCCGGTGTCGATCAGAAACCGACGGTCGTCGAGTTCGACGAAGAGGTGGCCGTCGAGAGCGTGAAGTGGAAGTTGCATCGAAATATTCCTTGTTGAAAAAGAGCAGCAGGGGCGAAGGTGCTGCACAAGTCATTTCTATCCTTCCATTCCGCCGATCGCGAGGATTCGGTCGACGAGTTCCGGAATCTGACGGGCGTGAAGCCACTCTGGCCTGGGGCGCCCGTCCTCGGTCGAGCAGCCGAGGACCTTCACGCGCATCGCTGCCGGGATCGACTCGGCGCCGCAGGCCGCGCCGATGAGGCCGCCGACGATGCAGGCGTTCGTGTCGGTGTCGCCGCCGCCGGCGATTGTCTCGCGCACCGCCGTCACGTAATCGCTACCGGCCAGGAGATGACGGAATGCGTGCGTGAAGCCGATGCGGATGAAACCGATGTGAGGAAAGTAAGGAATGAGCTCTCCCCGGCGGGCGTCTTCGAGCCACGAGATCACTTCCGCGTTGCCAACCCCGGTCGCCCAGTTTTCGGCCGCAGTGAATGCCGCTTCTCGGTCGCCGAGGGTGCGGATCAGCGTCGCGATCGCTATCGCGTAACAGGCGACGGCGTCGGTGCAGCTCGGATTCGGATGTGAGAGACGTGAGTCGGCGATGGCACAATCGGCGAGGTGTTGATCGTCGATTGCGGCGCCCCACACGCCGAGTGGCGTCGCGCGCATCAGGCTGCCGTTCGCCTTTGAAACCTGATTGTGTAGAGCAGCCGCCTGCGTCATCGCCGCAGCGTAGCCGTCCCTCTCGCAGACGGACGCCCACTGGCGATCGCGGCAACAGCCCAGTGCGTTTTGGATCGCCATACCGATGTCGAACGGAGAAGAGTCGATCCACGAGGCATAGGACCTCGCGATTCGCTCGAGGTTGAAACCACCCTCTGAGAGGGCCAGCGCGAGCGAGAGCGTGAGCTCGCCGTCGTCCGTGATCTGGCCGGGTGCGACGCCCCAGCAGCCACCCCCCGGAAGCGTCATCGCATTGTCCACGCGCGACGCCGTCAAGTCGTCGAATTCGAACTCGAGCTTGGCGCCGGCGGCATCCCCGACGCACGCGCCGAGGATCGATCCGAGCGCCGCATCACGCCGGTCAGTCGGGTTGGGTTCAGTGAACATGAAAGTTCGACTCCTTTCCGATCGATGTGCCGGACGCCCGGAGAGGCGCGAAGGTTTCGATGGCTTTGTCGAGCAAGCGGAAGACGGCGCCGTCGTCGTTCTTGCGGATACGTCCGATGAGGCCGTCCAGCCAGCGCTGGGGAAGACGCGATCGGCCGTGGAGCGCTCCGACGGCGGCGCCGACGATGGCCGCGATCGTGTCGTTGTCGCGCGTGTCGTTGACGGCCCGGACGATGGCTTCCTCGGGATCGTGGCCGTGGCGCTCGAGGATGCACAGGACGCTCGGAACCGTCTCGATCAGGAAGGCCCCGGAGCCCCAGTCGTAGCAGGCGTCGAGCACGTTGCGGCTCCCGGCCTGCGGCAGGAGATCCTCGATGAGGCCACACAGGGACGTCCGCCGGCCCTTGTGCGGGCCGAACCGCACCTCGTAACGGTCGTGGGTCTCGAGCTCGCCGGCGATCTCGACGAAGCGGCGTGTCCACCACGAAGGCACGGGCGTCTCAGTCATCCCGAGCAGGTCCCACAGCATTCCGACGAACGCCACGCAGCTCGCATTCGAGGCGGAGTCGTTGTGCGTGAGCATCCCGAGCAGCGCCGCATCGATCCAGAGGTCGGCGCTCGGTTCCCGCAAGTGGGGAAGGATCGCCGGTGCTATCCGCATCAGCGCGCCGTTGCCGGCCGATTTCGGCCCCCACGAGTGCCAGGTTCCCTTGCCGGACTTTGCGGCGGCCACGAACTGCTTCACGTTGCTGCCGATTCCGAAGATTTGCTCGCGGGTGAAGGCCAGGCTCACTTGCTCGGGGTTGAAGCCGCCCTCCTCGAGCATCGACTCGATCGCCCAGAACGTCATCTGCGTGTCGTCGGAGGGCAGACCAACGGCGGCTCCCGCGTGGTGGTTGTACTGGTAGTCGCGGATCTCGCCGAACTGCGTCTTTCGGTCGGATGGCTTCCTGCTCTCGGACGTGTTGCCGAGCGAGTCGCCGATTGCGAGGCCGAGGAAGAGGCCTTCGATTCGGTCGCGGTCGAGGTTCGGGATCGGGCGGGGCGCGGTGTCGAACAGGTCGGTGCAGCGGATGTCGATTGCCGAGTTGCGGACGAGTTGCTCGAAACTTTCGCGGTTAGTGGACATTTGCGGGACTCCTTTTTGTAGTTGGCTTCGAGGGTCGATGGCCGTCTTGCGGCCTATCGCGGCGGCGAGCACACCTTGCACGGGTCGTACGCGCGTTTGGCTTCAGAAAGCGGCATCGGGAACTTGCTTCGGGCCAGGTGGCGGCAACTTCCGCGGTGGTACTTCTGGCCGGTGCGGGTCACGTAGACGGTGATTTCGCGCTTGTCAGTAGTTGTTGCAGCGGCCGCGGATGCGACCGGAACGCTCGAGTCGCCCGAGCAACCCACCGTCGGGACGAGCAGGAGCGCTGCAATCAGCAGCGAGGTCGCCAATCGAACTGTCTGAGTCATCTCGATCCTCCGTTGAACCATCGAAAATCGCCTTCACTAGATAACGCGCAGTCCGGCGAGAAAACGGCTAGCCGATCGGCGAAAAAAGTCGCCGAAGAATCGTCTGCACGGCGAATCGGTCCCGGCCTTCTAGTTCACGGGGCCAGCGGAGTTGACCGGAAGGCGACGTACTTCTATTGCCGCCTCTTCGAGCGACCTGGCTTCGAGGATGCGATCGAGCGCGTCAAGCATTGCAGCCTCCATCTCACCGCGCGCGACCGATGTGTCCTCGCCAAACTTCTTCGCCGTGAACTGCGCCCAGGCAAGGCACATGGTCATCACGTTGCGAATGGACTGGAGATCCGACGCGTGCACCGCGGAGTCGAGCGCGATCGCCGTGGCCGCGCGCGGCGACTCGTACTTCAATCCCATCACCACCGTCTGGGCCCCGGAAAATCGGCCGTTGACCACCTCGCGCTGCTCGGCTCGCGTGATGCGACCGAGCGCCAGGCGCTCAGTCGCGTCGAGGGCATCAAGTGCGTCGGCCGCCGCCGGCAGCGTCAACCGGACGCATGCGCACTTGAAGAGCGTGAGTCGACGATGTGCCTCTCCACGCCGATCCTCCTCGAGAGCAAGACGGATTCGATCGTGCAGGTCGAGCTGCCTGGTTTCCGATTTCACGGCAGCACCTCCCGCCGCAGGTCTTCGACGCGGTCCGTCCGCTCCCACGTGAAGTCACACCCAGGCCGGCCGAAGTGCCCGTACGTCGCCGTCCGGCGGTAGATCGGCCTCCGCAGGTCGAGGCTCTCGATGATCCCGAGCGGCGTCAGCACGAAGAGCTCCCGCACCGCCCGTGCGATCGCCCTGTCCGGCGCCACGCCCGTGCCCTTCGTGTCGACGAGAACCGAGACCGGCTCCGCAACGCCGATCGCATATGCCAGCTGCACCTCGCACCGCTCGGCGAGCCCCGCCGCGACGATGTTCTTCGCGATGTGGCGCGCGGCGTAGGACGCCGACCGGTCGACCTTCGTCGGGTCCTTGCCTGAAAACGCGCCGCCGCCGTGCGCGCCCGATCCGCCGTACGTGTCGACGATGATCTTGCGTCCCGTCAGGCCCGTGTCGCCGACCGGTCCTCCCGTGACGAAGTCGCCCGCCGGGTTGATGTGGACTTCGGTCCAATCGCCGACGAGCTCCGGCGGGACGACGGCCGCGATGACCTCGCGCCGGATGTCGCGGTGCAGCGCTTCCTGGTCGACGCCCTTGTCGTGCTGCGACGAGACGACGACAGCCGAGACCCGGACCGGGCGCCGCTCGTCGTCGTACTCGACCGTCACCTGCGACTTCCCGTCGGGGCCGAGGTAGGGAAGCAAGCCTGACTTGCGGACTTCGGCGAGCCGCCCGGTCAGCCGGTGCGCCAGGCTGATCGGCAGCGGCATGAGCTCGGGCGTCTCGTTGCACGCGTAGCCGAACATCAGCCCCTGGTCGCCCGCGCCTCCCGTGTCGACGCCCTTCTTGATGTCGCGCGACTGGCCGTCGACCGCCGTGATGACAGCGCACGTGTCGGCGTCGAAGCCGAAGCGCGAGCCGGTGTAGCCGATGTCGCGAATGACGCGGCGGGCGATCTTCGGGTAGTCGAGAACGGCCTTCGACGTGATCTCGCCGGCGATGACGACGAGGCCGGTCGTCAGCAGCGTCTCGCACGCGACGCGCGAGAGCGGGTCGATGCGGAGGGCTTCGTCGAGAATCGCGTCCGAGATCTGGTCGGCGATCTTGTCGGGATGGCCTTCGGTGACGGACTCGGAGGTGAAGGGAACGGTCGTGGCCGGCGCGGAGGCCGGAAGGGAATTGCGATCGTTTGCGGTCGTCATGGGTACATACCTTCCTTTTCGGGATGTATGCACCAGGCGGCTGGGGCTCTAGACGTTCAAATGGCCACCCTGATGGTGAAATACCGGGTGGCCAATATCGGAGACTTGATTCGGAGAGCCTGTCGCTCTCCGCGCATCCGAAACTCGCGTTCCGAAGGCACCGTGGGTCTCCGCCCGGTTGCCGGACCCTTTCGGGTCACTCCTGATGCAGTGTGGACGTTACCTTGCGAGGGTGTGCCTCGCAAGAAGAAAAGAATGTCGTTTCGCGGAGGGAGCGCTGACGGCTGCGAGCCAACGCGGCAGCGATGATTCTCGGGTCGCGAGCCGCGCTAGTGCACAGGCGAGTTGCCTTCGGAACGACGCCGACACGGCCAAGGTCGAGGCGATCGGCGTCCCAGCAGGTCAGCACTGTCGGATCGCCGGAAGTGGACCCGGAGCTGTGTCCCGTGCACGCTGCGACGAGCAGATCGAAGTCGCGGTTATCGAGGTGGAGCAGCGTCCCGCGGAGAGAAAGCGCGAACTCGGCGGCGCGTTCGCCGTGAATGGGGTCGAAGCCGTCGTGCCGGCGCTTTACGTCATGAAGGACGGCGAAGAGCTCGACGACGTGGGGTACGGCGCCGGTCGTAGGCGACAGTTGAAGGCCATTGTGGCGGACGCGAGCCCAATGTCCCGCGCCGTGGATTCCTTGCCAGTCGAGCGCGAACTCGCCCTTTAGGGCTGCGATAAGTGCCTTGGTGATAACAGGTTGCGACATTGTGGCGTCCCTCGTGTGCTAATCTTGGGCGGGTCTCATTCCTTCCCGTCATCCACAAACGCGCAGTTCAGTGACGGGTCGGCTAGGAGATTCTTTCCTAACCGCAGGAATTGTTTCTTCGAGTTCGCGCCCCGGAGGTTGTCGACGTGCCCGAGAAACCTGACGCTGTCGATCTCGAATCGCTTCTGACGCAGAGCCGGAATGGAAACGAGCAGGCACTCAAAGAGGTGTTTGCCGCGGTCTACGACGAACTGCGGAAGAGTGCGAAGATTCAGCTCGCGAAACAGGAGCACTGCTCGCTGCAGGCGACCGAGCTCGTCAATGTGGCCTACTCGAGGATCATCAAGCAGAGAAAACTGGATCCGGCGAATCGAGCGCAGTTCCTCGGGATCGCGGCGATCGTCATCAAGCGGAAACTCCTCGATCATTTGAGAGCAAGGAGGGCGCTTAGGCGGGGCGGAGACCAGATTCCTGTGACGCTCGATAGCCGCGTGCCTGCTGTCCAGAACTTGGCGCTCGATAGCCGGATGCCTGCTGTCCAGAAGAAGACAGTTGATCTGGGTGCGATAGACAGGGCGCTGGAGCAGCTACGCGTGCTTAGTCCAAGGCAGGCTAAAGTCGTCGAGCTTCGCTATTTCGCTGGACGGTCGATCGACCAAACTGCGAAGGAGATCGGCAAGTCACCCGCGACAGTCAAGACAGACTGGGCCGCGGCCAGAGCGTTTCTCTGGAGCCAGCTCAATGACACTCTCGGGGATTCGTGAGCGACGCGATGAATCCGAAGCGATACGAGAAAGTCTCCGTGCTGCTGGCCGAGTTTCTCGAGCTCGAGACATCCGAGTGGCAAGAACGCCTCCGGGAGGCCGAGGCCTCGGACCCCGGCATTGGAAAGGATGTTGCTCGAATGATCGAGGCGTACAGCAGCGCCAGCGGGTTTCTCGAGGAGTCGCTCGACGTGAGCTTTCTCGCCGAAGAATTCCTCCATTTCGTAGAACCCGATGATCGATATGGTCTCGTTGGCAGGACGCTCGATAACGCGTACGACGTGGAGTGCTTTATCGGAAGGGGCGGAATGGGCGTCGTATATCGGGCTCAGCATCGGCACCTTCCGAAGAAAGTGGCCATCAAGGTCGTTCCCGAGCGCTTGTCGTCTCGCGTCAGACTCGAGGGAGAGGCGGGGGTAAAGATCAAGCATCCAGCTGTTGTCGCGGTCACCGACCTGAGAATCCTGCCGTCCGGCGACTCTTATCTCGTGATGGACTACGTTGCGGGAAGTTCGCTACGAGACGAGATGAACCTGCACCGTCGAATGCGCATCGACGAGACGGTCGAGATTGTCAGCCAGGTCGCATCGGCACTCGATGCCGCGCACCGCGCCGGATACGTGCATCGCGACATCAAGCCTCAAAACATCCTTCTCGCGGAAGATGTGGACCCGCGTTCGAGGGTGCGGGTAATCGATTTCGGAATCGCCGGCCACGCGCCGTTGATGGATGACTCCGCGGACGTGAACAATACGGCAGTCGGCACCGGGACGCCGGCGTACATGTCGCCTGAGCAATGGTCGGGACGGTTCGCCGTCGACCAGCGAACGGATGTCTACAGCCTGGGAGTCGTGGCCTTCGAGATGCTGGCGGGGCAGCGTCCAGTCGTCGGAACTGTCGATCAGATTCGAGAGCGTGTCGTCGGCCGCGATCTCGCGAGCCTCGACGAGTTCGCTCCGGAAGTGCCGGCACCGATGCGAGTCGCGATTAAGCGAGCACTGGCGCTCGTGCCGGATGATCGTTTTCCGACGGCGGGAGCATTCGCGGCGAGCTTGCGCGGCGAGACGGCGGCAGATAGCGATGCGCCGGTTCTGCACGAGATCCATTTCGAAGGGCTTACACCGATCGACCGGATCGACATCGGAGGCGGACGACGCAGCATCGAGTTCTATCAGGGTGACCTCCTGGCAATGCCGCGAGACTGGAATGTAGACGTTCTCGTGGTGTCTGCCGGCAGAAACTCGTACCACCCGACACATGGCACGCTCATCCGGGCGCTACTGCAGCGCGGGATTGTCGTTTCGGATCTCGCGAAGCGGAAGGCGATCGACCTGCGCGAGTTCTCGTCGTGCTGGTTGTCGCAGGAGCTCGCAGGGGTCGTCGATAGTCCTCCGGCACGTCGGATTCTTCTGTTCGAGACAACGGGCGTCGCAACACCGGCGAGCCGGATCGACGACCTCTTTCGCAGTCTCGTTCCCGTGATTGGCCACAACGAGAGTCCCGCGACGGTGGCTATGTCGCTCGTTGGCGCCGGTGGTCGCCGCGGGGCTCTGCGAAACATCGTCGAGCCGCTCGTGCGAAGCGCCGTTCGATGGCTCGAGTCGGATCTCGTCAACGTCGGGCGCCTTGTCGTCGTCGAGCGCAGCGAGGAAAAGGGGCGGGAGTTACGAGAGTTGCTGAGGTCCTGGAGGGAACGGCCGTCGGAAGATTCGAATGCCAGATAGAGAAAACGATCGATCCGCTGGCCACTCATACCTGAAATCCCGCGTTCTACTGTGACGGACAATTCACGAAGGGGGATCAGGAGATGTCGTACTACTTCAAGGCCGGGATGATAGATCCGAAGTACGTGGCGAGGGCCAAGCGACACATCAAGGAGACTGGCGAACCGTACTTTGGTTCGCCAACGCCTGCCGACTCGACGAGGCTCGGGAGGATGATGGCGACGGCGACGCCGCGGCTGTCGGGTCAGGCGCAAGGCTCCGACGACTGCGTGACCGCCGTGCTGCACACTGACGAGACCTGCGGGCTGGTCTGCATCAACCAGTCGGGCGACACGGGCTACACATGGCGCCAGCACCTTGAAAGCCGGGGCGTCGATCTCAAGAAGAAGAAGGCCCGGACGGAAGCTCTGGACAACTATGATCTGGACGAGTCCGAGCTCGATGACGACATTCCGAAATACACCCTTGCCGAGATCGACCCGGAGCTCGCGGTACAGAGCCGCGTCTGGAGCGCCTTCGGCGTACTCAGGCCGATCCTCCGGAGCCCGTTCTTCGTCGAAAGCAGGACCAACGAGCCGCCGGCGGATGCCGATGTCGAGCTAGGCGAACTCTACCTCGCCGACGGAGCGCCGGGCATGAACTACGAAGGCTTCCACGCCTCGTCGTTCCTGGCCGTCTCTCTCCTGCACTACTGCATCACGGCGCTCGACAGCGAGATAGAGCTTGAGTTCGAGGAAGGCTATCCGGACCTGTGAGCCGTGGGCTGTGCGGTATGGAGGTACTGCTCGTGAAACTCTACGTCGACGACACGAGGCTCTGCCCGGAGGGCTGGACGTTGGCAAGGACCTGCGAGGAAGCGCTCGAGATCCTTCGCGCGGGGCAGGTGACGCATCTCGATCTCGACTGGAACCTCGGCCAGGGGCGGGACCGTACCGGGATCTCCATTCTGCACTGGCTCGAAACCGCCGTGCGCACACGACAGGTGCCGTTGCCCGAGATCTCGGTTCACACAGCCGACGCCGGAGCTCGACGCCAGATGCTCGAGCTCGCACGCCAGATCGGCAAGGGTTGACGCCTCGTCGGCGAACATCCGCCCCACTCGCGTCCGTGATTCTTCAGATCGGGAAGGGGGCGGCAGCCTTCCGGACGACCGGCCCCGTCACATCACGGTCATCTTCCGGCGGATCCGCCGCCATCATCGGCGCGAGGGGCACAACGTGCCGGCCGACGAACCGCGCCATCCAGGCATGCGGCTCGACCGTGAGCGTCGTGTCGAAGTTTCCGGCCACGACCCGTCCGTCGTTTCGCGTGTGGACGAAGCCCTGACCGTGGTGCTCGGGGTAGTTCGTCAGCAGAATCCGTGTCCGGGAGCCGAATTTGCCTGTCGTGCGGTGGTTCCTTGCGTCTGGTCATTTGGATTCTCCCCGGAGCCGGGCTCCTGGCTGCGGCGCCGTGACATCGGTGACGGGCTCGTTCGGAGTCTCGATCCATCCCGGAACGGACTTCTCCGACGTGGCAGTGGGAATGAGCGCGTCGCCAGGTCGCGCCGGGCCGCCGATCGCCGGATATGGGAACATCCAGACTTCGGACCTGCCCGGGCGCGGCCGGGCTTCGGCGCCGACGGTCAGCGCGAGAAAACCGCCGGCGGAGAGCCCGCCGGCGAATGCCGCGCCGACGAGCAACATCGCGGTTGCCCTCGTCAGACGGCATTCGCGGCGTGACGCGGGAACTTCAGTCGACGCAGCGATCCACCGCGGATCACGGTCAAGGACCGACAAGTAAAGAGGTTGGTCTGGAGCCGGTGCTGGGCCGAGCTTCGTTCGTTGGATTTCGGTCATGATTCTCCTCTGCTTTATGGTTCGTTCCTCCGGTCTGACCGGCAGTCGTGGTTGCCACCGGGCGACTCGGTTGCCGGACTTCCTGTCGACGCGACCGGCGCCGCCCGCTGCGGTTGCCAGCTGCCCCAACCTGGCCCTGCGACGGTCGGGGCCGCAAACGCCGCGCGTCCCGCGGAGTTCGCCAGATACCGGACCCGTCAGAGAATCGGCTGCAGCCGTACTCGGTCTCGCCTCCCGATGAGGACTGCGAACGTTGCCACATGATCAGAGTCGGCGGGTTAGCCGGAGCCAAGACGTCCGCCGTGCGGTCGTGACACGGCTCGGAAGGAAACACACCGGGGGCGGTTGTCGATTCCGACTCGCGCCCCCGCGTAGCGCCGCGGAGCTACTCGCTCCACGGCATTCTCCAGCCCTTCGCCCGGGCTGCCTCGAAGTCCGACTCCGTCAGGTCCATCACGATGTCGGATTCGTAAACCTGCCCGCGCTCGCCGCCCGATCCCGTGGCCACCGAGTAACCCTGCACCTCGACGAGCCCGCGTTGCGGCCTCTTGAGCAGCTTCGCGAAGATCGGAAAGTCCGGGCCACCCATCAGCCCGAAGCGGGTCTGCCAGGGTTCGTCGGTCACCGGATCGCGACCTGCGCGCAAGGCGAATCGCCGTATCAGCTCGCGAACCACGCGGTCGAGGACGACGACGTCCCCGGGCATCTCGCTGTTCTTGCGTCGCTGCCAGCGTCCGGCCGGCGTTTCGCCCCAGGCGGCGACGAGCGACTCGCGGTCGAGATCCGCCACAATCTTTTCCGCGAGCTCGAAGAACTCGACTGCGTACGGGTAGTAGCCGGGCGCGTAGTCCTCCTGGACCCAGTACTTGTAGTGCTCCCACGCATCCTGTCCCGGGCCTTCGACCCCGTCGACTGCCGACTCTCGCGCCGCGGCCACGAGACGCTCGACGAGCGCGCGAATCGCGCTCGGGTCCTGCGCCTTCTGGCTGGTCTTTTTCTTTCGTGTAGCCATGAAGACCTCACTTGTCCGGAGTTGACGCCCTGAAGCGCGGCGTCGTGAGCGCAAAGCTCCGTCCGCCCGGATGCCGAATCAAATGGCGAATGTCCCGCCGCAAATTTTTTTGGCCGGGGCGGAGGAGCGCCCGTAAACTGTTGCAACTGCACATGAAATGCCCGACTTATCGACTTCATGGGGACAGCCGAGCCCACGGCGTGTCGATGAGATAACTATGCGTCTGATAACATTTCCCGCATGTCCGAACCGTGTCTAGCGAATTCCGATCCTGATGGACTCCTTTCGACCTTTGCTCTCGGCGCGCACGGGCCGGTTCGAAATGGCCTCCCCACGTGGGTCACGAGACGCGCCTCGAGGTCGACGAGTTTCTCAAGCGAGAGGGCGCCTGTCTCCACTACACGACTGAGGACTTTCGCGCGGATGTGGCGGCTCATCGGATAAAGCCGCGGGTGTGAACAACCGTTCGAGTTCGAAGACGTTCGTGGCGCAGACCCCGTGGCCAGAAAAACGACGGGACATCGACCGTTTGACCCGGAGCCGGCTGACGCTGAGGTTCAACTTCGAGGCGGGTTTGCGACCCGGCGCAGATTCAATCGACAGGAGGTCATTCGCATACCCGGGCGTTTCGAGATGGCTCCTTGCGCCATCTGCCGCGAGGAGTTCGTGTTCATTGACAAGCAGGTCCGCTGCACCGTGGTTGGGGACGATGAAGTGCCGGTATGCCCGAACTGCATACAGTTCGTACGCGCGGATCTGCTGATCGAGGCGGGACGCGGACCTTCGGTTCGCAGGAGCGTGCTCGTTTTCATCTTCGACCGGTACGTCGAAGAAGACTACGACGCAACTGACGATGTCGCTGACTGTCATGTCGAGGATGACGGACTCGAAGACGACGGGGGCCTGATTGACCCTGAGGGATTCTTCTACGGGTGCGTCTACGAAGACGAAGAGTAGGACCTGTGGCCTCAAATGAACGAAAGCACCAATGCGGAGCCGTTGTTTCTCGATTTCGAGGCGAGCTCGTTCGACGGCCACCCGATCGAGGTGGCGATCTCGACGCCGGATGGCGAAATCAGGTCCTGGCTGATCCGGCCGGCGCCAGGCTGGACCGACTGGTCGCCGAAGGCCGAAGCCCTGCACGGCATCAGCCGCGAGATGCTTGCGCGCGAGGGCGTCTCCGTTCGCGTGGTGGCGCGGCACATCAACTTTGCTCTCGCGGATCGGGTGGCGTACTCGGACTCACCCGAGTTTGACGGGTGGTGGTGCCGGCAGCTCTTCGAAGCGGCGGGAGAAGAGATGCAGTTCTCGATCGGCCACGCGGGTTCCGTGATCCCGGACGTTCCCCGTCGAAACGGCCGGATAGAGCGCGAAGCTCGCCGCAGGGCCGGTCCGGCTCATCGCGCGGCTCGCGACGTGGCATTCCTCGTCGAGCTGTTTCGGTTGGCAACGGAGGCCGCCGCGCGAAAGCAGAAGGGCCGGACGGCGTAGAAGGGGAGCCAGCCCAAGCTAATTGCCTTTGAATTACGAACGACAGAGGAGGGACGCATGAGTGACCGACCGGGGATGATTCCGCAGATCTTCATTCTCAAAGCGCCCGATGGCGGCGAAACGGTACTCGCGCGCACTGTGATCAGCAACCCTGAGGAGCGGGTATTTGTAGGCGCCATACTCTTCTTCCATGATCACGGTGGCCTTCATCTGGCGTGGGAGGTGGTGGACATCGCATCGAGAGCTGATGCCGACGGGGGAGGCTATGTCGTCAGTGTGGAGTTCCTAGGTTCGGTTGAGTAAGGGGTAGGACAACGAGAGCTTCGAAAGACAACCACTTCGGCTCAGGGTTCGCAATGAACAAATCCGTTCACCGCGCTTCACAAACCGGCCTGGTAATCGAGCAAGTCACTCGCTTCAGCGTTCATCTCGGACGCGGTGGAGCTGGCGCGAGGCCGAGGAGGCGGCGATGTAACCGGCCGCGTGCTCCTCCCCTCACCGAGTTGGCGATGCCGACCACGCGGTTCGAGGACTTCGTCAAAAACGGTTCGGCCCGCTAGGCGTTCGCCGGCCTTCTTGAATGTCACGCGACGAAGGCGCCCAGCTCCGCCAGGGTCCCGACACGGTCCGCGATTCGGAGCGCTTGACTTCGTACGACGGTTTTGTCGTACGACAGTTTTGTTGTACGACGATCTTGTTGTACGACGGGGGTGAAATGAAACTTCACGTTGAAGGCGAGCAGCGACGAGGAAGATGACTGACTGTTCGGCTCCGTTGTTCGAACATTTCAATGCGCCGTATGCTGGACCGAAATCTGTGGAACGCACAACTGACGTTCAAGAATCCATGAGCGCGGAGAGGGCTACGGGCAGAAATCTGGTAGCTACTTCTCCATAGCAGCCCTTATCGGTTGCAGTTTCGGCTCGTCGTGACCGGTGCGTTCCAGCCGGTGACCTTTCTCACGTGGAGCAGGGGCCGTCAGGATCGTCGCTGCTTCGCGCGCGGCGCCGCGAAGGGAAGGCATAGTATGGCCGCGCTCTGTAGCTCGCGGTTCTGACCATCGCCTGAAGCCGGCCTAGGTTAACAAGTTCCAGCTCGCGGAGAACCGCCGTCGCCACGTGGTTCTACTGCCGCTTCGAGATCATCGCACGGAGCGGCAGAAAGGTCCGTCCGCTGAGATCTCGGCGGTGTTCCCGCTACCTTCGCCGTCGGTCCAACTCTCCGCCTCGAGCTGGAATCGAAGACCCGGCCGAAGCCACAGTCGTGACCTGCCAGAGGCGTCATCTGATATTCAGGCGAGTGGGTCCGGCAGCCGGATCGGTGGTTCGGAGCCCGAGATGGGGAATCTGCTCTCCGGAAACGGAGGCCGCGTGGAGTATGGCGGCGGCCTTTACCTGATCAGTTCACCGGACGCAGTCGTGCAGGGCAATCGGATCGGAACAGATGTAAGGGGCAGGAAGCCTCTCGACAGCAGCGGGGCAGGGATTCGATGCGACGTGTCGAGACCCGTGCTGATTGGTGGCATCGAGCCGGGTACCGGCCACATCATCGCCTTCAATCGTTGCCCTGGAGTTTCAAGGACACGAGTCCTCAGATCTCTGTCCTCGGCAATTCGATATTCGGTAACGACTCGTGCGAGGCCAATCACGACGGTCAATACGGTATTTGTTGCCGTCGCCGGCCTTCGCTTTGAAGGGCGCGCGAACGGATCTCTCGAGTTCTCCTGCGCCGAGCCGACGACTTCGTCGCCAGTTCGAGTCGACCGAGGCGCCTCAGATCCTGCCGTCACCTACACCTACAGGAATCGGCTCTGTTTCAAGGCGAAGTACATAGAGCCGCTCACGCCCGACGAGGCGTTTCGCGTCGTCGTCGCGGGGATCGGGGTCTACCAGATGACGAGAGCCGAATTCTACGAGTCATTCCCGAACATCGTCGTCTCCGCGAGTTACCGTGACCACGGCCTCTACCACGGAGCGAACCTTCACGCGCGAGCCGCACGGTTTCGCGTGGCAGATGCCTGAACGGCCG
This sequence comes from Blastocatellia bacterium, assembly GCA_021463145.1. Taxonomy (GTDB): domain Bacteria; phylum Acidobacteriota; class Blastocatellia; order UBA7656; family JADIYM01; genus JADIYM01. The sequence goes on along the minus strand of JAJTWZ010000045.1, from coordinate 19,576 downwards.
GAGGAGTTCAATCGTCCTTGGCCTCGGGTGAGAACATAGCTATGATGGCTATATCACGGAGGTCCTATGCGCAGCGTCAACATTGCCGAGCTGAAAAACAGTTTGAGCGCCTATCTGCGGCTGGTTCGCGGCGGCGAGGAGCTGGTCATTCGGGATAGATCCCGCGCGATTGCGCGCATCGTCCCGATCGAAGCGGCCGGCGACGAAGAGGAGGAAGAGCGCGAGCTCGTGGCGGCGGGACTGCTTCGGCTTGGTGCCGGTCCCATCGAGGACTCGTTCTGGGACTTGCCGGCGCCTCGGGTCTCGGGCGAGAGCGTGCAGAAGGCACTCGAGGAAGACCGCGATGCCTGGTAAGGCATTCTGGGACACGAGCGCGCTGCTCGCACTCTTCGTCAATCAGCCCGCAAGTCCGCGTGCCCGGGCCGTCTCCCGGAAGCTTCCGCACTTCGTGGTGTGGTGGGGCACAACCGTCGAGGTTCGCAGCGCCGTCGCCAGGCTCACCCGCGACGGTACGCTTGCGCCGAACGGGGCGGGGCAGGCGTTGGCCCGGTTCGCGGCGCTTCGGATCAGGTGGGACGAAGTTGAACCGAGCGAACCCGTGCGACGCCTCGCCGAGGGTCTTCCCGAATCGCGCGCCCTCAGGGCGGGTGATGCACTCCAGCTCGCTGCGGCGCTCGTCTGGTGCCGGGAGCGTCCGAGTCGAAGGCCGTTTGTATGCTTCGATAATGCGCTTGCCAAGGCGGCCGAACGCGAAGGGTTTGACGTTCACCGGGTCGTGGTCCGCTGATGTCATTGAGCGATTGACTGGCCCGCGAGCGACGGCCGTCGCGAACGAAGTGACGACGATCTCCGTCTGCGCACATCCGCCTTCGTCGGAACACGACAACTCCCAGGAGGCGGCGCAAGTCAGGTCGATGTTGAAGCCTGGAAGCGCGGACTTGATCCACTCCGCGGCACCTTCGTGCGACATCGGCAGTCGACAGGTTCGACCGGCATGGCATCGGTCTCAGCCAGCATTCCATTCGGCCTGATCGCCTTCGACGACGTCACTCGGCAACGCTCCACGACTCGACGGCCGTCTTTCGCGATGAACCTGGGCGCGCTCTGCCGGACCGCGTCGTGGGCGGACTTTACTGACCTGCGACAGGACTTCAGGACCGCCGATCTCTACGGCAACTGTACGATCTTCGACATTCGGCGCAACGAGTTTCGGATCATCACGTGGGTGAACTACAAGCGTCAGAGGGTGTTCGTCCGTGCATTCCTCACACACGCGGACGCGGTGCTCGCTGCCTCCTTACGAGTTCACTAGCGCGTTCGCATGAGGAAGGGGGTCTGCTCAGGATTCAGATCGAACCTCCCGACTCTCAAAACCGGCCGTCGGGAAACGCGCGGGCAAGGTCTATCTGTCGCGGCGACCGGCAGCGAGTGGGGCATTCGGCCGAACATTAAGGGCCGGAAGCGTTACGAAGCGCTCATCTCGGACCCTCGGACGCCGGCGGCTCGACTGGCCTGGCAGCGGGACCACAGAACATCACCGTAGTCGTCTGCTTTTCGCCGGGGCCTGTTCGCGCGATCCACAGAATAGGTCCCCTTCCCTCGAGATCCACGAAGTTCGAGAGCGCATCCCGCACCGGAATGGACGCCGCCCGGATGCTTACGCGAGACCTCATATCGACAAACAACAGTTCGCGTGAAGAATGCGCGGTCGGAGAGGCAATCGGGATGCCGTCCCGGCCGATCTCTGAAACCAGATCCCGCACCGTTCCAGCGTAGTCCAGCTTCGGGACAATCGAGTCCATTGCGTAGTCGCTGCCACGACCGAGCCGCGCGTCGATCACGTGAACAACGGACGGATGCGATGCTGATACCTGGTAGGTCAGTCGCGGCACCACGAGCAGGAGCGCTCGAAGTTCGGCATCCGCGGATTCTCCTCGAGCCAGCTCTCCGACGAGTTGCGCGTCAAAGCTGTTCAGGCTCTCGCCGTCAGCCCACGTCGCCTCCACCGTGAGGAAGACATGATGGCGCGCCCCGATCTCCGCGAGTGCGTGGAGCAAAGTCCGGACCTGCGGTTCTTCCGGTTCGACGTCCTGCCCTCGCACGCGCGCGGTTGAGCCCATCGTCACGATCGCGAAGATGAGTCCGACCACAATGGCGACTCTGGAACGCACGACAGGCACTCTTTCGCAGGCTACCAAAGGCATGAACAATGATGAGACATGCCGATACACCGTATGTCGAACACCACGATACATCCGAGGCGAGGACACCGGGAGATGCAATGTTGGATCAATCAGGGGTTGATCTAGCAACGGAGAAAAAAGCGACGCTGCGCGTATAAGCGTGCTTTCCGGCTGAGGCGACCTTGCAGATTGCTCCGAAACTCAAGTGGCTCGTCTCCGACTCGAGGCTCCCGCACGTCCATGGGCAATCTGCGCGTATAAATACCCTTCACCGTTGACTCTGACTCTGACTCGTCATATAAGTCACTTCCGACAGCTTCTTATCCCACGAGAATCCCCGCGTATAAGAGTCTGGAGGTGTCGGATGTCGTCTTCCGTCGAAGAGTTCCTGACCTTTCTGGAGCATGCGGAGCGGAGTCCGTTGACGATCATCAACTACCGTTGCGACCTTCGGGCGTTCGCCGCCTGGTTCGAGGAAACCAACGGCGAGGCCTTCGAGCCATCTAGGGTCACGCCGACCGATTTGCGGGAGTACAAGCAGGCGATGATCGTCCGGCTCGGATTCAAGCCCGCGAGCATCAACAGGAAGCTGGCGACGCTCAAGAGCTTCCTGAAGTGGGCGACCGACTCCGGACTCGTCGCTGACGGAATCGCGCACAAGGTTCCGCGGTTCGAGCGCGAAGCCCGTCCGGGGCCGCGATGGCTCGATCGCCGGGAACAGAACGCGTTGCTCCGGACGCTCGAGAATGGCGGAAGCGATCGTGACCTGTCCATCGTCAAGCTCATGCTCAACACCGGTCTGCGGGTTCACGAACTGTGCGGTCTTCTCTGGAGTGACGTGACGATGACAGAGCGCAAGGGCGTGCTCGTCGTCCGAAGTGGGAAGGGGCGCAAGCGGCGCGAGGTGCCGCTCAATCTCGACGCCCGCAACGCGCTCGAGGCTGCCGGATTCCGGCTTTGCGCCGGCCAGCGAGTGCCGGTCTACTACGGACAGCGAGGACCACTGACGCCGAGAGGCGTCCAGTCCATGATGGAGCGCTATGCGTCCGGGATCAACGCCGAGATCACGCCTCACGCGCTACGACACACGTTCTGCAAGAACCTGGTCAACGCCGGCGTCGGCCTCGAGAAGGTGGCCGCGCTCGCCGGGCACGAGAACATGCAGACGACGAGACGCTACTGCGAGCCGTCGATGAAGGACCTGGAAGGCGCCGTCGCCCTCATCGGCGAGGACAGGTAGAAGGTGCCGATCGGCTTTCTCGCGGATGCCGAGCGGGAGCGGCTTCGTCGATTTCCCGGCACGGTTTCGGACTCGGACACTGCCGGCTACTTTACCCTGTCGCCGGCCGACCTCGATCTCGTCCGGCGCCGGACAGGCGATCACAACCGGCTCGGATTCGCGCTCCTGCTTTGCACCATACGGTACCTTGGCTTCGCGCCGGTCGACCTTTCCGCGGTGCCGTCGCCGGTTGTCGGCTACGTCGCGCGGCAACTCCGGGTTCCGCCGCAGATGCTGATGTCCTATGGGGCTCGTGATCGCACGAGGCACCTGCAGATACGGGCCGTTCTCGAACATCTCGGAATGCGCAGGCCTACTGCGAACGACTGGAGCGAACTCTCGGGGTGGCTCCTCGACCGGGCGCTCGAACACGACAAGCCGACGCTGCTTCTCAGTTTGGTGTGCGAGCGACTCTTCGCCGCGAAGATCCTCCGCCCGGGAGTCACGATTCTCGAACGGATGGTCTCTCACGCCCGCGACCGCGCTCAGTCGGAGACATACACGAGACTGGAATCCCTGCTCGCGGACGAGCGGCGGCAGAGGCTCGACGGACTGCTCCGCCACGATACCGTGCTCGGCCGCACTCCACTCGTCTGGCTCCGGCAGGGAGCCACACGCAACAGCGGCGGATCGATTCTCGATGCGATCGCGAAGCGGGAGTATCTCGCCGGACAGGGTTTCGCCGGACTCGACCTCGACGCGATCCCGCCAAATCGGATCAAGTTCCTCGCGCAGATCGGGCGCAAGTCCACGGCGCAGGCGATCGAGCGGATGTCTCCCGTCCGCCGTTACCCGGTACTGCTGGCCTTCGCCGTGCAGACAGGGATCGATGTGCTCGACGAGATCGTCGACCTCTACGACCGGTGCCTCGCGCATTCGTACGGAGAGGCCGGAAAGGAGCTGGAACTGATTCGGAAAAGGGTCGCGAGATCAACCAACGAGAAGGTCGTGCTGCTTCAGGAAGTCGGATCGATCCTGCTCGATCCCTCAATCGCGGACGACGAAGTCCGTCCACGTGTCTTCGATCTCGTCGCTCCCGATGCTCTCGAGGAAGTAGTTCACGACTGCGCCCGAATCGCAAGACCGCTCGACGACCACTACTTCGACCTGCTGGCGACAAAGTACTCCTACTTCCGCTCGTTCGCGCCCGCGTTCCTGGACGCGCTCGACTTCCGGTCGGCCCAGTCCGCGGCAGCGCTGCTCAAAGCAGTCGGGGTGCTTCGGAACCTCAATGCGACCGGGCTCCGGAGCGTTCCCGATGACGCGCCGATGGACTTCATTACCGCCAAGTGGTGGCCTCACCTGTTCGACGGCAACGGGAAAATCGTTCGCCGCTTCTACGAGCTGTGCGTGCTGTGGGAACTGCGGGCGGCCATTCGCTCGGGAGATGTCTGGATCGATGGAAGCCGCAGGCACGCCGATCCAGCGAGCTATCTTATCGCTTCGTCCCAATGGCTCGAGTTGCGCACGGAAACGTCCACGATGCTCGACCTGCCCGTTGACGGGCGCGAACGCCTTGCAATGCGCCGTGAGGAACTGGAGGGGCTGCTCGGCCGGCTCGACCACGAGTTTCCGAAGGGCGGTTTCGACATCGAGGACGGCTCTCTGCACGTACCGCGACTTCGCGCCGCGGATATCTCGCCGGACGTCGTCGCACTCGAGCAATTGGTCAGCGAGCGGTTGCCGCAGATCGACCTGTCCGAGCTGCTCATCGAAGTCGACGGCTGGACGCACTTCACGCAGTGCTTCGAACATGCTGGCGGCTCCGAACCGCGGACACGCGATCTTCGAACGTACCTGTTCGCTGCGATCATTTCCCAGGCCTGCAATTTCGGACCGGTGACGATGGCGAAGGTCGCGGACCTTGCCCTGGGCCGGCTCGGATGGTGCACAACGTGGTACCTCCGCGAGGAGACGCTTCGGGCGGCGATGGTCAAGGTTGTCAATTACCAGCATCACCTTCCGCTCGCACGGATCTGGGGCGGCGGAACCCTTTCGTCTTCGGACGGACAGCGATTCCCCGTGTCGGTAAAGTCGCGCCACGCGACGGCAATTCCGCGCTACTTCGGATACGGCCGCGGCGTGACGTTCTACACCTGGACGTCGGACCAGTTCTCCCAGTACGGCACCAAGGTCATCCCGTCGACGACGCGTGACGCCCTCTACGTACTTGACGAGATCCTCGACAACGAAACCGAGCTCGAGATTCTCGAGCACGCGACGGATACCGCTGGGTTCACCGAGATCGTCTTCGCACTCTTCGATCTCCTCGGACTCGTCTTCTCACCGCGCATACGGGATCTCGGCGATCAGCGCCTCTACCGGATGAGTCGGGACGTCCGCTACCTGCACCTCGAACCGTTGCTGAAGGGCACGATTCGCAAGGACGTCATCCTCGATATGTGGGACGAGCTGCTCCGGGTCGCCGGATCGCTCAAGCTCGGCTGGGTCACGGCGTCGCTGCTGGTCGGAAAGCTCCAGTCCTATCCGCGTCAGAACGCGCTCTCGAAAGCCCTGCAGGAATACGGTCGTCTCGTGAAGACGATCTTCATTCTCCGCTACATCGACAGCGAGGACTACCGTCGGCGGATCGGCACGCAGATCAACAAGGGCGAAGCCCTTCACGCACTGCGGAACTACCTCTTCTTCGCAAACGAGGGCAAGGTGCGTCGCCGTCACCAGGAGGAGCAGGCGAACCAGGCGAGCTGCCTCAATCTCGTCGTCAATGCGATCGTCACCTGGAACACCGTCTACATGAACGAAGTGATCTCGAGACTCCGTCGCGAGGGCATCGCGATCGCCGATGTCGACGTCGCGCACCTCTCGCCCGCGAGGTATGGGCACATCAACCCCTACGGGAAGTACCGATTCGACATCGACGCGGCACCGGACCCAGCTACGTTGCGCCCGCTTCGCGACCCGGAAGTAACCTGATTCAGTATCGAACGAGCACTGTCGGCTCCCGAAGAACATAACCGTCACAGTAGTCCTTTCGGGCGACGGCCGGGCGGCGAAACTGGCTAGACTTCAATGACTCTACTGCGTACAACTGTAATTCCGTTTCACCGATGAATCATCATTCGCCGTCACGTCTGTCGGCGACACTCCGAGGACAATGTGATTCATCACCGAGATGGATGTGCATGGCGTCGCCGCATCGTCGTAACAGTCACTGAGTGCGTAGGTGTGGCCGATTTCGTGGAGCATAGTCGGGTAGAAGTAATCACCGGGGATGGGGCTTGGGAAGTACCTAGTATTGAGCTTGGTGGTCGCCTTCTTCAGGGCAGTACCGGCCGAATTCTGGAACCAGTCCGTATGGGCATAAGTAATGTAACCCGTGTCAGGGTCCGGCATTGGTCCGTCGGTCCAAAATGTCACCCAATACGAATTGTTATTGTTCGGGTTTATACTCTGCGAAGAGATGTCATGAACAACGTTCGAGCAATTCTTGCCATTCGTGCTGTGATTCATCCACGATCGAAACCCATCACCGATCAATGTGAACGCAGGATTAAAGCTCTGCCAATAGTTGCTGTCAATGCACGTGTTAATTCGCGCCGCCTCTCGCCACGCCCACTTTTTCGCTCGCACTGGCGGCTGGCAAGTACTGCAAGCGCTGCCGTGAACCGCATTCGGATACCACGCCAGGACGACGAAGGTAGCCGCTAAGAGCAGCGCATTGAGAATTGGTCGATTGTGCTTCAACATTAGAATATCACCTACTTTCGAGCGCTACTTTGTTGCGACGTCGAGGTCAGAGGTCAGAATGCTCTCGGATACGCCGTGATACCGTTTGGCACCGAATTGGCCGTTGCCGTCGAGCGCTGTCACAACCCCATTGGTGATTTCATAGCCTGTGATAAGGATGAAATCCGTTCCATCGGGAGCAGCTCTGAGAAAAAGGACATACTTTGTGTTTACCTTTGGAACCCCCATGTACTCCCACGTGTGGTAGACCACGTCTCCTTTCGGAAGTCGGACCGCGCCAATTGGTCGTTCGGCAGCGATGTCCCCTCCGATCTGGATTGCGATGGGGCTTGTATTCTTGAAAATGCGGCTTACAGTTACTTGATACTCCGAGTACACGTTTTTCTTGTCAGCTGACAGATACGCGGCTGCAGTAGTAACCCTGCCCACTACAATGGCGTCGCTGGATCGTACCGGGAGAGCCGCTAACCCTACAATTATGTCGCTGCTGGTGTGGCGCGAACCGGTATCGTTCTCCCATTCCTCGGCCAACGTGCCGCCGTCCGGATCATTGTACTTTGCGCTTCGAGATTGCCGTATCGCTGGTGTCGGGAAGACGGCAGGTGCATCGTACTCAACGATAGGCAACGCTTGCTGTTGCAGCGCAATAGCATCCTGATCCGGTTCTTGGGCGACGCCGGTTGTCGGATGGGACACGACAAAGCCACTACTCACAAGCAGGGTGAGACAGAGCGCCCACGTAAGCTGATACTTTTTCATTTCTTCGCTCCGGTGCTACTCGCTGTACCGTATTGAGATCGACGCTGGATCACACTTTTCGGACTCTATGTTACGGTCAACGCCAAGGCAACTCGTTTGTTTCACTGCTTCCAGCGACGCCAGGCCGGTTGAGTTACGGTGTCGGCCGTCTCCTCGGCCCCGAGACTGCGGCAGATCATCGGACGCTGCGCATCTTCAACTACTTCAGGCTGACACTCGAGACAGGCGCCCATGATGATCGTTGGCTTCGAGAGAGGATCCCTGAGGCCCCCCTCATCGAGTTCCGGCTTGAACGGGCGATTGTATCCCCGATATAAGTATTCGTATACGCACAGCGTCGCTTTTTTCTCCGTTGCTAGACGAACCCCAGCGCGCGAAGCGCGCCTCGCGCGGGGCCTCCGGTTCGAAGGGCGGCCTGGTTCGGGCCGAGCCCGAGACCGGGCAGCCAGCGTGTCAGTTCGATGGGACGAGCCGGGTACAGTTCGGAGACGGCGAGAAGCACCCCGCCGCGCGCGTAGAGCGACTGCTGGACGCTGCGCGGCCTGCCGCGAAGGGTCACGGTCTCCGGACGGTCGACGACGCGTCCCCAGCCGGGATGTGAGCCCGAAAGCTCCACGATGTAGCCGTAGAGAGCGTCGTCGATATCGACGAACGGCGACGCGACGCGCGAGAGCATCGCGGGCGACGAGACGAACGACTCGAAGACGGGCCGTGTGGACGGCGCGTCCCACGTGACCTCGAACGTGAAGTCGTGGATTCATCGATTGTACAAGATGACGACGGTCGAATCGCCGTCGCGACCGCGAAGCCGGAGATACATTCCGTTCCTCCTTACTTGCGTCCGTCGCGGACGCGTTCGATCCATTCGCTGATGATGTCGGCGTGGCAGCGCAACGGCGCGCACCAGCAAACGAGCGTGCCGTCAGGCGACGCAGCAAGGCGTTCGATCTCGGCGCGCTCGGGGCCGTTCTCCTGCATTCGCGCCTCGAGCCACCGCGCGTAAGCGTCGACGACGGCGTCGCGCTGGCTCTCGTCGCGCATCGCGAACGGGTTGCCCAGCGGGCTCGGCCGCCCGACGTATTCGCCGCGATCGCCGCGGCGTCTATTCCCGACCTTCCACATTGGATTGGAACCTCCACCGGAGAGTCAGACGGGTCGCGAAGGCGTCCGTCAGACTCGGCAGTGGAGGCGACGGGCAATGGCGAACGGCCGGGCTATCCGTACGCGAGTGCCCGAACGAAGACCTGCCAGGAAGTCCACAGGTTGAGGATGTCCCGGCCGCACCCGTCTGCAAACCGGATGCAGTTGCCGGGGCCGCTCGGGGATCCGTCGTAGACGGCCAGGAGCAGATCGCAGCGTTCGACCATCCATTCGTTGCGCGCTTGCATCGACCGGCCCGAGAACGATCCGGGGCTGACGATGACAACCTTGGCCGCACGGGCAATGAGAGCGGCTAGTTCACGTTGCGACGACTCGGGCCAGCGTGCCTCCTGACCCTCGAAAGGCACGGCCGCGACAAACGGAATTCCGAGATCGACGGCGGCCGTCGCCAGGGCCTGGTCCCAGCCGAGCGCCATTCCCGAGATCACGCGTTTCGGTCGAAGTGCCTCGAGCCGCGCCCGGGTGAATCGGCGCAGTATGGAGTCGGCTCGAGCGCCGAACCCGAGCAGCTTCTGCGGCCTGTGACCCGTTCCGGCAACCGTGCGGCCGCGGAGTTGATTGCTCACGTCACTGCGAAACTCTACGGAAACGACTGACATCCCAGCACCTCCAAGAGGGAATCCTTCAGAGCATGCGATTGAAGGATTCCCGCTTCGGAGGTGCGTGTGACCAAGGGCGCGGGAACGTCGCGTGGCTCAGACTGCGGGCTGACCGACTACGGTCAGGACCATTCGCAGGAACCCGCCAGCGAGCGCCAGGACGACCGCCACGCGGTCGACGTGGCGCGAGCAGAGGATTCCCGCCCAGGTTGTGGCGACGACGGGCGTGTGGCGATTCCAGGGCCGCAGCGGCCCGGGCACTTGTCGGCGGCCCACGGAGCCGGCCGGCCTTCGGGTTCCGGGCACTCCCGAAGGCGACAGCGCGTGGTCGAAGTCGACGGATCGCGTGTCGTCCCGTCGGTGGCTCGTGTCGCGGGATTGCGCGTCGAGCGCAGGCGGGGCCGTCTCCGATTTCGGTGGCCAAGGGCCACCGCTCCGGATGTCGTGATGGCGGGCCTGTCCCGACATCCGGCATCCGCCTGGTGAGTGCCTCTGCGGACAATGAGCGACTCCGGGTCCAAGATGTCCATTCGTCGAGATTCCGCGAAGCGGCAAACGAGGTAGCCTACGTGTGGGCCGCAACCGACCGGGCTTCTGCAGTGGCCGACGAATTTGGGCGAAACGTGAACGCACAAGCGTGAGACCTGGACGGATCTCGCCGTCGGGAGAACCGCTCTCTACCGGATGACCCACCAGAGCTGGACTGTCGATCGTGCCCTTCAAGAAATGCTTGCATACGACTTCTACACGCGAAACGGACATGGCGGGTTCAAGACTTACGTTTTTGAGTTTGCCAAGCGGATGGCGGTCGATCCGGCAACCGTCGCCACAACCGTGCACCCCGGTCACACCGGTTGATCTCGACCGGCCGGACGATGAGGCCGAACCGCTTGGTGGATGCTGCCCGCGATCCAGTGGGCTGCAACATCAATGTCGAGGGTGGTGGGAGTGGATGTAGCCGAGCCAGTGGAGTATTCGCCAGACGATTGCGCCTGCGATGCCGATCGCAAGTACGACGAGTCCGAGGTTTCGACGCAAGAAGGCCCTCAGCCTATCGATACGCGACGGAATCGGCCGCGGTGGTCTTGACGTGAGCCGACGCTTGCGTTTCGCGTTGCCACGACCCATCGAAAGTTCCCTCGACTCAGTCCCCGGCGCAATTTCGTTACGTCACATCGTCGGCAACGCCGGCACCTGCGACGGCGCTCGCGCCGTCTCCAAACATCAGGAGCCGCAGAGAGTTTGCAACGACGAGGAGCGTGCTGCCTTCGTGAAAGAGTATGGCGACGCTGATGCCGACGACGCCGAGTATCGACGTGGCGATCAGAAACCCGATGACCGCCATCGAGATCGCGATGTTCTGGAGAACGATGGCACGGGTCGCCCGACCGAGTCCCACGGCAAATGGCAGCTTCCCGAGGTCGTCGCCCATCAGCGCCACATCCGCCGTTTCGAGCGCCACGTCCGTTCCGGCGCCGCCCATCGCGACGCCGACGCTCGCTGCTGCCAGGGCCGGCGCGTCGTTGACGCCGTCGCCGACCATCGCCACGACCTCGCCGGCCGCGATCTGGCGAATGGCCGTGACCTTGTCCTCGGGCATGAGGTCCGATCGAACTTCGTCGATGCCGAGATCGCGCGCGACTTTCTTTCCAACCCGCGAATTGTCGCCAGTCAGAAGAACCGTGCGTCGGACGCCAATCCGTTTCAACTCTCGAAGTGTCCCGGCCGCGTTCGCTCGCGGCGTGTCCGCGAGGGCGAGCAGCCCGACGATTTCGCCATCAAAGCCGACGATCATCGTCGATTTGCCGTCGGACTCGAGTCTGATGGCGATTGCCTCGACCAGTTCAGGCACCTCAATTCCGTTCTCCTGAAAAAGACCGCGGTTTCCAAGTAGCACCGCGATGCCGTCTACGCTCGATCGCACGCCGCGCCCGGTTACCGAAGTGACCTCGCCGGGCACCGGCAGAACGAGCCCGAGACTCTCGGCCTTTCTTACAACGGCCTGCGCGAGCGGATGCCCCGAGCGGGTCTCGACTGCTGCGGTGATCTCGAGAAGCTTCCGTTCCGGGACGCCTCCCGGATCGAATGCGACGACATCGGTGACCTCCGGGCGTCCGTGCGTCAGGGTTCCGGTCTTGTCGAAGGCGACCGTGTGCAGTCGTCCAAGCGTCTCGAGGTGTGCGCCGCCCTTGATGAGCAAACCCTTGCGTGCGGCTTGCGCGATTCCCGCGAGCATCGCCGACGGGGTCCCGAGGGCGAGCGCACACGGCGAGGCGGCCACGAGCATGGTCATCGCCCTCAGAAAAGCGTCACGAAACGGGACGCCGAAAGCCAGCGGTACGAACATCAGCAGCAGGTCGCCGACGATGACCGCGGGTACGAACCAGGCGGTGAATCTCTCGGTCAGCTGCTGGGTGCGGGTCTTCTGACCCTGCGCCTCCTCGACGAGCTTCATGACGCGCGCGAGCGTGTTGTCGGAAGTAAGACGCGTGACCCGGATCTCGAGCGCACCCTCGCCATTGATCGTTCCAGCGAACACGGAGTCGCCAGGTCCCCTTTCGACAGGAACGCTCTCGCCAGTGACGGAGGCCTGGTCAATCGACGAGCTCCCGACGGCTATCACTCCGTCCGCGGCGAGACGGACGCCGGGTCGAACGATGACAATGTCGTCGAGCAGGAGATCGGCCACGCCGACCTCGACTTCCTTGCCATCGCGCTTGACGAGGGCGGACTTCGGCGTCAGGTCGCCGAGCATTCGCACTGCGTCGCGCGCCCGGTCGAGCGCAAGCTCCTCGAGTGCGTGTCCGAGTCCGAAGAGAAACAGGAGCAGCGCGCCGTCGGCGAATTCGCCAAGCGCCGCCGCGCCGAGTGCGGCGACGACCATCAGGACATCCGTATCGAACCGTCGCTCGAGTAGGGAGTGGAATGCGTGCCTGGCGATGTCATAGCCGGCAAGTACGTAGGCCGCGACAAACAAGGAGACGGTGAAGATCGCCGGCGTGCTGGTAAAGCGGTCGAGCGCCCATCCGGCGGCCACGAGGACGCCCGCGGCAATTGCAACAAGGAGTTCCCGGTACTTCGCCGCAAGCGCCGCTACGCCCTCCCTGGCGACGTCGTAGCCAAGCCCGCGAACGTGCGAGACAATGGCTGCGTGGTCGACGATCGAGGCATCGTATTCAACGCGCAGCGTTTGCGACGCGTAGTTGACGGCGGAGACCAGTACGCCATCGAGCCTGCCGACTCCGTGCTCGATGACGAACGTGCAGTCGGAACAGTCCATTCCTTCGAGGCGCAGGGTCTCGTGGCGAAACTTGTCGGAAATCTCGGTACCCGACTCTGTCGCCAGTCGCCGGATTGCCGAGAGAGAAAGGAACTCCGGGTCGAATTCGATACGGAGAGTTCCCTGTGCACCCTCGCGGTCGACGCTGACGTCGGTCACCCCACGTACGGCCGCGATCCGTTTTGCAAGGCGGTCGACACAGGAATCGCGAACGTCCGGAAGCTCCGGGAGCAGTATGTCGAGCGCGAGTTCGAGCTGTTGGGTCATGTCACTCTCTCTCCGGATCGATGCGTCGCTGATGCCACGACCTGGCGCGCCGCACGCTAGACAGCTTCGTCCCCCGACTCGCCGGTCTGAATGCGAATCGCCGTCTCGATGGACCAGACGAAGATCTTTCCGTCGCCGTTGTTCCCGGTTCGGGCAACGCGAGCGATTGTCGAGACGATGGCGCCGACCATGTCGTCGAGCGCGACAATCTCGATGCGCGCCTTCGGAATGAACTCGACGAAGTCCTCGATGACGCGATGCGGCGATCCCTCCTTCCGTGAGCTCTTCTCGCGGCCAAAGCCCCGCACGTCTGTCACCGTCATGCCAGGAAAGCCCGCGATCTCCTCGAGCGCACTGGTCACCTTTCCCAACCGAAACGGCTGCACCATCGCAACGATCATCTTCATGTCAACTCACTCTTCCCGTGGGATTGGATTCGGCACGGCCGCAAGCGTGCGACCGTGCCGTCTGGACAGCATCAGTATTCGACGCGTTCACGCTCGAACCAGCGGTAGAGCATCGGCAAGACATAGAGCGTCAGAACCGTCGACGTCACGAGCCCGCCAATGACGACCGTCGCAAGCGGCCGCTGGACCTCGGCTCCTGCCGACGATGCCAGTGCCATCGGAACGAAGCCGAGCGACGCGACGAGCGCCGTCATCAGGACGGGTCTGAGTCTCGTGGCGGCGCCCTCGCTGACCGCATCGGCGAGCGACCGGCCCTCTTCACGTAGGCTGTTGATGTAGCTCACCATCACGACCCCGTTGAGGACCGCAACTCCGAACAAGGCGATGAAACCCACGCCCGCCGAGATCGAAAACGGCATTCCCCGCAGTGCGAGGGCGAAAACTCCGCCAACTACGGCAAACGGAATGCCCGTGTAGATCAGGGCCGCCTGCTTCACCGATCCGAACGTCGTAAAGAGCATCACGAAGATCAGAAACAGTGCGATCGGCACGACGATGAGCAGGCGGGCCGATGCGCGCTCGAGGTTCTCGAACTGTCCGCCCCACGTCACGTAATAGCCGGGCGGCAGAGTGACCTCGGTCTCGAGCCGCTTCTGCGCATCGGCGACGAAACTGCCGATGTCGCGGCCCCGGACGTTGAGCTCGACGCCGATGCGGCGACGCGTGTCCTCCCGCGAGATCTGCGCCGGCCCCTCGACAAGATTGACGTCGGCAAGCTCCCGGAGCGGCACCCGCGCGCCACTTGGCGCAACCACGAGCAGTCCCTTGATCGTCTCGACGTTCTCGCTCGACGCGGGGCCGAGTCGAACGACGAGGTTGAATCGCTGCTCGCCCTCGTAGACCTGCCCCGCGTCCTTGCCCGCGACGACGGTCTCGACGAGGTCGTTGACGTCCTCGACGTTGATGCCGTAGCGGGCGATTGCTGCCCGGTCGGGAGTGATCTGGAGCTGCGGCAATCCGGTCGCCGCCTCGGCCTTCACGTCCTCGGCTCCCGGCACGGTGCTGACGACTCGCGCAATGTCGTCCGCCGTTTTCTTGAGCGTGTCGAGATCGTCGCCGAACAGCTTGATGGCCACGTCGGACCGCACGCCCGAGATCAGCTCGGCGACGCGCAGTTCGATTGGCTGCGAGAAGCTGAATGCTGCATTAGGCACCTGCTGCTCGAGCGCCCGCGACATTTTCTCGACGAGCTCGACCTTGTCGTGGGTCGTGGTCCACTCGCCGGGAGGCTTGAGCTCGATGTAGAGATCGCTGAAGTCGATGCTCATCGGATCGGTCGCCACTTCGGCGCGACCGGTCTTCGAGACGACCTTCGTGACCTCCGGAAAGCTCATGAGCACCTTTTCGACCTCGGTGATCGTCTGGACTGACTGCGTCAGCGACACGCTCGGGAGCTGCTGCACCTGGACGGCGAGCGATCCCTCGTCGAGCCGCGGAATGAACTCGGAGCCGAGAAACGGGAAGATGGTCGCGCTTGCGACGAACAGCGCCACGGCCATGCCGAGAGCCGTGAGCCGATGCTTCAGGACGACCGGTAGCGACGCTTCGTACCAACGCTTCGCGATCCGGATCAGGAAGCTCTCGGTCTCGGAGACGTGCCCCTTCAGAAGCCATGTCATCGCCGCCGGAACGTAGGTCAGCGACAGAATGAGCGATCCGGCGAGGGCGAAGACGACCGTGAGCGCCATCGGCTTGAACATCTTCCCCTCGATGCCCGTGAGACTGAGGATTGGCAGGTAGACGATCATGATGATCGCCACCGCGAAGACGACCGGTCGTCCAACCTCGATGCACGCGTCGAGAATCGTCCGCTCGGGAGCGGTCTTCGAGCCGGCGTGTTGCGCCTCGGCTCGCCGTCGCACCGTGTTCTCGACCATGACGACTGCGCCATCGACGATAAGGCCGAAGTCGAGCGCGCCAAGGCTCATGAGGTTTCCGGATACGCCGAAGATCTTCATGCAGATTGCGGCAAAGAGCATCGAGAGCGGGATGATCGTCGCCACCAGCACGGCGCCGCGCCAGTTCCCGAGCAGCAGGATGAGCACGATGATGACGAGGACGGCTCCCTCGACAAGATTGGTGACGACCGTTTTGATCGTCCGGTCCACGAGCTCCGTTCGGTCGTAGAACGGAATCAATTCGACGCCTCTTGGCAGCGTTGTCATGACCTGCTCGATGCGCTCCTTGACGTGCTCGACGACCGTGCGCGTGTTTTCGCCCTTGAGCATCATCGCGATGCCCGCCACGATTTCCCCTTCTCCATCGGCCGTGACCGCGCCCTGCCGCACGGTTGCGCCGGTCACGACATCTCCGAGATCCCTGACATAGACCGGCACGCCCTCGGGTCCCGTCTTCACAACGATTCTTGCGATGTCGTCCGTCGAATTGACGAGTCCGATTCCGCGCAGCAGGTACTGTTCTGCTCCACTTTCAATGTAGGCGCCGCCGACGTTCGCGTTGTTGCGCACGACGGCTTCGAGAACGTCCCGAATCGACAATCCGTAGCTCTGAAGGCGCGCCGGCTCGAGGCGAATCTGATACTGCTTCTCGTAGCCACCGAAGCTGTTGACCTCGGTGACGCCGGGAACGCCGAGCAGCTGGCGTCGCACGCTCCAGTCCTGAATCGTTCTCAGGGACGTCGCGTCGTAGCCGCTGTCGGGTGCGGCCTTCAGCTCGTACTGGTAGATCTCGCCAAGCCCGGTCGAGATCGGACCCATCTCGGGCGACCCGATGTTCTCCGGAATCTGCTCGCGGGCCTGCGAGAGCCGCTCGAGAACGAGCTGGCGGGCAAAGTAGGTGTCGACCGACTCTTCGAAGACGACGGTCACCGCCGACAGGCCGAACTTCGAAACCGATCGTATTTCCTCGACGTCGGGCAGTCCCGACATTGCGACTTCGACCGGGAAGGTGATCTGCCGCTCGATTTCGAGAGGCGCGAGCGACGGAGCCGCCGTCAGGACCTGTACCTGGACGTTTGTGACGTCCGGCACGGCGTCGATCGGGAGACTTCGCAGGCTGTAGAGGCCGGCGCCAACCATGATGGCGACCATCAGGAGGACGAGCAGGCGCTGCGCGACGGAGAAGCGGATGATGGCGTCAATCATGTCAGTGTCCGTGCTCCCCCATCTCGCCCTTCATCAGCTGGGTCTTGAGGGTGAAACTGCCGTTCGCGACGACTTTCTCGCCCACCTCGAGCCCTGCGAGGACTCGGCGATACCCGTTGATCTCACCGCCGACGTCGATGTCGCGCACCGCGAATGCGCCTTCTTCGTCCTCGACCGGAACGAAGACGACGGTGCGCTCACCGATGCGCTGGACGGCGGATGCCGGCACGACGAGCTCGCGCTCGGCGGGCGCCCCCGAGCCCGCGGCGCCCTGGAAGTCAACCTGGACGAACATTCCGGCCTTGAGCCGCTCGCCGGGGTTCGGGACTTCGACCCGCACGCGAGCCGTTCGTGTGGCTTCATCGAGCGACGGATCAATGTAGTTGACCCGCCCGCTGATCGGAGCGGCTCCCGGTTCAGGGGTCTGGACTTCGGCGGGAGACCCCGTGCGCAGCAGCCCTACCTGCGATTCGGGAACCCGGGCTATGACCCACATGGACGAAAGGTCTCCGATCGTGAACATCGGGCTTCCGGCGGCAACACCGGCGCCGACGTTGACGAGCCGCTCCGTTACGCGACCCGAGTTCGGGGCGCGCAGCGTCACCTGCGAGATGTTCGAGCCTTCGCCGCCGCCGAGCGACCGGATGCTCTCGCGCAGGTGGCCGACTTCGGTCGTGGCGGTTTCGACCTCGGCCTGGGCCTCCTGTACCTCGCGATTGACCGCGATATTGCTCTGGTAGTCGTATTCGGCCTTTGCCGTCGTGTACGACGTTTCGGCCGCAATGAGGTCCTTGCCAGCTCCGACACCAAGGTCGACGAGTCTTCGGGTGCGCCGCAGGCCTGCCTCCGCCTCATCGAGACGCGCCTTGGCTGAGAGCACGCCGGCCCGGTTCTCCGCCCGCCGGACGCGCTCGACATTTCGCTTGGCGAGCGTCAGCCGCGTCTCGGCCTCGCGAAGCTTGCCCGCCATTTCGGCAACATCCGGGCTCGAGATCACCGCGAGCGTCGAGCCGGCCTTCACGTAATCGCCGACCGCGGCGTTGACGCGTTCGACGCGGCCCGAGACGAGAGGTGTGACCTGCTGTGTCTTCTCGGCGTTCGGTTCGACGGCGCCCGTCGCGCGAAGGGGCGCAACGGCCGAGCGTTCGGTAACGGCTTCGATTTCGAGCTTTGCTGCAAGAAGCGATTCAGGCGAGAGCTTGACTTCGCTGCCTTCGGCTTCGGCATGCTCACCGCCTTCGTCGCCGTGCTCGTCGACGGACTTGGCCGTTTCCGGCTTCGAGCCGGATGAACACGACCACGCGACGAGTGGCACGGCGATGAACAGCAGAGCGACGGCAATGCCTGCTCGCCATTTTGGATTCCGGTTGTGGCTTTCGACGCCCGCTGCTCCTGGAGTCACCAGGGGGCGGGTCGATTTCTCGTTTGGTGTAGTTTCGGCGCGATCATTCATGGTCGGGTTCCTCATTTCGGCTGCGAATCCGCGGCCGTGGTCCGCGCCATGACCGGCGCAGTCGATTCGGGAGGAATCACTGGGACGTTGAAGCCAATTGGAGCGACAACGCCCGGATCCGGCTCCGGGCGCTGAGCACCTGGATAGCTCGTTGCCTGCGACGGTCGAGGCGCAGGCGGCGACGATCGCGGTCGTTCCCCAATGTCCGGCGCAATCCCCATCGCAGCCTGCAGGTCGGCGAGCGCGCGGTATCGCTCGGCGAGCGTTTCGGTGAACTCGCGCTGCGACTCGACGAGTCGGCGCTGTTCGGCAAGCAGCTCCGAGATTCGGTAGGCTCCGACGAGATAGGCGCCGCGTACCGACTCGACGTTCGCCTCGGATCGCGCAATGACATCGCGCTCGAATGTCGAGACAGCGGCCTCGGCGGCACGAAACCGCGCATAGGCTGCCGAGACGTCGGCGCGGACGCGGTTCTCGGCGAAGGCGCGACGACGCTCAGCCTGAACGATGGCGGTTTCGGCCTCGGCGCGGGCGCCCTGGTTACGATTGAAGAGCGGCAGGCCGATCGACACTCCGAACGAGAGTGTCCGGTCGCGATCGCGGATGATTCCGACCGGCGTGTCGTCGAAGACCGACGACTCGACCGTGTAGCGGCTGAACGCCGTGACGTCCGGGGCTGCCTGTGCACGAACGAGGCGAAGCCCGGCCTCGGCGACAACTTTCTCGAGCCTCGCGAGTTGAAGGTCGGGTCGCGTCTGAAGGGCGATGGCCATGGCCTCGCCAAGCGACGCAGGCGCCGCCGACCACGTGACGGTCGTGAGGTCCTCGACGAGCGGTAGCGGTTCGTCCGCCGGAACGCCGACGAGCGCTCGAAGTTCTACCAGTGCCGCTTCAAGCCGCGCTTCGACGAGCGAGCGTCGAGCCTGGAGTCGGCCGATCTCCGTCTGGAGCAACCGAAGATCAAGCGGCGCCGAATCGCCCTCGGAGATTCGCACGGAGACAAGCCGGGCGGTTTCGCCATCGATCCGTGCGAGGTTGTCGAGGATTGCAAGCTCTCGTGCCGCGGAGAGCGCCTGCGCATACCCGGTTCGGACCTGATTGACGAGCAAACGCTCCCGGTTGGCGATGTCCGCTTCGACCGCCGCGATTTCCGCCTCGGCAAAATCGAGTCGGGACCGCCTCTGGCCTCCGATCTCGATCGGCACGGCGATGCCGACGGTGGTCTCCTTCTCGCCCGGCGCTCCCGTGAACCGGCCGGTGCGCTGCTCGAAATCGAACGACGGGTTCGGAACGAGCCCAGCCTGTCTTCGACGGGC
>JAJTWZ010000044.1 GCA_021463145.1 Blastocatellia bacterium | reverse complement strand
TCTACGAACAGAATCTTCTCTCGGAGTACCACATCCGCTACGGAGGCTACGGCGGGATCGGCTACTACCACGTCTCGGACACGTACGTGGCGCTCTTCTGTCATTTCATCCCGTGCGGCGTCTGGGAGGCGATCTACATCATCGACGGCCGGCTCAACAACAAGTCGGACATCCAGCCGGACGTGGTGCAAGGCCATACACAGGCCCAGTCCACTCCGGTCAACGGCCTCGCCTACCCTCTCGGCATTCGCCTGATGCCGCGGATCCGGAACTGGAAGGACCTCATCTTCTTCCGGCCAGACAAGACCGTCGAGTACGAACACATCGACGGGCTCTTTTCCGACACGGTGAACTGGAAACTGATCGAAACGCATCTGCCGGACATGCTGCGCGTGGCGCTTTCGATCAAGGCGGGACGCATCACCGCATCGACGCTCCTGCGAAAGCTTGGCACCTACAGTCGGAAGAATCGGCTGTACCAGGCATTTCGCGAGCTCGGACGAGCCGTCCGGACGGGATTCCTGCTCGAGTACCTCGGTGAAGAAAGTCTTCGAGCCACCATTCAGGCAGCGACGAACAAGAGCGAGGCCTTCAACGGGTTCACGAAGTGGCTGGCCTTCGGAAACGACGGAACGATCGCGGAGAACAACCGGGACGAGCAGCGGAAGATCATCAAGTACAACCACCTGGTCGCGAATTGTGTGATCTTCTACAACGTCAAGGCGCTTACCGAGCTTCTGGCGGACCTCCAGACGCAGGGTCGTGCGCCAGATCAGGAAACGCTCGCGCTCATCAGCCCGTACCTGACCCAGCACATCAATCGCTTCGGCCGGTACAGCCTGAACCTCGATCGCACGTCGACGGCACCGGACTGCGAGGCCCCCGCGGACACGATTCGGGCCAGAAAACCAGATCGGACGGCCCCGAAACGGTTGCAAATGGGCCTGTGGCCGAGCCGCTCAAGTTGAAATGGCTGTTTTACGAAGGACTCGTTGCCATACCCCTAAGAGTTCGGAGACGCGAAACGCATGGCGGAAGGCCATCAGGATCATCAGATGGTCGCGTGTTCCGTACTTGCTCTGTTTCGCGGCGTCGAGGAGTCTTCGGATCTCCTCCTCCGTCAGATAAGTACGCTTTTCGATCTTCGTCCCTCCAATCTCAATCCCACTCCTCAAATTACAATAACGAGAGATTCATTCCGGCCGCCATTGGCCTGCCACAACCAGGTGGCGCGTTGTGGCTCACTATTCCAACAACGGATATTGCATTATGAGAGGGCAGTCCCAGCGGCTCAAGGGCTTCGCCAGATTCGTGCGTACTACCGATTCCTGCCAATAGTGGGCACGTACAGATCGCTTCATCGACTGACACATCTGGAGAAGCACTTCAATACGCGCCTCGAGAAGGCGGCGTCTGCCTTTGGCTGCAAGTCCTCGACGCGCCCTAGAGAAGGACCCCGGCGATGCACGCGGTCATGAAGCACGCAAGCGATCCGGCGATCATCGCCCGGAGCCCGATCCGCGCGAGGTCGCCTCGACGGTCCGGAGCAATTCCTCCAATGCCGCCGATCTGGATACCGATCGAGCCGAAGTTCGAGAACCCACACAGCGCATAGATCGCAATGTTAGCCGCCCGATCGGAGATCACGGGCGCCGCCGGAACGAAATCCGGATTCTCGGCAAGCGACTTCGTCGCCTGAAGCATTGCAGCAAGATCGGCATATGCGATGAATTCATTCAAGGCCGTCTTTTTGCCGAGCAACACTCCGACCGTACCGCATTCATTCCACGGGACACCCATCAACCAGGCCACAGGCGAAAGCAGGTACGAGAAGATCCATTCGAGCGACAGCTGCGGCAGACCCACCAGACCTCCAGCCCAGCCCAGCACCGCATTGAACAATGCGAGAAGCGCCAGAAACGCAATCATCATCGCGGCTACGTTCAGGACGAGCTTCATACCGTCGATAGCTCCGTTCGCCGCCGCTTCGATGGCGTTTCCAGTCTCCGAAGGCACCTCGATCGAAACGACGCCAGCCGTGACCGACTCTTCGGACTCCGGATAGAGCAGTTTCGAGATCGCGAGCGCAGCCGGAGCCGACATCACCGACGCCGCAATCAGGTGCTGTGCGGACACACCGAACGAGATGTAGGCGGCCATGACGCCGCCCGCGATCGTCGCAAAGCCGCCGGTCATCACTGCGTGAAGCTCCGACATCGTCATCGACGATACGTACGGCTTGATGAGCAGCGGCGCCTCTGTCTGACCGACGAAAATGTTCGCCGCGGCCGAAAGCGATTCCGAGCCCGACGTGCCCATCGTCCTCATCATCGTCCAGGCAACGAACGAGACCACTCGCTGAAGGATGCCGAAGTGATACATCACCGAGATGAATGCCGAGAAGAAGATGATCGTCGGCAGTACCTTGAACGCGAAGAAGTAATCCGTGAACTTCTCGCCGAACACGAACTTCGCGCCCGCATCCGAGAAGTTCAGAAACGTCGTCACCATATCCCCGAGCCACGAAAACGCAGCGAATCCGAACGACGTGCGAAGTACGATCACAGCAAGGACGAACTGAAGCCCGACACCCCAGATCACCGGCCGCCACTTGACGGCCTTTCGATTCGTGGAGAACGCAAAAGCAAGCCCGATGAAGACGAACAGGCCGAAGGCAGAGACCACCCGATCCATAGCACCTTCCTTGTCGTGTAGCGGGAGTCGCGGACCGGAGACCGGTTCGCGGAAGGCGGCAGCATCGCACGAACGTGCCCGGATCGCCAACCCGTGGGCAATACATCTGGCGAACCACCGCATCCTTTCGACGTCTGCCGGCATCACACGCCCGTCTCGCGCACGGAACCGTGGGTGCCGCCTTAGCGTAGAGGCGGCTGCGACGGCAACGGTGCTACACTTCGAAATGGCTTGAAACAGGAGGGATCGAGGTTGTCCATAGACAGAATCATCGGCCGGACTACTTGGGATCGCGTGCGCTTCGTCATCAGCGTGGGCATGGATGTGCTCGGAAGCAGCAGCTACCTCGGATATCTGCTGGGTCCGGGGGCAGCCGCAACCGAAGGATCGGACCTGGCGTTTGCTCCCGTTCAGGCGCTCTACATCCTTCTCGCCTACCATCGGTGGGACTCGATCGGTGCGGCGATCGGCGGAGGCATCGAGGAGCTGTTGCCTGGCACCGACATCATTCCGTCGTGCACGATGTACCACATCTACGTGATGCGGCAGCGATATGCCGACGAGCCGCAGCAGCGCCAGCTCGAGGCCGCGCCGATGGCGAAGTAGCGGCGTGACCAAGCCCACACCGCCGGTTACTCCGTACGATCGGGTCGGGGGCGCGGACGCCGTTCGCGCCCTCGTTGACCGCTTCTACGACTTGATGGATTCAGACCCGGCCTGCGCGGGCATCCGTGGATTGCACGCGAAGAGCCTCGGCAGCTCGCGCGACAAGCTCTACATGTTCCTCTGCGGATGGCTTGGCGGTCCGCCACTCTACGTCGAACGATTTGGACACCCTCGACTGCGAGCGCGCCATCTGCCCTTCCCGATTGGCGTCGCCGAGCGCGATCAATGGCTGTCGTGCATGGTGCGCGCGCTGGACGAAGCAGGTCTGGACGATGAACTGAGGCGGCAACTCGCGCGCGCCTTCGCGCAGACCGCCGACCACATGCGGAACTCCGATGTCGAGGGCGTTCCCGGGATCGGAGTCACGGTTACGCCAGGGTCCTAGCCGGGCTTTCACTCGCGTACAATCCCCGCTTGCTTCCATACAACTAAGGAGAGTGTGCGTGGAGATCGACTTCGACGACATTCGTCACCTCATTCCGCCGTTCGTTTTCAACGAGTACGGTCAACTGACGGGCAATTTCGTCCGGCGCGACAACATCGTCTGCGTCCGCGAAGGCGGCCGCATTCAGGTCTGGCTGAACCGCGCGTCCTACGACGCGCGCGACACCGACGGACTGATCGTCAACTACGACGAACGGCGGCTGATCCCCGAATAGCGTGCGTGAGGTACTGAAATGAACTGGGTGTTGCTGACCGTTGCCGGACTGTTCGAAGTCGGGTGGGCCATCGGCTTGAAGTACACCGAGGGCTTCACGCAGCCGATTCCAACGGTACTGACCGTGATCGCGCTGACCGCGAGTATGGTGCTGCTCGGCCTTGCCGTCCGCGAGTTGCCGGTAGGTACGGCATACGCGGTCTGGACGGGAATCGGGGCGGCTGGCACTGCGATCCTCGGTATGTGGCTGTTTGGCGAATCTCGAGACCCGATGAGGTTGCTGTCGTTGCTGCTCGTCGTCGCCGGCGTACTAGGGCTCAGATTCGCGGGAAAGTGAAATCGATCAGGCTTTACTCGAGCAGCCGGCGGATGGACGCCTCCCTCACCTGTGCGCGCTTCCCGTCCCTCATCCACCGCTGCGCCAGAGGCGGATGGCTTTCGATAGCAGCGAAAGCGCCATCCACAGTCCCAGCACGGCTATCGGGATCGTCACGACACGCGGCCAGAGCAGCCCGACTGTCGAAACACCCGCCAGCAAGGCGGCGAACAACGCCATCGGCCTGGCCTCGGCTGCCCCGAGTTTCCTGTGATTCGTGATCGCGGCGCCCACCGCATTGCCAATGCCGATCGCGCCGGCGGCCGCCCGGCCGGCGCTTCCGCTTCCAATCGCTACCCCACTCGCCTTCTGGACACGCGGAACGATCGGACGCACCTTGCGCCGCTTCTTCAACACGATCTCTGTCGCGTGCTCGAGGTCGTCGAGGTACATCACCTCCATCTGTTCCGCGAAGCCGCTTTCGACGACGACTACATCGAGTTCCCAGTTTCCGACCCAACTGGCAAGGTTCAGGTTCGTCGATCCGACGCGCGCATACCGGCCGTCGGCCACGGCCGTCTTCGCGTGAAGCATCGGTCCGTTCCACTCGTAAACGCGCACACCCGCCTCGAGCAAGGTCCGGTAGCCGGTTCGCGACAACGCACCGACGACTGGAATGTCGCTCGACTGCGGAACGAGCAGGCGCACGTCCACACCGTCGAGCGAGGCCGAACGCAGGGCCTGAATGTAGCTGGTTGTACCGACGAAATAGGCATCGGTCAGCCAGAGTGTCGAACGGGCGCTCGCCGCCACTAGCTGGTCGAGCCGGTATAGGCCCCCCATCGCAGGTGCGCTCGGAACGACGCGTAACGGCACGTCGCCCGCAGCCGGAATTGCCTCGCGTGCAGGCAATGCCGAGCCTGGCAGCTCCGGCCCGGCATTGCGCCAGGTCTGATGGAAGGCCTGGACGATGTCGGCCACGGCCGGACCTTCGACGACCACCCCCGTGTCGCGCCAGGGCTCGACCTTCCGGTCCGGATATCCCACCCAGCGCTGCCCAACGCAGAGTCCGGTGACGAACCCGACACGGCCGTCCACGGCGATCATCTTGCGATGGTCGCGTTCGATCCAGCCGACCGGACTGTCTACGCGAGGCGGATTGAAGCAGCGGACCTCGACACCCGCCGCTCGTAGCGTCTTCCACAACCGCCTGGATGAGCTGCCCAGTGCGCCGACCCAGTCGTAGAGCACGCAAACACGGACGCCGGCTCGCGCCCGCTCGGCCATCAACTCGACGAATTCCCTGCCGACTGGATCGTCGTGAATGATGTAGCTCTCGAAGAGCACCCAGTCGCGGGCGCCTGCTATCGCTTCTTTCCATGCCGGATAGTTCTCGACCGCATTTCTGAGGATGCGAACGGAATTGCCTCCGACGAGGTCAGCTCCGGTGATCCGGCTGAACGCCCGCTCAGCCAGCGAGTCGAGCAGGTCGAGCCCGTCGCGACGATCCACCGGGCAGTCCGGCGTCCGCTGCCCGGCGTTGCCCGGTTCGGACGAATCCGTTGCGTTCACGTGGCGGCGTCTCCTATTTGGCGACACCGTGTCGCGCGAAGTCGACCAGATCCGGGTCCATCTTCTCGAGAAGTTCCTCGAATGCCTCCCATCCCCGCTTCTCGACGAACTTCGCCTCGGCATAGGTTACCGGCACCAGCCACACGATCGCTGTCGGAGGGTCAGAGCCACGCCACGCCGCCAGTCGCTCCTCGTGGTAAACCGGGTACGTGGCGTACAGCGCCACCAGCCGCGATCCCGGCACTATCGGCTCGTCAATCGAGAGGACAGCGCCGCGCATCAGGCCGAACCCGGACTCGAGCGCCTGATCGGCGGCCCAGCGCAACACGCGGGCAGCGTCGAACGTTGCGTCGCAACACATCAACAGTTCCTGCCGAGTCTCGCCTTCGTCGAATCGTCGCATCGCTTCGGCGCCGACTCCCCGTGTCACGAACGTCGACGTGCCTTCGAACGGTAGGTCGTCGAAGCGAAGCACGTCGACGCGATGTCCCGATGGAGTCGTCCCTTCCGCCGCGTCTGCCGGAGCTCCGAGCGATTCCTCGAGAAAGAGGTCGAACGTAGCCGCGCACTCGACAGGACCGAGACCCTCCCAGGTTCCGTCGCCGTCGCCGTCGCCGTCGCCGTCGACAGCATCCGCACCGTCGTCGAGTGCTGAATCGAACGCATCGGCGGCCTCCTGGGAGTAACAGACGAAGACGACACGATCGATGCCTTCGTGCGTCCCGAGGTATTCGCACACGGCATCGACCGCAACGGCAGCGGCCTCTTCCACCGGATAGCCGAATACTCCCGTGCTGATAGCCGGAAATGCAATCGAACGCACTCCAAGGCCGGCTGCAACTTCCAGACAACGCCTGTAGCAGGATGCGAGCAATTCCGCTTCTCCCTGCGATCCTCCACGCCATACCGGGCCGACGGTGTGAATCACGTGTCTCGCGCCGAGCCGGTACCCGGCGGTCGCCTTCGCATCGCCCGTCGCGCACCCGCCAAGCGTCCGGCATTCCGCAAGCAGATCAGGGCCGGCGGCGCGATGGATCGCGCCGTCCACACCGCCTCCTCCAAGCAGGGATTGGTTCGCTGCATTCACGATCGCGTCGGCATCCATCGTCGTGATGTCGCCAATCAGCACCTCGAGAGTCACGGACAGATCGTCTTTGTCGTGCATTTCGGGAAACTATGCACGCCGTCGCAAGAGTTTGAAAAGGCCGGATGCATGGTGCAGTCGAGCTTGACACTGGCAGCGCGGAATCGTCTGATCGCTTCGATGACTGGCGCTCCTGAGTCACTTCGTCGCGACCTGACGCGAACGGGCATTGCGGTGCTGGCCGTAAACGGGATCATCGGCGCCGGCATATTCGGGCTGCCGGCCGAGGCCGCGCGCCTTGTCGGCAGCTTCAGCCCGTGGATCTTCGTCGCGTGCGGCTTGGTCATGGCCACGGTGATGATCTCGTTCGCGAAGGCGGCCAGCTACTTCGACGCCACGGGCGGACCGATCCTATACACGTGGACGGCGTTCGGACCGTTCGTCGGATTTCAGACCGGCTGGATTCTCTACATCGGCCGCGCGACGAGCGTCGCGGCGAACGTCAACGTTCTTGCGGCCTACCTCGGAAGCCTGATTCGCGGAGCCGATGCCGGGCCAGGTCGCATCGCGGTGCTCGTTCTCGTCATTTCGTTCTTTACGGCGCTGAACATCGTTGGATTGAAGTCGAGCATGGGCGCGATCACGGCGATCACGATCCTGAAGCTGACGCCGCTCGTGGTCCTGCTAATCGCCGGACTCGCGTGGCTCCGGCCCGATACCATGCTTCCCGAGTCGCTGCCTGCCTATGCGACCTTCGGCGAGACCATGTTGCTGGTCGTTTATGCTTTCATCGGCTTCGAGGGCGCGCTCATCCCGGCGGGCGAGACAAAGGATCCCAAACGGGCGATGCCAGTCGCGCTGCTGGTGACTGGAGTAGCGACTACCGTCTTCTACGTACTGATGCAGATCGTCGTATCGAGCGTGCTGCCGGACCTCGCGACATCGAAACGGCCGCTCGCCGACGCCGCCGGCGTCATGTTCGGGTCGGTCGGCGTAATCGTCATCGCCGTGACCGCGGCCGTTTCGATTCTCGGCAATACGGCGGCATCGATGCTCACGGCGCCGAGAATGACATACGCAATGGCGCGATATGGCACGCTTCCCGTGGCGCTCGCCAGAGTTCACGAGCGATTCCTCACCCCGCACGTCTCGATCCTTCTGTACGGCGTTCTTGCGCTGATCCTGGCACTGTCGGGTACATTCGCCTGGCTGGCCGGGATGAGCTCGCTCGCCCGCATCGTCGGTTACGGCCTCTGCATCGCCACACTCCCGCGCCTCGGCGCAAAATTCGGCAATCGGCCGGATACCCTGAGGCTTCCGGGCGGGCTGACAATCCCGATCGTAGCTATCTTCGTATGCCTGTGGCTCGTCCTGCAGACGAAACTCGACGCGGTCTTCGTTACCGCCGGCTTCGTTCTTGCCGGAACGCTGATGTACGTGGCGTCGGGTCGACGTCGAAGCACGCCGGAGAGTCCCGATCAACCGTCCGCTTGACAGGTCGGGCCGCGGTTCGCGAGGCTGAACGCTCCCCGAAGAATCTAGCTCCGTTTTACCGCACATCCACTACGGGAGGGTCGACACATGGGTCTTACATCGGAGTTCAAGGAGTTCATCCAGAAGGGCAACGTTCTCGATCTTGCGGTCGGCGTCGTGATCGGGGCCGCTTTCGGCAAAGTTACCGCATCGTTCGTGTCCGACATACTCACGCCGCCGCTTGGCCTCATCCTCGGTGGCGTCGACTTCAAGGCATTGAAGGTCGTGATAGGCGGAACGGCCGAGGCGCCGGTGACAGTCAATTACGGAATGTTCGCGCAGACGCTTATCGACTTCGTGATCGTTGCGTTCGCCATCTTCATCGTCGTGAAGGCCGCGAATGCAATGCGCCGCGCTCCCGAAGCGGCACCACCGGGCCCGTCGGCGGAGCAGTCGCTGCTCACCGAGATCAGGGACCTGCTCGCGTCGAAGAGCTAGGTCAACCCGCTGCCGGACAGCTCGCCGAACAGCGTCCGCAGGGCGACGCGCGAAGCGGACGCTTCGCCCCTCGCGCGCTGGATTTGCACCAGCCGCGCCTCGACCGGACCGATCGTCCAGCAGTCGGCGTCACCCAACGATTCGATCGGAGTTCCGGCGTCGTTGCGGGGGCAGATGTCACGATACTCGACCGCGGCGCCGGCCTCGTCTTCTTCGATCCATCGCAGCGGTAGCCCCTGTGTCCGACACACGTATGGCCGCGAGTCATAGATCCTGCACGCGCCGGACGGGTCCAGAAATACGCACGCGCCGGCAGGGTGGGGCACGGCGCCGGTAAGGTTCGTTCCGGCGTCGCGCCGGATCCGTTCGGCTTCTACTTCGAAGACGGTCAACCCGTCGACACAGCAGTCGAGACAACCGCGATGGCACGTGATCCGGCTTCCCAGCCTGGAAACAAGCGCCCGGGCCTCGTTGTCCACATCGGCGTGCAGATCGTCGATGCGAATTTCAGCCTGCGACAACACGGTCCAGTCGGTCATTACGCGACGGTGCGAGGCTCGTTTGTCCGTCTCCACAAACTCACTCCGAGCATGCCTCAGTTTGCCGGCGGCGAAACGGAGCGCTTACCCGCCCGTCTCACACCGGGCGCGGAAACTTTATCGACGGCTTTTCCGGATCCCGTTTGTACAACACCACGGTCCGCCCGATCACCTGAACGAGATGACCGCCGTCCACTCGCTCCGCAAGCAGGTCGCCAGCGTTCCGGGCGCTTTCGGGTGCCGTATCCAGGACCTTGATCTTGATCAGTTCGCGTCCGGTAAGGGCCAGTTCGACCGATCGGACGGCGCTGTCGGTAACGCCTTCCTTGCCGATGTGAACGATGGGCTTCAACGGATGCGCAAGCGCTCGCAAGTGCGCACGTTGCTTCGTCGTGAGCGATTCCACTGTAACCTCCACTCTGGTCCGGACGGCGGCAGGGGATCGGTGAATCGTCGATTCCCGCCTGGTGCCGTAAGACTAGGACCGGCGGGCCGAGGATGCAACGCGATCCGCCCCGTTCGGGTCCTTCGCGAAATACTGCGTTCAGATCGGGACGCCGCCCGGCGCCGTTAGGAGCGCGTCCTCCACATTCCCGGTGTTGCGAGTGTCGGCCGCTTCGAGCAAAAGCAACTCGACTTCTTCTTCCGCAATCGGCCGATGCTCGACGCCGCGCGGGACGACGAAGAGGTCTCCGGGTCCGAGATCGACGACACTGTCGCGGAATTCGATCCTCAGTCCTCCCCGCCACACGAGGAATACCTCGTCGGTTTCGTCGTGCCGGTGCCAGACGAACTCGCCCTGCAGTTTGGCGAGTTTGATTTCCTGCCCGTTGAACGAAGCCGCGATTCGCGGACGCCAGTGATCGGAGATCGCGGCGAACTTCGAATCCAGCGAGACAGCTCGAGTTTCCATTTCCCGGATCCTTCGAAGGCAGCGCGCCTTGTCTCCTCAGGCCGAATACATGAGCACGGCGAAGAAATGAAAAGTCGTGCCCGCAAGAACGAACAGGTGCCAGACGAAGTGGGCGTAACGGACACGATCCAGCGCGTAGAACGCAACGCCGCCTGTGTACGAGAGACCTCCGGCAACGAGGAGTGCAAGTCCGGCCGGCGCAACGAGGTCGATTAGTGGGCGGATCGCGACGACTACCAGCCAACCCATGCCCAGATACAGCGCCATCGAAACCTTGCTCGTGTACTTCCAGCGAACGGATTCGTTCACTATTCCTAGCAGCGCTAGCGCCCAGATCAGTCCGAAGAGGCTCCATCCCCAAGGTCCACGCAGAACGCCCAGTGTGAACGGAGTGTACGTTCCGGCAATCAGCAGGTAGATCGCCGTGTGATCGATGACCCGAAAGACCTTCTTGAGCCTGCCGGGCCGGCATCCGTGGTAGATGGTCGAGGAAAGGTAGAGCAGGACTACGCTCGACGCGAATACGGCGGCACTGGCGACGGCCCAGGAGTCGCGGTCGCTGGCCGCGATCAACAGGATCGGTGCTCCTGCCAGAATGGCCACAAGTCCGGCGCCGTGACTGAAGGCGTTGAAGAGTTCCTCGCGAAACGACTGTTCGCGTCGCTTTTGCTTCGACATGCGGCGAAGTCTACTCCCCGGCATCCGTGCCCGGCCAGCCTGCTACTGACCGGGACGTCCCGATCGGCTTCTCCACTCGTTGCGAAGAAGTCCGAAGAAGGCCGAATCCTGCACCTCTCCGCCGACGAGCCACCGCTCACGCAACGTTCCCTCTCTCGTGAACCCGATACGCTCGACGAGAGTGATCGACGCCGCGTTGCGCGGATCGACGTCCGCCTCGAGCCGATGAAGCCGAAGCGTCTCGAACGCGAACTCGACCAACGCCTCTACCGCCTCCCTCGCATAGCCCCGTCCCCAGAACTCCCTTCCCAATGCAAAGCCCAGCTCGGCCCGGCGATTCTGGACGCTCGGTTCTGCGAGCGTGCAGGTGCCAATGACCCTCTGGTCCTCCAGCCGCTCGATTCCCCATTGGAACAGGACTTTCCGCTCGAAAAAGCGGTGAATCTCGTCGACGAGGTCCACGGCCTGGCAACGCCGATCGAACGGCGGGCTGCTCCAGTACTTCATTACCTCGGAGTCGCCGAACACTTCGAACAGGCTGTCGACGTCGTCGTGCGTGAGCCAGCGAAGCCGCACTCGGTCCACCCGGATTTCGGGAAGCTGCGAGCCATCGATCACACCCGAATCCTCCGCTTCACCGAAAACATCGGAAGTGGCCCGTGATCTTCCAGTGGAAGAGAACGTCCTCCAACTGCGCGCCGTTGCCGATGTTGTGCACGATCAGCCTGCGATTCGAATCAGGATCGCGTCTCGCAGTGACGATTCCGATATGCGGGACGCCCCCGCCGAGATCCCACGTAACGACGTCTCCGGGAATATACGTTTCCGCGTCAGGGGAAGCAGCCACGGAGTGTCCCTGCCGCGTGAAGAGGGTAGCGAGATTCGGCACGCGCCGATGGTCGATATTCGAGTCCGGCCGGGACAGTCCCCATCGCTTCGGATAGCTGTCGAAGGCGCGCCGCATGTCTTCGTGAACGGAGCGTTGCAGGTCCACCCCAGCTGCCCTGAACGCTCGGATGACCACGTCCGTGCAGACACCCCGCTCGATCGGAACGTCTCCACCGGGGTACGCAAGCCGAACGTACGAAGGATCGTAGTACTTCGTCACCGAGACCTGCGCGCAGGCCGCCCGGATCACTTCCAGGACCGGCTCGGACGCGACAGGTTCGTCGCCGGGCGCCGGCTGCGAGTGCGCAGAAGCAATGGAAATGGCGATGACGACGATCGTGCACGCGAAGCGCATTGCAGAAACTCTAACCGCGAGCGCACACGCCCGACCAGCAGTTTGTGCTCGAAGGTCGAGAGGCGAAGAAGTTCGCGTCATCCTCTCTCCAGCCGTCACGTCCGGGCCAGACGGTCGAGATACTCCTGCGCTTTCTCCGTAAGCTTCAATTTCCCGCCAGGCGCCCCGTCCAGGAGCATCTCTTCCTCCACCATCCGTTCAACGAAAGCGGATGCGCGCGCGAAGTCGAGATGCAGGCGGCGTTGAAGCGCGGGAATCGACACCCCGCCGACCTCGACGGTCACGCGAACGACCGAAGCAAACAACTCCTCGTCGGATCGTTCGTCACCGTCGATCGGAGCGGCCTGCTCCAGGAGGTTCGCGATTCCGGAATCCACGACACGACGCACCGGGGGATGCGCGTCCACCGGCTCGAGCTCGACCGGTTCGTCGAGTTTCTCCGCAGAGCGGCGCAGACGCCCGATCAGCCTGAGGGCCACGAAGGTACCGAAGGCCAGCAATACGAAACCGATCACGACGAGCGTCGTGATCTTCAAGTGCTGGCGCGTGACAGCAAGCCACGGCCAGACCGCGCAGGTAACGAGCCTCCATCCGGCTGCCGCGATCATCCCCATCACTCTGAAACTCCAATGTTCATGTGCACCTCGATCACCGGACCGTCAGGTCCAGATCGAAGAACGCCACGGCCGAGTCCGAACTCGCCGGCGATTCGATCGCAATCGTGACGTCGCCGCCCTGTGGAATCCGGCCCGTCCAGGTTTCTCCGGGCCGGACCGCCTTCAGCCTCGTTCCACTCGGCAACACGATCTCGGCAGACGCGCCCGTGTCGTCCGTCGAGAACCGAAGTTCGATCGTCTGGTCCTTTCGCACCCCCAGCACGTATCGCTCTCCGCCATTCGTAGAGCCGGAAAGCACGGCTGAAGAGGTGCCCTTCAGAAACCGAACGCGAACAGGTCCTGCGTCGTCGCTCCGAGAAGCGGAAAGAAAGACCTTCCGGACCGGCCGGCCTGCGCTCGTCAACCTCGTGCCGGCCAGACGCCACTTACTGGTCTCTACGTACTCGGGACAGCACGCCCCACTGTGCTCCTGCCCGTAACGTTCCGCTACCAGCAGGCCATTCTCGATTCGCAAGGCGTGGATACCGCCGTCGGCGCGGTCGCCAATGCCCAGCGATGCGACCGGCACCGCTCTGTTGCCACGAAACACGAAAACCGTGCCGTCGGAGAACTGTCCCGTCCCGCCGGTGTTGCAGTTCGTCTCGACGACGGCTTCGTCGACTCCGTCACCGTTCAAGTCGCCGTAGCTGACTTTCCGGACTTCGAAGTAGATCCGCTCGTCCTGGTCCTGGCTCTCGAATACGCCGTCCCGCGCGGTGACCGTCATTCCCTGTTCGACACAGGCGGGCGAGT
Source organism: Blastocatellia bacterium (assembly GCA_021463145.1). Classification (GTDB taxonomy): domain Bacteria; phylum Acidobacteriota; class Blastocatellia; order UBA7656; family JADIYM01; genus JADIYM01. The sequence goes on along the minus strand of JAJTWZ010000044.1, from coordinate 22,346 downwards.
ATACGAAGTTGCGGAAATCGATACCGTGAATGGCTCGCTGGGCGTCGCCAACCTGCGCCGGGGCCGCAGTGACCGGCAGCACCATCGCCGCCAGTAAAATCAACCCACTCTGCCTCATGAAAATGACTCCACCCTGAAGTTAAAGGTCTTCGGTAATCTGGTCGTCCAGGCTGACGTCCGCTTCGAACTTGAATATGTGCCGCCCGATGATGAACACGTCGCCGTCCGAAAGCGGCCGGTCGGTAGTAAGTCTCAGAAATGTTCCATTGCGGCTACCGCCGTCGACGACGAAGCAATCGTCGCCGCGGCGTTCGATCCTGGCGTGCATGTCCGCCATCGCAGCGTCGTCGGCGAACCGGATCTCGCCCTGCGTTCGTCCGATTGCTGTAACCGCGCGGGCAAGATCGTATGTCGCGGCCGCGTCTCCGTTGTTGAGTTGGAGACGGAGCTGCGGTTCCCGCGATACCGCATCGTGTTCGAAACGAAGCAGCTGCTGCCCGGCCAGCACGATGTCATTCTCGGCGAGCCGCGCTTCTTTCCTGATCCGCATGAAAGTCCCGTTCCGGCTGCCCGCGTCGTCCAGGCGGTAGCAATCGTCGACGTACTTCACCTTCGCATGGCGACCCGACATGAAGGCGTCCTGGCGAAAAATGTAATCGCCGGCCGACCGCCCGAGCGTCGTGACCTTTGCCCGGATGAGAAGCATCCTTCCAGGCTCTTCGCCCTCGAGTACAAGCAGCCGAGCGAGGGGCATCGTCGGATCGCCCGAATTCGGACCGCCTTCGGCCGTGCGAAGTGGGTCGGAACCTCTGCGGACTTCCGCCCGGCCGGCAAACGGCGAAACAGGACGCGCTGGCTCGGGCGAATGCTGGACGGGCTGGACCACCGGCGGCGAGACGAGATCGGCCGAGAACGTCTCCTGCAGCCGGTCCACGACGGTATCTGGCGCTGCCGGCCTTACGACGGGCGCCGTCGGCGAAAGCTCGTGAAGCGGAACGAAATCGGGAAGCAGCGCAGCGACGTCGAGCGTACCGGGACGGCGGTCCGACCTGAGCAGCGACCCGCAATGCGGACAGAACACCCGAGTCGCCTCGTTCGTGCTCCCGCATGTGCGGCAGATGATCGTTGTCTTTCCCGAAGCAGGGACAAGCGACTCGACCGGCGCGGTTGGCTGATGAGCAAACGATCCGAACGCCGCGTCCGACGCGATGGGAGACTGCGGTGGCGCATCCACCGACGATGGCAGCTTTGCCACCGGCACCGTTGTCGTTCCCGCCGTTACCAGCTCGAGGCGTAGCTCGGTGGCGGTCGGCTGGCGACTTTCGGGACGTAATGACATCGCCCTGTCCAGCACGGCCGCAAGCGGACGCGACACGACCCGCGCAAAATGCTCGAGCGGATCGAAGGCCACGCCACCCTTCGTCTGTTCGCGTTCGTGCGGGCTGAGCGGCCGCACGCCGAGCAACATTTCGTACGCCGACGCAGCCAGCGCGTGCACATCGGCACGAACGTCCACGTCCTGCCCTTCCATCTGCTCGATCGGTGCGTAGGGGTAAGTCCACGCAAGAGTCTTTCCCGGTCCCTCGATCGCCACGCTGAAATCGGTCAGGAAAACGCTGCCTCTCGACGAGATCTCGATCGAGGCCGGCGAGATGTTCGCCACGATGATCGGAGCCGGCAGGGAGTGAAGATACTCGAGCAGGTCCAGTATGGCGTCGAGCCACGACAGGACCAGAACGGGCGCGAAAGGCTTCCGATCGCGCTCGAGAAGGTTCGCTACCGACTCGGATGGGATCTTCCTCTCGACGAGATAGAAGGCGTCGCCGGCCGCAAATGCGTCGGTGACGACGGGAAGTGCAACGTGCTGGCAGCCATTGAGTATCCGGGCTTCGCGAACGAAAGCCTCGCGAAACGGTCGCGGCTTCGACCGTTCGCATTCGCGTACGACGACGCGCGTGCCGAATCGCCCGTCGATCGCGTCGTACGATCGCGCCGTGCGTGTAAGACCGGAAAAGCCGGCGATTCTGTATCGGTCGTGGAGGACTGCGTCCTGTGCGAGCACCGATTGCCTCCGGAAGTTCGAGCCTTGGGAGCCACAGGCAACACGCGAACTCTACCAAATGCACGACTTCTCGCCTACGAATCCAGCGGTCCGGCGCCCCACCATCGACCGCGGTGCGAGGATTCGGCTCCAACCGGGATCAACGTGCGAATACCGCCTCGCCCAACAGCTGTGTGAACCGCTCGGCGCCACGTGCGTTGAGGTGCCCCACGTCGAAGCGCAGCGCCGGATCGTACAGTTCCGGATAACGCTCGGGGTCGTTGAACGCCAGAACCCAAACGCCCTCGATCGCCTTCGCGCGCAGTATCAGGCTCGCCCGGGTCGCGAGACACGGCGGAACGACGAGTACGACGCGTGCACCGTGAACGCGTGCACGCTCGATCGCGCTTCGAAGCAGATCGATCTCGAAGTCGGTAACGGCCGATTCGCCATCCTCGCTCTCGACGCCGGCCTTCAGCGCCGCGAGCTTCTCGCCGTAGCGGTCCTCCTCGAAGGCGTCGTACCAGTCACGTCGCATTGCAAACAACGTCGCCCGCTCTTCGTCGAGCGACACGAAGCCGTCGTTGCGAGCGCCAAGCGAGGGCGAGTTACCCGCGCTACGCTCGGAGGACAACGGAATCCCGATCAGGCCGCGCCATCGGCCGGCCATCGCCAGGCGCCGGAAGAACGCCTCGGTATGAGTACCGATGTCCTTCAGCTTCTTACCACGCGGGGCCGTACCTTCCGCGACTGCCCGAATGGAGGCCAGCGTACGCGGCAGATCGTGCCAGTTCTCGAACCTGCGCGTATGGGAGTTAGCAGGCCGCACACGCGACCTCAACGAATCGAGCTCGATCAGGACGAGCCGCCAGCGCCTGTTCGAAAGGGCGAGTGCGCGGTCGAGCAGCCAGTACGTTTCGGGTGGATCCATTCCGGGAATACCCAGGTTGAACGACCTGACCGGGTCACCGGCGGCCTCGGAAATCGCGTCGAATAGCGCAGGGTCGAACTCTCGATACACGTAGCTCGACCCGACGAACAGCGTGTCGTACCGCTCCGGCGATCGTTCGAGATGGCTGAGCTTTTCTCCGACTGCCGGCACGTCGGCGTACCGGTCGATGCCGTGAAGAGCGGCGAGCGCGGCACATATCGCGGAAAAAACCGCGGCGAGACGGACGCCGAAGCGGCCGGCGCTAGAACTGGAAGTAGATGAACGCACGTTCTTCGAATCGTCCAAACAACAGGATCACGAGAGCCACGGCTGCGTAAAGTGCCAGCCTGGCGACGCTCGGAAGGCGGCCAAGCGCGGCCGATATCCTGCCTCGCTCCTGCACAAGTTGAACCGCTTCCAGGACGACGACGAACGCGATGGCCGCGGCTAATTCGAGCCCGTCGAAACCCGGCACGGCGAGCGGTTGTGACGAGTCCGCCCACGCCCACATTCGCGCGACGATCGTGCCGATATCGGACAACGAAGCGGCCCGGAAGGCGATCCAGGCGAATGCAACGAGATGAAAAGTCACGACCCGGGCAACGAACGGACGAATCCATCGGCCAGCCCGGCCTAGAGCTTCCCAGCACCGTCCGCGAACGGCAACGGTAGTGATACCGGCCACCATGAATGCGCCGTGAAGGCCTCCCCACGCCACGTATGTCCAGTTGGCGCCGTGCCATAAACCGCTCACCAGAAACACGATCATCAGATTGAACGCCAGCCGCCAGGAACCTACACGGCTGCCGCCGATCGGAATGAAAACGTAGTCACGGAACCAGGTCGAAAGCGAGATGTGCCATCGGCGCCAGAACATGCCGATCGACTGCGCGAAATACGGGCGTTCGAAGTTCCGCGTCAGGTCGAACCCGAGCACGCGGGCGGCGCCGACTGCGATGTCCGAGTACCCGGAAAAATCGCAGTAAATCTGATAGGCGAAGGCATATGTCGCCACCACCAGCCGCAGTCCGGACTGGGACGACGGATCGTCGTAGACGGCATTGACGAATACGGCAAGCCGGTCGGCGATGACCAGCTTCTTGAAAAAGCCCCAGAGCATGAGCCGGAGCCCGGAAGCGGCCAGCGACGCGTCGAAGCGATGTTCGACCAGAAACTGCGGCAACAGATGTCCGGCCCGCTCTATCGGTCCCGCGACGAGTTGCGGGAAAAAGGCGATGAACAGCGCGAATCGCCCGAGATGACGCTCGGGCTCGCGCTCTCCACGGTAAACGTCGATCGTGTAATTGAGCGCCTGGAAAGTATGAAAAGAGATCCCGAGCGGCAGGATGACGTCGAGGTTGGGAATTCCGTAGAGAATGTCGAAGTTCCCGGTGACGGCGCGCAGGGTCTCGTTTACGAAATTGAAGTACTTGAAGAAAAAGAGCAGCCCGAGGTTCGAGGCCAGGCTGATGCCAAGGTAGAGCCGCCGGCGGGCGAGCGTCGGCGCCGCGCCTATCGCGCGACCGGCGATGTAGTCGACGAGCGTCAGCAGCCAGATGACCGCGACGTACGCGGGCTTCCAGCACATGTAGAAGTAGTAGGAAGCGGCGAGCAGCCAACCCCATCGCACTCGATGGGGCAACAGGAAGTAGACCGCCGCAACGATCGGGAAATAGACGAGGAAGTGGAACGAATTGAAGAGCAATGCGCGGAGATCGTCTAGTCAGTAGCGTCAGGTGTGGGCCGGCCCGCCCATGTTCGGTTCGTCCAGTTACACCAATCTCATTTGCCGGGCTCGGGCTCCCCCTGGCCGGTGGCAACCGGCCGTGACGGATCAGAGATCCACTCGCTCCATGACCCGGCGTAAAGAACCGGCGAGTCAAGGCCGGCGTGCGTTGCGGCTAGAACGTTGTGGCAGGCGGTGACTCCGGAGCCACAGTAGAAAACCGCATCGCCCGGACTTGTATCGCCGAACAACTCCCGAAAATCGGCCTCGAGCTCGGCCGGCGGGCGAAAGGAACCGTCCTCGCGCACATTGAGCTTGAAGAAGCGGTTTCTCGCGCCCGGGATGTGCCCGCCCACCGGATCGATCGTCTCGTTCTCGCCCCGGAAGCGCTCGGGCGAGCGCGAATCGACCAGAATTCGATCTGGATCCAGCCTCATCGATTCGACATCGTCTGCCGTGGCGACTCGAAGTGCAGCCGGTCGCGGTACGAACACGGCCGGGGCGCGCGGAGGGCACGCCACGGTCGAAACCTCCATCCCCGCCGCCTTCCAGGCGGCATAACCTCCGTCCAGCACGGCGACGCGGTCGTGTCCCAGATATCGCAGCATCCACCAGAGTCGCGAGGCGAACATGCCATCCGAATCGTCGTACGCGACGACCTGACAGCTTCCGTCAATTCCCAGGCGGCCGAACGTGGCGGCCATCTGTGCAACATCGGGTAGCGGATGCCGTCCCCTTCCGTGGCCAGGCGGATCGGACAGCTCGCCATCGAGATTCGCAAACGACGAGCCTGGAATGTGGCCCTGTTCGAAGGCGCGACGCCCATATCCAGGATCGGCGAGCGAAGACCGGACATCGATGACGACAAACGACGGATCGGAAAGCTCGGCTGCCAGCCCGGCAACCGAAATGACTGTCGAGAAATCCACTTTCGAACACCCCCTGACGTTGAACAGTGCCAGCGCATCGTCTACGCTGCGCGCGAACTGGCGCAAGAGCCGCGCGTGAACCGGCCGCCTTTGTGCTTCCAGCTTCCGGGCAGAAGGAATGATCGGAAAGAACGTACTGATCACAGGTGGCAATTCGGGCATCGGGCTCGAGGCCGCCGTCGCAATCGCCTCCAAGGGCGCTCACGTCTGGATCGTTTCGCGAGACGAGCGGCGAGGCGACGCGGCAATCGAAGCTATTCGCGGACGCAGTGGCAGCCAGCTCGTTTCGCTGCTGGTTGCCGACTTCGCGTCACAGGAGTCGATTCGCAACCTTGCCGAGCGTGTAAAAACGGAACTTGGCCGACTGGACGTCCTGGTGAACAACGCGGGCCTCACCGTTGGCGACCGAATCGTTACCGTCGACGGGCTCGAGACTACATTCGCGGTCAATCACCTCGGGTACTTCCTGCTGACCGGCCTGCTTGCCGAGACGATGCTGCACAGCGCTCCAGCCAGAATCGTCAGCGTTGCTTCCCACGCCCATTTTCGAGGCTCCATGCATTGGGATGACCTGCAGGGCGAGCGCAACTTCAGCGGTTGGACGGCATATTGTCAGTCGAAACTTGCGAACGTGCTGTTCACGGTCGAGCTGGCGCGGCGACTCGAGGGCACAGGCGTGACTGCAAACTGTCTGCATCCGGGAGTCGTCTCGACAAATTTCGGCAGTAAGGGGCCTGGAATCGTCAGGTTCTTTTTCAAACTGCTGCGTCCGTTCCTGACGTCGCCCGCCGACGGAGCCAGGACTACTATTCACCTCGCGACGAGCCCTGACGTCGACAACGTATCTGGCCAGTATTTCGACAAGTGCCACGTCGCAAAGGCATCGACGGAAGCAATGGACCCCGCTAGCGCCAGACGGCTGTGGGAGCTAAGCGAGCAACTGACCGGATTCAAGTGGCCGGAGACACTCTGATCACGGACTGACGGCCGGCTTCCCCGTCACACCGGGATGTTGGCGGCCGAGTTCGTCGAGCGCCGCCTGAACCCGGGTTCTCACGACCTCGTCATCATCGGCAAGCGAGCGCTCGAGCCACGGAATGGTAGCTTCCGCATCCGGCCTGTTCAGCTTTGGCGAAAGGGTGACGAGCGCCAGAGCCGCGCGCCTGCGAAGGTACACATCGTCGTTCCGGAGTTCCGTGACCCAATGCGAGGCCGGCCGGTAGTCGTACCGCGGCTCGCCGAAAGGGTAGCGGTTCTCCACCGCCCACTGCATTCCGAGCCAGCCACCAACGACGACGGCGATGACGATTCCCGCGGTCAACACGAGCTTCTTCCACGGAATCGGCACACGGGCGGGCCGCACTGCCTGCTGCATCTGTGGCCGCGGCGCCCGCACGGGCATTGGAGCGTTTCCAAGCAACGAATCGCCGCACCGCGCGCACGCATACGCGGCGATCGTGTTCGGCACGCCGCACTTCGCGCAGCGAATCGAGTCGCCCGGGTAGGTCTGCATACTCAACTCGTCGGCGGAGAATCGGCAAGTGGCGGTTCCGCCACGGCCGCCGTGCCGGTCTCCGCCGCGAGCTCTCCGCTCCGGTAGAACTCGGAGTCGCGATAGATGGCATCGATCAGGCTGAATACGACTTTGAACGCAGCGAGCACCGGAATCGCCAGAACCAGCCCGAGAAATCCGAACAGCTCTCCTCCGATGATAAGGGCAATGAAGACCAGCATCGGGTGGAGTGCCAACCGGTCTCCGATCAACCTGGGAGTCAGTACGTAGTCTTCGACTATCTGCGCGACACCGAACACCACGACCACGCCAACCAGCTTTCCAACCGACGCACCGGACAACGTGGCGAAGGCCAGCGCGAGGACGATGCCGCTGATGACGCCAAGATACGGAATGATGCCGAGAAATCCGGCTATTAGCCCAATACCGGCCCACAACGGCACTCCGACAATCCAGAGCCCGATCATGTAGGTAATCGACATTCCCACCGACACGAGGAACCGTCCGCGGACGTAACCTCGCATCACCGTTCCGAGGTCGTCCGCAAGGCGTCCCCACTTCACGCGGAAGCGGTCCGGTATCCGCCGGTCGATGCCACGGCGAATGTTCTTTAGGTCGACGAGCAGGTAGTAGACGAAGAACGGAACGATGAGCAGGCCGAGCGCCGCCGAACCCAGGCCGGCAATACCGAAGAGCCCGCCCATCAGCCATTCGCCGACCGTGCTCGTGATTCCGGACGGATCGGATCTTACGCCGTCGACCGCATCCTTTACCCGGTCGAGAATCGCCGAATCCACGTGCGATTCGAGGTAGGCGATGCCTTGCCGCACGAGATCGCCGCCAGCCTGCAGCGCGAGTGGTACCTGCCGGATGGATTCCTGCAACTGCCTCCAGACGCTCGGCAGGAGCACACCGACGAGAACTATGACCGCCAGACTCGCGGAAGTCATTGCCGCAAGCACCGACATGTGCCGCGACAGTTTCCGGCGCTCGAACCACTCGACGAGCGGTTCGAGCATGTAGACGAGCGCAATGCTCACCAGGAACGGAATCAGGATCGGCCGCGCGAGGCGAACGAGCACGACGATCGAGAACAGGGCGATGAGGGCCGCCGGCACCCATCGGATCCACCAGAAACTCGATTGACGCAACTCGCCCACGTTCAGAAAGCTCCGCCCGTGCGGATCGACGGCCCACACCGGAACGCTTGTGTACTTGAACAGACTGGCCGCTCTTCAGAGACGCGAAGATGCCGGCGGCGAGTGTACCACGGCAGGTCCCTGCCCGGATCAGTCGACGCGCCGCAGGACCGACAACGGCCTGAGCAGCAGCAGATCGGCCGACGAAGCGAGACCGACTGCCGTAGTAAGCAGTATCGCAAGCCCAACGGCCAAAACTGCCGGCGCCGCTTCCAGAGCCCACGACAATCGGAGTATCCAGGTACAGAGCGACCAGGCGAGCGCTACGCCAAGACTGGCGCCAACGGCGCCTGCGATACCGCCAAGGATCGCGTGCTCGATGACGAGAACCGCCAGGAGCGTCCTCGTCCGCGCTCCAAGCGTCTTCATCACCGCAATCTCGTACTCCCGAACGTACCGGGCCATCGCAACGGACCCTGCGAGAATGAGAAGTCCGGCGGCGAGCACGATCGAGCCCACGACCGAGATGGCCAGCGTGACTTTCGAAAGGAAGCCGGTCAGGTTGGCGATCACTTCACGTGCATCGATTACCGAGACGTTCGAGAACCGGTCCGACAACGCCCTGGCAAGTCTGCCCCGCTCGACAGCGTCCTCCGGTCCCTTGACCGCGCCGTTCGCTACCACGTGAACCGAATCCAGGCCTCCGGGCCGCACGACGAAGATGAACCCGAGCCGGGCGTTCTGCCAGTCAACGGTCCGGATGCTGGAGATCCGAGCGGAAATCTTCTTCCCCTGAACATCGAACGTGATCGACCGGCCGACGTCCAGTTTGAAGTCCTGCGCCAGTTCGGACTCGACCGAAACCTCCGGTTCTTCTGACGGCTCCGACGGCCACCACTTGCCACTGCTTACGGCCTCGACCGTTTCGTCGAGCTCGGGCCTCGTCGCGACCGTGAACTCACGGCCCAGCCGGCTCCGGTCCCGTGGATCGGCCAGCGAGTCGGGATCGAAAGGCACGCCGTCGATCTCGGCAATGCGCGCCCGCACAGTGCCGACAAGGATCGGTTCGGATCCGGTCCTGCTCCGCAGCAATTCCCTGACGCCGGCTATCTGGTCCTTCTGGACGTCGAGCAGGTACATGTCGGGGAGATCGTCGCTCTGTCGCCTCTCCAGACCGCGACGGATCGTCCGCTCCACGCCGTTGACGCCGACCAGAAAGAACACGCCGAGCCCTATCGCGACGAGAATGGCCCGGGTCTGATTGCCCGGCCGATTCACGCCAAGGGCCGCGTGCCGCAACGAAAAGACCGGGATTCTGCCAAAAGAACGAATCGCCCAGACCAGCAGCGAACCGGAGAGCGCGGAAGCCGCGCCAGCCACCAGCAAGCCGCCGAGGAAGAACCCTCCGATCCTGAGTGAGCCGCCCTGCCAGCTCGCAACAGTCAGCAGGCCGGCGATCACTACAACTGCCGAAAGGAACCTGGAAATGGTCCACCTCGATGCCCGGCGAGGATCGGCTGCTCGCAGAACAAGGTTCGGCCGGATGTCGCGCACACCGAGGAGCGGCGTCATCGAGAAGAGAAGCGCAACGAGCACGCCTGCGGCTGCCCCCTGTCCCACCGCCGACCACGTCAGTCCCAGGCCGATCGTCGCGAGCGGTCCGTCCGACAGCAGGCTCCGGACCGCTGCAATCGTCGCGCCAGCTATAGCCACTCCAACCACAGCTCCCGCAAGTCCGACGAAGACCATTTGGAGCGTGTACGCAAAAACGGCAACCCGATTCCTGCACCCGAGGCACTTGAGCACGGCGATCGTCTTCCAGCGTTCCGCGATGTAGACCCGCGTCACGCTCCAGATACCGACGCCCCCGAGCGCGAGAATCGCAAGTCCAACCAGGCTCAGAAAATCCCCTGCCGTCTTCAATGTCGACGAAATGCTCTGCTCGGTCTCCGTATAGCCGCGGACGGTGATCCTGCTCGAATCGAATTCCTTCTTCAGGTCTGCGACGGTTCCGGCGTACTCGCTTTCCGGCACAAGGAGCATCGTTACCGAACGCGCGCGAACGGGCTTTTCCAGAAGCTTCGTGTCACCCAGATCCGCCTTGCCGATGATCGCCCGGGCGCCCGCGCTGAAGGTTGGAATACCGCTGTCGGGCTCGCGATCGACGAGGCCGCGGATCGTGAACCTGGCATCGCCGAGTTTCACTACGTCTCCCACGGTCAACCCGAGCTGACCAGCCAGAATCGAGCCGATCAAAACACCCCGGCCGGCCAGCATCTCGGGCGAGAACTCGGCGCCGCCAGCCAGCGTCAGCTTGCCGTACAGCGGATATCCGGCTTCGACCGCCTTCAACTGGACCAGCTTCGAGGTGGACCCGGCGTCGTCGCCGAGCATGGTCGGGAGTTCGACGTACTCGCTGCGGCCCGAAATTCGGCCCTCGGCCTCGTAACGTTCGACGACGGGCCCGACGACGGTCAGATCCCTGGTGCTCGCGCGGATTGTAATGTCACCCGAATTGATGGCCCGGGACTCGCCGGCGATAAATGCGTTCACGGATTCGATCGTGGATCTGAGGACGACGATCGACCCGACTCCGAGCGAGAGGCACAGCGTGAAAAACGCGAGCCTCCGCCAGGACGATCGGAGCTCGCGATATGTAAGCAGCAAGGCGACCTTCACGCGACGTCCCCCGCGATTTCGACCGCGCCGTCGAGGGACGGGGACTGCGCCCGGCTCGCCGTGTCCTCGACCACCTGGCCGCCTTCCAGTGCAATGCGCCTTGGAGCAAGTGCGGCCAACTCGCGATCGTGGGTCACCAACACGAGCGTGGTGCCGCGCGATTCGTTGAGCCGCAGCAGCAGATCGATCACCTGGTGGCCGGTCGCGGTGTCGAGATTACCCGTCGGCTCGTCGGCCAGCAGAATTGGAGGGTCGTTTGCGAACGCCCGGGCTATTGCCACGCGCTGCTGCTCTCCTCCCGACAGTTGTGAGGGATAGTGAGTCCGTCTCGATCCAAGTCCGACCTGGTCGAGCAGTTCGGCGGCCCTGGCCGTCGCGCCGCGCCTTCCGGTGATCTCGATCGGCAGAGAAACGTTCTCGAGCGCCGTAAGTGACGGAATGAGATGAAAGGACTGAAAGATGAACCCAAGCGAAGCGCTCCGCAAGCGGGCGAGTGCGTCCTCGCCAAGGGCCGTGACCAGGCTGCCGTCTACCTCGATGGTTCCGGTCGTCGGCTCGTCGAGTCCCGCGATCAGTCCAAGCAGCGTCGACTTTCCGCTTCCGCTCGGCCCGACGACCGCAAGGATGTCGCCGGCGGCGACATCCAGGTCGAGGGGATGGAGAATGGTTAGTGGACCTTCGGTCGAAGGCACTGTCTTCGAGACCGCGCTGAGGCGGATGATGGGTTCGCTCATGGACACGGATGGTAACCTTTCATATGACCGCTTGCCTGACCCGCCGACTTGCTCTCTTTTCCGTGGTCGCAGCCGTCGTGGTTGCAGCCATCGGATGCAGCCGCGCCGGCAGTGAGAGCGCCGCCGCTCCGTCCGCCGCTCCGTCTCTCCCGAAAGGCGCCGCATCGCCGAAAGAGAAGCGTCCGATCATCCTGGCCTTCGGCGACAGCCTCACGGCCGGATACGGCATTCAAAAGAGCGAGAGCTATCCGGCCGTTCTGCAACGGATGCTCGACGAGCGCGGCTACCACTACGAAGTGGTGAACTCGGGAGTTTCCGGCGAAACAACCGCAGGAGGCCGGCGGCGAATCGATCAGGCGCTGGATGGCGACGTCAGGATCGCGATCATCGCGCTTGGCGGCAACGATGGACTGCGTGGCCTTCCCGTAGGCGACCTCAAGGCGAATCTCGAGAGCATGGTCGACACCGCGAAAGCGAAGGGTGCCACCGTGCTGATTGCCGGAATGCAGGCACCGCCGCAACTGGGCGACGCGTACGCCCGCGAGTTTCAGTCGGTGTTCGGCGCTGTCGCGAAGCAGCGCGGCGTCGCTCTGCTTCCGTTTCTGCTCGAGGGCGTCGCTGGCGAGGCCGGCATGAACCAGGCGGACAGCATTCACCCGAATCCCGATGGTGCGAAGATTGTGGCCGCAAACGTCTTCGCGGCGCTCGAGCCAATGCTCGAGCGCTGACAACGGCGAGGCGCCAGGCTTGCATCACACGGCCGTCCGGGATGCGTGGACCGGACGGGGGATGCGACATGGAAAAGGTCACGTCACTAGTCCTGAACAGTCTCGCGATTGGCGACTGTGTCGAGTTCCGCACTGTGCACAGCCAGTACCGTTTCTGGCTGGAGTTCCCGGAACAGGCAGTCGGCGTTCTGTTCGGCGGCAAGCTTCCCGGCCCGACGCGCGTTCGGTTGTCCGCCGAGTCGACCTCGGCAACGGACGCTCCGCTGAGGCCGATTCATCCGGGCGAGCACGCGAGAATCGTCCTGCTCTCACCGGACGGCATGGCCGTGCGGTGTTTCGTTACGTCGAAGATCGCGGAAATCCGCATCGTGAGGAACGGCCGCGCCGCAGCCTAGCAGGGCCGCATCCCGGCCGGGCGCGTCACTTCTCGCGTCTGGCATACTGACGGACGTGGCTCGAGGATGGGACAGCAAAGCGGTCGAGGATCAGATCGCGGACGCCGAGGCAGATCGCGCGATTCGAAATGCGCCGGTGACGAGGCCGGGACTTCGAGAGGCGCGTGCCCGGATTGCGTCTCTGGAACTGTCGCGCGCCGGCGTCCAGTCGCGATTGGCTTCTACTGCTGACGCGCGATACCGGGCCCAGCTCCAAGGCGCGATCGATCACCTTGACGCACAGCTGTGCGACGCGAGGACGGCGGTTGAGGCTCTCGGGGGTGAGCCAGGTCCATCCGCCGATCCAGACTAGATCGGGACGCGGTCTGTCCGCCACCGCAAGAGCGGCCGACCTGAAGCGCTCGGTGCGCCGGCCGCGATGCATTCCTTCTCGGGAACCCTTCAGGCCTCAGTGTTACCGGGCAGCAGCACCAGCTCGAAGGGACGGGTTGACACTGGACGCGTCGCCGCCATCAGGCGGCGCAGGCTGGTTATGCCTGGAGTGAAAGATGCCGGCGGTCGACATTCTCCCGTCCGCGGCTTGACCCGTGCTATTTCAGCAACCGGCCAATTCACTGACAGGCTCGTTCAAACCTCTTCTTCACGGACTACGCACGTCGCAGTTCCGGACGATCGAACGCAACGCCATCGCCGGGCCAGACGATCCGCCTCGCGAACCGTCGCGCCATTCACGCTCGAGGCGCCAGTCGTGTACAAATGCACGCATGCCGAAACCGATCCGCGTCGGGATAGCCGTGGTGGCTCTGGCCATCGTGGGCACGGTGATCTGGTACGTCGCGATCCGCACACCGCCCGAACCTGCCGGCATCGTCGCCGTCAGCGGCCGAATCGAGGGCGACGATGCCATCGTCGCCGCCAAGGTTGGCGGACGACTGCGCGAAGTCACCGTCCGTGAGGGAGACACCGTTTCGGCCGGTCAGGTCCTCGCAATCCTGGACGACGACCAGGTATCGGCCCGCGTCGCCCAGGCGCGATCCGGTGTCGACGCGGCCGCGGCTCGACTCGATCGAGCCCGGCGACAGATCGGCGTCCTCGAAGAACAGCTCGAGCAGGGACGAATCGGCATCGACCAGTCGCGCCTCGACGCGCAAGGCCGTGTCGACCAGGCTCGTGGGCAGCTCGCCGCCGCCGAGGCGGCCCTGGCGCAGGCCGAAGCCAACTGGCAACAGGCCGCATGGGACGCCGAACGTTTCGAGACGCTCGCCCGCGAGGGCCACGAACCCGAGCGCACCGCTCGTCAGGCACGCGCGCACGCAACCGCGCTCGAGGCCTCGGTACGGGCGGCGCGCCGTCAGGTGGAAGCTGCCCGGGGCGCCCTCGAAACCGCGAACGCCAGTCTCAAGAATCCGGCGGTTCGGACCGCGCAGCAGGCCGCCCTCGTCCGGCAGGTCGAGCAGGCGCGTGCCGACGTCACTGCGTTCGAGTCCGAGCTCGCGCGCGCCCGCGCAGTTGTCGAAGAAGCCGAAGCAAGCCGTGCGGACCTGAACGTCCGGGCGCCGTTCGATGGAACCGTTGCCACCCGATCCGCCGAGCCGGGAGAGGTGCTCGCTCCCGGCACTCCGATCGTGACCATCGTCAACCTCGGCGAAGTCTACCTTCGCGGCTTCATTCCCGAAGGAGAGATCGGGCGCATCCGTGTGGGCCAGACCGCCCGCGTCTACCTCGACTCGAATCCTGCGACGCCCATCGATGCCGACGTGTCCCGCATCGATCCCCAGGCGTCCTTTACTCCAGAAAACACGTACTTTCGCGACGATCGGGTGAAACAGGTCTTTGGCGTGAAGCTCCGTATTCGCGGGGCGGAAGGATACGCGAAGCCGGGAATGCCGGCCGATGGGCAGATTCTCGTCGACGGAGATTCCTGGCCGCCGGCATCGGGGCCGAGATGACGCAGGGCGATCGCCCGCGAGAGTCCACGGCCGCGCCCGTCGAGCGGCTGCGAGAATCGGCCGTTAGCGTTCGAGACCTGCGGAAGAGCTACGGGACGGTCGAAGCCGTGCGCGGCATCGATCTGGATGTATCGGCCGGCGAGATTTTCGGCCTTATCGGACCAGATGGCGCGGGCAAGACCTCGACGTTCCAGATACTCGCTGGCGTGATGGCGGAGACTTCCGGCGACGTGCAGATATTCGGCCGCTCGCCGGTCGAAGCACGGCCCGCCGTCGGTTACCTCTCGCAGGCGTTCAGTCTTTACCTGGACCTCAGCGTCGCCGAGAACATTCGTTATATCGGTTCTCTCCGCCGCCTTGGCGTCTCCGAGATCGACGAACGCGGCGACCATTACCTGGAGATGTTCGACATGCTCAGGTTTCGCGACCGGCTCGCGGGCAGACTGAGCGGCGGTATGAAGCAGAAGCTCGCCCTCGTTTGCGCTCTCATCGCGAGGCCACGACTGCTGCTGCTCGACGAGCCGACGACCGGAGTGGATCCCGTTTCGCGGCGTGAGTTCTGGGACGCTCTCGCGGAGCTTTCCGGAATGGGAATGACGATAGTCGTCGCCACTCCGTACCTCGACGAGGCCGAGCGATGCGGCAGGCTCGCCCTGATGCACCAGGGAAGGCTGCACGATTCGGGCACTCCGGGCGAAGTGCGGCGACGTCCCCGCTTGAAGCGAATCCGCGTCCGCACCGGGAATCTCGAAGCGGCTGAGCGTATCCTCGAGACCGCATCCGGCGTGCGAGACACTCAGCGATTCGGCGACAGTCTCGACGTGATGGTGGACGAAACCGATGGTGGAGAGGCCGTTGCTCGTGAAGCGCTCGCGCGGGAAGGCGTCGACATCTCGGATCTCAGGACCGAACCGCCGACCCTCGAGAACGCATTCGTTGCCGTTTTGCGTTCGCTTGGCGGAGAGATCGTGGTGCCGCCATTTCCGTTCGACCGCACCCGCAGCCCGGTGCAGTCCGGCAAGGTTGCGATCGGAGCATACGGGGTGCGGAAGTGGTTCGGTTCGTTCCAGGCCGTAGACGACGTGACCGTTGAGGTTCGCCACGGCGAGGTGTACGGACTGCTCGGCGCGAACGGCGCCGGGAAGACCACTACGATAAAGATGCTCTGCGGACTGCTCGGACCGACCAGCGGCGACATCGAGCTTGCCGGCGAACGTGGATCGTTGCGCACGGCCGAGGTTCGTTCGCGTATCGGCTATATGTCGCAGAAGTTTTCTCTCTATGACGACCTCACGATCGCCGAAAACCTGCGCTTCTTTGCCGGCGTCTACGGCGTGCCTCGAGGCGAGCGGGACAGGCGGATCTCCTGGGTGCTGGAAGCGTCGGGGCTCGTCGGTCGCGAAAGCCTGATGACTTCTTCGCTCCCGGGCGGTTGGAAACAGCGAGTCGCTTTCGGCGCTTCACTGATGCACGCGCCGTCCGTGCTCTTCCTCGACGAGCCCACGTCCGGGGTCGATCCCCTCGCCCGCCGCGCTCTCTGGAAGATGATCAACGCGATGGCGGACCGCGGAGTGGCCATTCTGGTGACGACGCACTACCTCGAAGAAGCGGAGCAGTGCAATCGGCTCGGGTTCATGGCAGCCGGTGCGATCGTCGCCGAGGGCTCCCCCACACAGATGAAGGCCCGCATGGGCGGGCGACTGCTGGAGGTGCAGGTCGGCGATGCACGCAGAGCGACCCTGGCGCTCCGGGAAGCATTCGGAAGCCAGCGCGTTTCGCAGTTCGGCGACCGGGTTCACGTTCACGTCGACACGCCGGTCGAGATTGCCGGCGCCCGGATTCGGGGGCTTCTCGCCGAACACGCCATCGACGTCGCGCGATTGGACGATATCGGCTTTTCGCTCGAGGACGTTTTCATCGATGTCGTAAACCGGGCGCGCGATTCGGGCGGCAGGGAGACGGCGTGAAAAGGATTGTCGCCCAGTCGCGCAAGGAGCTCACGCAGGTGCGAAGGGACGCGCTCGTCCTGTTCCTTGCCCTCGTGCTGCCGCAAATACTCCTGACCCTCTTCGGCACGGCCTTGTCGCTGACCGTGAAGGACGTTCCGATCGTCATCCAGGATCTGGACCAGTCCGCGTATTCGCGTGCCTATGCCGACGCCTGGCGGCAGACGCTTACGTTTCGCGTCGTGGACCTCGGCCTGGACGAGCAGCCTTCCGAAGCGCTGGACCGCGGAGTCGCGCGAGCGGCCATCGTCATCCCTCATCACTTCGAACGCGATGCGTTGCGTGGAGTGCCGGCCGACGTTCAGATCCTCGTCGACGCCACGGACGCCAATACCGCGAATGTCATGCGAGGTAATGCTTTCGGCGTCTCGGCCACCTTTGCCCGCTCGCAGAGACTGGTGGCGCCGCTCCCGATCGATGCCGAAGCCAGACTCTGGTACAACCCGGGGCGCGACTCGATGCGCTTCGTCGGTCCGGGCGCATTCGCCGTGACGTTCGCGCTCTTTCCGCCATTGCTTGCCGCGCTCGCGCTTTCCCGGGAGGGTGAGCAGAAGACCGTGATCCAGGTCTACACGTCGAGTATATCGGCGCGAGAGTACCTGCTCGGAAAGACACTTGCGTTCTGGCTGGTCGCGGTCCTGCAGTGGGCGATCGGGGTCGGCGTGCTCTATTTCTTTTTCGGGCTCTGGTTCGTGGGCGACCCGACGCCGTTTCTCGCCGGCACCGTCTCCTACCTGTTCTGTTGCGTTGCGTTCGGCGTGATGGTCGGGTCCGCGATTCCGAATCAGGCGGCGGCGATCCAGGCCGTGCAGATTGTCGGATTCCTCATGTCCTTCCTGCTCTCGGGTCTCATTTTTCCGGTCGCGAATATTCCGGCATCCATCAGGTGGATCTCTTACTTCGTCCCGGCGCGTTACTACATCGAGCTGTCGCGCGATGCGTTCATCCGCGGCGGTGGATGGCCTGCAGTCTGGCACATTCCGTTCGTCCTGGCCGGCATCGGACTCGTATTCCTCCTGATCGCGTGGAAGCGGATGCGACGAATGCAGGTGTCGGCGTGAGGACGCTCGGCGGCAGGTTGGCCGAAGGACGGCTCGTCCCGCTCTTTCTGAAGGAGCTGACGCAACTGGGGCGCAACCGCCGTCTCGTCGTCATGCTTGTCGTTCCGCCGACGATTCAGTTGCTGCTGTTCGGATTTGCTCTGAACCCGGAAGTGACCGGTCTTCGCCTGGCCGTCGTCGACCAGAGCCGGACGCCCGAGAGCCGACAGGTTGTGTCGGCGTTCGCCTCGAGCGGCTCCTTCGTCATTCCGGCTCAGTTCGCGTCGGCCGAGCAGGCCGGCGCGTCGATTTCCAACGGCGATGCCGATGCGGCGCTCGTGATTCCGTTCGATTTCGCCGAGAGGCGGGTGCGCGGCGACACCGCGACGGTGCAACTGCTTCTCGACGCCACGAACGCCAATACGGCAGCCATTGCCGGTGGATATGCGGCGCGGATAGTCGAGTCGCTCAACCGAAGTCTTCTTGCCGAGGTCCCGCGCGCCGCGCGTCCCATCGGCCTGACGACGACGGTTACGCTGCTGTACAACCCCGGCCTGCTCAATTCGTGGTTCATCACAACGGGACTGATAGGGACATTGCTGGTGCTGGTTGGTTCACTTGTCGCTTCCGGGTCGCTGGTAGTAGAGAAAGAGACCGGGACCATCGAGCAGCTGCTTATGACGCCGGCTTCGGCGACCGAGATCATCGTCGCGAAAATGGCTCCGCTGCTCCTGCTATTGACCGCGGACATCGTCATCGCGCTGTCTGTCGCCAGGATAGTTTTCGACGTGCCGGTCCGGGGCAGCCTGGCGCTTTTCGGCGTGGCGGGTATTCTTTGCGTGCTTTCGGGCATCGGAATCGGCACGTTCATCGCCACCTTCACGAAATCGCAGCAACAGGCCCAATTGATGGGATTTTTCGTGAATCCGCCGATCGCGCTGCTCTCGGGCGTGGTCACTCCTATCGAGGCCATGCCAGAGTGGATCCGTCCGTTCACGCTGGTCAATCCGGTACGCCATTTCGCGACGATCTCCAGAGGAGTACTGCTGAAGGGGGCCGGGCTCGACGTCCTTTACCCGCACCTGCTTGCGCTCGTCGCCGCGGCCGTGCTGCTCGTCGGAATCAGTGCGTGGCGGTTCCGGAAGCAGTTCGGATAGGGAGCAAGATTCAGCGGTCCTCGCGCGTTGGGAAGATACTCCACTCAACCGGGGACCACCGTATGGCAAGACCGGACGCAACCGCTTCCGCATCGAGGTCACTGCTCGCCGCCATTGCCGCCGGCGGCGCGGTGGCCGGAACTATCGACATCGTTTATGCCATCGTGAGCGCGGGGATGAACGGCCGCTCCCCGATATGGCTGTTGCAGGCCGTGGCGAGCGGACTGCTCGGGTCCGAGGCATTCGACGGCGGCCTTGGCGCCGCATTGCTCGGGCTCGTAGCGCACTTCGTGATCGCCACCGGTGCGGCGGCGGTATTCGTCTTGATTGCGCGCCAGGTGAAGGCCGTTCAACGGGCCTGGATCGTGTCGGGGCTAGCCTTCGGAATCGGTGTTTACCTGGTTATGAACTTCGTGGTGCTTCCGCTGTCGGCCGTGCCGTTCAGGATCACCCATACGGTGTCGACCTTCGCGATGGGATTTCTTTCTCACGGCCTGGGCATCGGGCTGCCGATCGCGGCGGCGTTCCGGCTTTTCGCGGCGGTGGATGGATCGAAGACTGGACCGGACAGCGGCGATAGCGGCAACTGATTGCGAATGGGCGGAAACCCGGTTGCGCCGGACCGGATTGATCGCCGTCAATGTGTACGGGAGTCAATCGGCGCGCGAGTCCGCCCCATCCGAGCTTTTTTTCCGGGCCGCACTTTAGCGATGACGGCGGCGGTGCTACGCTCGGGAAGACCCGTTGTACCCCACCACAACCGGAGGTCCCCCGATGAGACAGTTTGCATTTTCCATGGCCGTACTCCTGCTTGCCGCAGGCTCAGTGAACGCACAGTCGCCGACGGTGATGTCGGGCGGCGACTCGCATTCGGCTACGCCAGGTGTCGAAGTATTTGGCGGATACTCGTACCTTCGACTGTATTCGGTCGATAACCATGGCGGCATCGGCGCCGTCACCGTAAACGCGAACAACTGGCTCGGATTCACCGGAGAGGTGTCGGGTTATGCGGCCGAGGACGACTTCGACAACAACGTGCTCGTCGTCGGCGGTCCGAAGTTCACCTACCGGCGCGGCGCTGTGACTCCGTTCGTGCACGTGCTGGCCGGCGGCGCATTCGGCGGCTCAGACGCTGCCGGGGCGCTCATTCTCGGTGGCGGCATCGACGCGAAGATCTCGAAGCGAGTCGCCATCAGGATTATTCAGGCCGACTACGTTGCGACTACCTTCCGATCCAACAACGCCCGGTTTTCGGCCGGTATCGTCTTCAGATTCGGAGAGCGTTAGCACGATTGGCATTCAGTTCGGAAGAGCCGGACCATGTGCGGCGCTTACTCGAGGGCGCCGGAGATCGAGCGTCTATTCCTGGCGAGCGCTCGAGGTGTTGCCAGTCCTTCTGATGAGCGACGTTGCTCCGGCGCTCTATGGAGGCGGCACCTTACGGCGGCGGCGTCAATCCACGACTCGCTCCACCGCGTCCGAACCCGGCACTTGCCGGTGACGGAACGTACATGACACGCTCTAGCGCCGCACTTGCGATGCACGAGACGGCGCCCAGTGGCCACCGGAAAACCAGGCGTCTCTAGTTGCCGAATCCACGGCGGACGCAAGGCGCGGCCTCGGCCCGAATGGTATGCCGAGTCAGGATCGCGCGCCGCGCGGGTTTTGCGAATGACAGGAGCAATGACGGATGTCGAAGCAGTCGAAAGAAGCCAATCACGACAACAATGCCGTACCGATGCCCACCGACGAGGGGCGCAAGGAGCAGTGGTTCCTGGAAGGCCCGAAAAGCCGGCCGTCCGAGTTCGTCGTACTTCTCTCCATCGTCCGCGAGTTCATCCGCGGGTTTCGCGTGCTCCACTTCGTCGGTCCCTGTGTGACCGTGTTCGGCTCGGCGCGATTCAACGAAGAGCATCCATATTACGAGATGGCCAGAAAGGTCGGCGCCGCTCTGACCGAAATTGGCTTCACCGTCATCACGGGCGGCGGCCCGGGCATCATGGAGGCCGCGAACCGAGGCGCGCGCGAAGCCGGCGGGCGATCCGTCGGTGCGAACATCATCCTTCCGCACGAACAGCGCCACAACGACTACCTCGACCGGGTTGTCTCGTTCAATTACTTTTTCGTGCGGAAAGTAATGCTCGTAAAGTACTCGTTCGGATTCATCGTCCTGCCAGGTGGAGTCGGGACGATGGACGAGCTCTTCGAAGCCGTCACGCTGATTCAGACTAAAAAAATCGAAGGATTTCCCATCGTGCTCATGGGGTGCGAGTACTGGAGCAATCTCCTCGAGCTCCTGGACGACTTCGTGAAGGAACGGACGATAGACGCCAACGACCTCAACCTCTTGCTCGTCACCGACTCTGTCGAGGAGGCGATGGACCACATGCAGAAACACGCCGTGGAGAAGTTCGGGCTGCGGAAGTTCCGCTCCATTCCGCGCCGATGGTTTCTCTGGGAAAGCTGAACAACGCGGAGGAGTCTCAATGACAAGAAGCATTCGCGACCGCGCGACGGGCGCGGTACTGGCATCGGGAGTCGAGCCGGACGTCTTCGACTTCGAAGGTAACGTGTACTTCACCCCTGCCACGGTCAGCATCGATTGCCTCGTCGTCACCGACGAGACCTACACGTGTCCGTACAAGGGCACGTGCAACTGGGTCAGCATCCGGGACGGAGCGTCGAAGGTCGCCTGGGTCTATGCGGATCCAAAGCCAGGTCACGACCGGATCCGGGGCGCTTACGGGTTCTATCGGGGACAACGGCAGGCGACCGAAGAGGTGACGGACCAGGACTGACCGCTCCACCTCAATCGCGCTTCCGAAGTTCGGGCGTCAGCCCTCGAGAAAATCCCAGCCAGGTTGCCGATTCCAGGTATGGCGGTTTCCAGGATTAATCCTGTCCTGTCAGTGCGAAGAGACGAGATGAGCTCCGATGTCGCAGCTGATGCCCGCAACGTGGAGACAGAGAGCAACGCGGGACACCGTACCGGACTCAGCGCGCTCTCAAGAAACTCCCCTGTAAGTTCTTGATTCCAGGTACAGGCTCTTCGAAGTTTCAGTCTGCCCTGTCAGTGCGAAGCAATGAGAAGAACTCCGCTGTCGCTGACCGTGACCGTGACCGTGACGCGTTGACCGCGAAGCGGTCACAGAAGATAGCCGGGGGTCAGGGCGGTGAGCGAAGCGATCTGCCCTGACCCCCGGAACGCGCCCCCACCTCGATCCGACCGCGGAGCGGTCGCACCAGGCAGCGAATGCGTGCGCTTTGCAAGCAGATCGAAACGATGCTGGTGTGCTGTTACGAAACCTCGCCGTATTCCTCGAGTCGCAATGCCGCGTGAACGAGTCGTCATCGCATTCTTCCGGAGCGCCGTTGGCGC
>JAJTWZ010000043.1 GCA_021463145.1 Blastocatellia bacterium | reverse complement strand
CAGTGACGACCTGCGACGTCGGCGCCGACGCGAGTATACGGCTCCCCTCTGCCCGTTTCATCCCAGGGGGTACGCCGCAGGCGTGTGGGGAACTATTACCTCGACCGCTCCGCGGTCGCGGACCCGTTTGCCTCTCGGAAGGCCAAACTCGAGGCATTTCCTGCTTTACAGGAAACACCGTTGCCCCGGCGCTACCTACCGCTCCGCGGTCGCGGATCCGTTTGCCGCTCGGAAGGCCAAACTCGAGGCATTTCCTGCTTTACAGGAAACACCGTTGCTCCGGCGCTATCCACCGCGCCGCGGTCGGCAGTATCGCGATGCGGTCACAGGCGATAGCCGGGGGCACGGCGGTGAGTGAAGCGATCCGGCGTCAACCCCGGGTCGCACCCCAAGGAAGATCCTGACCGCAGAGCGGTCGCACTGGTTCCTGAAGGATGCGACTTCCGCCGTGCTCGTCGAGTTGGTGACTGTGCGACCGCCACGCGGCGGCGGACTCGCCGCGCGCGGCCCGCCGCGTCACGGTGACTACCACCTCCGAGGCGCGTCCCTGACGCAGCGCA
The DNA here is from genome assembly GCA_021463145.1 of Blastocatellia bacterium. Taxonomy (GTDB): domain Bacteria; phylum Acidobacteriota; class Blastocatellia; order UBA7656; family JADIYM01; genus JADIYM01. The sequence goes on along the minus strand of JAJTWZ010000043.1, from coordinate 36,124 downwards.
CCGTGTCGCGCGCGATCAGCAATTCTTCGTTCGTCGGTATCACGAAAATGCGGACCCGGCATCCGGAACCCGACACCTCTCCTTCGAGCCGCCCCACCGTCGCCGAATTTAGCTTCTCGTCGAGCGAGATACCCAGGAATCCCATGTCCGCACAGATACGGCGACGGATTTCGTCCGAGTTCTCGCCGATGCCGCCCGTGAATACCAGCGCGTCGGCGCCATTCATTATCGCTAGGTACGCACCGATGTACTTCCGCACCCGCTGGCAGAAGATGTCGACAGCAAGCCCGGCGCGGCGGTCCTGGTTCGCGCGCTCCTCCTCGAGCAGGTCGCGCATGTCGTTCGTCAATCCCGAAATCCCGAGTAGGCCGGACCGCTTGTTGAGCATCCCGTCCAGCTCGTCGACCTGCATTCCTTCCTTGTGGTGGAGGAACGGCAGGATTGACGCATCGAGGTCGCCGCTTCGCGTACCCATTACGAGGCCTTCGACGGGCGTCATCCCCATCGATGTGTCGAGCGATTCTCCGCCGCGAATTGCACAGATCGAGCACCCGTTGCCAAGGTGAACCGTGACGATGTTCGTCTCTTCGCGCGACTTGCCCGTCAGTTGACGGTATCGGTAGGCGACGTATCTGTGCGAGGTGCCGTGGAATCCATAGCGGCGCACGCGATGGCGAACGTAGAGCTGGTATGGCAAGGCATAAAGGAACGAAGTCGCGGGCATCGTGGCGTGGAATGCGGTATCGAACACGGCCACGTGCGGCACGGAGTCGCCGAAAATGGCCTTCGCGGCGGCGATGCCCTTGAGATTTGCGGGGTTGTGAAGCGGCGCCAGTTCTATGCAGTCTTCGATCTGCTCGACGACCGACGAATCGATAATGATGCTCTTCGTCAGCTTCTCGCCACCGTGGACGATCCGATGCCCGATGGCGTGCACGTCGGCGATCGACGAAGCCTCTTCGATTCGAACGTCGCCCGACCTGAAGAGCCCAATTGCGTATTCGAGGGCGGCACGGTGATCGCGAAGCGGCTCGGCGCGCTTCAGCACCGGCGCTCCCGGCGCTCGCACCGTGATCAGCGCCTCGCTTCCGATGCGCTCGATGACACCCGATGCAAGCGTTCGATCCGCATCCCGCTCTATCAAGTCGAGATCGGACTCGATGACCTGGAACTTCAGCGACGAACTGCCGCAGTTGAGGACGAGTACGTTCACGAATGCCTCCTGCCAAAGCGGTGACGCCGGATCCGTCACCCCGGGCCGGAGATCATGCCATACGGCCGCTCCTTCAACGGCCGGATGCGGGCTTGACCTCGATCGCAGTTTTCGCCACGATGCCTTTCCCTCTTCCGCCATCCCGCCCGGAACACTCGTTCTTGACTGATCGTTCCAGAATGTGCGATAGTTGCGTCCGGTGAATGGAAATGGCGCGACCTAAGTCTTTCGAGCGTGACGAAGTCCTCGATCGGGCGATCGAAGCCTTCTGGTGCAAGGGGTACGAAGCGACCTCCATTCAGGATCTCGTGGAAGGCATGGGGATCAATCGGGGTAGCCTGTACGCCACGTTTGGCGACAAACACGCTCTGTTTCTCGCGGCGATAGAGCGCTACTACGGGCGAGCTCTCGCGGCGACCGTGCACGAGCTCGAGTCTCACGAGCGGGCGCGCGACGGCATCGAGGTAGCAATACGATCCCTTGCCGATTCAATGGCGCACGACCGGCGCCGCCGCGGTTGCCTTATGACGAACTCGGCGGTCGAGCTTGCGCCGCACTGCCGCGACACGGCAAGGACGGTCGCCGAATACTATCGGCGAACCGAAGATGCCTTTTGCGACGCGATGGCTCGGGCACGTGCCCAGGGCGACCTCGAATCGCCGATCGAAGAGCGCGCGCTGGCCCGCTTCGTTATCTGCACTTTGCAGGGACTGCAGGTGGTTTCGAAGGTCTCCGCTGACCGGAAATCCATAGATGACATCATTGGCGTGCTGCTCGCCGGGTTCGGTCCGGCTCGCTCACGCGTTTCCCGGACGGCTTGAACGCCGCTCCGGCACTGGCGCGGTGAGGCCGCGCGCTCAGCAATCCCGGGAGGAAATCATGGCGGATGACGCGAAGTACGTGACTTTGACTGACAGCAATTTCGATTCGGAAGTGATCAACAGCCCGGAACCGGTGCTCGTTGATTTCTGGGCAACCTGGTGCGGACCCTGTCGCGCGATCGCGCCCGTCATCGAGGAACTCGCCGGTCAGTTCGCTGGCCGCGCGAAGATTGGGAAGATGGACGTCGACGACAACAGCGCGACGGCCAGCCGGTTCAACATCCGGTCGATCCCGACGCTGCTCTTCTTCAAGAACGGTCGGGTGGTCGATCAGATCGTAGGCTCCGCTCCGAAGAGCTCGCTCGAAGGGCGGTTGAACTCGCTCATCGGCTGATCGGCCCGGTCCGGCCCGCGTCCCGTGGCCGGATCGAATATTGAGCAGCGCGGATCGTCCGGACTCAACGGCCGATCCGCGCTGCCGTCTGCGGGCTACGCCTCGATCAGGTCGTAAGTGACGATCGCGGGTGGGCCCTCCGCGAGCTCGGGCAATACAGCGAAAGCCTCGGCGATGTGCGGCGTCCGCAGGTGGAAATCCAGCGCCTCCTTCGACGCCCAGCGCTCGTAGAAGGCGAATGCACACGGGTTCTCGGTCGCCTGGTGGGCGTCGTACTGAAGACATCCCTCCTCGGTCCGGGTCTCGCGAACCAGTTTCCGCACCACCTCGCCGAACTCGGCCTCCCTTCCCTCCTTGGCCCGGACGTTTGCAAATACCACGATCATTATTGACTCCTGCCATCTGGAATGTTCGTCGAAACGGCGGCCATTCTGCCTCACTGCCGTTCGACGCGTCGACCGCAATCGGCGCGATTGGCCTTGACCCCGGACGCGGATGGGAAAGAATGGAGCCCGTCCCATCCCCACAAAAGGAATATCCCCACCATGAGCCAGCTTACCGACTCTCCCGCATGGCAGGCACTGGTTCGCCACCACGCCGCCGTGAAATCTCTCCACATGCGCGACCTGTTCTCCGCCGACGGCGGACGGTTCGATCGATTCACGCTTCGCTTCGAGGACATGCTGCTCGACTATTCGAAGAACCGCATCACCGGCGAGACCATGCAACTCCTTCGCGACCTAGCCGTGCAGGCTGACGTGAAAGGCTGGACCGAGCGCATGCTCACGGGCCAGAAGATAAACATCACCGAGGACCGCGCGGTGCTCCACGTGGCGCTTCGCAATCGATCCAACACGCCGATCGTCGTCGACGGCGAAGACGTAATGCCGGGCGTGAACGCCGTGCTCGAGCATATGCGCTCCTTCTCGGACGCGATCCGTTCCGGTGAGTGGCGAGGCTGGACGGGCAAGACGATCACCGACGTCGTGAACATCGGGATCGGCGGTTCCGACCTCGGTCCGGTAATGGTCACCGAAGCGCTCAAGCCGTTCTCGCGTCGCGACATTCGAGTTCATTTCGTTTCCAACGTCGATGGCACTCACATGGCCGAAACGCTGCGAGAGTTGAGTCCCGAGTCGACGCTGTTCATCGTCGCGTCCAAGACGTTCACCACGCAGGAGACCCTCACCAACGCAAAGACGGCGCGCGACTGGCTGCTGGCTGCAGCCCGGGAGGATTCCGCCGTTGCCAAGCACTTCGTCGCGCTGTCGACGAACGCCGCCGAAGTCTCGAAGTTCGGCATCGACACGGCAAACATGTTCGAGTTCTGGGACTGGGTGGGCGGCAGATATTCGCTCTGGTCGGCAATCGGACTTTCGATAGCAGTCTCGATCGGCATGGACAACTTCGAGGAACTGCTGGCCGGAGGACACGCCATGGACCAGCACTTCCGCGCGGCGCCGATCGAGGAAAACCTGCCTGCGACGCTCGCTCTCGTCGGCATCTGGTACAACAACTTCTTCGGCTCGGAGACCGTAGCCGTGCTGCCCTACGACCAGTACCTGCACAGGTTCTCCGCGTACTTCCAGCAGGGCGACATGGAGAGCAACGGAAAGTCCGTGAATCGTGCAGGCGAGCCAATGGACGTCTCTACTGGCCCAGTAATCTGGGGCGAACCCGGCACCAACGGCCAGCACGCCTTCTATCAGCTCATCCATCAGGGAACGAAGCTCATCCCGGCCGATTTCATTGCGTCGGTCGAGACGCATAATTCCTCCGGAGAACATCACGCGATCCTGTTGTCGAACTTCTTTGCGCAGACCGAGGCGCTGATGCGCGGCAAGACGGCCGAGGAGGCGAGGGCAGAACTCGCCGCGGCAGGCGTATCCGGAGAAGCTCTGGAGAAACTCGTACCGCACAAAGTATTCCAGGGCAACAAGCCGACGAATTCGATCCTGCTCCAGAAGCTCACGCCAAGGTCGCTCGGGTCGCTCATCGCGCTCTACGAGCACAAGATCTTCGTGCAAGGGGTGATCTGGAACATCAACTCGTTCGATCAATGGGGCGTCGAGCTGGGCAAGCAGCTGGCGAAGGCCATCCTGCCGGAACTCGCGGGGGACGGAGAGGTTGCGTCGCACGATGCGTCGACGAACGGACTGATCAACGACTACAAGGCGAGGAGGAGGTAGGAGGGGCGTGCATCTGCAGCTTGAGGCGTGAGGCGTGCTGGAGAAAGGAGAAGTCGTCGATTCGGACCGATCCAAAGCGGCGCTTCGGGCCGCACTCCAGAGCGCTTCGCGCGCGGAGCGTGTACACTCCACGGCGATGGACGGCACTGGGAATGCAATCGTTGTGTCGCCGGCCTCGGCGGCCACCGGCGAGGTGGCCGCAAAGGCCGCCGAGCTGGTCGAACTGCAGGCGAGGCTCACCGATCGCAACGAATACCTGGTGGCGCTGCGCGCCGAGATCGTCGCATTCGAAACTCGCTACCTTCGTGCCGTGCGCTCGCGATACGTCGAACTCGACAGGCTGGAAGCAGGCATCCTCGCGGCAATGTCCGCAATGTCGCCGGAGGACTCCGAATTGGCCGAACGCGCGGAGGCCGCAAGGTTGCGAGCCGAGCGGTCCGCTGCAGAGTACGGCGAGGATTTCCCCGAGGCCGACGTCTCGAGCTGCCACACGCCTTCCACCGGTCTGAAGCGGCTGTTTCGCAGGATTGCGTTCGAGATGCATCCCGACCGTGCCGACGACGAAGACGAGGCGGCGTTCCGTCACGAACTGATGATCGAAGCGAACCGCGCGTATCGGGACGGAGACCACGGCCTGCTCCAATCCCTGCTTGCAGACGTGGACGTCGGCGCCGAAGCAGGCAGCGATCTCGCGCGCCTTTTGCGCCGGATTGCCGTCGGCGAACGCCGGCTCGCCGATGTCGAGCGCGAGATCGAAGCGCTCGAGCGCTCGGAGTTCCACGACCTATGGCGCGAGGCGCTCGACGCAGCGCGACAGGGCCGTGACCTCGTCGCCGAGAAACTCGCCGAACTCGACCGGAAGATCCGCAAGCAGCAGTCCCGTCTGGACCTCCTGCAGCACGTTGCCTGAGGTATGGCGGCGCCAATCCGTTCGATGTCGTTGTGGGCGGCCGGAGGCGTGATCGTCGTCGCCGTGCTGCTCGTTGCGGGATTGCGATCGTGCTCGCCGGCCCCACCGCTCGGCCGTGAGGTAGCGCCGGAGGAGGCGCGGCGCAAGGTGAATCCTCCGGGGTTTCGGGCCAGGGTCGCCCGAGCTGAACTGAACGTCGTGCCCGGAATGCCGAGTGACGCCGCGGAGACGACGCCCGACGACTACCTGATCGAGAGAACGCAGTACGTGCTGTCGTACAACCGGCGGCGCTGCATTCCCAACTGGGTCGCGTGGCACCTCGAAGCTTCCGACCTCGGACCCGCGCCACGCTCGGACTTCCAACCCGACGACTCGCTTCCGCAGGGATTTCCGCGTGCGACGTCCAGGGATTTCCGCGGCAGCGGATTCGGTCGCGGCCACATGTGCCCGTCGGGGGATCGAACGGCCAGCCGGGAAGACAACGCGGCGACGTTCCTGCTGACGAACGTGCTTCCGCAGGCAGACGACAACAACCAGGGGCCCTGGAACGACCTCGAGATGATGTGCCGCGAACTTGCTCGGGACGGTAACGAGCTTTACATCGTCGCAGGCGGCTCGGGACCGTTCACGCAGCTCCCGCGCGGGTCGCGGGTGTTTGCGCCGGAGGCCGTCTGGAAAGTAGTCCTGGTGCTTCCGGCAGGTGACGACGATCTGGCGCGCGTGGATCCGAACACGCGCGTCATCGCCGTGTCGATGCCGAATCGGGATGGGGCGAGGCACGTGGATTGGCGCACCTACCAGACCACGGTAGACGCGATCGAGGAAGCCACCGGGCTCGACTTCCTGTCGGAGCTGCCCGACGACGTCGAGGCTGAACTCGAGAGCCGGAATCGCGATGGAGACCGGTAGCGCGATCGAGACTCTCGCCAGTGATTCCGAACGGGCGACCTGCGAGTAGCGCCTTTCAGCACGGCGCTTCGCGCAGGTCCCTGGCTCCGGCCTCCGAAGGTAGTTCGGCTACGCCCCGGGAGCAGGCCGGCCGTCAGACGTGGGCGCGGCCCGCTGCCATTTCGAGTCCGCGTTCCACACCGGTACGTCGGCGGCATTTGCCACTCGCAGTGCCACTACGAGGGCGATGGATGCCGTCGTCTTCGCTCCTCTCCAATTCCAGTCGTCCCGGACGACGTCCGTCACTTGGTGGTAATCCGTTTCGAGCCATTTCTTCGCCCGGGCAATCCACTGCTGCTCGTCGCCTCCGGGTGCGCCGAGCAGCATTAGCGCCGGCACTCCCTTCTTCACGAATTCATAGTGATCCGACCTGAGGAACGCTTTCTCCTCCGGCATCGGATCCGCAATTACACGAGCACCGAACGCCGTTGCAACCGCCTCGAGTTGAGGCCCGAGCGACGAGAATTCGCCGCCGAATCCGACGATGCGCTCCACCGGACCATATATCTCCGTGCCAATCCCGTCGAAGTTGAGGTTTGCCGCAATGTCGGCAATCGGCCACGTCGGATGCTCCGTCCAGTATTTCGCGCCGAGCAGTCCGTGCTCCTCTCCACAAACGGCAAGGAAGACCATCGTTCGCTTCGGCCTGGCCCTGGACGCGGCCTTCGCGATCGCCATCAACTGGGCAACGCCGAGCGCGTTGTCGGCCGCACCGGCGTACACGCCCCCGCCAACCGACATTCCGTAAGCGTCGTAGTGGGCCGTAATCACCACGGCCTGTTTCGCTAGCACCGGATCCGACCCCGGCAGCACGGCAACGACGTTGCTCCCCTTCACTTCCTTTCTGTCCGCAGCGGCAACGAGCTTTGCCGTCAAGCCGAGAGCTTTCGAAACCGCCTCACCGGCTGAGGCTTTCGCGCTTACCTCGTCGAAGTTCATCCCAGCCGCCGCGAAAATGCTCCTCGCACCCTCTGTGCCCGTCAGTACGATCGGCGGCAGTGGAAGCGACATCCCCTGCGCTCCTGCCAGAGCCACGCTCCGGCGAGAAAGGTAGTCAGCGATTGACGCGAACGGCCGTGACCCGCCGGAAAATCCGACTACCACGATGCCCGCCGCCCCGCGAGAAACGACGTTGGTCATCACGGACATCTGCCCGCTGGCCTTGGCCCAGGCTTTCTCGTCGACGCCGGCCGGCCTGCCGGCAATCAGCAGAACGACCTTGCCCTTTACATCGAGCCCGGCGAAGTCGTCGCGTTTCAACTCTTCGCTGACCACTCCGTATCCAGCGAGTACGGCTTCGGCCTCCACCCGCTTCACCTCGGCCGGAAGCGGCGGCGCCAGCACGTAATCCTTACCGAACGCGAGCTTCGTACCGCCGACCTCGAACGTAGTTTCCGGCGACACCGTTCGCGCCACGAACGGAACCAGTTGCATGAAGGTGCCGTTGTCGCCGCCAGGCTTCAACCCGGCCTTGGCCAGATGCGCGGCAATCGCCGCCGCGGCCCTTTCGCCTCCAGGTGCGCCGGTCGCTCGCCCTTCCATTGCGGGAGCGGCAAGCTCGATCGTGAACTCACGAATGTCACGTTCGTCGACGTCCTTTGCCGCCGACTTCTCCTCCCTCGACAATGCCATAGCCACTGCCGGGGCCGACGTGGACTGTGAACGGACGGACAAAGCCGGAGCGAAAAGGGCGAATGCCGCGGTCAAGACTGCGAAGGAGCGCGCGGTCGGACGAATACGGGTCATCTCAGGTGTCTCCGTGGTAAAGGTGTACTGACTCCATACGGTCCGAACACGCGAGAGTTGCCTCGACTTTTTCGTTGCGGCGGGCGCCCTCGCCTTGCCCACTTGAGACACAGCGTCGAAGGCGGCATCCTCAGCGAGCGATGAACAGATCTCCAAGCCAATGGCAGGCGGCGCTCTTTCCGGAAGTCTCGACGATCCACGCGGACCTTCTCGCCGAGAGAACGACGACGCTTCGCGACCTCGGCGCAAGATCGGCGCGCGACGCGGAGCGCCTCGGATACGTCTGCATCCGGCCCGAACGTCCTCGCAGACAGCCCGCACTATTCGTCAGCATCCAGGACGTTCCCGCGTTCGAGGCCGCGGCCGAGGCGGTCGCCGATCACAGGAAGGAGAGACGGCGCCTCGAGGCCGAGCGAATCGAGCGCCGACGTGCCGAGATCGCGCGCCTGTTGGACCCCTACCCCTGGCTTACCGAAGAGGAGCGCGCTTCGCTCGCCAAACGAATAGAGGCGACCGATGCCCGCTCTATCACACGAGAATCGCTCGAACGGCTGCTCGTACCGCGACGGCTCGTGCGCGCGCTTGACGGCATTGCCGGCGTTCGGCTTGGAGTACCCGACATTCTCGTCACCGGTGATGTACGGTTCACGGCCTTTGGGCAGGACGTCGCACAGCACGGCGTCGATCTGGCGAAGATCGAGATCGACGACGAGTTGCGGCCGCTTCTGTTGATGACCGACCTCGCTTCGTTCCGTGCCGAGGTCACACAGCGCGCTTCGGCGGCCAGATCCGCGGCTGCGTCCGCCCTGCGGCAGACCATCTATGCGCGCGTGGCCGAAGCCTCGGCGCTGATCGAGGAGACGGCAGCCCTGGTCGATCCCGAAAGCGCCGCGGGTATTCGACGCTCGCTGACGGAATCGGCCGTCGAGCGGTTCGCGAAACCCGGAGCGCGCGCCCTCGGAAGAGTGCTGCCGGCGTTGAGGGAGATGGCGCGCGACGCAATCTGGTCCTGCCGGCGCGAGATGTTTCGCGCGAGCCGTGCCTCGCACACGGGCTCCTGGGTACCTGCGGGCGAGCGCAAGGCGCCAATGCTCGCATACGTCACCGGAGTAGAATACTCGGTCCTGGGTGCAGACTTCTCGGCAGTTCTCAACAGGCGAATAGAGATGCCGCGCGACCTGCGCGAGGCCATCCTAGGAGAGCCCGTCGATGTTGCGGCCGGCATCGCGGACGTCCTCGTAGCCGAGGCGATCGACGACGAGCGCGCGGACATCGAACGCACGCTCGATCGCGTCACGCACCAGATCGGCCGGGGTGACGGGGTCGCCGGATTCGATCGTGCCGCAGTCGTCACACTCCTGCGAAACGAGTTTGCCTCGAAGTCGTTCGATGCAGAGTCGCTCCTCACGCGCGTTCGCTCGCTCGTGGAACGGCTGGTGAAGCAGGCGAAGGAAACTGAAGCCGTCCAAACTTTGCTGACCGAAGCGAACTTCGCCCGCTACGCCGATTTTTTCACCACCGCTAGATCGATGGAGCGCCGGCTCGAGCTCATCGTCGGACCGACGAACAGCGGAAAGACGTATCAGGCGCTCAACGCCCTCGCGGAGGGTGCTTCGGGGATCTACCTCGCACCGCTTCGGCTGCTCGCGCTCGAAGGGCAGGAGGAGCTCGAAAAGCGCGGCTGTGCAACGAGTTTTCTGACGGGTGAGGAAAGAGACCTGCGCGAAGGCGCCACATTCTGGAGCAGTACCATCGAGATGATGGACCCGAATCGCGTCGTGGATGCTGCCGTCATCGACGAAGTGCAACTGCTCTCGGACCTGGACCGCGGCTGGGCCTGGTCGGCGGCGGTAGTCGGCGCGCCAGCGAGGCGAATCGTCATGACGGGTTCGCCGGACTGCGTTCCCCTCGTCGAGGATCTGGCGCGCTACCTCGGTGAGCCCCTCACGGTGCGACACGTCGAAAGGTTCAACCCGCTCGCAGTGCTGGAGTCGGCATCGGATCTTGACCACGTCGAACCTGGAACGGCCGTTGTCTGCTTCTCGCGCCGCGACGTGCTGGGGCTCAAGCAGCACCTCGAACAGCGCAATCGCGTGTCGGTGATTTACGGAAACTTGTCGCCACCGGTTAGACGTGAAGAGGCAAGGCGATTTCGGACCGGCGAGACCAGAGTACTCGTGGCTACCGACGCAATCGCGCTCGGACTCAACCTGCCCATCCGCACCGTCGTCTTTTATTCGACCTGGAAGTTCAACGGCCGCGAAGAGGTGCGCCTGACTCCATCCGAGATCCGACAGATCGGAGGGCGCGCGGGGCGCTACGGAAAGCACGACGCCGGATTCGTCGGCGCGCTTACGCACGCGGACCTTGTGGCCGTACGTGCCGCGTTCGAACACCCGCCGGACCCGCTGCCGATTCGCGCACAGGTTCGACCAGGACTCCAGCACGTTCTGACGATGAGCGAAGTGCTCGACTCCAGGAACCTCGGACGGCTGCTCGATCTCTTCCGCCGGCGCATTCGATTCGACGCCGCCCAACTGGTTGCGTCGGTTCCGGACGAGATGATGGAGCTTGCCGCGCTTGCCGATGCGACTGGAATGCCGCTCGAGGACCGGTTCGTGTTCGCGTGCGCTCCGGTCGACACCAGGAACGCTTTCATCATGCGGTCGTATCAACTCTGGATGGCGGCCTTTGCCGAGGGGCGACGCTCGCGGCTCGACCGGTTGCCGTCGAAGTACGAGCGGACGACCGGCGAATCGGATCCGGAGGCCTTCTACCACTCCGAAGTCCAGGTGAAGTTGCTGACGGTGTATGCCTGGCTCGCGTACAGATATCCGGAGCGATTCCCGGAGTTGGAAGAGTGCGACCGCCAGCGCGCGATCCTGAACAGGTACATCGAACGCACGCTACGGAAGCGCGGACGCCTCCGGCGCTGCAAGCAGTGCGGCGCCGCAATGCCGGCGATGTCGAACTACGCGCTGTGCGATGGCTGTTACAGGGGCCGGCGACGATACTGACCTCGAGATTTCTGCGTTGCACGGAAGGGTCGAGCCTAATGCCGACACCTTTCGAGCCGACGACAGTGGGCCGAGGCCCGAACCTGGCTTCCGATACGTGGTAGCCTCCGGCTTTGGCATCGCCGGCCCGACCCTGAGCCGATCCCGATGAACGAAACGAACGACAGCGATACCGCCGCAGCGGTCGAGCATTTTCCGATTCCCGCCCACCCTTGCGAAACGACCTCCATCGCAGCTGCAATCGACGCCGCTGGCGCGATCGAACTCAAGGATCGAGCCGGGGAACGGCTCGGATCGAATCGCTTCCCAATGACCCCACACCGCTGGCCACTCGTTTGGCGGGCAGACAGCGTCAGCCCACGAGAATAGGGAAATCGGAATTTTGTACTAATCCGCCCCCATCCTCCTGCCGATACGTGCTGCGTGGTTCTCCATCGAACAGTTCGGCGCAGCCTCGATCTCGCCGGCAACAGAGTATGAAGGCCAATCCAACGCCAGTCGGAGTAGATCTTGAGCGGTAGAATCAAGGACCTAGTTGAAATAGTCCCGGTCGGGAACCCAGTAGCCGAAGGCTCGTCCGCACCTGAGCGCGCCATTTCGTCCTTCCTTCTTACGTACGACCTCGGCGATGCGCTCACGCGTGTTGTAGAGCGGCTGGCCGGGCTGACCGAGCAACCGAAGAACTGCCTGATCGTCGGAAGTTCCGGCTGCGGAAAGAGCACGCTTCTATCGGTGGCTGTCAGCCTCCTCGAGGTCGAGCCAACGGCCGAAATGCACTCGAGACTCACCGAGATCAGGAAGGGGCTTGGCGACCTGACTTCGCACGTCATTCGGGTTACGGACTGTGGAAAGGGCCGCCGCCTCGCATCGACGATCGAGCGGCTCATCATCGACTATTTCCGTACTAGCGGCATGACCTTCCGAAATAACGACGTCGAGGATTCGTCCGGTTCCTGGCTCGACATCATCGCGGAAGCGGCAATGTCACTTCCTCGAAACCACCGCCTGATCATTGCGATCGACGACCTCGACCGATGGCTTCGTGGCGCTGGGCGTTATGCCTACGACAACCTGCAGACAATGACCCGGCTCGGAACGATCTCGCGCACGATGCCCCTGTCTACCTGTTCCGTGGCCGGTAGCGGCTTGCTCTACGACGATGCGAACTCGGCCGACGGCCGCGGATGGATGGCTGCGTTGCACGCGGACTTCCAGATTCAGTATTTGCCGGCTCACACGGTACGGACTGCCACGGCCAGCCGGGTTCTTCGCAAGAACGCGCGGCAGCGCCGGGAGATCCTCGAGGTTCTGGGGCGTCTTCGCGAAAAACTGCCGGAACTCAACTACAGCGACGACGAGTTCATCGAGCTCTACCCGCTCGAAGTTTCGACGTGGACGATCGGCGGACACCTGCACCGCTGGATCGAGGACTTCTCGTTTCCGGAGTTTGCCGCGCGTGCCGCCGAAAGCGTGCGTGGGCGTCCTTCGCAGAGTCTCTTCGCCCTGAACGACATGTTCGCGCACTACGAGGCGCAGCTGCGGCGAGTCGAGTCGCTTGGGCCGATCTTCGCGGCGTACGACCATTTGTTGACCGACTCTCTTCCGAGGCTCGGTCAGTCCCAGCGCCTGTGGGGACGGCTCGCGCTCCAGTCGATGATCATGCACACGATCGCCGACATTCCGGTGGACGTCATTACACTCACGAACAGCGTGCTGCTCTATTCGCTTCACGGAAGCGGGTCGAGCTACGTGTTCATGGCCGCGGTGCTGAAGCAGCTCGAGTCGCTCGGCCGGGGACAGATCGTCGCGAGCGGCGAAGGAATGCTCCGGCGGTACTCGCTGGTATCCGGCCAGCGCGAAGCCATCCAGGTTCAGATCGACGAGCTCGCGGACTCGATCGACGACGAAGAAGAGATCAACTGGGCGTTGCTCGGGTTCGGCGGACAGTTCTTTGCCGACTGGCCCCTCGGAACGCTGACTGGCGGCAGCGGGCGATCGGACCTCTGGGACATTTCGCAGCGGCCCGGATCCGTCGCGCTCAAGCCCAGGCTACCGGACGGCAGCGTCCCCGACATGCCAGACCGCCCCCGGCTCGTCATCCTCGCGCCGGGCAGGTCGTGGTCGGAGGCACGCGAAGTGGTCGGCGAGTCTGCGAATACGGCGTGCTGGATTGGGGCTGCTCCCACGCCTTCCGGACGCCAGGTGCTCAAACAGTGGCTTGCCGTTTCGCGTCTCGAATCCGATGACAGGACGAACCGCTTCTCAGGGCTGGCCGAGTTGCGCAGGGACCTCCGTGAACAGGCCGCGGCAGTTTTCAGCCGTGTCTACATCGAGCGGGGCATGCTCGTCACGCACGAACGCTCGGACCCGATGGGACAGGTCGTGCAGCCCGTTCGGGACGAGAGTCTCGTCGTGAGGCTTATTCCGGCCGAAGTGCTTGCGCCGATGGCTCAGGCCGTAACCGCCGGAGACTCAGGCTGTACGGTGGATTCGGCGGCCCGAATCGATCGTTTGTGGCTCGCCCACCTCTCGGCCGAGACACGTGAAGAAGTTAACGACATGATGCTCATCCGCGACGAGCAGAACTGGCTGCAGCGCCTCGAGACGTGGTACGCGGCCGGCGTTGCGCGCGACGTCTCCGCGCCGGTGCGGCTCTTCGGGGAACGCGGATTCCAGAGCGGCGAGATTGCCGCGGCGCTCGAGGCCAAGCAACAGTTCGACGTCGCACTGTTCAGCGTGCGGCGAACCGTCGGTTCCGGCTCACTGATTGGACTGTCGGACGCGCTCGAATCGGTCTTCGAGTCTCACGATAGATTGTGGGAGGCGCGGCAGCGTCTCGAATGGCTCGAACGGTTCTCTGCGTGGCTGGATTCGACTGAAGTGTTCAGGCGTTATCTGGCCGAGGCCGAGACGCTCGAGGACGCCGACGTCGAATCGCTACGTGGAACCCTCGTAGAATGGCTCGAAAAGCCGGAGAGTTTCGTTGACGAAACCCGTCGCATCGCGTTCAACGACGCGTTCGACGCCTACCGCACGGAATACATCAAGTATTACTCGACCGAGCACAACCGCAGCGTCAGCGCTCCGGTAATCGACCGGCTGTCCAACGCGCTGATCGAGTCGCAGTCCTGGCAGGCGCTCGAGGGACTGTCGGCGTTGTCCATCGGCAATCCGAGTTATCTCGTTGAGGTGACGAACCTCATCTCGACTCTTCGCGAGACCCAATGCGATGCGGAAGTCGAGGCGTTACTCGCCGACCGGCCCAGATGCACTTGCGGATTCAAGTTCGGGGATCGAAGCCGTATCGCCGCGATGGCGGCAAGCGCCAGCGAGCTTATCCAGACCGGCGTTCAGCATCACCGAAGGCTGCTCAACATCCGCCGCTCGGAACTGCGAGCCAAGCTCAAGGCGCGCAAGACCGCGTACGGGCTCGAAACGATCAAGGCGATCGCCGCGCTTACCGGAGACGAAGAGATGCCGGCGATAGATCCCGATACCGTTAGCGCGCTCAACGACTTGCTCGCGAGCAGGTCGTAGGCACGAGCGCCGGTAACGGGCGCGGCTTCAGTACCGCGAGCGGCAGCGAGCGGGTCGACGTCGCCGGAGTCACCCTCGCGCGCTCATCGGGACCGCGAGCGGCAGCGAGCGGGTCGGCGCTCGACGAGTGACCGTCGCGCGCATCCTCGCGCACACAACCCACTCGCCGCCGCTCCCGGTACTGATAGTCTGTCCGGTCCAGAAACCAACCTGAGTCACGCGACAAGGAGTCTCCGCCACCGATGAGCTACCAGTACATATTCACAATGCAGAACCTGCGGAAGGTCTATCCGCCGAACAACGAGATCCTGAAGGGAATCTACCTGTCGTTTTTTCCAGGCGCGAAGATCGGCGTGCTCGGCCTGAACGGATCGGGCAAGAGCACGATTCTCAAGATCATGGCCGGCATCGACACGGATTTCGCCGGCGACGCGCGCCCGGCCGATGGCGTCCGAGTCGGCTACCTCGCTCAGGAACCCGTACTCGACGACACCAGAGACGTCCTCGGCAACGTCGAGACCGCGGTCTCCAGCGTCCGCGCCCTGCTCGATCGCTTCGACGCCATCAACGAGAGACTTGGCGAACCGATGGACGCCGACGAGATGACCGCAGTCCTCGACGAACAGGCCTCTGTCCAAGACGCTATCGAGGCTGCGGATGGCTGGGACCTGGACCGCCGGCTCGAGATCGCGATGGACGCGCTCCGCCTGCCGCCTGGCGACGCCGACGTGTCGGTCCTTTCGGGTGGAGAACGCAGAAGAGTCGCGCTCTGCCGGCTCCTTCTCGAACGGCCAGACATGCTGCTGCTCGACGAGCCGACAAATCACCTGGATGCCGAGTCCGTAGCGTGGCTCGAGCGTTATCTTCACGAGTATCCGGGAACGGTAGTAGCAGTCACGCACGATCGTTACTTCCTCGACAACGTGGCCGGCTGGATCCTCGAGCTCGACCGCGGATCGGGTATTCCGTGGGAGGGAAACTACTCGTCGTGGCTCGAACAGAAGAAGAGCCGGCTCGACCTCGAAGAGAAGCAGACTACGACGCGCCGCCGCACGCTCGAGCGCGAACTCGAGTGGGTGCGCATGGCGCCGCGCGCGCGGCACGCCAAGAGCAAGGCTCGCCTGCGTGACTACGAATCGCTGCTGAGCTCCGAGCAACAGAAGCTTCCGGAGTCGGTGGAGATATTCATTCCGCCCGGTCCGCGACTCGGCGACGTCGTCGTCGAAGCGGAGAACGTCTCGAAGGCCTACGGCGATCGGCTTCTGTTCGAGAACCTGTCGTTCCGGCTGCCGCGTGGAGGCATCGTCGGCGTGATCGGTCCGAACGGCGCCGGCAAGACTACCCTGTTCCGAATGATAACGGGCCAGGAGGAGCCGACATCCGGGTCGCTGCGTGTGGGCGAGACCGTGAAGCTCGCTTACGTGGACCAGAGCCGTGACGCGCTCGATCCGAAGAAGAGCGTGTGGGACGAAATCTCGGAAATGAACGAGCAGGTCGAGCTCGGCACGCGCAAGGTGAACTCACGGTCTTACGTCGCGCAGTTCAACTTCCGTGGGGGCGATCAGCAGAAGAAGGTCGGCGACCTGTCGGGCGGAGAGCGCAACCGGGTTCACCTCGCAAAGCTGTTGAAGACCGGCGGGAACCTGTTGCTGCTCGACGAGCCTACGAACGACCTGGACGTCGACACATTGCGCGCTCTGGAAGAGGCACTGCTCGAGTTCGCCGGATGCGCCGTCGTCATAAGCCACGATCGATGGTTCCTGGACCGGATCGCGACGCACATCCTCGCGTTCGAGGGCGACAGCACTGTCGAATGGTTCGAGGGCAACTACGCCGAATACGAGGCCGACCGGCGAAAGCGCCTTGGCGCGGCCGCGGACCAGCCGCACCGGATCAAGTACCGCAAGATGCACGCGTAGAGAGCTGGACGCGACCGAGGGGAACTGAAGAGGATTCACGGCAGTACTTCGTTGGGCCGTTCGCGTGATTCCTCTTCAGGTCCTTTCCAGTCCTACAGATTCTCCAGGATGAAGTCCGTCATCATCTGCTGCATGTGCTTGACCCGCAGCGGATGGGACACGCCGTGCTGCGACTGCGGGTAGGTCATGAACCGGAACTGCTTGCCGGCCTTCTGTAACTGGTCGATGAACCGGACCGAGTTCTGCGGATGCACGTTGTTGTCGACGGCGCCGTGAATCAACAGCATTTTGCCGCTGAGCTTGTCCGCCGCCTTCAGCACCGACGTCCGGTCGTAGCCCTCGGGATTGTCCGACGGCAGTCCCATGTATCGCTCCGTGTAGATCGAATCGTAGAGACGCCAGTCCGTCACCGGTGCGCCTACGATGCCAAGCTTGAAAGAGGTCGAGTGAGTGAGCGCAAACGACGTCATGAACCCGCCGAAACTCCACCCCCACAACCCGATCCGGCTTCCGTCGATATACGGCTGGGACTTGAGCCAGGCGACCCCTTCCTCCAGATCCGCAAGCTCGCCGACCGCGAAATTCCGATACCCGGTGTGCTGGCTCACCAGCCCCTTGCCGCTCGCGGTACGGTTGTCGCACACCCAGATGATGTATCCGTGCTGCGCGAGAAGCTGGTACCACATCGTCGAGCGTCCCCACCGGTTTCTCGCCGACTGTGACCCCGGTCCCGAGTACGTGAAAGACATGACCGGATACTTCTTGTTCGGGTCGAAGTCGGGCGGCTTGATCATGTAGGCCTCCATCGTGAACCCGTCACGGGTCTTCGGCTGGTGCCAGGTGATCGCACCGAGCGCGTAGTCGTTCAGCGCGCTTACGGTGTTTTTCTCGATGACGCGGACCAGCGCTCCCGAGTTCGAATGCAGGTTCGCCTGTGGAGGCGTGTTGATGTCGCTGACGACGTCGACGAATTGCGTCAACTGGCTGTTGAAATTGGCGGTGTGATCACCCGCCTTTTCGGTCAACCGCACCTTGCCCGTTCCATCGAGCTTGATCCGGTAGACGTGATTCTCGACCGGCGACTGCTCGGAGCTCTGGTAGTAGACCCATCCGTCCTTCGCCGCGCCGTACAGGTTACGCACGTCCCAGTCGCCGGTGGTTACGGCGCCGATCAGCTTTCCGTCGGCCGCGTAGTGGTAGACGTGCCGGTAACCGGTGCGATCGCTCTGCCAGAGGAACGATCCATCAGGCAGCCAGTTCGGATTGTCGACGGTGTCGAGCCAGTACTTGCTTTCTTCGTGGATCAGTGGCTTTCCGGCTCCGGTGTTTCTGTCGGCCGCCACGAGGTCGAGCCGGTTCTGGATGCGGTTCTGCATCTGGAAGACGACGTTCTTGCTGTCAGCCGACCACGCGACCCGCGTGACAAGCCTGTCCGGCGCCTCCCACTTCGAGAGATCGATCCATGTGGTGGACCCACCGATAGTGGGCACCACGCCAAGGGTCACTATCGGGTTCGGGTCGCCGGCCCGCGGGTAGCGCGTGATTTCCGAGGACTGGTCGGTCCTCGCGTCGTCGATCAGGGTGTAGAACGGAACCGGCGTCTCGTCGAAGCTGAGATAGGCGATCGAGTTCGAATCGGGGCTCCAGAAATATCCGCCTGTCTGGCCCCTTCCATAGAGTTCCTCTTCGTAGACCCAGTCGAGCCTTCCATTGAGCCGGTCAGGTCCGCCCCCCGTCGTCAGTCGCCGCTCGTGCTGCGTCTCGACGTCGACGCAATAGAGATCCTCGCCACGGGTGTACGCGACGAACTTCCCGTTCGGGCTGAAAGAGGGGTTCTCCTCCTCACCGGGCGCCGACGTCAGTCGCGCGGCCTTCCCCTTGCCGATATCGTAGACGAGCAGGTCGTCACCGATTCCTGTCAGAAGTTGCCCGTACTCTGCGTCGAAGGTAAACCCGCGGCGATTCGAGATTGACTCCGCCATTTCCGGGGTGACTCCCGGAACAGCGCCAACGGCTTTGCGCATCTGGTTCGTGTCCAGGAAGGGCGCTGCCGTCCCGGTCTTTGCATCCACGCGCGTGATTCCCTGCGCCGCCGACGGCCCGAATACGACCTGCAGATATGAATTCCCGTCGGGCAACCAGGTGATGGCAGGCACGACGCCATTGAAGTTGACTCGCTTTGCCGGATCGAAGAGATCCTCGAGCGTGAGTTTCTTCTTCGTCTGAGCCGGCGCCGGCACTCCGGCGAACAACAGCGCGACCAGCGCGCAGAGTACGGCACGTTTCATATGCATTCGAACCTCGATGAGTGAAGTATTGGTCAATGGAGCGCCTCCGTGACGGTGCGCAGACCAGCCGACAGACGCACTACGATACGTACCGGTCCATCCCTTGTCTATCGGTTGAGATCGCACGGATGCGCCCATTCTCATTCGCGATTTTCTCGCTAGAGTTTCGCAAATCGGGGTAGACTGCGCGGGCGCCGGGGCGGCATGCAACGATCCGGCGCTCCCAACGTTCATAACTCCGCGTCGATCCGAGCCTGTACACTGGCTTCCCTGCCAGTGCCGACCGGCGCGCCATCGGCCTGACGCACAACCGCGCATCTCAGGAGAACTCGCCCGATCATGACTCCAGCCGAAGCCCTGCCGACCGCCGAACGCGACACGTCCGGATTCGCCGGACATCCGAGAGGGTTGATGACCCTCTTCTTCACGGAGATGTGGGAACGCTTCAGCTATTACGGAATGCGGGCCTTCCTGGTGTTGTTCATGGTCGCGCCAGTGACGAGTGGCGGACTTGGCTTCGAGGATGCGCGCGCCGGCGTGATCTACGGCACGTACACCGCGATGGTCTACATGCTGAGCGTGCCGGGAGGCTGGGTCGCCGACCGCTTTCTCGGACAGCAGCGCTCCGTGCTGATCGGCGGAGTCCTTATCATGTGCGGGCACATCAGCCTGGCTTTCCCACAGTTGCCGATGTTTTTCCTTGGGCTTGCGCTCGTCGCGCTCGGGACCGGCTTGCTCAAACCGAACATCAGTTCGATCGTGGGGCAGATCTATGTGCAAGGCGACGAGAGGCGCGATGCGGGCTTCACGATCTTCTATATGGGGATCAATATCGGCGCGTTTCTCGCGCCGATCGTGTGCGGCGGACTGATTGCCGAGAGTCCGGCCTTTAGGAATCTCCTGTCGTCGGTTGGCATTTCGCCGAACTCCGCCTGGCATTTCGCGTTCGCGGCGGCGGCGGTTGGAATGTTCTTCGGGCTCGTTCAGTACGTCATCGGCCGAAAGCGGCTTGGCGACGCCGGTCTTCGGCCTACGCCTCCGAAAGATGCCGCCGAGGGATCCCGGAATCGATCGATCCTTGTTGGGATATTGCTGGTATTCATCGTGCTGCCTCTCGTCATCGTCGGGCTTTCGGCGGCGGGCGTGTTGGAACTCACTCCTGAGCGTGTCGGGTCTGCATTCGGGTATATCCTGCTGGCGACCGCGGTACTGACGCTTGGGGGCCTCCTTCTTTTCGGCGTGCGTGACGCCAGTGAACGCCGCGGAGCAATCGTGATAGCGCTGTTGTTCTTTGCGGCGTGCGTTTTCTGGGGGTGTTTCGAGCAGGCGGGTTCGGTGCTTACGCTTTTCGCGGATCGTCATACGGATCGGACGATTTTCGGATTTGCGTTCGGCGCTACTTACTATCAGTCCTTGAATGCGGTTTTTGTGGTCCTGCTGGGTCCGTTGTTCGCCTGGGTCTGGATCAAGCTTGCCCGCATGCGCAAGGAGCCGAACACCATCGTCAAGTTCGGCCTCGGAATGGTAGGGGTCGGCCTCGGATTCCTCGTGCTGGTCCCGGCAGCCAGGATCATCGCCGGTGGCTCGCTCGTTGGCTGGCACTGGCTCGTCATACTCTATTTCGTACACACGTGCGGCGAGCTCTGCCTGAGCCCTGTTGGATTGTCTTCGATGACGAAACTCGCTCCGCAGCGCCTGGTCGGGCTGGTGATGGGTGTCTGGTTCCTGGCCACGTCGATCGGCAACTTCATGGCAGGCCAGGCCGTTGGGCTTACGAAAGAGATGAGTATGGAGAGCTTCTTCCTCCTTATGACCGGATTCCCCATCGCAATAGGCGTCGGCCTGTTCCTGCTCGCGAAACCTGTGCAGCGCATGCTCGATCGTTCGACGACCGAGGCCGCCGGCGGTCACTAGCGCGCCGAGTTTCCTCCGGGGGCTCGCGTATTTGACGGCCGGGCTCTCCTTCCATCCTCGACCCAAGTGAGAATACAAGAATGGCGAAGGTAGCCGAAAGGCACCCAAAGGGCCTATACGTACTGTTTGCGACGGAGATGTGGGAGCGCTTCAGCTTCTACTCCATGGTCGCCCTGTTCACGCTCTACCTTCGAGATCCGGTCGAAGGATTCGGGTGGGATGCCGCCGACGCAACGACGCTTTACGCGAACTACTCGATGTTCGTGTACCTGAGTCCCCTCGTTGGCGGGTACATAGCCGACAAGTTCATCGGGTATCGGCGGGCGGTCATGATTGGCGGCTTCTTCTTCATGGCAGGCCATCTTCTGCTCTCGTTCAGGTCGTTGCCGATCGTATACGCGGCCCTCGCCTGCCTCGTCATCGGCAACGGCTTCTTCAAGCCGAACGTGTCGACCATGGTCGGCAACCTCTATCCCGAAGGCAGCCACCTCAAGGATCGCGCTTACAACATCTTTTACATGGGCATCAACGTCGGTGCGACGGCGGCGCCGCTCGTGGCCGAGGTCGTCAAGCGCGTCTACGGCGTGCACGTCGCGTTCGCGGTTGCGGCGTTCGGCATGCTCATTTCGGTCTGGATTCTTGGACAGTTCCGGAGATATGTCGAAGCGCCCAAGCCGGAGGTTGCCGATACAGGCTCACAGATCGATATGGATCGGGCGGTTGCGGGACTCGACCAGAGGGTGCACACGCCGGCGCCGGCGATGGCAATCGATCTGGTACCGGACCGCCGGAGAATCGGCGCTCTGATCGTCATCTACCTCGTCGTCATCATTTTCTGGATGGTCTTCCATCAGAACGCGTCGACGATGACATATTGGGCGGAAGAGAACACCGCGTGGGACTTCTCGGGCACGATTTCCAACGCCATCAACCCGGCCTGGGTGATTCTGCTCACCTTCCCGCTGGTCGCGTTCTGGAAGTGGCTGGATTCGAAGGGCAAGGAGCCCTCGACGCCGACGAAGATGGTGTTCGGAATGGTGTTCACGGGTGTCGCGTTCTTCATCCTGTTCATTGCGGCGCGCACCGGCGAAGCCACGGTCACGGGAGACAATCCATACGCGTTCGAGGTATCGCCGCTCTGGCTGGTTGGAGCCTACGGGGTTCTGACCCTCGGCGAATTGATGCTGTCGCCCATGGGCCTGTCGCTCGTGTCGAAGGTCGCACCGATCAGCAAGCGCGGGCTCATGATGGGCGGATGGTTCGTGGCTACGGCCATTGGAAACAAGCTCACCCAGATCGGCGTGCTCTGGACGTACTGGCTGCACTCGAGTTTCTGGCTGATGCTCTCTGCCGCGGCTCTTTTCATGGCGGTCGTGCTGTTCTTCCTGCTCAAACCGCTGAAGAAGGCGATGCCTGGCGTATAGGTGGGTCCCGGTTTCAAGGCCGGGACACCGTCCGTTTTGTTGGACTGGACGCGTGCTCACCGAATCGATGCGACACAGAGCGGTCGCACTGGTTCGTAAATTACGCAACTTCCGCCGTTCTGGTCGCGATGGTGTCCGTGCGACCGCTCCGCGGTCGGCGCGATGAGGGCGGCGTTTCCGCGGGTCGCGCGCCAAGGCTCGTTGCACTCGCCTGCGCGCGACCCACGGCTATTGCGTCGACCGCTCCGCGGTCGCGGAGTTTCACGGCCTACCAATTCGAGGCCGAGTTCGGGCCTTCCGATCGTGGGCCCTGCTGCTTGCGCGACCCTGCATTTCCACGTTGACAGGAAACACCGTTGCTCCGGCGCCCTCCAGATACCAGGCCCAGAACCGCTGACGAACCCAGGCCACTGTCACAGTGCGGCGCAGAACCGCTGACGAATCCAGGCCGCTGTCACGGGTCGGCCCAGAGCCGCTGACGAACCCAGGCCGCTGTCACGGGACGGCGCAGCACCGCTGACGAATCCTGACCGCTGTCACGGGAAGGCGTAACCCCGATCTCGAATCAGGGCCGACGTCCTTTCGACTCGACTGGCCGGGTTCGGCCGGCGAGGAACTGCCGAGATCCAAAGTCGACGAGACGCTCTAGATCGTGACCTTCAACAACGCGGCCTTACGCTGGATGACGTCCCGTTCGTGCCCGATGCGCTCAATTGCCTTCGACATCTCGCCCGCACGCGACTGAAACGCCGCCATCCTCGTGCCGTGCAGAACGAACGCCGCCACGGCGACCAGCAGTCCAAGTCCTCCGATCACTCCACCAATCGACAGGCTCCAGATCGTCGTGAGCGCTCCGGCGATGAACGCCACGAGCCCCAACAGTCCGATTCGAAAAGCGGAAGGACCAGGCTTCTTTGCCATCTCTACAACATAGCGCTTGTGCAGATCGTCGAGCTCGGCGACCAGCTCCGCCACCTGTGCCTCGTAAGACTGGTAAGTGGGATCTTCCTCGACCGACTTTCCCACGACCTTCAGGACCGCGCCGTCGTCGGTCGCGATTACCTTGATGATTGCATCGCACTCGCGGCAGATGAACGAGCGAGTGGACTTCGGAACCGGCAGTTCGGTCTCGCAATTGGGACAGGGCTGCACGTCTGACGTGGATTTCTGGGTGTTTGACATCTGTTCAACCTCGATGGGAAAGACGGAGCGCCCCCAGCCCTCCGTCCGAACCGACGGTAGGTATCACACGGGCTCACGGGGCCGCAAGGCTGCAATCAGACCCCAGTGCCGCGCCGGACCGCCTCCAACGCGTCGGCTATCTCGTCGAACCTGTACTGGCGGACCAGGACACGCACTTCTCCGGACAGCCTGCCGTCCAGTTCCTCGATGAGGCCGGACACCTCGATGGCGGATTCGGCGTCGCCCTCGCGGACGGCCCGCTCGAGCCCATCCAGTAACTCAGCAGGAAGGGCCGAGAGCGCGTCGACATCGATCCCGTATCCTCCCGACCGCGCCTGACCGGTCCCGGCCGATTCTTCCGTCTCGCCGGTGTAACTATATCGAACCCCGAGGTGCTCCCTGATCTTCGCGAAGATGACCGAGTCAAGGAACGGCTTTGGCACGAAGTCGTCGCAACCGGCATCGAGAATCACGTCACGGTCGGTGTCGAAGGCGCTCGCCGTGAGAGCGATGATCACGCATCGACGCTGCGACTCCTTTTCCCTCTCCCTGATTGCCCGCGTGGCGTCAATTCCGTCGAGACCGGCCATCCGTATGTCCATCCAGATGAGATCCGGTTTCCAGCTCGCCCACTTTGCGATTGCATCGCGGCCGGTCGACGCCTCGGCGACTGTAAACCTCGCATCGGCGAGCAGGGACGACAGTATGTGCCTGTTCTCCGTCACGTCATCGACCACGAGGATTCTCACGTCGGGATGCCCTGGCTCCAGTCCGTCCACGCGACTGGCCGGTTCCAGCGAGAATGCCTCGATCTCTCGAAGGTGAAGCGTCAGAACGAACCTGGACCCCACATCGAGCCGGCTTTCCACAGTAATGTCGCCACCCATCAAGCGGGCGTTCGCCCTGCTGATCGCAAGGCCGAGCCCGGTCCCCACACGCGCGCTCAGCCCACTCGCCGTCTGCGAGAAGGCCGTGAACAGCCGGTCGAATTCCTCCTCGGCGATGCCGTATCCAGTGTCGCTCACCGTGAAGGCGGTCTCACCGTCGCACTTCGAGACGCTCAACTCGATGCGCCCGGCCTGTGTATACCGCACTGCATTGCCCAGCAGGTTGATCAGGATCTGTCGTACCTTGCCGTCGTCGCCGCAGACGAACCTCGGCACGCCGTCATCGCGCCGAACGTGAAGTTCCAGGCCCTTCACCTCGGCGCGAGGCCGGAACGTGATCTCCAGATGGTCAACCAGGCCGTGCAGGTCGAAAGGCTCTTCCTTGAGCGACATCTGGCCCGCCTCGATCTTCGTGATCGACAGTATGTCGTTGATCAGCGAGAGAAGATGCTCGCCGCTCCGCATGATCACCGAAAGTCCGTGCCGGGTTTCCTCGTTCAACGGTTGTCGTCGCCGGAGAAGTTGAACGAAGCCCAGGATCGCATTGAGCGGCGTCCGGAGCTCGTGGCTCATGCTGGCGAGAAACAGACTCTTCGACTCGCTGGCGACCTGCGCAGACTCACGCGCCTCGATGGCGAGGCGCTCCGACTCCCTGAGCCTCTCGACGGTCTGCGCAAGCTCGGCCGTGCGCTCGGCAACTTTTTCTTCGAGGCGCTGATTGAGCTCGTCGAGCTCTTCGTGAACCCTGCTGAACCTGTTCGAGAGCGAGATCGAGCTGGACACGAGAAGCGCAAAGAAACCCCAATGCGCGTAGTTTGCAGGTGGGACGAAGCCCAGGCCACCGAGCGTCTGCCACAGTCGCGCCGAGGCGAGAAAGACGACGCCGACACAGATGGTGCGGGCCTCGCGACTGCCGCGGATCGCCTTGTAGGGGATCAGTACGAACCACAAGGCAAGTACCGCAATCAGATTGAACACCGGATAGTCGGCGAGCGTGATCAGGACAAACGACGGCGCAGCGACGGTGAGAGCCGCAAGTCCAATCTGCAGGCCCATGAACGCTCTCGGAATCAGTCCGATGCGCCAGTCGAACATCGTCCATATGAATCCGATCCATGCAGCGCCTGCGAGGTGAAACGCCGTCCGGGCGATGAAGAACGCCGTCAGCGGCTGCAGGGCGGCCTTGCCCCAGACGCTCGCGAAAATCATGTTTAGCGACGCAAACACCGCTATTGCGCCGAACCAGAGGTACCCGGTCTGCTCGCGCCGCCGCCAGTAGAGCTGTATGTGGTAAAGACCCGCGAGTACGAAGGCGATGCCAAGCGCCAGGATGTCGACCCGCGTGAGCAATGCAGCCGACAGCGCCTGCTCCGTCTCGAGCCGTAACTCTGTCGACCGCCCGATTTCGACACTCGAACGTTCGGTCGATCCGAGAGCTTCCGGAATCCCGGCGTACTCCGGATCCCGCCAGACGCGCAGCACGATCCAGGTCGGTGGAGAAGACCTGAGCTCGGCCGGCAAGTCGAATGTGAAGGGACGGGGCAGCACGTGTGGCTGTCCAGTCCCTGACGGTCCGAATGCACCTACAAGCCGGCCCTGCACGTGGACCGAAACGCCGCCATACTCCACGGGCCCCACCCGCACACCAATGTTCGTGCCTGCCGTGACCTGTGACAGGACGATCGACGTGCGCAGCCACGTGACCCCGGCGTGGCTGACGGATCCTGTAGCGCCAAGCACATCGGAGGGATCGACGCCGCTCCAGCGAGGATCGCCGGCCGATGGCTCGGATTCTCCGTCCGCCGTTCGTATCTCCTGCCAGCCCGAAGCGAGCCGCAGCGGCGACTCGTGAGAGTCGATCGCAACCGGAGATGCACCGGCCCGCGCGACACCCGGAGAGGCGGCGAGGCAGATCATCCCGAGCAGAATCAGCGTGGGGGCCAATCGCGACATAGATCGCACTCTGGGGGGACCGTGAACCAGTCGATCCGCGTTCCCGTCAACTCATCGGCCGGAATGGCTCCGTTCATTACCCGGGTTGACCCCCGTTACGCGCCTTTGCGATCATTCGCCGTTAAGCTCGCCGGTCCAGTTTCCAGATTACGATGGCTCAGACGCTCGCCCACAAGACGCTCGAGGACCTTCGCAACGAGAACTTCCTGGCAATGTCGCCGAAGGCACGGCTCGATGCGTTTGCGTGGGCCTACTGCTGCACGATATCTGAGGCCACGCCTGAGCAGGTCGCACGTGAAGCCGTCGATGTGGAGGTCCCCGAAGCCAGCCTTTCCGGACTTAGAGACATGAAGGAATCGGACCAGGCTCGCATCGTGGCCGAGGTTCTCA
This sequence comes from Blastocatellia bacterium, assembly GCA_021463145.1. GTDB lineage: Bacteria > Acidobacteriota > Blastocatellia > UBA7656 > JADIYM01 > JADIYM01. Next base: position 9,392 of record JAJTWZ010000043.1, on the reverse strand, counting down.
GGATCTTCTGCGACCGGCCATCTGGATCCGCGCCCACTTCTGTCGACACCCTGCTGGATGACGTGATGGGTGTTGGAGGGTTCGAAGGAACGATTCCGGGATAACTCCTGCACGCCGCGGAGAATCGCGGTCTGGCCGCCGTGTCTCTGCGAACGGCCGAAGACGAGGTCGTCTAGCCAGCAATCGTACCGAGCGCCACCGCGAATTCACGACCCGTCGAGTACCTGGCGCGGGGATCCTTGGCGATTGCCCGCAGCACGACTTCGTCGACCACTTGCCCCAGATCCGGCCGGTGACTGGTAGGCGGCGCCGGTACTTTCGTCAGGTGCTGGATAAGGATCGCACCGACCGTCGCGCCCGTGAACGGAGTCGCGCCGGTCAATAGCTGGTACGCCACCACTCCGAGCGAGTAGACGTCGGCGCGCCCATCGGCCGTGTTGCCCTCGATGATCTCCGGCGCGACGTACTCGGGCGTCCCGAGAATGTTCTTTCCGGTCAGGTTCGACGCGGCGCTCTCGGTGATGCGAGCGACTCCGAAATCTACGATCTTGATCGACGCCGGCATCGCGGACGCTTCCGGGAATACGAGGTTGTCGGGCTTCAGGTCTCGGTGCACGATCCCGGCGTCGTGGAACACCGACACGGCCTGGCAGACCGGCACGAGAAGTTCCGCGACCTGGCGGGGAGGAAGAACGCCAGTCGATCCGATCCACGAGGTGAGCGTAGGGCCCGAAAGCAGCTCCTGCACGATGCCTGGCCTGCCGTCCGCAAGGATGACCGAGTCGAGGATTTCGACGACGTTCGGATGGCTGAGAGCGGACAATGCAACGGCTTCGCGCTGGAATCGCTCGAGATATCGCGGGTCGGCGGCAAGGTCGTGGTTGAGGACCTTGAGCGCGACTTCCCTTCCGGTCCTCGCGTCACGCGCTGCGTAAACCGCACTCATCCCACCGCGGCCGAGCATTCTCTCGATCGTGTAATGCGAGACTCGAGATCCGGCGAGCGCAGACTCCGGCGCTTCCTCGTTCATCTATCAAGCTCCAGGTCCGCGCGGCGATTCACCTGGAGCCCTCACGCGCGAGGCTGGACGCAAACGGCATCGGCAGCTCATCGATTCTATCCAGGTGAATGCACGCCGCTCGATGTCCCGGTCCGATCTCGACCAGGGGCGGCCGGGCCTCGGCGCACTCCGCGGTTGCGAGCGGGCAGCGGGTTCGGAAATGACAACCGCTTGGCGGGTCTATCGGCGACGGCACATCTCCCTCGAGCGGGATGTTCGTACGAGCGCGTTTCGGCACCGGTATCGGAATGGCCGAGAGCAGCGCCCTCGTGTAGGGATGCGCCGGAGAGGCGAACAGGTCGTCGGTGCCCGCCTCCTCTACGATATGGCCGAGATACATCACCGCGATTCGATCCGATATGTGCCGCACAACCGACAGATCGTGCGCAATGAAAAGGTAGGCGAGCTTCATTTCCCGCTGGAGTTCCGAGAGCAGGTTGAGAATCTGAGCCTGTATCGAGACGTCGAGCGCCGAAACCGCCTCGTCGCAAACGATGAACTCGGGTTCGACGGCAAGAGCGCGCGCGATACCGATTCGCTGCCGCTGTCCACCGGAAAACTCGTGCGGATAACGGTTGATGTAGTTCCGATTGAGTCCGACACGTTCGAGTAACTGCGAAACGCGATCGCGTACGGCAGCGCGCGACTTGACGATACCGTGAAGGCGCATTGCATCGCCGACGGTCTCCGCAACGGTGTGGCGCGGATTCAGGGACGAATACGGATCCTGGAAGATGATCTGCATCCGGCGGCGCAACCCGCGCAACTCGCCGCTCGAAAGAGCCAGTACGTCCGCACCGTCGAATCTCACCGAGCCGCCAGTCGGCTCGATCAGACGAAGCACGCACCGTCCGACAGTCGTTTTCCCGCAACCGGACTCGCCCACGAGCCCGAGAGTTTCCTGCTCTGCTACCGAGAACGAAACGTCGCCCACGGCCTGCACGTTGCCCACGACACGCGGGATCAGACCCTTCCTGATCGGGTAGAACTTCTGGAGATTAGCAACCTCGAGCAGCGGACGAGCACCGGGCTTGATCATTGCGCGTCGCCTCCATCGCTCGAGAACGGGCACGCGACCAGATGCCGCGGCGCGGCCTCAATCAGCTGCGGATCCGTCGTCGCGCATTCCGGCCTCGCGATGGGGCAACGCGTGCGGAACCTGCATCCGGACGGGAAGTCGAGCGGGTTGGGGACGTTGCCCGGAATGACTTGCAGAGCTTCCCCGCGATGCTCGAGCGAAGGCAGTGACCTGAAAAGCGCCCGAGTGTACGGATGTCCCGGCCGTTCGAACAGATCCACGACGCCGGCCGACTCGACCACCTTTCCCGCGTACATCACGATCACCCGGTCAGCCACTTCCGCCACTACACCGAGATCGTGCGTGATGAGCAGCACCGACATCTCGAACTCCTCACGCAGGTCGTTGAGCAGATCGAGTATCTGCGACTGAATCGTAACGTCGAGCGCCGTCGTCGGCTCGTCGGCGATCAGGAGCCTGGGCCGGCACACGAGCGCCATTGCGATCATCGCCCGTTGCTTCATTCCACCCGAGAGCTGGTGTGGGTACTCGTCCGCTCGCCGCTCGGGCGATGGGATGCCGACTCGGGAGAGCATCTCGATCGAAAGGCGCCGCGCCTCTACTTTCGTGACGTCCTTGTGCCTGAGAATCGCTTCCGAAATCTGGCGCCCGATCGTAAGGATAGGATTCAGCGACGTCATCGGTTCCTGAAAGACCATCGAGATGTCGTTGCCCCGCACGTCGCGCATCGCCGACTCCGGCAACTTCAGCAGATCACGGTCCCCAAGGAGAATCTCGCCTCCCTCCACTCGGCCCGGTGGAACCGGAACGAGACCCATGATCGTGAAAGCAGTGACGGACTTGCCGCAGCCGGACTCGCCAACGACCGCGAGCGTCTCCCCCGGAAATATGTCGAATGAAACGCCGTCAACCGATCGGGCGATGCCGTCGGACGTATGGAAGTACGTCCTGAGGTCCCGAATCGACAACAACGGGCGCCCTGCGGCGGCCTCCGCACTCATCGCTCGGTCCTCGGATCCGCGGCGTCGCGCAGTCCGTCGCCGAATACGTTCCACGCCATCACCGCGAGAAAAATGAAAACCCCCGGCGTCAGGATCCACGAGTAGTCGGTCAGGTATCTCAGGTTCTGCGCCGCCTGCAACATGTTGCCCCAGGAAGCCTCTGGCTCCTGGACGCCAACGCCGAGAAACGAGAGCGCAACCTCGCCGAGAATGTAGAACGGCACGCTGAGCGTCGCCGTCACGATCACGAACGACAAAGTGTTCGGCAGGATGTGCCTGAGCACGATCCACATCCTGCTGAAGCCGAGCGCCTGCGCCGCTATGACGTACTCCTGTTCCTTGATCGAAAGGACCATGCCGCGGATGACCCTGGCGATGGAGGCCCATCCTATGAAGGACAGAATGAGAATGATGATCAGATACAGCTGCGTCGAGGACATGTTCGCGCCGAAGCTCTGGCGGAGGACGAGGATCAGGTAGAGGCTGGGCAGCGCGAGGATCAGCTCCACGAGCCGCATCAGTCCGAAATCCACCGCGCCCCCGAAATAGCCGGCTATTCCGCCGACCAGCATGCCGATCGACGTAGAGATGGCGATTCCGACGATGCCGACCGACAGTGAGATCCGGCCGCCATAGAGAATGCGAGACAGGATGTCGCGCCCGAACTGATCGCCGCCGAACAGATACAACCGCGCAGGCTCGTCGACGCCGAAGAGGTGGGTCTTCATCGGAATGAACCAGAGCAGGCGGTACTCGCTACCTTCGGCTAAGAGCCGGATCGGATATTTAGCCGACCTGTCCTCGGAGTACTCCTTGTCGTACACGTTCGCAAGCTTCGAGCCGTAAACGAACGGACGCCCCCAGTTGCCCTGCTCGTCGACCACGTGAATTCGGCCGAGCAGGTGGGGTGGATGAAACGAACGCTTCGCGTCCTGTGCGTCGTACGAATACGGCGAGATGAAGTCCGCAAACACCGCAAGGGCGTAGAGCAACACGAGCAACCACATCGCCGCCATCGCCACACGGTTTCGCTCGAGCTTGAGCCAAAGGATCTGCCACGGGGTGCGGTTGACCACCGCGGACGCCGATCCGGACGGCATCCCGGACCCGTCGGGCGGCGATTCGATAGACGTTGCGTTCGACGGCACCGGCTACTCCAGTCGGATTCGCGGATCGACCGCCGCGAGAAGGATGTCGGCGAGAAGATTGCCGGCGACGAGCATTACCGTGACCATCACTATCGAAGCCATTACGAGCGGTTCGTCCTTGATGATGAGCGCGTCAACCGTTAGCCGGCCCATTCCAGGCCAGGCGAAGACGAATTCCGTGATGAAGGCGCCGGAGAGCAGGTAGGCGAACGAGAACCCGAACAAAGTAATGAGCGGATTGATCGCGTTGCCGAGCGCGTGCCGGAACAGCACCGTCCGCAGCGAAAGCCCCTTCGCTTTCGCGGTTCGAATATAGTCCTGCGAGAGCGTTTCGATCATCTCGGCTCGCATCTGCCGCATGTACTGCGCCATCCCGATCGTGCCGAGCACGGTAGCGGGCAGGAAGAGGTGCCAGATCACGTCGACGAACTTCTGCCAGGGCGTCATGAAGTCCCAGTACACCTGATCGTGAAGCCCTCCAACGGGGAACAGCCCGGTCTTGGCGGCAAACAGCACCATCAATAGCGAGAAGAAAACGCTGGGGATCGACAGGCCGACGAACGACAGTCCGCCCGCGAGCCGATCGACGATGCTGTCCTTCTTCACTGCGGACAGAATGCCGAGTGGAATGGCGAGTCCCCACGAGATGAGCAGCGCGCCGACTGCGAGCAACAGCGTGTTGAGGATGCGGTCGCCGATGAGCGACCAGACGCTAGTCTGGTACTTGAACGAGTAACCGAAGTCGCCAGTCAGCACTCCAGACAGCCAGTACCAGTAACGTATGAATACATTCTCGGTATCGAGATGGTACTTGGCACGCAGGAACTCGAGCCGCTCCGGCGTCATGCTCGGACTTTCCGAAAGCGTGGAGAAATAGTCGCCGGGCGACGCGATCAGGAGCACCTGCGTGATGAAGGTCACCGCGAGGATGAGCGGTACGATCGCGAGGAAGCGGCGAAGCAGAAAAGTCTTCATGGGCGACGCGCCTCCGCGCGGCGAATCGCCACGCGGAGGCAAGGCAATCTACTTCTTGAGGTAGAGCTCGTCGATATTCCAGTAGGTGTACGTCGCCAGCGGAGACGATCGGACGTTCCCGACCTTGTTCTTGACGGCCACGAAATAGTTTGGAACGAGAAGATCGATCTCGGGGAGGTTCTCGGACCAGAGGTGCTGCACCTCGGAGAACTGCTTCTTTCGCTCGGCAAGGTCGACCGTCCGTGCGTTGGCCATCATCAGCTCGTCGATCCGCTTCTCCCACTCGGTCGATGGCGACTTCTGGAGCGGGAAACTGAAATGAAGCATCCCGGATGAGAGGACGATGTTCTTCATCAGTACAGGATCGGGTGGATTTCCGGACTGCCAACCGCCGATGGCGGCGTCCCAGTCGAAAGTCTTCTGGAGAGCGTCCACCATCGAGTTGAATTCGACGCCCTGGTACGTAATGTCGATTCCTACTGCCTTGAGGTTCTCCTTGATGACGGTTGCCGCGGCAACGCGAGCCTGATTGTTGCTGTTGGTGACGAGCCGGAATGCGCATTTGTGGCCCGCGGCATCTTCGGCTACGCCGTCCCCGTCGCGATCTTCGAGGCCGACCTCCTTGAGCAACGCCTTCGCCTTGTCGGGCGAGTAGTCGTAACTGACGGACGCATCCTTGTCGTACCAGACTTTGTTCGCCGGTGGACAGAATGTTTCGACCGGGGTGCCGAGTCCCTGGAACGCAGTCGTAATGATTGCCTGGCGATCTATCGCGTGCGCGAGAGCCTTACGGAACTTCACATTCCTGAACCACTCGCTGAGCACCGGGTCGACATTCGGCTTTCCAGCCTTATTCTTACCGGTGTTCTGGTTAACCATGATGTAGAGCACGTTGTAGCCGGGCCCCAGTTCCTGCACGGTGTAGTCGCCGTTCTGCTCCTCGCGCTTGAGCAGTGAGTAGTCTTCGGGCCTGACGTTCCAGTGCATGTCGACTTCGCCATTCTGGAACACGCTTAGCATCGTGTTCATGTCCGGAACGATCCGGAAGATCACCCGATCGAGGTAAGGCAGACGCTGGCCCTTCTTGTCGACCTTCCAGTAGTACGGGTTGCGCTCCATCAGGACGCGCTGCTCGGAGGCGAACTCCTTGAGACGAAACGGTCCCAGGCCGACGACGTCTTCGGGCCTTGTGTCTATCGTCAAGGCCCGATCGGCGAACTCGCCCTTCTTGTACGACTCTTCCCACTTGTGCCTGGGCACGAGATACGTCGATCCGACGTTGTCGAGGAAGATTGCATTCGGCTCCGTCAGCGTGAATTTGACCGTCAGATCGTCGACGGCCTCGACCTTGGGAAGTGTCCCGTCCGACTGCTCGAATGAACTCTTGACCGAATTGTCGATGTTCTTGTCGAACGCCACGTCGAAGTTGAACTTCACGTCGTTCGCCGTGAACGGTTCTCCGTCGGACCATCTCACACCCTTTCGGATCTTGAACGTCCAGACCAGTTTGTCTTCCGACGATTCGATCGAAGTGCAGAGGCCGTTGTCGATCTTCTGCGCGATGTTGTCGAATCCGATGAGCGCCGAGTAGATGGGACCATTCACGATCCCGGTCGTCGACGTCTCGCCCGCGGTAAGACCGTTGAACGACTTCGGATCCTGCGCGGTTGGGATGACGAGCATCCCGCCGTAGACGCCGGTCTCTCCCTCGTAGACATAGGGCTCGGCCGGCGGTTCACCCTCGAAAGGCGGGTTGGCGACGCCTGTGGGTCCAGCCCCCGGAGGCCCGGAAGCAGGTCCGGAGCATCCAGTCGCAATGCAGAACACGGTCACGAGAGCAAACGCGATTGCGCGCAACTTCATGGCATCGATCTCCAGGTCGGATATGGTGAGATGGTGTGAGCTGAGTTCGCCGCCACGATACCACAGCGGCACAAAGTGCGCCAAAATGCGAATCTGCGGTGTTTGACCGGGCTCTTTGCCGCGTTGACTCGTTCGTCCCAATCGAAGTATCAACGGAACGCGAAGGTAGACCCGCTCCCGAAGTCTCACTATGCCGGAAGGTGAATTCCAATGACGGACGACGTGACGCTGGAAGGACCAGACGATCAGGACGCCGGGTTACGCGCCAGGAGCGATTTCCTCGACTTCCTCAACGATGTTCGGCCGTCGATGTTCGTTGGAGAGTCGCTCTCGTGGCTGCTCAGAACGGAAGCGCCATTCCACGTGCAGGCCTCGGACGTCGCCGAGCTCATCGCGGCGTGGGGTGAGGAACGGGCCAGGCTGTCGCATCAGCCTCGCAGCGTGTATTTCCTCAACGCGCTCCGAAAAATTGTCGATGCACATCGCGCGAATGCCGTCAGGGATTTCGATCCCGACTCTTTCCTGGTCGCGATCGGACCGGGCCTTTCGAGCCTGTGTCCGTCGTCGGAGGCCGGGGGACTGCACGCCGGGCTGCGCGAACTCCGCTCCTCGCTTGCCCGCAGTGTCGCGGTGGCTGCCGATGCGTCTGGCGGAGAGAACTCGATCGAGATCCAGGGCGCCCGATATCCGTTGAAGACGGGGCAGGAGAAGGCGATCGCTCGCCTCGAGCACGAGGCCTACATGACAGACGATGTGTTCGAGAGCGTCTTCGCCGATCTGCAGACCGCGATGTCGACCCGTGTCGGCCTGCCGATCCACACGGCACTTCACCGGATCGCGCGCGCGGGCGCGGCCATCTTCAACACCGGCCGCGTGCCGCAGGCGCTACGCGTGTTTTCACTGATCGACGAATCGCTCGATAGATTGAAGATCTCGCCCGAAGGACGCCTCGAGGTGCAGGCCGCGGTTCGCGAAACGGACATCAACGAGGGACTGCTGGCCAAAGTACTGCAGGATTCGGAGCGGCGGGCGGAGGCGGCGCCGATGGTCCGGACGCTCGGCTATCTGAACCCGTTCGACGCTTTGCTCGTGCTGGCCGAGGAGAAGCGACGCGACCGGCGACGTTTGTTCCTCAATGCATTCGAGGTCTACGGCGCCGAAGCGATGCCCCTGCTGGTGGACCGTCTTGCGCCGTCGGTCGCGAGCGCACAGCCCTGGTACCTGACTCGAAACCTGCTCTATTTGCTGTCACGCATCGATGCGCCCGACGACAGCACGAGGAAGCGTGCCATCGAGGCCGTCGGGCGGTTCGTGACCAGCGATCAACCTCAGTTGCGGACGGCTGCCCTGGCGGCCCTGAAGCACCAGGGAGGGCGCGAATGCGTGCCCTATGTCGTGCGAGCGGTCGATCCGGCCGCTTACCCGGCAGGCACGATCGACGACACGGAATCGCTGAAGCGACATCTGTTCCAGGCAATGGAATTGATGCTCGACAGCGGCAACGAGACGGCCATCTCGATCGTCGCCGAGATTGCCACGGGGCAGCGTGGCTCCGAGTTCGATCTCGGCCAGCCGCTCAAGGACGAGGCCTGCGTCGCGCTCGGCCGCCGGAAAGCGCCCCTGCCGCGACGCGCGGCGCTTGTGGTAGCGAACTACCTCTCGGCGCAGGTGTCGAAGAAGTTCAAGATAGTGACCGGGAATTTCGCTCTCGGCATCGATGCGCACGCCTGCAAGCAGCTCAGCGCGTTGATCGCGGACTCGCCCGAGCAGGAAGCGAAGGACGTGCTCGCGCATCCGCTTATGCTGAGGTTCCAGGACTAGCGCGTGAAGTGGACACCGAGCTTCGGCCGGACTCTGTGACTCGAGAAATGCGATTTCGCGAGACGTCCCTGGTTTGTGGTTGACGGAGGTCGTGCCTCGATTGCGGCCGTCCCTCGGGTCGCGCGCGTAGGCTCACTAAATTCGTCAGCGCACGACCCCCTGCTCTTGCATCGACCGCTCCGCGGTCGCGGACCCGTTTGCCTCTAGAAAGGCCAAGCTCGAAGCATTTCCACGTTGACAGGAAACACCGTTGCTCCGGCGCTTCAGATTGGCCCGCGGACCTTAAACACTGCTCGTTTCGTCCGACGGGGCGCGCCGCAGGCGCGTGGGGATCTGCTACGAAACTCTCGGGCGGGTTCATTCGGTGGGGCGCGGCTTTGACCGCGAAACGGTCGTAACGGCCGGCCCGGGGGTCGCGGCTTTGACCGCGAAGCGGTCACAGAAGATAGCCGGGGGTCAGGGCGGTGAGCGAAGCGATCCGCCCT
>JAJTWZ010000042.1 GCA_021463145.1 Blastocatellia bacterium | reverse complement strand
AAACGGGCGGAGTGCAGGCGTCAGCGCACGGCTGTGTTTCATAGCAGCCGTGGGTCGCGCGCGGCGAGTGCAGCGAGCAAGCGCGCGACCCGCGGAACCACCCGCCGCGTCGTACCGACCGCGGAGCGGTCGCATCGTCCGTCCCATTGCGCGTCGGTGGCGACGCAATCGACGTTGTGTCCTGGCAAAGAGGCGTCTTTACTTTTGGCCGAAGATCGAGATTCGTACGCTTCGAGCTGCGAACCCAATGCGACCGCTCCGTGGTCGGACCGAGGTTGGCGGCGGTACCGCGGGTCGTGTGCGCTCGTTGCACTCGCTCCCGCGACCCACGGCTGTTTCCTTCGACCGCTCCACGGTCTAATAGTGCCTTCGCCGGCGTTCCGGAATTCTGAAGGTTGATGGCGATGTCGATCGCGGCGACATCTCGCAGGTACGAAGCCTTCAGCGATCCACAGCGTCGAATTCTGGCGGTGCAATCAATGTGAATCAGCGGACTAGCCTTCCGGCAATCTGTAGATAGAGTTCTTCGGCTGGGCGAATACGCGCCGCAGCATGGGTTCGAAGAACGGGAGCGACTCGGTCGCATAAGCCGGGTCGAAAGCCGGACTGTCGTACTTCGCGCAGAACTCTTCCGTCCTCGAGTAGCACGGATGGTCGCGAAACGCGTCGCGCATGTCGCGATCCATCCCGAGGTAGTGAAAGAAATAGTACCCCTGGAAAACCCCGTGATTCGCGACCATCCACCGGTTTTCTTCCGATACGAACGGGGCCAGTATTGCCGCCGCGATTTCGGGATGATTGTAGGACCCGAGCGTATCTCCAATGTCGTGGAGGAGTGCGCAGACGACGTACTCCTCGTCCCGGCCGTCGCGTTGCGCGAGCGTTGCCGTCTGCAGGCAGTGAGTCAGCCGATCCACCGGAAATCCTCCGTAGTCGCCTTCGAGCAACCGGAGGTGCGCGAGGACGCGATCGGGAAGAGCCTGCGCAAACGGTACGAATTGCGAGACGATGATCTTCCAGTCGTCCGGAGTGCTGTGTTCGATTGAAGTGAAGCTGGCGCGCGCCGGTTTCGGATCGTCGATTTGCATCGCAATGCTCCTTTTCGCCGGGATTGCGCGATGATACGACGCGCTGACCAGGGATTGAATGGAGTGAAGGGATGAACGCAACGGTACGCAGAGTTGCGGTGTTTGGCGAAACGCTCGTCGACGAGTTTCCAGACCGCGCCGTTCTCGGCGGCGCGCCATTCAACGTGGCGTATCACCTCGAGCGATTTGGCATCGCGCCCCTGCTCGTCACACGAGTCGGCCGCGATGCATACGGGGACCGAATCTTCGAGGCCATCGAGCGCGCCGGAATGGACACACGCGGCGTGCAGCGCGACCGGGATCTGCCCACGGGGCGCGTCCGAATCACGCTTGGGGATGGCGGCCATCGCTTCGAGATCGTCGACGGCCAGGCCTATGACGCGATCGACGCGGAGGAGTCCTCGGCCGCGGTTCGCGCGGCGTCGCCGCTTGTCGTGGCGTTCGGGACGCTCGCGCAGCGGAGTGCAACCAGTCGTGCCGCTCTCGACGCCGTCCTTGAGGCAGCGGCGTGTCCGCGATGGCTCGACATCAACCTGCGCGAGCCGTTCGATACAACCGAAACGATCCGCCGGTCGATCGAGGCGGCCGACTTTCTGAAGCTGAACGATGCGGAGCTGGAAATCGTCGCGCACCGTCTCGGCCTGCCAGGCGGCGATCCCGAGTTGCACGCAGCGGCCCTCGTGGACGAGTTCCGGCTTCAGTCGGTGATTGTCACGTGCGGTGCCGGCGGCGCGTGGTCGCTGAGTGCTGGCGGCACTCTCTCGCGAGTCGAAGGACGCCCGCTCGATGGCGAGCTCGCCGATACGGTCGGGGCGGGCGACGGCTTCGCGGCCGTATGCATCCTGGGCCTGCTAGACGGCTGGGCGCCGCAGGAGACGCTCGAGCGTGCCGGCGTATTCGCCCGGCGGCTGTGCTGCATTCGCGGCGCCATTCCGGATGACGACGGCATCTACGACGGCCTCGTAGGGCCGGGGTGAAGACGGACAGGGCTTCAGGACCGGTCCGGGCAGGCTGGAACAACTCGCTGGACTCGGGCGTAAGCCGGCCGGACGAACACAACCCCGGCCGTGAAACGCGACCTGCATGAGGGAGGCAGATGCTTGCTCACCATCTCGCGACTCGAGAAGACCTACGCGAACGGAGTTCGCGCGCTCGACGACGTCAGCCTGACGATCGGGAGCGGCCTTTTCGGACTGCTCGGCCCGAACGGCGCGGAAAATCGACGCTGATGCGGACCATCGCCACGCTTCAGCCGGTAGACCGCGAACCTGACTGAGTACCTGTCGATCCGAACCTTACGCGAATCGACCGGAACCGACTCGACAACTTATGGCGGAAGCCGTAGCCAGGGCTACGGAGCGGTTGCCTGCCAAAGCCGGGTGCCGCTGCGGTTAGTGAAGCGATCCGCAGCGACACCCGATTTTCATTTGCTATCGCTTCGCGGCCACGTACATGGCAATCCGGCGTCCATGACACTCGCTAGTCGTCAGACAGTTTCCACGAAGCATCGGGGTTGTAAGTCGTGATCGCAGCAGCGGCCTCCGGCGTCGACGGCCCCAGGTTCCTTTCGAATACGCGGCCGTCCGGCCCTACGACGAACGTCATTACTCCCGACGATCCCCAGCTCACCGGATACGCCAGAAGGGCGAAGCCGCGAACCATGTTGCCGTCGACCAGGAAGTCCTTCGCGCCTCCGGCGGCTGCCGCGCCCTGAGAGGTCAGGATCGCATAGCGATATCCGTGATACGACTTCTGACCCGCGACGTAACCCTCGTCCATCGCTCCCGCGATCAACGCGCCGATCGGGCTCATCGATTCTCCGGCCGCCGAAGGCCAGTAGAGGCCGTCCTTCGTCCCGTCCGTGCTCAGGTACTTCTGAGCGTATTCGAGCACGCCGTCCCCGTCGCGATCCACGGCGGCATACTCGACCTGCGCTCTGGCGCACGTGCGAAGGGTCTCCATGGTCGAGAGTTCGTTCCTTCCGATCCTGCGATTCAGATACTCCTCGCGGCCGGCCGCGGTGTCGAAGAACCACTTCCCGGCAGCGTTCTGGATGACCGGAATCGGAAACGGCCAGTTGAGGGCGCCGATGAACAGAACCGCGTGCTTCGGATTGATCATCACCGGGCGCACGACCTCTTTCACGGCCTTGTCGAGTTTCGCGAGTTCGGCGTTGTCCTGGGCGGCCTCGCCGGACGAGAAGCTGGTGAACTCGGTCCCGAAAATTCGCGTGCGCGGTCCGGGGACGCTCGAAACCGGAGTGCCGAATGCTCCCTTGAACGCCTCGACGGCGGCATCGAGAGAGTCGTATGTGTCCTGGCCAGTGCTCTGGCCAAGCGCGGTCGAGCATGGCTGAGCCAACAAGGCGACGAAGGCGAGCGCGATTGTCCAATTGCGCGCCGCCCGATTGATCGAAACCGTTTGCTTGCGAGTCTTCATTGCTGTCTCTCCTGGTGGATGGCGAACTCATTAGCGGATCCGTGAACGCGCATCGACGCGTCACCGAGGCGACCGGGCCTCAACGACCCCTGCGTCCTCCGCCTCCGCCGCGTCCACCCCCGCCACCACCGCCACGTCCACCACCTCCTCCGCGACTACCGCCACCACCGCCGCCACTCATCCTCGGTTGCGATTGCCCGCGGCTGCCGCCGCCGCCGAATGCCCCGCTGGATCTCGGATTTGCTTGCTGGCGGCTGCTTAGCCCGCGATCGCTCTCACGCCTTGCCGAACTGCCGCGTTCGTAGCTTGGCGGCTTGGACGGCTCGCGGCGAGGCGCCGCCGACTGACCGGGCCGCGCTCCGGAATCCTGCCGGCCCCGCGAAGCACTATCCTGCCGCTGCCGGTCTCGCTGCATCTGCTGCCTGTCGAGCGAATCCTTCTTCGCGCGATCCGGAGCCGGTGTCGTGTCGCGGGTGCTTCGTCCGCCACTACCCGTTCGAGACGGATCCGCGGTTCGTCCAGCGTTGCGGCCCGCGTCACGGGTCGCCGGCTTCGTCAGGTCACGGGACGCCGCCGTGTCACGTGCCGTCCTGTCGTTCCGCCCGGCGGCGTTGTTCCTGCCGGCGGCGTTGTTGCGGTTCCGGTTCTGCGGATTTCGGCCCGCGTTCGCGACCTTGTTCTGCCGTACGGAATTGCGGTTCTGGGCTCTGTTCTGGTCCCGATACCGGTTGTTGTACTTGTCGCCGTACCTGTTGATGTTGTTCTGATATCGATTCGAGTCGTGGTTCCAGTTCCTGGTGCTGTTGTAGTTGTTGATCGGACGGTTGACGATCACGTCGCCGTTCACGTTGACGTTCCCGCCGTGCCGGTAGGAATTCCAGGACGGGTGGCCTCCGTAATGCGGGTAATACACCCCGCCGCCGTACCAGTCGCAATCTGAGTCGAGCCAGGATCCGACGGCCATGCCTACGCCGAAGCTGACGGCCCCGGCCGCGACGACACCGCCCCAGTCCACGTCGTCGTCATCCTCCTCCACGTAGACCACCTGGGGCTGATACTGCGGAACGTAGACCACATCGTCCTGCGCAGGCACAACGCGGATGTTCTCTTCCTCGTAGACGATCGTCTGCTGCGCGTTCGACTCGAGGGCGCCGCGTTCCTTGGCAACTCCGCGGCAGGTTTGGATCGCATCCATGACGTCGGCCGGTTGCGACAGGAACGCGTCGCCCAGGTCGGCGGTCCAGTCCATGTCGTCCGCCATCTTGTTGAGTACTTCCGGATAGCGAGCCAGCGTGGCGATGCTCTTGTCCCATCCCTGACGATCGATGTTTTTGTCCGTCGAGCCGTACTGCGCAACGTAGTCCGCGGCGGCCGCGACCTCGTCCGGGTACGTCGATGCCGGCAGAACTTCGGCGATCAGCGGATCCGGATAGAGCGCTATCGGCGCGACAAGTCGCTCGATCTCGGTCACGGAAAGGTAGGCAGCCTGCGCCCGCGCGGGCGTCGGCGCCAGCCCAGCGGCCGCCAATACAAGTGCCGCTCCGCAAACGGCGAGCCGACTCGCCCCCGAGCGATGAATTCGCTTCACTCTCATCAATGCACCTCCGATGGGATCGCAGCGTTAGCGGGAAAGGACGAGCAGGCGCGCACTGGCGCCTTGTCTAGCGCCCCATACTACGCCCTGCCGGACCGGCGTGAGTATGGGACCATGGTCCAACGTCCCCGGCGTACCTGATCGTATTGGATCGATCCGCGCGCAGGTTCCGTCTACGGAAAGGCCGTGAATTGGACCAAGGTCCAATATGCGCCGTTTGCGGTCACTTCTAGTATGCTTGGCACGCCACACTCCATCGTCGACAGACTGAGAACGCAACGACCCCAATGCGGGGAGGCACCAGCTTTATGAACTCGATAGTTCTCTCGGCAGCGCATGGCATCAGCGCCGCCAGGTCCGTGCTCGAAGGCGACGCCCTCGACTCGCTCGCGAACGCCATCGCCTGGCTTGCGCTGATCGTCGTTCCGATCGTCGGAATCGCCGTCTTCTGGCTTTTGCACATCCTTCCGGAAAAGATCGCCGAGAAGAAGGAGCATCCGCAGACGTCAGCGATCCAGACACTCTGCCTCCTGTCGCTCTTTTTCGGCGGCCTGCTGTGGCCGCTGGCGTGGCTGTGGGCCTACTCGAAACCCGTTTTCTACAAGGCGGCGTACGGAGTCGACAAGGTGCCGCACGGCCACGAACCGGAATCGGCCGTCAGCGCCGCCGTGCCCGATGAATTGCGGCGGTTGCGCGAGCGATTGAACGACCTCTCGAACAAGTCGCCGGAGAACTCGGACTTGCGTCAGGCGATTGCCGACGTCAACGCCCTCGAGTCACAGCTTGGCTCCGGCGGAGGATCACACTGATGGAGATCATCCTACTTCTAATCTACGCCTTCTTCGTCTGGCTGATCTTCTTCAAGTTCAAGCTGCTGCCCTGGAACATCGTCAGCCAGGTCATCGTCATCACGCTGCCGATCATCGCCCTGACCGTTCTCATTCTGTTGCTGAACATAGTGGCGCCGTCGTCCTCGGATGTCCGGGTCATCAACTACGTCGTCCAGATAGTGCCGCGCGTCTCTGGCCGCGTTATCGAGGTGCCAGTCGAGCCGAACAAGCCGGTGAAGAAGGGCGACGTGCTCTTCAAGATCGATCCGGTGCCGTTCGAGCAGCAGATCGCCACTCTCGAGGCACGGATTCCTCAGTTGAACGCCAAGCTTGCCAGCGCACAGGCCTACCAGCGCGAACTAGGCGACACCAAGCGCGTCGCTACCGCGAAGAGGTCGGAGGCCTCCGCCGTAGTCGCCAGCGCCCGATCGTACAAGGATCAGCTCGGCGACGAGCTCGATGCGGCGGTGAACAAGAAGCAGTCAATCGCCGCAAAGCTGGAACTTGCGCGAATGCGTTACAACCAGACGAAGGAGCTTGCGGAGGCTGGAGCCGGTCCAAGGTTCGATTTCGAGTACGCGGCGGCCGAGGTCAAGAACCTCGAGGCCGAACTCGCGGCTGCTGCTGCCAACGAAGCTCAGGTTCGTCAGAAACTGACGGTTGCGGGCGAGGGCGAGGATCTTCCCGAGATCGAGAAAGCAAAGGCCGCCTACGCGGCTGCCACTGCCAGCGAGGCGCAAGCCGGGCAGAAGTTGTCGGCCCGCACGTCCAGTGGAGAATTCGCGGACATCGCCGAGGTCAAGGCGGAACTCGACGAAGTGCTCGCCAAATTGGAAGAGGCCAAATGGAACCTGTCACAGACGACCGTGTACGCGCCCGCGGACGGAACCGTCGTGAACCTGCAGCTTCGGCCGGGATCGTACGCCGTTCCGCTGCCGCTGGCTCCCGTTATGAGCTTCGTGGAAAACGAACAGTGGATCATAGCGCTCTACCATCAGAACGAGCTGCGCCTGATCCAGCCCGGCGACGACGCCGAGATCACGCTCGAGACCCATCCGAATCAGATCATCAAGTGCAAGGTTGACTCCATTGTCTGGGCATCGGGCCAGGGGCAGTCGCCGATTTCCGGCCGGATTCCCGAGACCGGAGCGAACCCGATTCCAGAAGGCCGATTCGCCGTCAGAATTCTCCCCGACGGCGACAGCGCCAACGAGTTTTTTGCTGCGGGAGCGCGCGGGCACGGAGCCGTGTATACGCAATCGGGTCATATCATCCACATCCTTCGCAAGGTGATCCTGCGGGTATCGACCAAGCTCGACTGGTTCATTCTCAAGCTGCACTGATCGAACTATGCGAAACGCAAAACCCCTGTTCGCTGCAGTGCTCGTCGTCGTATGCCTGATTTCCGGATCGGCGTGCCGCGTCAAGAAGCCACCGGCACGCGACAAAATCCATAAGGACGCGCTTCCGAATTACGCCCTCACCGAGCCCTGGAAGGCGCCTGGCGCGATAATGGGCCCGGTGCAGGACGACTGGCTCGCGCAGTTCAACGATCCGCAACTCACGGCTCTGGTCAAGGAAGCCGTGGCGAACAACCCGGATCTCCGGCTCGCTTCGCTTCGCGTGGACGAGGCCGAGCAGTACGTGAAGGCGGCGAAGGGAAAGCTGTTGCCGGTCATCGGCGCCGCTGGCCGTCACAGCACCAAACTCGGCCAGGACCTTGGTACGGGTCTTAGCGGCGGAATATTCGCGATCTCCTGGGAGATCGACCTCTGGGGCAAGCTTCGCTACGCCCGCAACGCAACGCAGGAAACCTACGTCGCGACGGTGGCCGAGGAAGAGTTCGCGCGACAGTCCATCGCGGCCGCGACCGCCAACGCGTGGTTCACGGCGGCCGAAACCAAGGTGCACCTCGAGATTGCGAAAGAGATGGTAGCGACCTCGGAGCAACTTGTCCTTCTGTCCGACAAGCGACTTACGGTGGGCGTCGGCACGGAACGCGACGTGCTGCTCGCGCGCACCAGCCTGAACAACTACCGCGACGTCGTAGAGCAACTCGAGCTGGCGCTCGCCGACGCGCTACGGGCCCTCGAGAGCCTGCTCGGCCGTTATCCCGGCGCCGAGATTCAGGCGCGAACCGATCTGCCTCAAATGCCCGGCCCGGTTCCCGCCGGTATTCCGCTGGAGATTCTGGAACGCAGGCCCGACATGTTTGCCGCCGAGCGCCGTGTTGCGGCCGCGTTCAACCGCGTCGGCGAGGCGCGCGCCGCCCGGCTTCCATCTATTTCATTGACCGGAACCGGCGGGTACATCACGAGTTCGTCCCTCCAGCTGAAACCCGACTTCACGAATCCGGTTGGCGGCATCGTCGCGTCGATTCTGGCGCCGATCTACCAGGGTGGACAGCTCAAGGCGCAGGTGAAGGTCCGCGAGATCCAGCAGAAGCAGGCGGTGGCCGACTATGCGAGGCTCGCGCTTCGCGCGATCGGTGACGTCGAGGGTGCTATTCACGCGACGCATACTCTCGAGCGGCGGCGCGAGATTCTCGCGGCACTCGTCGTCGACAGCCGCCGGACGCTCGAGATCGAGCAGGTGGCCTTTCGAATCGGTACGGTCGACCTGCGAACGGTTCAACAGCAGCAACTCGCGCTCTTCGGCGCGCGCGTCACGCTGCTCCGCGTGCAGAGCGAACAGCTGATGCAGCGCGTTAACCTGTACCTTGCGCTCGGAGTTCGATACGAGAAGTAGGATGACGTGCAGGCCGGAGTCTCCCCCGTCGCCGGCCCGGTAGCTAGCGCTCCGGTAATGGATTTTCGTTTGTCGCGAGGCTCACCAGTGCGTGACTACGGCACGACTCGGTCCCTGGGGCCATCAAGGCTCCACCGCGCAGGCCAGTATCGATTGCGAGTCTGTTCCGGGCGAACGACCGTGGGATCGCTCACGGGAGCGACGGCGCCTCGGTCAGGTGCGGAGGGTGTGGAATCTCGCGCGGGATCCGAAGACGAGGTGACCGCGTGAACGCGAGTGCTTACTGCGGCTATTACGGCGACACACTGAGGGTGGAGTGCCCGACGGGCTCGGGCAGGTTCATGAATCTGTTCGAAGTTGCAGAGGAGATCTCGCGGCGGCTTGCGAATATCTTCCTCCGCAACGCGAGCGGCCGGCGGCCGGTTTTCGGCGGCAGCACGAAGTTTCAGGAGGACCCGCACTGGCGCGACCACCTTCTTTTTTACGAGTACTTCCACGGCGACAACGGTGCGGGGCTCGGCGCGAGCCACCAGTCGGGCTGGACGAGCCTCGTCGCGCGCACTATGCACATCTTCGAGCGGTTGACGCCCGAGACGGCACTTGCGTCGGGCCGGAAGGCGTACTTCGGGTAGGCGTTCCGTATCCCCGTCCGCCGGGCCGCGAGCGCTTGCGAGCCGGACGACCGGACAGATGTCCGGCACGAGAACTCACGATAGAATCGCGGCCAATGGACCTCGGGCATCTCCGATCGGCGGTCGAAGCGTGGGCAATCGAGCGGAGCGACGCGCTGGCGCTCGACCGTAACCGAGTCGACGCGGAGTACCTCCTCAACTGGGGCGGCTTCGTGAACTGCTCCTTCCGTGTCGGCGACGGATCGACGTGGTATCACTTGAAGCTCGCGAGCACCGGCGACGCGAAGCGCGGACTCCGACAGTGGCGGAGCCTCGACGGAGCGCTCGAGCCGTATCACGCTCCACCAATCGTCGACTGGGCGTCGATACCGGAGTTCGATTGTGAGGGGCCGCTCACGGCGTGGATCGACGGCCGCTCGCCCGAACGCGTGGCGCGGGCACTCGCCGAAGCGGTGCTGCCGGTCGTCGCGCAGCTGCACGGGGATCGCGGACTCGCGAAGCGCCTCGGGATCGCGAGCGCGCCGGCAACGTGCGCCGACGTGTTCGTCGCGACGTACGGTGACCGGTTCACGGAAGACTTCCGCTCCGTCGACGGCACGCGGCCGCCGTTCGTCGATCCTGCGACGATGGTGTTCATGCGGGACGAGATCGGCCGGTTCGAAGCCGTCGTTCGGCGTTCGCCGGCGTTCGCCGAACCGGCGTTGGCTCCGACGCACGGAGACCTTTGGGCGAACAACCTGCTCGTGCTGGCCGGGGATTCGGACGTCGGCTCGTGGTCGCTGCTCGACTGGGACGATCTGGCCATCGGCGACCCGGTGATGGATTTGGCGATGTTTCTCGGTCCGACCGCGGCGCAGCTCGACGGAGCGACGTGCGTCGATGCCGCCGTGCCGTACCTCGCGACGGATGCGGCTCGCGAGCGGTTCGAGATCTATCGCCGCGCCGCGCTCTTCGACTGGGTGATCGACAGTCTCGCCGACTGGATCGAGGCGGACGTCGCGCCCCACCATGTCGAAGCCGTGCGCGCCGAGAAAGAACGGATCCACGTCGAGGCGCTATCGAGGTATCTGTCCCTCCCTCGGTAAGTCGATGGCGCGGACGGTCGGTCGTTCGCGCTCCGGGTACGACTGGCGTGCGCGCGCCGGTTCAATCGGCCATCGTCGACGACACGACGACCGAGCGGAGTCGTACCCGGAGCGACGGGCCGGCCGCGCGACGGCGATACGTCCGGCTCACGCGTCGTCGCGCTCTGCGTCCGTCTCCTGTCCGCCATGGGCGTCGGCGCCCTCTGCGCATACTCAGCGTCTCTGCGAGAACCACCGGCGTGTGGACGTGCTTCCAGTAGAGTCCACTCAATTGCTCCGCACTGACAGGGCAGGACTGAACTCGGAATCCGTCGAACCGGGAACCAACGGCCAACAGGGGGAGTTTCTTGAGAGACGACCTTCCCGGCCGCACGGGCCGTCCCCGTACACTCGGCCATCCTCCGCGATCGCGGGGCGGTCGATGCAATAGCCGTGGGTCGCGCGCGGCGGGTCCGCGACCGCGGAGAGGTCGATGCAATAGCCGTGGGTCGCGCGCAGGCGAGTGCAACGAGCCTCCGCGGCGCGACCCGCGGACACCCCAGCCCCAACGCGCCGACCGCGGAGCGGTCGCACCGTCACCATCGCGACGAGCACAGCGGCAGTCGCGTCCGTCAAGAATCAGTGCGACCGCTCCGCGGTCGAAATCCTTCTTGGGGTTCGGACCGGGGGTGACGGCGGATCGCTTCGCTCACCGCCGTGACCCCCGGCTATCGTCTGTGACCGCTTCGCGGTCAACGCGCAACGGCAATCGTCCGCGACCGCTGAGCGCGCTGATTCCGGTTCGATTTCGCGCGTCGGTCGCAGGCAACACGAGGCGGGCATCAGTTGAGACAGCGGAGCTCATCTCAGTGCTTCGCACTGACAGTGCAGGCTGAAACTCGGAATCCGTCGAACACGGAATCGACAATTAGCGGAGGGGTTTCTTGAACGTTGGTCTCGGTGCTTCGCACTGACAGGACAGTCTGAAACTCTGAATCCGTCGAACCTGGAATCGACAACTTAGCGGGGAGTTTCTTGAATGAGGCGCAGAGGAGGCGCAAGGGCACCGAGCACTACGGCCGACGCGCCGCCTCCTCCGCCTCCACCACCCGCCGATTGATCAGCGCCGCGACGAAGCCCGCACCGAAGCCGTTGTCGATGTTCACGACCGTGACGTTGGACGAGCACGAGTTGATCATCCCGAGCAGCGCCGCAAGCCCGCCGAAACTCGCGCCGTAGCCGACGCTCGTCGGCACGGCCACGACCGGCACCGACACGAGCCCGCCAACCACAGACGGTAGCGCACCCTCCATTCCCGCCGCGACAACGATCGCATTCGCTTCGGCGAACCGGTCGCGCGCGCCGAGCAGGCGATGCAGACCCGCGACTCCGACATCGAAGACGCGCTCCACCCGGGATCCGCATGTCTCGGCCGTAACCGCAGCTTCCTCGGCAACGGGTATGTCCGTCGTCCCAGCCGTGACGACCGCGACGCAGCCAGTTGCTTCGACTGGATGGCGCGAGATCGTGATGCATCGGGCGGCCTCGTGAAACACCGAGTCAGGATACGCGTGACGAACGGCTTCGTATGCGGTGCGGCCGGTTCGCGTGATGAGCACGTTTGCTTCGCGTACGACGATCCGGCCGGCGATCTGGACGAGTTGTTCCGGAGATTTGCCCTCGCCGTAAATGACCTCCGGAGTGCCGAGGCGTAAGTGACGATGGTGGTCGACGCGCGCAAATCCAACGTCCTCGTAGGGCCAGCCCTCGAACCGGCCGAGCGCGGCGTCTACATCCGTCTCGCCGGCGGCAACCGAGGCGAGTAACTCTCGCAAGCGGTCACGGTTCATTCCGCGATTCCTCCCCAGAGCGTTGCGGCGCCGCGTCAGCCGCCCAGCAGAATCCCGCCGCCGACCGTCGCGAGCAGGACGATGCTGACGAACGCATTAGTCGTGAAGAACGCCGCGTTGAGCCGCGACAGATCGTCGGCCCGCACGATCGCGTGCTGGTAGACGAGGAGCAGCCCCGTGA
Organism: Blastocatellia bacterium; assembly: GCA_021463145.1. Lineage (GTDB taxonomy): Bacteria > Acidobacteriota > Blastocatellia > UBA7656 > JADIYM01 > JADIYM01. The sequence goes on along the minus strand of JAJTWZ010000042.1, from coordinate 24,801 downwards.
CGACGACCCCTGAAAGCCCGACGGCGCCGCTGCCGGACATCGACCAGAATCCTACGAGCGCGGCGAACATCGCGACGTGCAGTCCGCGGGCGATCCACAGCGCCTTGGCGATCCCGGCGCGGCCCGGGATCGAGTAAAGCCCTGCGCTGCGGTCGAAGTCCACGTCCTGGCACGCGTAAAGCACGTCGAAGCCGCTCGTCCAGAGCATGACCGACGCGGACAGCAGCAGTGGCTCGGCCGTCAAATCGCCGCGCACCGCTATCCACGCCCCGGCCGGCGCGATCGAGAGTGCCCAGCCGAGCGCGATGTGCGCGAGCGACGTGAATCGCTTCGTGAACGAGTAGCCGAGAACCGAAACGACCGCGACCGGCGACAGCGCGAGCGTCAACCAGTTCAGCATTGCCGCAGCTCCCACGAACACCGCGATCGAAACGATGGTGAAGGCACGGACGAACGGTACGCCAACGTCGCCGGCTGGCAGCGCACGCTTCTCGGTTCTGGGGTTCGCCGCGTCGAAGCGCCGGTCGACGAGCCGATTGAACGCCATCGCGGCGCTCCGGGCGCCGACCATCGCGATCGTGATCCAAAGCAGCGTCCACGCGTCGGGAACCCCGCGAGCGGCTGCGATTGCGCCGAGCAGGGCGAACGGCAACGCGAAGAGCGTGTGCTCGATCTTGATCATCTCGAGCGTGACACGAATCGAGTGCCACCAGCGTGTGCCGGTCGCCGTCCGGCTCATTCGCACCCCCCTTCGCGAGAGCCCTCGGCGCCAGTGCCTCGAACGCCGCCGCGCCACATCGTCGAGCGATCGTGCGCAAGTCCGAGGTGATCGAACAACCGGAACACGAAATGATCGACGAGTTGCTCGATGCTCTCCGGCCGATGGTAGAAGCCGGGCATCGCCGGAACGATCATAGCCCCGGCGTTCCGAAGGCGCAGGAGGTTCTCGAGGTGGATCGAGTGAAGCGGAGTCTCGCGCGGCACGAGTACGAGCCGGCGGTTCTCTTTCAGGGTGACGTCGGCAGCGCGGTGAACGAGGTTCGTGACGGCGCCAGAGGCGAGCGCGCCGATGGTAGACATCGAGCACGGGATGATGACCATGCCGTCCGACGGGTAGGAGCCCGACGCGATCGAGGCGCCGATATCGGAGTTCGGGAGGAAGCTCAGCTTCGAAGTGTCCAGGCCGGTGAGCTCGCGAGCAAGTCCGTCGCCGGTAGCCGCCACGTCGAGCTCTTCGAGCAGGACTCGGCGTCCTGGCGCCGAGACGATGACGTGGACGTGCGAGACCTCGGCGCTGCGGTCGAGGTGATAAAGCAGCCGCTGCGCGTATACCGCGCCCGAGGCTCCGGTGATGGCGACAGTGATTCGCTTCACGGGGGAGAGTGTAGCAGGGAGGCTCCGCGTACCGGTGCCGATGTGGAAGGGCCGCGGATCACTCCGGTGCAGCGGAGTTCATTTCATTGCTTTGCACTGACAGGGCAGTCTGAAACTTGGAAAAACCTGCACCTGGAATCAACTACTTACAGGGGAGTTGCTTAAGAGCGCCCGCAACGGGGCTTCGTCAGTTACCCTTGACGCCGTCGCGCGCGCCCGCTGATGCTTGACGCTGGGAGTCTCCTCGTCGCGACCGAAACACCAAGCCTTGACACGGATGGCCGCAATGCAGCTTCGAAGTGAAATACTTCAACGATGGTGGCCAGCGACCCAATGCCTTGACCTTGTCGAGGGAACCGTCGATGTCGCGGCGGCCGCGGTTCACGCGGAGGTTGGCCGCTTTTCCGGTGGGGCCGTAGAGACTTATTGGCAGGCATTCCCAAACCTCGACTCAGCGTTCACCGCGGCACCCAACTTCGCGTCTTGGCCGACCTTCTTCCTCGTGCTTCCAACCAACTCAAAGTGGTCAGTACTCTGGAACAATAGCTGGGGCTGTGACGGTTATGACTCTCTATGCTGGTGTCTCACAACGAATCATGGATTGACCACGATACACTCGTCTGCCAATGACACGTGGACGACATTCCAGTCCGGAGCGAAATTCACGTATCGTCGAATGAACGGTACCACTCTTGCTGAGCGGTCTGTTTACGCTGGCCAGGAAGACAAACGTTGGCTCTTTTTCCAAACCGGCGATCCGTTGCCGGAGGAAAATGTCACTCTCTACAACGCAAAGAGGAAGCGGGATCGACTGAACGAGTCGGAGCTAATGAAACTACTAGCCCGCTTGGGCGCCTCCCCTTGGTCGGAGGAGTTTTACTCGCTTTCAACTCAAAGTACATTTGTGCTCCGCTTGTCGAGACCGCCAGCAACAACGCTTTACCGGCAGCGATCAGAAGTTCTGAATTCCAACGTCAGCTAGCAGCATTTCACGACGGCGCCCAACTAACGATTGCAGCGGAGAGAGAGCTGTTTCTCGAGTTCGGAACAGATCCGAATTGGCACGAAGGTCCGTGCCGTCCGCAGGGCCCGGCCGAACCGCGGCCCACGCTCTCGAGTCAGCCCCCGCTCAGTGCCGCGACGATGTGCACGTCGTCGCCGTCGGCAACCGGCGAGTCGAGCGACCAGACGAACGTGGTCCCCACCGCGAACTTGATGTGCGGCCGTATCCTGTCCTGCTCGTCGATCATCCGGAAGCGGATCCCCGGATACTCCAGGTCGAGGTTCCGCACGACGTCTCCAACCGTCGCACCGTACCCCTCGACCTCCGCCGCTCCGCCCGTATACGAGCGGAGCGGCGACGCGATGAGCACGCGGTTCACGGCTTCACACCTGTCTCGACCGCGTAGATGTGCGGCAGGTGCGCGGCAATCTGGTTCCACGTCGCACCCTCGTCTTCGCTCGTCCAGACCTCGCCGCTCGTGGTGCCGAAGTACAGACCGACTGGATCAAAGGAGTCACTCGCCATCGCCTGCCGCTTTACCGTGAACCAGGCCTGTTCAGATGGCAGGCCCGTGTCCTGACGCTCCCAGGTTGCCCCGGCGTTCGTCGATCGGTAAACGGCCGGCCGTCCTCCGATGCTCACACGCGGCCAGACCTCCGTGCCGTCCATCGGGAAGACCCACACGGTGTCGGGATCGCGCGGATGCATCACGATCGGGAAGCCGATGTCGCCAATCTCGGCCGGCATCGACTCGCCGATGCGGGCCCAGCGGTTCTCGGGCCGGTCGATACGGTAGATCCCGCAGTGATTCTGCTGGTAGAGCCGGTCTGGATTGAGCGGATGCTGCACGACGCAGTGCGGGTCGTGGCCGAACTCGGGATCCGGATCCGGGTTGAAGAGCGCAAGCACGCCCTTGTTGAGCGGGGCCCACGTCGCGCCGCGATCGGTCGACTCGAACGTGCCGCCGCTCGACATGCTCACGTAGAGGTGCGACGCGTCGCGCGGGTCGACGAGGATGGAGTGGAGCTTCGGACCGTCGGGCGTGCCGTCGCCGGGACCCATGATCCAGCCTTTTTCGATGGCCGTCGCATTGAAGCCGCCCACTTCTGACCACGTCTCGCCGCCGTCCTCGGTACGGAAGAGCGCCTGCGGGGACGTGCCGCCGTACCAGGTGCCGGGTTCGGACGCGTTCGACGGCGTGAGCCAGAACGTGTGGTCGACGGAGCGGCCCGTGCCGTCCTCCACTTTCGGAAATGCCGGTGGGCGGGAGACTTCGGTCCACGTCGCCCCCATGTCGGCGGAACGGAACATTGTCGGGCCGAGATGCCCGGTGCTCGCCGCCATCAGCAGGTTAAGCCGGTTTCGAGGGTCCTGGACGAGATGATGGATGATCTGGCCGAGGTGGTGGGGTCCGCCGATGGACCACGAACCGCCGGATCTGGACAGGATGAACGCACCCTTGCGCGTGCTGACGAAAACGACGACGTCGTCGCGGGAGGAGGATTCGGGCATAGTGGGTTGCCTCGAAAATGGATTGTGCCGGCCGGAAGGACTCTAGACCATTACGGGGAACCTTTGCGAGCGGGTCGCGCCGGGCATCGAGTTGCGTTCGATGCCCGGCGCAGCCCGCTCGCCACCGCTATCGGTACGGATCGTTTCGCAAGCGCCCACTGGCGCCTTTCGCTAAGGCCTCGACAGGTTGACGGGCGGAGACTCCATGCCGCTCGGGTTGCGAACGACGAGGGTCACGGTTCCGCCAGCCGGAAGCACGTTGTCGACGATGAGATCCCCTGGAGTCGACTTCGTCTTCTTCTTGACCTGCCACTTGGTGCCGGCCGAATTCATCGCCATTGCAAAGGTCTGCGGTTCGGAGAGTGAACCGCCAGAGACGACGAGCACCGCGCCGTCGCTGATGTCGGATCCGTTGGCCTGCAGGATGATCTTCCCCTTCTTGTAGACCGGCTGGATGATCATCGGCGCGCCATTTGACGGCATCATTTCCGACGTTGTGTATATGCTGTCGCCGCTCGACTCGTTGTTTGCGTTCGCGGCATTACCGGCGGCGTAGAAGGTCACGCGCCCGACGTCGGTTGACGGCGCCGTCCACCGTACCTGCCAGGACGCGCCGTTGCGCTGCCCCGGGAAGGTGCCGGCTGATCGATGCTCGACATAGGTGCGGCCCTGAAGGTTACCGGTTCCATTGACGACCGCCGTCTGGGTGGTGTCGATGGCGGACATCGTGCCCGCGGGCCGGTTCTGCGAGTCGAGAGCCGTGATCTGGAATCCCCATCGGCTTCTGTCCGGATGGCTGACCCGAACGGTCAGGGTGAACTCCTGACCCGCCGTGTACGCTGACGGAATGCCCTCGATCTCGACTTTGCCCGGCCCCGCGTTGAGAGTTCCGATATGACAGACCGTGCAGTTGGACTCGTTCGGCGCGCCGGTTCGTCCGGCCGGAGGCCGATCGGAGAAGCCGTAAGTGACCGAGCCGATGACCGCAATGCAAATGAAGATTTTGAGTGTACTGATGACAGGTCGCGCTTGGATTCCCATGATGATGTACCCCGATGATGGTGTTCGTCTCTTGAGGGCCGCCACGGCTAAAACCCACCTAACGACAATGATCGCGGAAGCACCCGAACTCGGTTCTGGCGGCCCCGCGACCATCTGGCTCCCCCCCGAAGCCTTTTCAGAGGTAATGAGTCGCCGTCAGTGAGACTGATACATCCGGATTGTAAATAGTCTAAATCTTCAGAGCCAGCGCGGCCGGCGTGAGGTGCCGGAGAGCTGTCTTTCGAGGCCCCGGAGAATTTCTCTCTTGAAGCAGCGGCGAGTTGCTCTCTTGAAGCCTTAGTCGCCTGGCTCGGCGGGTCCCCGGTAGCTCGGCGGGACTGCGCTGGCTTGGCAGGACCGCGAAGGCCGTGACTTGCGCCGGCTTCTCCTCACTCGGAGGAAAAGCCGGCGGCACGCCTGTTTGCTAAAGGAACCCAAGTGGCGGGAAAGCGCCACCAAGAATCGGCTCTGGATCGGTTCCGATGAACTCGCCGAGAACTTCGGCATAAACCGACCGGAAATCGGTCGTCACGTCCACGTTTCCATCCAGGACAAGCCGGTCCTCGTTCAGGTTCGGATACTCGCCGTACACGCCGCCGTGCACCGCGTCTCCAATCACGAAACCCACCGAGCCATACCCGTGATCGGTTCCGGCGTCGTTGTTCTCCTCCGGCCGCCGTCCGAACTCCGAGAAGACAAGCAGGATGACGTCCTGCGAGAGCCCGTGTGCGGTGAGGTCCGCCTGGAACGCGCCAATGGCATCGCTTACCTGCTGCATCAGCAGACTGTGATAGCCGAGTTGCGTGTCGTTGCGCCCGTCTTCCTGCGACGCGTGTGTGTCGTAGCCGTCGTAGCCGACCGCGAGCGCCTGCACGCCGAGGTCAGCCGAAAGCAATTGCGCGCACTGCTTCAGGTTGTCGGCGAGATAATTGTCGAGCGGATACTCGACGGCCGGAACGTACCCGGCGGTGCGCTCCCGCACGATCTGGGATTGCTCGATTGCGGACTCCCGGAGCATCCGGTTGCGCTCGGCAACTCCTCCGGCGGTAGCCGGGACGGCCATGATGCCGTTGTAAGCCGCCAACCGGGCCTCGCCGTCGAATCCCGGCTGAACCTGGAACTGCTCGATCGATCCGATCGAAAGAGCTTCGCGATCAACGCCGCGTAGCAGAAGCTCGCCGCCACCGAGGTTGATGCCCGGTGTAACGATGCCTTCCTGCACGTGATCCAGATACCGGCCGATCCAGCCCGACGGTACCGTCGCCGACGCGGAACCCGAGATATCCGACGACTGAAACATGTACTGGCTGGCTTCGTGGTCGAAGAGCCCGTAAGCGTCGGGCGGAGCGCCGACGCCGTTGATGACGGCGACCTTCCCCTGGCCGTAGAGGCTGTGAACTGCCGTCATTCCCGGGTTCAGCGCGTAGTCCGGCGCGTTTGGCAAAACGAGCGCGCGATCGGTCGGAATGTGGATCGTCGGACGCAGTTCGTAATATCGCGAGTACTGGTTCATCGGGATTACGGTATTCATTCCGTCGTTCCCGCCATACAGGTTCACCGCGACGATGACTTTGTTCGAGAGCCTGAGCTTCGAACCGCCCCGGCCCGGCCGTACCGCGCCGAACGCGCTCGTTTGAAGCAGCGGACTGGCGAAGCTCAGACCGACCGCCGTGACGGCGCTCTTGCGAAGAAACAATCGTCTTGAAATTGCCATGGTCTTCGAAGCCTCCTCAGTTGCGCTGGAAATCGGGCGACACGATAACGAGCCACATGGCTCCACGGAATTTCTCTTCGTCCACGCGGCCGTCCATGTAGGAGACGATTTGCGTGCGGACCTCCGGCTGGAGCGGTCCAGCCAGCAGGGCGTCGGAGAGAAAGTCCACAGTCAGCTCGGGCGTCGTAAGCCGATTCTTGCGAATGATCTTCGCGACGTTTATCGACGCGTCGTATCCGGACACGAAGGAGTCAGCCTCCGAATCGCGGATCGTCACCAGCGCCGTGTTTACCAGCGTTCCCTTCGATCCCGGTCTGTAGAACGAGAAGACCGAAGGCGGAGCGTAGAGGAGGTGGCGCGCCTCGTACGTCCAATCGATGAGCGAATAGCCCTTCGTTTTCACGTCGAACGCGCGGAACAGGCCGACGAAGTGCTCGATCGGCGTCTTGAACTGCGAGCGGACGACCGCATCGCTGACGAACTCGGGGTCGAGGAGAATCGCGCGGACGGTGGCCTTCAGGTCGCCGTTCGTGCTCGAGAAAACCGTAGAGACGCGCTGCACGTAACCCGGTGTCGGGGTCTCGGTCGCGAGCTTCATGATGAGCATCTTCGAGATGAACGGTGAGGTCGATGGATGTGTCATCAGGATGTCGACGACGTCATCGACCTCGCGAGCTCCATCGGCGCCGGAGCGCCCGACGACGGTGCGGCCCATGATCGTCTTGTTGCCGGAGTCGTGCGCGTCGGGATCGAACTCCGTCTTCTTGTTCTTCTTGTAATCGACATAGAAGCCCGTGAGCGCACGGGCCGCTTCCCGGACGTCGGTCTCCGTGTAGTTGACGACGGGGCGTCCGTCGCCGCCCATCACGATCGAGCCGTCTGGATTCAGCTTCTCCGGTCCCATCGAGAAGAGCTGCAGCAGTTCGCGCGCGAAATTCTCGTTCGGCGGGATCGGGTTTCCCTCGTCGTCGGTCGCATTTCCGTCGTTGTAATTGTTGTCGAGCCAGATGACCATCGCGCGGTCCTTCGCGATCTCGACGAGCATCTGCCGGAAGCTGCCGAGAGCATTGCGGCGGAAGAGGTCCTCCTGGTCCGACATGAACTCCGCATAACCGACCTTGTTGATCGACGTTGCGAAGTGCTCGTGCCAGATCAGCGCCATCTTCTCCTGCAATTGCCGCTTGGAATAGACCATCCGGAGGTACCACCGGCGCCAGCGCGTGTAGGTGTTGAACTGGTTCTTCGGCTCTGCGGGCATCCTGGCGTCCAGCGCGGAGTCGTCGATCTGCGACGGATTGAGCTGCTGCTCGACGTAACCGTTGAATCCGAGGCGCAGAACCGTGTCCATGTCCTTCGGGCTCGGTCCGAATCCGGCACGGCGCAGCACGTGGCCCGCTAGCAGGCGCGCGGGATCGTAGTCGGAGAGCTTGTTCGAATCGGAAGCAGGGGCAGGCGCTGGGAACGATCCGGGCGTCACAGCCGTCATCGTCGCGGTGCGGGGCTTCTGACCGATCCGGGGCGCGGCGGGAGCCTGCGCGAATACGGACTGGGCAGCCACGAGTGCGACGACCGCCGAGATCATCAGGGATCGCGGAACGTCGACGGAATTCCTCATCGGGAACCTCCTTGGCGAAACGGGAAAACTGTTGGGGCAGGCGATAACCAGATTTTCATGAGGGCACGCTGCCAGAGGATGATACAGGAGCGGTAAATGCCCGTGCGGCGTGGATCGATCGGCTCCTCGCGTCGAACCGGATTGAGTCGATCGATTCGGAAACTCCGGACCGTGGCGCTCGAGTGAATCCCGTGCGATCGAAGCCGCTCCTTGATCTAGTTGTGGCTATATATGGCTCACCAGGGGCTTTCTTCTCCGATTGCCCAGTCTCTTGGCGTCTTGTCACGCGTCAACTCGAGACGTTGAGCCAGTCCGTCGAGAGGATCCCCGGCCAGGTCGATTTCATCGAGGTCGAGCGGCCCGAGTCCGTCTTCGTGCAGGTAGACGAGGTGCGGTACTTCGAGCGGATCCCGCCCGATCAGCCGCGCCGAAACGGCGTCCGTCGCGACGAGCGACGCACCCGCGGCGATCGCTCCAAGCGAGACCGGCCGCCCGCGAGCGACACCGAGTTCCATGACGGTCGTCGCGTCGGCAATCGCGTAGTCCGGCGGCGCCGCGCGGCAGATATCGTGGACGACTTCGTCGACCCCCTTCAGGTGGAGCAGTGCGCGGGGAGATCCGTAAAACCGCGTCGGCGGAATCCCGAACAGGTTCTTGGCGTTTAGCGTCAACAGTCCGTCGGAATGCGTCTTGAGTGGACTGACAGTAATGAAGAAGTCCGCGTCGAGGACGACTTCCGGTATCTCGAGCTCGGCCATCGCGCGGGGCTTCTCGACGGCAACCGTTCGCGTACGGGCCCGATTCAGGTCGACGAAGGCAACGTCGTATCGATCCGCGAAGGGAAGATAGCCGGCCAGTTCGAATCCATCGTGCGCGAGACTCTTGCCCGGGCCGTCGCCGACTACGATCCGCCCGGCTCCCGCATCGCGCAGTGCCTCTAGCACGGCCGCGAGCACCCGGGAGTCCGTTACTGCGCCAGTCCCGCTCGGCATCGGGTAGGTAACGTTCGGCTTGACGAAAACACGCGCCCCTCCACGCGCCCTTCCAACAAAGGAACCCTCGATCTCCAACGCACGGCGAACGACTTCTTGTGGCTCGTTATGGCCACACAGCGCGACACGCGGTCGGGTCCCAGGTGTCATCTGGGGGCGATTCCGCACGCGGACCGTGCGCGGTCCAGAACGCGGCGCGCGTGTTCGCGAGCGCGGCCGGCGCCGTCGCGCAGGACGTCCTCCACCACCTCGGGCCGCGAGGCAAGCTCCTTGCGCCTGTCACGGAAGGGCGCGAATGTCTCGTCGATCGCCTCGAGGAGCGCCTTTTTCGCGGTTCCGTATCCGTAGCCGCCGGCGCGCATCTGCGCTGCCATGTCCTCCGCGGCATCGGGTGGCGCCACGAGGCGGTAGAGCTGCCAGACGGTGTTCGACTCGGGATCCTTCGGCGATTCGACCGGAGTCGAGTCCGTAACGATCCCCATGACCTTCGTCTTCAGAACTTTCCCCTCGTCGAAGATTCCGATCGTGTTGCCGTAAGACTTCGACATCTTCTGCCCGTCGGTGCCAGGCACCCTGGCCGTCGATTCCTCCAGCCTGGGCTCGGGAAGGTGGAACGTCTCGCCATAAATCGTATTGAAGTAGCCGGCCATGTCGCGAGTCATCTCGATGTGCTGCACCTGGTCGGCGCCGACCGGCACCACGTCGGCGTCATAGATCAGGATGTCGGCGGCCATGAGCACCGGGTAGGTGAAGAGGCCCACGCGCGGCTGGATACCGCGAGCGAGCTTGTCCTTGTACGAGACGGCTCGCTCCAGAAGACCCATTCCCGTGACGGTCGAGAGCAACCAGGTCAGCTCGCAGACTTCGGGCACGTCGGACTGGCGGAAGAACGTGGCCTTTTGCGGATCGAGCCCCAGCGCCAGATAATCGAGCGCGGCGTCGCGAGTCAGCTCGAGCAACGTGGAAGCATCGTTGACGGTCGTCAACGCGTGGTAATTGGCGAGGAAGTAGAAGGCGTCGCCGGCGTCCTGCATCGCGATGTGCTGGCGAAGAGCACCGAAGTAGTTGCCGATGTGCAGCGTGCCGGAAGGCTGAACGCCAGAGAGAATTCGGAGTCGTTTCGTCGTGTCGGTCATTGCCAGGTGAGTGAGCAGGTTCGATCAGTCGGACCGGAAGCCCGTCGATCCTCAAAGACGGGCGGCCACCTCGGTGGCGAAGTAGGTGAGAATGATGCTGGCGCCGGCGCGCGCGATCGAGGTCAGCGACTCGTCGACGACGCGCTGTTCGTCGATCCAGCCGTTTGACGCCGCGGCCTTGATCATCGCGTATTCGCCGCTTACGTGGTACGCGGCAACGGGCAGGTCGAAGCGTTCGCGAACTGCTCGCAGGACGTCGAGATAGGGCAACGCCGGCTTGACCATCAGGATGTCCGCGCCCTCGCGAACGTCGAGCTCGGCTTCGCGCAGCCCTTCGCGCACGTTGGCCGGATCCATCTGATAACCGCGCCGGTCGCCGAACGCAGGCGCGCTGTCGGCGGCCTCGCGGAACGGACCGTAGAAGCCAGACGCGTACTTCACCGCGTACGACATGATCGGCACGCCGGTGAACCCCGCGCCGTCGAGCGCGCCGCGGATCGCGCCAACCATGCCGTCCATCATTCCCGACGGCGCGACGATGTCGGCGCCCGCCTCGGCCTGGGCGATCGCGGTGCGGGCGAGGATGCCGAGCGTAGCATCGTTGTCCACTTCGTCGTCCAACAGCGGCCCGCAATGACCGTGATCGGTGTACTCGCAAAGGCAGGTGTCGGCGATCCTGACGAGGCCGGGCGTCTCGCGGCGAAGCGCGGAGAGCGCCTTCTGAACGATGCCGTCGTGTTCGTGCGCGCCGGTGCCGAGTGGATTCTTGGACTCGGGCAGCCCGAAGAGGATCACCGACCTCACGCCGGCCGATTCGGCGCGGCGCGCCTCCTCGACCAGCTCGTCGATCGAAAGCTGGAACTGACCGGGCATCGAGCCGATCTCGCGGCGAACGCCTTCGCCGGGCACGACGAAGTACGGCTGCACGAGCTGCGCTGCGTCGAGCCGCGTCTCGCGAACCATCGCGCGAAGAGCTGCAGTTCGACGCAGGCGTCGCGGTCTCTCCACGAGCCCTTCCATTGCCGGATCACTCATCGTCGCCGTAGTCCCAGTAGAAAGTCACCGAGCACTCGTGAGAACAGAAGTACCGGCCGTTATAGCGGATCGCGCAGGACTCGCAGATGTACGACAGGCACGCCGGACAGCGAAGTATGCGAAAGACCGTCTCGTCTTCGCGGCCGCATTTGGTGCACGGACTCATCGGGGCGCCATTTAATCAGCCGCCCGCGCCTCGGGCAAGACACGGTAGACCGTGCCTTTGCGAACTCCGGTCGCCGAGAGGACCCCGGCGCCGATCAACCCGCGCAGGTCCTTCTTCAACGTAGCCCGCGGGATCTCGAGGGCGGTCAGCAACTCGCCGATCTTTGCGGCTCCTCGCTCACGCATCGCGGCCGCAATCCGCTCCTGGCGGGGAGTGAGAAGAAAGGGGCCGGGTGCCGGCGAACGATCCCGGTCCGGACGCTCGACGGCCGCTACCTTCGCAGCCGCGCGCGCGCACGAAGCTAGAGCCTCGAGAAACGCCTCAACCCACGCGAGAGTGTTCCCGCTCTCGGTCGCCGAAGCCATCGCGGCCGCGCGCTCGGCAAGCGCCGGCTCGATTGGAGAGTGCGCGAGAAAGTGATAGCCACAAAGAGCCAGAAGCTGTGCGGTAACGATTCTCGCCAACCGTCCATTGCCGACCGCGAACGGCCGGATCTCGAGCAGTCGGCCCGCAAACACTGCTACGACAAGGAAAGGGGCAGGACGAACTGGTGGCCTGAGCAGGCCGGATTCGACGGAAGCGGCCTGGTCGACGTTGGTCCTGGCCCAGGCTACGAGATGAGCGACACGACCTGCAATCGTAGCGGCGTCTTCACCTTCGCGACGATACTGGCGACGGAACAGCGCGGCCGCCGGTTCGTGTCTGAGCAGTAAACTCTGCAAATACTTGAGTTGACTCTCCGATAGAGGCAGCTCGCCGGGACGGCCGAGAACAGTGCGAAGGGCATCGACAAGGCCGCGAACGGCCGCAAGCGCCGGTTGATCCAATGCCGGGTCCTCGCCGGAAATTACCCGCGCCACCTGAGACTCCGTGACCGCGAAGCCCGCCATTACCGCGGAACCCGCGACGGACTGCGAAAGCACCTCGGGAGCTATAATGGAGCCATAAGTATTAGGGTTGATGGCCTCGAGTTGCGATAGCGATCGTTCGACGTCGCCCGTCGCCTGCAGCAACCGGACCAGGCCGGAGTCGTCGCGAATTCGAAGCATTTCGAGCAGCATCGCGATTCCTTGTAGCCAAAACGAGCTACAACGTCAAGTCGTGCTGTCATCGGAGAATGCCGGTAGTGCGACCAGTGGCGAGGGAGCGATCCGATCGGAAGGAGGGAATTGTGCGCCTCCACTGCGAACTGCCCGGGGCTCGAAGTAACGAACTTGGAATACCCGCGCTGTTTCAGACCACCCGGAACGTCACGGTCGACTCACCGAGGAAGTTCTTGGACTTCTTCGATACGAGCAGTCCAGCCTGTTCGAGTTCGAAGTAGGCGCGCTGCACTTCACCGCGATCGACGCCGCACTGCGTGGCGATGACGTGCGGCTTCGGGAGTTCGCTGCCCGTTGTCAGCTCGCCACCCTCAATCATCGCCGCGATCTGCGAGCGAATCTGCTCGTACACAGGCCCGTGCCCGGCCGTATCCAGAATCTTGATGTCCAACCGCGTGCACCTCGACTGTCGTGGAAACGCGTCAGTGTACCACACGCCTGGCGCTCCAATCTGCAACATAGGTTTCGATCCGTTTACCGCGCGTGCGCTGGCGTGCTAGGGTGCACGCGATGAGCGACCACGACGAAGCCCTCGACGCCGAGGCGTTCGCACAGCGCGCCGAGCATTGCAGGACGGCGATGTCTCAGTTCGGCTGGCTCGCCGGCTCCTGGCTTGGCCACGGGACCCACGGAGGAGAGGCTCGCATCTGCCATGTCGAATGCCGATTCCTGTTCGACGGCAGCTTCCTCGAATCGCGCGAACGCATCTACACGCCGTCGGGCGAACTTGAGCACGAAGACCTGACGATCTTCGGAGCGCTTCCGGAAGACGGTCCGTCCGAGTTCTACGCCATCGTCTATATGCCGGGCGGACTCGCCGTTCATTACCACGTGGAAGTCAACGGCGACTCGATTCTCTGCGAACCGGACGAATTTGGCGCCCGCCTCTCGATCCTGCAGACGGGTAACGGGTATCGCGCCCGGATCTTCTATCCGGACGAGAACGGTGCCTGGTTCGAGGATGCAGTCGTCGATTACGAGCCCCGTTAGGATCGGAGAGGAGTGCGAACATTCCACAAGATCGCCGGGGCGATCCTTGCCCTGCAATTCGTTCTCTGGGCTCTCACTGGCTTCCTTTTCAACTACAAGTACCGTTACGACGAAGCGTACGAACCGCTGAAGCCGCAGGCAGCTAGTTCGAACGGCGCCTGGGTCAGTCCAGCGGATGCCGCGGTCGCGTGCGGCATCAGGCCGGCGGATCTCCGCCGCATCGAGTTGCTTCACGACAACCGGGGCGACCTGTATCTGCTCGTTTCCGGCACAGAATCCGAGCCCGTCTATCGGCTGGCAAACGCGTCAACGGGAGCACCGGCGGATCCGCTGGATGCGGCGGCCGCCACCTCCGCGCTAAGAAGCGCGCTCGAGAAGTCCTCGAATGCCGCGCGATACGGTACTGTGACCGCGTCGCGCCACGTCGAAGCGCCTTCGGGGTTGCTTCGAGGATCCGGACCGGCGTGGGAGCTGGTTCTCGACACCGGCCAGACGGTCACGGTGAATGCCCTGACGGCGGAGATCGCGCACAAGTCCGCGCTCAACGACTGGATCGACTGGACCTATCGCGTGCACTACATGCAGTACACGCCTTGGAAACCCGTAAACATCGGAATCGTAGTAGCCTTCTTGTTGCTTCTGCTGTCGCTCGTCGCATCCGGGCTTCGGCTGCTTCTGAGCTCGGCTCGTCCCCGATCGCTGTTTGGCCGCCGGTCGTACAGCAAGGGACCGAAGATACGGTTCTAGTTACCACCGGAGGATTCCGACAATGCTGCACAGATATCTCGCCGGCCTGTCGCTGGCCGCGATCTTCGCCGGACAGCTTCCGCCAGTCTCGGCGCAGTCGATCCGTCCACCCAAACTCGAGATCATCCAGTTCGCCCTTCCAAACGGACTGAAAGTCGTCGCGGTGGAGGACAATTCGGCGCCGATCGTCAACGTACAGGTCTGGTACAAGGTCGGCTCGAAGGAAGAACAGGTCGGGCGTACCGGATTCGCCCACCTCTTCGAACACCTGATGTTCAAGGGCTCGAAGAACCTTGGGCCGCAGGAACACGCCCAACGCATCAGCGACGTCGGAGGCGTGATCAACGCCGGCACCAACTTCGATTACACGTTCTACTGGCAGACGATTCCGTCGAACGCGCTCGACCAGACGCTCTGGCTCGAAGCCGAACGGATGTCTTCGCTGATCGTCGACGACGCTAACCTGAAGAGCGAGCGCGACGTCGTGATCGAAGAGTTACGCCAGAGGGTCGAAAACCCGCCGTTCGGCAAGCTCGCGCAGATCGTATTCGGCACGGCTTTCACGACGCACAGCTACAAGTGGCTGCCGATCGGATCCAAAGCCGACCTCGACGCCGCGACCCTGGCCGACGTGAGGGCATTCCACGAGACCTATTACAAGCCGAACAACGCAACACTCGTCGTCGTCGGCGACTTCAAGGCGGCAGACCTGAAGAAGGCCGTTACCAGGCACTTCGGCGGCGTGAAGCGGGGTACGGGAGACATACCCCGGCCCGCGAAGGCCGAACCGCCGCAGGCGGCGGAGCGGCGCGTCACGAATTACGATTCGAAGACGCCGCTGCCGGCGGTCATCCTTGCGTACCACATCCCGGGCGCCGGCACGCCTGACAGCTACGCAATCGAGGCCGCGTCGCGCATCCTGTCGTCCGGCCAGTCGTCGCGTCTCTACAAGCGGCTCGTCTACGATAAGCAGATCGCTCTGCAGGCGTCTGGAAGCGGCGCGTTCCTCGAGGACTCGGGGCTGTTCTTCTTCTTCGCGATTCTAAACGGCGGACAGAAGCCGGAGGACGGAGAGGCGGAGCTTGCCGCCGAGATCGAGCGCCTGAAGAACGAGCTGGTGACCGATGCCGAGCTCGAGAAGGCGAAGACACAGATCATCGCCGAATCCACGGTCGGCCAGCAGACGGTGCAACAACGCGCCGATGCGCTCGGGTTTGCGTCTTGCGTGCTCGGCAACCCGGAGCTCGTCAACGAGGAGGTCACGCGAATGCAGGCGGTCACCGCTGCCGACATTCAGCGCGTGGCAAAAAAGTACCTGTCGAAAGAGAACCGGTCGGTCATCTACATGCTGCCAGAATCGATGCGCAGCGCGTCCGCCGAGGGAGGTGCCAAATGAGCCGCGACATCCGCTCACTCGGCGCACGAGCCGCCGTGTCGACAGTGGCGAGCCTGCTTGCGCTCGCTTCGCCGGCGCTGGCACAGGGAACCGCCGATATGAAGAAGGTACAGCCGCCCCCCGTCGGACCCGCAAAGGACTTCAAGCTCCCGCCGGTGCAGGAGAAGGTGCTGACCAACGGCCTTCGGGTGATCTTCATCGCCAGCAAGGCCCAGCCCGTGGTTTCGATCACGGTGATGTTGAAGACGGGCGCGTCGGCGGAACCGGCAAACCGGGCCGGTCTCGCGCAGATGACCGCGGGGCTGGTCGACCAGGGCACGTCCACCAGAACCGCGACACAGATAGCCGAGGCAATCGACGGCACGGGGGGCAGCCTGGGCGTCTCCGCGGGATGGGATTCGACGTCGGCGTCGACGACCGTGCTTGTGAATCGCGCGGACCTTGCCGCCGAACTGCTGGCCGACGTCGTGATGAATCCGAAGTTCGCTGACGAGGAGATCGATCGGGCGCGTACACAAACCCTGAGCGGACTCCAACTCGCGCGATCCAGCGCCGGGACAGTCGCAAACGAGGTATTCGACCACATCACGTACGGCGATTCCCCCTACGCACGCCCAATCGGAGGCACGGCCGAAACGGTCGGCGCAATCAAGCGTGACGACATCGTCGCCTTCCACAAGTCTCAATACGTGGCTAGTAACGCTACGATCGCGATCGTCGGCGCCCTGACTGCCGGCGAAGCATTCGAGTTGGCCCAGAAGCACTTCGGGGCCTGGGAGAAGGGCACGCCTCCGGCTGCTCCAGCCGCGCACGCCGCGGTGCCAGGGAAGCGCCGAGTCATTATCCTCGACAAACCCGACGCGGCCCAGACCGAGATACGAGTGGGGCTTCCCGGCATCGCTCGCTCCGACGCCGACTTCTACCGCGCGAGTGTCGCGAACTCGATTTTCGGCGGCGCCCCGTTCTCGTCACGAGTCGAGAGCGAATTGCGCGTTAAGCGAGGGCTGACGTACGGGGCCAGGTCACGAGTCGATGCGCGGCGCAACGGAGGATCGTTCTATGTAGATACGAACACCAAGACGGCGACCACCGTCGAAGCGGTACAGGTCATATTCGACGAGATCGATCGAATGCGATCGACCGACGTGCCGGCCGAAGAGCTGAAGGCGCGGCAGGGATTTCTCGCCGGTATTTTTCTGCTCGGGCTGGAAACGCCGGAGGCCGTCGCTGGGCGATTGCTGCAGGCGGAGCTTTTCGGTCTCGGGGCCGACTACCTCGGGACGTACACCTCGAAGGTTAACGCCGTGACGGGCGCTGAAGTCCGATCGATCGCAGGACGGCTGATCGATCCGGAAAAGATGGTCATCGTCCTTGCCGGCAACGCGAAAGAGTTCGAAGCCGGCGTAGCGAAGTTCGGACCGGTAGAGAAGATCCCGTTCGACGAGGTCGATGTGATGTCGGCCGGCCTCCGCCGCCAGAAGGCAGTGGTCGCGGCCGTCAGCGACGCCGATGCGAAGGCGGGCGCCGAGCTCGCCCGAAAGACGATCGCGGCCCTTGGCGGCGACGCGTGGCTTGGGCAGAGGACGCTCGTGGCAACGGGCAGCGGAAAGCTGTCGCAGGGACCCCAGACGTTCGACATCGTTTCAGCACGGCAGTGGGAGATATTGCCCGATCGCTCGCGCGCGGAGCTGGATCTAGGCATCGTGAAGGTGACGCAGTGGTCGAACGCCGACGGCGCGTGGGTGGATCAGGGCATGGGGGCGCAGGATATTTCGGCGCAGTCGAAAGAAGGGAAGTATTTCGGCATCAAGCTGCTCCGGCGATTCGGACAGGGAGAGAAGCTGACGGTGCGTCCACTTGCCGACGGGACGGTGAACGGTGTCGCGACGAAGGGTTTCGCGATCACCGACGTCGACGGCCACACCACGGAGTTCCACGTGGATGCATCGAGCTTCCTTCCGGCTAAGGTGGCATACACGACTTCGCAGGGCACAGTCGAAGTGCAGGTGTCGGACTGGCGCGACGTAAGCGGGATGAAGCACGCCTTCACGACCGTGCAGTTTCGGAACGGGCAGAAGTTCATCGAGATCGCTCTCACCGACGTGAAGGTCAACGTCGAGGTCGACGCGGCGCTCTTCGCAAAGCCGTAGCTTCGCAGCGAAAGATCAGGGCCGGTAGCGGCAGCGGCTGGGTGCGGTTGTTCTACCCGGGTAGCACCGCACCCGGTTCTTATCGATCCAGGCTCTGATCTTCACCCCTGGAGGAGCGTTGCGGCCTCTCCGTTGCGTAGAGACTCACGATTCGGGCGATCATGACCGCGAGGTAGAGTTGACCGGTAAGGGCCTCGACCGTGGCAATACCGCGCGCCGCACCCGTCAGCGGAATGATGTCGCCGTACCCGAGCGTCGCAAGAGTCACGAAACTGAAGTAAATGGATTCCTCGATCGCGAAAGTGCCTTGAAGCGGGACACCGAGGATCGAGTACGACCCTGGAACGGCAATCTCCACCAGGTGATGAAACGAGCCGAACACGATGCCGGCGAGCAGGTAGGCGCTCAATGCCGCGTAGACGTGCCGGCCGTCCACTCGACGGCCACGCATCGTGTAGATGACGCAGCACGCCGTGGACATGATTGCGACGACGGCCCAGACCAACAGCCGTCCCGTCGAGATGTCCGTCCCAAACAGAAGCCTGGACGGCGCTTGCGCCACCGAGACGAGAAGCGCCACGGCGAGCATGCCGCGGCGCATCGTACCCGTCATCGACGACAGCACCGCGAGCACGAGGTTCGCAGCAAGTAGCAGCCGGGTGAGCGGCGCGTGCTCGACTACAATTCCGAACGCGGGCTCGAGCGCGATCGTCGTCAGCAGAGAATAGAAAAGAACCGCGTAGCGTTGCCGGAAGTACCACCTCGAGATTCTCGACGCGAGCTTCATCAACGGTCGAGCTCCGGCCAGGACTTCAGGCGGTTCGAAGCGTTGCGATCATGGACAGAAAATCCTGCTCGACGTCGGCAGGGTAGGGCGTGAGCAGCGGCTTGAATTCGGGCTTCACGTTCGTGCCCGAAAGGGTCGCGAATCCAGCCAGGACCTTTCTCCCGCCGATCGTGGTCAAGTAGAACTCTCCGTGCAGGTTCAAACCGTTCGACGTGACGGCGTCGAGCGACTTCCCGAGCGTGATGTTCGGAGGATAGCGATTCGCCGGAATCGTGTCCGCAACCGCGCTTACGACCCGATCCCCCCGGCCCAGGCGCGCGACGAGCGCGTCGGCGAGCGCCCGTCCCTGCGGAATGACGGTGTCTTCGCCCTCACGCGACAAGATGACGAACAGGAATCCGAACGGACGGGTCTGGATGAAGAACCCGCCTGGATCCCCGGGAAACAGAGGCTGCGGAGAATAGGCCCTCGGATAGTCGACGGCATAGCGGTCGAACCGGAACGTCGCC
The DNA here is from genome assembly GCA_021463145.1 of Blastocatellia bacterium. Classification (GTDB taxonomy): domain Bacteria; phylum Acidobacteriota; class Blastocatellia; order UBA7656; family JADIYM01; genus JADIYM01. Next base: position 5,531 of record JAJTWZ010000042.1, on the reverse strand, counting down.
ATGGGCTTGAGCGGCGGCATCCCTTGCGGGCCTCGAAGCCTGGCGCCCGCCATCGGTGTCATTGAAAGAAACGCGGCGACTGCAATCAAGCCAACGACTGTTCGCATATGTCTGCCTCCTTCGATGGTCCCACACTCTACAACCACACGACGCCGAAACCGCCACCATCGTCGACCACCACGACTACAGGCTTGCCGCCAATGGTGCCGACGGCCAGTCCCTCGGCCTTCACCTGGCTCGCGAAGGCGTGCGGAAACTTCGAAACCGCGCCCGAATCGAGACCTTCCCAGGCGTAGACGACGAACGGTTCCTTCCCACCGCTCATAGCGTTCGCGACGACGACGAGAAATCCCTTGCCCTGGTATCTCGTCGTCACACCGCGTACCCCCTGAGCACCGGCGCCGCGATCGATCTGCAACTTGATTGGTGCGAGGGCCTCGAGGTTAGCCGTCGTCCAGGGGCCGTCCGTCGCTTTGAGTCGAACCGGAACGAGGATCGGCAACCCGTCGACCAGCGGTGTACGCACGCCGAACAGAAGTGTCGAACGCTCGGCATCCCAGCCCAGGCCTTCGACGTTGAGTCCGCCGACATCGGCCGACTTCGTTGCCGAGGCCGAAACCGCGGGCACATTCTTGACGAACCAGTCGCGGAAGCCGGTCATCGCCTCCGTAGTCAACGATCCGTCGTCGCCTACGGCGATCCTGAGCAGCGCACTGGGCCGCACGGCCGGCGCACTCCCTCCCTTCCCTTTGCCTTTCATCAGAGAGAACGACGGCGTGGCGAAGATGTAGCGCCGGCCGCCGATCTCGGCGAGTGCGAGGTCTTCGATGTCGTCCACGCTTCCCGGTGCTAGGCCGCGAAGCGGCAGGCGCTTGATCGGCGCGGCCTGCGAGCCGTCCGGCGCGAGGTCGAGCTCGAACAGCGCGTCGTTCGTATTGTTGTCGACGAACACGAAGCGCGAGTCGCCGAGCGCCACGATTCCCGATGCATTGAACACGTCTTTGCCGTTGCGCTCGCGGAACGGCACGGTTGCGACCATCGGTCCGTCAGTAGAACTGGCTGCGGTCGCAACCGGCTTCTTTGGAGACTTCGACTTCTTGGCTTTCTGGGCACCCGCTGCGTTGCCGGATTGGGAAGCGGCCGCTAGAAGAGCCACGAGGCCGAACCGCATTCCCGTCGAGATAATGGAGGCTGTACTGAATCGCATTCTCTATGAACTCCCGTTGTCAATTGGCGCACACATGCTATGAGGCCGAGCCGACCGTCGGTATTGGACCATGGGCCAATGACCACATGAGACCTTGGTCCCATTGACCGTGTCGAGTGCCGCTCGTAGTTTCGGTCTCAGGCCGAGGGAGGGCCACAGATGCTTCGCACGACACTTCTTGCACTCGTTTCACTTGCGGTGGCGTTCATTCCGTCGACTGCATTCGGACAGGGGACTATCCAGCAGATGGAGGGGGCGTCCGAGTTCTTTGGAGTCAAAGGCGTTTCGGTGCCACCGGTGCGTCGCAGCGAAACAAGGTCGCTCGTCGATCTCGGCACGATCGATACCGACGGCTGCGAGAGGATCACGCTCAACATCGCGGGTCAGATGCTCGGCGTGGACGAGGCGGGAGGAACCGTAGGCGTGATCCTCATCCCCGACGTCGCCCCATTCGATCAGGCGTTCAGCGGGATGGGATTGCTTCCGGCTTCGCTCGAGATCACGGTCAACGCGACGTCGAAAGGCTCACCCTATTTCATGGGCGCGCAGCAGAGGTTCGACGTCGGGTTCCCCCGCTATCGGGCCCTTGCCTACAACAATTCGCGGAGCCCGGTGACCATGTCTTTCTTCGTGTACCGGACGCGATAGGTGTGTCGCTCCGCATCTTCTTGCGTGAAGGACGTTCACGAACCCAGATGCGGAGCGTAGACGGTATAGATTACGCGACCAGTCCCTGCTTCTTGAGTTCTCGCGAACCGAGTTTCACGATCTCGTCGAGAAACAGGCGCAGCGACTTCGGATTCGTCGTCTTCGCGCGGCCGGCCCAGACGACCTGCTCGCTCGCGACTGAGAAAATCGCGATTTCGAGCGTGACGACCTTCTCGATGGTCACGGCTCCAGGCCGCGTCACGACCATGTAGTTCGAGTCCCAGTAACTCCAGAGCGACGGGTATTCGACGACGTACTGTTCCGTGGCCTCCATGTTCACGTCTTCCGTGATGCCGAGTGGCCGCACGAGAAGTACGCCGTCGGCGCCGCTGTCGCGGATCGCCTTCTTGATCCCCTCCCGGTCGTCGAGTGGGACGTCTGGAATGAGCGTAGTCGCCGCTACGGCGTTCTTAACCCGGCGCGCGAGGCCGCCCTCGGCCCGCCGGCGCAGGTCGGCGTCCGCAGCCGCAACGACGACGACGACCTTGTTGAAGACCGCCGGTTTCGCCGCAGGATTCTTCGACGTGGTCACGAGCTTGGTGTCGGACGCGAACGCGCTCGACGCAATGAAGATCGTGGCGATCGCAAGGAGGATTGGTGTTCGTCGCATGGTCGACTCCGGAGGTGATTTCTGACGGTCGTTACGTTACCACGCACTGGACGAGACGGGATTCCGCGTGCGGCCGGTTCGGTGCAATTCGGATGAGACCAAGGTCCAATGGACATCGCCTGTCGCGCAAGAGACTCTGGTGCCGGAGAACGCCGTGAACTGGTCACTCTTTCCTCCTCGACAGTGGATGGCGGCGTACCGGATGAGCTGGCTTGGTCCGGACTTCATCGCCGGGATCACGCTGGCTGCGTACGCCGTTCCCGTTTCGCTGGCCTATGCCGCACTCGCCGGGTTGCCGCCGGAAACCGGCATCTACGGCTACATACTCGGCGGTATCGGGTATGCGTTGTTCGGCTCGTCGAAGCATCTCGCCGTGGGGCCGACGTCAGCCATCTCGATGCTGGTGGGGACGACCGTCGCGGGGCTGGCTCTCGGCGACCCGGTGCATCATGCGCAGATCGCGGCGCTCGCCGCGTTGACTTTCGCCGTGCTGAGCGTGATCGCGTGGATGCTGCGGCTCAGCACGCTCACGAGCTTCATCAGCGAGACGATCCTGCTCGGCTTCAAGGCGGGGGCCGGGATCAGCATAGCGATGACGCAGTTGCCGGCATTCTTCGGCGTGGCTGGAGGCGGCGACCATTTCTTCGAGCGGGTGGGTTTGATCGTCTCGCAGATCTCCGGGCTGAACCCCGTGACGACCGCGGTGGCCGCGACGGCGCTCCTGCTACTCCTTGTCGGAGACCGTCTGCTGCCTGGGCGGCCGATCGCGCTGTTTGTCGTGGCGGGATCGATTGCAGCCGTTGGGTTCCTGTCGCTCGGAACCTACGGCGTCGTGACTGTTGGAGAGATCCCGAGCGGCCTTCCCGAGATCGCCTTCCCCGAGCTTCGGGCTCGCGACATCGACGGCGTCATTCCGCTCGCCTTCGCGTGTCTGCTGCTTGCATACATCGAAAGCGTTTCCGCGGCGAAGGCGTTTGCGGCCAAACATGGATACGCGGTCGACGTGCGTCAGGAATTGCTGGGGCTTGGCGTCGCGAACCTGGCGGCGTCGATCGGGCACGGGTATCCGGTCGCCGGCGGTCTCTCGCAGTCGGCAGTTAACGAGAAGGCGGGAGCCAAGACGCCACTATCGCTCGTATTCGCGTCGATTGCTCTCGCCGCCTGCCTGTTGTTTCTTACCGGGCTCGTGCGCGACCTGCCGAAAGCCGTGCTTGCGGCCATCGTGCTCGTGGCGGTGAAGGGGCTCATCAACATCCCAGAGATCCTCAAGCTTCGGCGAATCAGCCGGCTCGAGTTCCACGTTGCGCTCGTTGCGCTCGGCGGCGTGTTGCTGCTCGGCATCCTCAAAGGCGTGCTGCTTGCGGCCGTCGCGTCGATTCTGCTTCTGATTCGCCGCGCGGCGTCGCCGCACGTGGCGTTTCTCGGGAGGATTCCGGGGACGAACCGGTTCGGCGACCGCGCGCGGAATCCCGACAACGAAGAGATTCCCGGGGTGCTCGCGTTCCGCGTCGAGGCGGCGTTGCTGTACTTCAACGTCGACAACGTCTCGAAAGCCATAGTGGATCGAGTCGAGGCCGGAGCTTCACTGCTGAGGGTGGTCGTCGCCGATCTCTCGTCGACGCCGGTCGTCGATCTGGCTGGCGCGCGTATGCTGATCAGGATGAGCAAGGATCTGAGGCGCCGGGGCATCGAGTTCCGGATGGTCGAGACGCACTCGCAGGTGCGGGACATGCTGCGGGCCGTGGGACTCGAGCCGTCGGCAGGTCCGGTAAACCGTCACACGACACTTTTCGACGCCGTCGAAGACAGCCAGCGTGGCGCCTCCGGTCGGTCCGAAGAAGACCAGGGCCGGGAGCAGTGAGGCCGTGGGAGCATGTGCAACCGCGGCAGTGCGAGCGGAAGTCGGCAGCGTGAGCGGAAGTCGGCAGCGTGAGCAGAAGTCGGCCTCGAAGAGCGCCCGGCCGGACCAAGGATCGGGACGACCGCGGAGCGAGCGATGAAATAGCCGTGGGTCGCGCGCAGGCGAGTCCGCGACTGCGGAGCGGTCGATTCAATAGCCGTGGGTCGCGCGCGGCGAGCCCGCGACCGCGGAGCGGTCGATGAAATAGCCGTGGGTCGCGCGCGGCCGAGCGCAGCGAGCAAGCGCGCGACCCGCGGAACCGCGTGCCCAACCACGCCGACCGCGGAGCGGTCGCATTGGGTTCGCAGTTCGAGCCGTACGAATCTCGATCTTCGGCCAAGAGAGAGATGCCTCTTTGCCGGGACACAACGTCGATTGCGTCGCCACCGGCGCGCATTGGGACGGACGATGCGACCGCGGTCGCCGCGCTCTGGGTGGAGGAGGTACCGCGGGTCGCACGTTGGCTCGTTGCACTCGCCCCCGTTCGACCCACGGCTATTTCCTTCGACCGCTCCGCGGTCGTCCCCCACGAGCGCGAAGAGTCCTTGAATGGTCCAGCGTCAAGAACTAGATGCCACTTCAACGAAACAGTGGACAAGTGGGACTTTCCCGGCTTTCCCTGGCGCTTTCCCAACTTTCCCAAGGACAGTCGTGCTTTCCGCGAAAGACTCTGGACTGGGGCTTGTACCAGGAGTCAGAGAATTTTCGCTCCTTGCAGGCCTTGACTGTTGCGAGCGAGACAGAGCACGCCTCGTGCCCCCCTCCCTTCCTAGGCTACCTTTCCTCCCCCGTATTCACGGCTTGGATGAAAAAATTCGGTAGAGGGTGGCCCTAGCAGCGAGGTTGACACCCACCAATCCAGGAATCGCGGACTTTCTGACCGGTGGCCAGCCGTTGGCTTCGGACGGGATTGAAGCGTTCTCGATGTGCACGGGCTTGTCTCCGTACGCTTCGGTAAGCCACTGAGCCGCAGAGGTTTGTCTCGCAGGAAGGCTGTCCCCGGGCACCCTCGTGTACGCGCTCGGAACCGACAGCAAGCTGTCGCCGCCGTCGAACGTGGCGCCGAACGGCTGGGTCTCGGCGACGACGTATGGAGTGAACGACGT
>JAJTWZ010000041.1 GCA_021463145.1 Blastocatellia bacterium | reverse complement strand
ACGGCCGTGCGCTGACACCTGCACTACGCCCGTTTCATCCCGGGGGGTACGCCGCAGGCGTGTGGGGAACTATTACATCGACCGCTCCGCGGTCGCGGAGGATGGCCGGGACGTTTTGGCCGCGAAGCGGTCACAGACGATAGCCGGGGGTCACGGCGGTGAGCGAAGCGATCCGGCGTGACCCCCGGTCCGCCCAACAACCCGATCCCGACCGCGGAGCGGTCGCACACGACGTAGAACCTGCACCGCCTTGCGGACCAAACCAACCGGGGTTCGATTGCCGGGACCGATATCGCTCCGCCTGCCAGTCTGCGCCTCCGACACCTGGGAACGCGCGCATTGGCAGTCCGGAAATGACGCGGAAAGCGCCGAACACAATCAGTTTCTCTGCCCGTGCATCCGTTTTCGCATGCCTTCCCGTAGGGTGAGACGAATCGCGACCCGAATAGCTCCAATGGGGGGAGGACGACGTGGTGTTCCTGCAAAGGCAGCCAGACAATCGACGCACACGGACGACGCGCGGCATAGTGCTCGCTGCCGTCTTCGCATCAGTCGCAGTTCCATTCCTGGCCATACCTGCTTCGGCTCACCCACTCGGCAATTTCACCATCAACCACTTCGCGGAAGTCACTGCGCGGCCAGACGGCTTCGGAGTTCGTCACGTCCTGGACGTTGCGGAAATCCCAACACTGCAGGAGACACCCGGGATCGACTCGAATGGCGACGGCGAGCTTTCAGCCGACGAACTGCAGGCATATGCCGACCGCTCCGCTGCGCTGATTTCCTCCGGCCTCGAACTCTACGTGGATGGCAACCGGACGCCGCTTCGTGTCGAACGAGTACGAGCGGAATCGCACCCGGGAGCTGGCGGTCTGTTGACTCTCAGAGTCGAAACCGATCTCTCGGCCGATTCCATACAGCTTCGTCAACCTTCGCACACCATACGGTTCGTCAACAGCGTTTTCGCCGACCGCCTCGGATGGCGTGAGATCGTCGTTCGTCCCGCGACTGGCGTCGCGGCCTTCGACACGGCTTCGTTCGGCAACAGCCTTTCGAACGAACTTCGCGACTACCCGGAAAACCTCCTGGAAGCGCCGCTCGACGAGCGATCCGCGGAGTTCTCGGTGACGCTCGGCACAGCCCCGGCCGGTTCATCCGCGCTAAGGTCGCGCGATGGCGTTCCAGTGGCTGATACTCGCGACCGTCTTGCGGAATTGATCGCGGTGCCTGAACTGACGCCCTGGATCATGCTGGCTGGTCTGCTGGTCGCGGCCGGCCTCGGAGCACTGCACGCGATGTCGCCCGGACACGGCAAGACCGTCGTCGGCGCGTACCTCGTCGGCTCGCGTGGAACGCTGCGGCACGCGCTGTTTCTCGGCCTGACCGTAACGATCACGCATACGGCGGGAGTGTTCGCGCTTGGCATCGTCACGCTGTTCGCAGCGAATTTCGTCAGCCCGGAACAGTTGTACCCCATCCTCGGAGTGCTGTCGGGAGCGATCGTGCTCGCGATGGGGATTTCGCTTTTCGTCGCGCGGATTCGAGCCGCCTTCGGCGGGGCCGCACCGCACTCTCACGACCATCACCACCACGACGATGGTCACGATCACACTCACGATCACGGCCATCACTCCCACGGTCACGTCCACACGCACGGCGGCTCTACACATTCGCACCTGCCGCCAGGAGCCGACGGGTCGCCCGTGACGATGCGCAGCCTGCTCGCTCTCGGAATCTCTGGAGGCCTGCTTCCCTGCCCGTCCGCCCTCGTGGTGCTGCTTTCGGCAATGGCGCTTCAGCGGGTCGGCTACGGATTGGTTCTCGTCGTCGCCTTCAGCGCCGGTCTGGCGGGCGCGTTGACCGCGGTTGGATTGGCTTTCGTTTACGCCGGCCGGCTGCTTGGCCGTTCGTCGACGCTGACGCGAGCAACGAAGTATCTGCCGATCGTGAGTGCAGCCGTCATTGCCGCCCTTGGCGCGGCAATCAGCTGGAAAGCCCTGGTGGACGCCGGATTTGCCTCCTGGCCCGCCGTGGCCGCTCTGTTCGCCCACGGCGAGGATCTGTCGCTCGCCGGACTGGGAGCAGCAGGCATTCTGGGACTCGGGTTGCTGTTCGGCCTCAAGCACGCAACGGAAGCCGATCACGTCGTCGCCGTTTCGACGATCGTGAGCGAACACAGGCAGGTCAGGCGCGCTGCGATGGTTGGAGCGCTGTGGGGCATTGGCCACACCGCGTCGCTGCTCGCGGTTGGCGTGGTTGTGCTCACGCTCCGGATCGCGATCTCGGACACCGTAGCGGGATCGCTCGAGTTCTGCGTGGCCCTGATGATCATCGGCCTTGGCCTGGCGGCTGTTCTGCGAGGAATGCGCGGCCGCTCGACCGTTCACGTCCATCGCCATTCGCACGACGGAGGAGAGCACGCCCACGTGCACTTCCACGAGGCCGGCGACGCGCACGATCACGGCTCGGACGGTCACGTCGTGGCCAGGCTCGGAATCAAGCCATTGATCGTCGGTGCGGTACACGGACTGGCGGGCTCGGCGGCGTTGACGCTGCTCGTGCTGGCGCAGATCGATTCCGTGGTCATCGGATTGCTCTATCTTGCGGTTTTCGGTCTGGGCTCGATCGCCGGAATGCTGGCGATGTCGGGTCTCATCGGTCTGCCCTTCGCGCTTGCAAATGGCGTGATGTCGCGCAGCCACCACGGCTTGCAAATAGCTGCCGGTGTTTTCAGCGTCCTGTTCGGATGCTGGTACGCCGCTCAGTCCAGCGTGGAGGTTGCGACGGTTCTCGCAGGCCTCGGACGCCATTTCTGATCGTGCATTCGCCGGACAGCGACTGACTGAGAGCGCAGGAACGTGCTCGGAGTCCGGCGATGGAACTCGAATCGCGAGTTCCGCATTCGAAGGAGGATTTCTCATGTCGAATTCATGGCGGAAAGCTGGGATCGCGTTGTCGACGATGGCGCTTCTTTTCAGCTTCGCTTTTCTCTCGTTGCCCCAGACAGTGACGCGCGCGGCGGACCATTCTGAAGCCCCGCTCGCTGATCACGACCGGCCGGCCGACATCGGCGACGTCTACGCGTTCCTCGATCCGTCGGACAATTCGCGTGTGGTTCTGGCATTCACGGTCGTCGGGTTCATCGTTCCCGGCGAAAACTCGAACCAGGGCGCTTTCGATTCGCACGTCCGGTATCGCCTCGAGCTCGAGGAGACCGGAGACTCGACAGCCGACCGCTTCATCGACATCACGTTCGACGAGCGGACCTCGCGCTCGACGCCGCAGAATGCGACCATCCTGCTTCCGAACGGGACGCGGATCACCGCGCCCACGACCGTTCCGTCGCAGGCAGCCACCGCTCCGACGCGCGTAGTCACCACCGACTCCGCGACGGGTGTTTCTTTCTTCGCGGGCGTTGCCGACGACCCGTTCTTCTTCGATATCCCCGGATTCAACCGCTTCGTCGCATCGGTTGCAGGCGGCACGCCTGACGCCACCCAGCTCGCCCGCGCAAGGGATACGTTTGCCGGGTACAACACGATGGCAGTCGTCATCAGTCTGCCGGTCTCGCTCATCAGGACGACGAACGGAGTCGTTGGCGTCGACCTTCTCACCCAGCGCCAGATCAAGCGCACGTTCAAGACGAAGACCGGTGAGGTCATCTACTCCGGCAAGTTCGCCAATGTCGACCGAATGGGCGTTCCTGCCATCAACACCGTGCTCATTCCGTTCGCGCGCAAGGACGAGTACAACCTCGCCAAGACCTCGGACGATGCGGCCGGCCGTTTCGCCAACGACATCGTCGCGGCTCTCACGTCGCTCGGCACCAACACCGACAACGTCAACATTCTGGCGTCGGTTGCCGTGCTCAACGGTGACTTCCTGCGCCTCGACACAACGGTTGCCAATACGGGTCCCGGGGGCGGCAACAACGCCGGCGCCGGCTTCCCGAATGGCCGCCGATTCAGCGACGACGTGGTCGACACGATTCTTTTCTTCGTGGCGAACCAGAATGTGATCGGCGACAACGTCAACGGCAATGACGTTGCCCTGACCGATGCCTTCCCTTACATCGGCGTTTCCCAGCAGCCGAGGAATGCTGGCGTCGCCGACGACAACACGCGCAACTAAGCGCGTGTATGCGAAGGACGCGCCGTCCGGGGGGAACGGCGCGTTCTTCGCGCCCCCGACTTCTCGATGTGACCGAAATGAACACACTCCTGCGCCGCCTGGCATCTCTCTGGCTGCTGTTCAATCTCCTGAGTTTCGCGGCGTGCTCGAACTCGGCGTCCGAAAGCGAACCGGCCCCAGTGTCCGTTCCAGCGGCGGCAGCCATCGAATCGGACGACGCCGCCACCGACAGCGCAATCAGGTTTCTGGAACAGAAGGCGCGCGAGGACGAACAGGATTTCGTCGCGCGTAACAAGCTGGTCGGCTACTACCTTCAGAAGGTCCGCGATACGGGCAGCGTGCGCTACCTCGAACTCGCAGACCGCGCGGCCAGAGAGTCGCTCGCTTCGGTGCCGGCCGAGCAGAACGTCGGCGGGCTTGCCGGACTGACGCAGGTCGAGTTCGCATCCCACGCCTTCGAATCGGCGCGCTCGAACGCCGATCGATGGCGCGCGCTCGAGCCCGGCAAACTCGGGCCACTTCTCGTCCAGTACGACGTCCTCGTCGAGCTCGGCGATGACGCCGCGGCAAACGGAGTTTTCCGCGAGATCGAGGGCCGGTCAGCGGCGAGTGACAGGGCTGCCCTGGACGTTGCCGTCCGGCGGGCAAAGCAGTCGATGCTGAAGGGCGACGTGGAAAAGGCAAGGCATCAGTACGAGCTCGCGCTGGTCGCGGCCGGCGAGATAGAGCCAGCCCCGCGCGAGACGATTGCCTGGTGCCGCGTGCAACTGGCCGAAACCGCGATTGCGGTGGGCGACTACGCTGCGGCGCTCGGGCACGCAGATGACGCGCTTGTGGTGTTCCCCGGGTACTTCCGGGCTCTGGCTGCCAGGGCCCGCTCGCTCGCCGCAAGCGGAGACCTGGCCGGGGCAATCGCGGAGTACGAGCACGTAACACGCGTCGTGCCCGATCCCTCGTTCATTGCCTCGCTCGGGGATTGCTACGCCGCTGCCGGACGCGATGCCGACGCGAGTGCTCAGTACACGATAGTCGAAAAGATCGGGAAGCTGAGCGCGTTCAACGGGGTGCTCTACAACCGGCAGCTCGCCGTCTTTCGCGCCGATCACGGACGGGATCTGGAGCTTGCGTATGCGGACGCCGCTCGCGAGTACAAGCTGCGGCGCGACGTGTACGGAGCCGACGCCCTCGCGTGGACTGCATTCAAGACCGGCCGGGTCGCAGAGGCGCAGACTGCAATGCGCGACGCTTTGAGGCTTGGAACCAGGGATGCGCGGATGTTCGCGCACGCCGGCGAGATCGCACTTGCCGCCGGCGACACGGCGGGCGCGAAGAGCTATTTCGAGCGGTCACTTGCCCTGAGCCCGGCATTCGATCCGCTCGCGGCTCCACGGGTGCGCGAGAAGCTCGCGAGCCTGACGACTGCCGGTTGAGGCTTCGTCGGGCCCGCGAGTTTCTTCAGACGGCCAGGCCCGGATCGCGAAGCGGGGCGATCGAGGCACGCAGCCCTTACCAGTCCATACCCAGGATCCGGCCGTCGTCGGTCAGGTCGAGCTTCGTAGCGTGCGGCACTGCCGGCAGGCCCGGCATCAACATCATCGAGCCCGCTATTGCCACCACGAAGCCAGCACCTGCCGAAAGGTTCACGTCGCTGATCGTCAACCTCCATCCCGTCGGCGCATTCAGCGCCTTTGGATCGTCCGTGAACGACGACTGAGGCTTGGCGATGCAGACGGGGACGCCGCCAAATCCGATAGACGAGTACTTTTTCAGCTTGCGACGAGCCGCAGGCTCGAAATCGACTCCGTCCGCGCCGTAGATCCCGGTCGCGATCCGCTCGATCTTGGCCTCGAGCGGCAGGTCGAGCTCGTACAGCGGCTTAGCCTGCTTCTCGCGCGGCGCATCGGCCGCCGCCATCACCTTCGCCGCCAGGTCCATTCCACCCTCGCCGCCGCGCTGATAAACCTCGACCATCGAGCATTCGACGCCCTGCCGCTCGCAGAACGACTCGATTACGGCAAGCTCCTCGTCGGTGTCGTTCGGGAATCGATTTACGCCGACCACGACGGGCAGGTCGAACTTGCGCAGGTTCGTCAAATGGCGCTCGAGGTTCGGAAGCCCGCGCTCGACGGCGGCCGGTCCGGTCTCGCCGGCGCCTCCCGAACCGTGCGCGGCCAGGGCGCGTGCTGTGGCGACGAGCACGGCGGCCGACGGCACGTGACCCGACATCGGCATCACTATGTCGAAGAACTTCTCGGCCCCAAGATCGGCTCCGAAGCCGGACTCGTTGACCACGTAATCGGCGAGTGCAAGTCCGATCCTCTGCGAGATCACGCTGCTCGTCCCGTGAGCGATGTTTCCGAACGGGCCCGTGTGGACCAGGGCCGGCGTGTTCTCGAGCGTCTGCACGAGGTTCGGCTTGAGCGCTTCGGCCAGCACAACCATCATCGCCCCGGTCACGCCGAGTTGCCCCGCCCGAACCGGGCCTCCCGAGCGGTCGTAACCGACGACGATGTTCTCGAGGCGAGTTCGAAGATCGGCGCGAGAGGTAGCAAGCGCGAGAATTGCCATTACCTCGGACGCCGCCGTGATGACGAAGCCCGTTTCTCGCGGCACTCCGTTTGCCTTGCCGCCGATGCCGGAGACGAGCTTTCGGAGCGACCGGTCGTTCATGTCCAGAGTTCGCGGCCACGAGATGTTGTTGACGTCCAGGTCGAGCGCGTTGCCGTGGTGAATATGCGCGTCAAGCGCTGCGGCGAGCAGGTTGTGCGCCGACGTGATCGCGTGGAAGTCGCCGGTGAAGTGAAGGTTGATCAGGTGCGACGGGACGACGCGCGCTTTACCTCCCCCGGTCGCTCCTCCCTTGACGCCGAAAATCGGACCGAGCGAGGGCTCGCGCGACGTGATTATTCCGCGGCGTCCGTGCCTGCAGATAGCCTGTGCGAGGCCGACCGCGCAAACGGTCTTCCCTTCTCCGTAACTGGTCGGCGTGATCGCCGTGACCATGATCAGCTTGCCCTTGGGCCGGTCCGCCATCTTGTCGAGAAGGCCGAGGTTCAGCTTCGCGGTGTGCTTTCCGTACGGATCGAAGTCGTCATCGGAAAGGCCCAGCCGTTCGGCAATTTCGCGGATAGGTAGCAACGAGTCGGTCATTTGGAATTGCTCCTGAAGCGTAATCGGCTGCAATGCCAGCAAAGGTCTCGGAGTGTACCACCGGAGGACGGAATCGAATGTCAGCCGGAGCGTCACAACCGTTACTCGATGCGACCCCAGGTGCGGCAAGGCCCGTTCAAGGGGTCACAAAGCTTGAGATTCGGCCCCCGCGCTTCTAGACTCGACGCCGCCGGTTATTCCAATCAGAAAGGCTGGACATGCGAAAGCGACTAGGACGACTTACCACGCCTCTCGTTCGCGAGAACGGAGCCCTGCGGCCGGCTACCTGGGACGAAGCGCTTGACCGCGCCGCAGCGGGCTTCGCAGCGGCGAAAGCCGCGCACGGACCACAGAGCTTCGGACTCTTCAGCTGCTCGAAGACGACGAACGAGATGAACTTCTACGCACAGAAGTTCGCCCGGGTGGTGATCGGAAGCAACAACATCGACAGCTGCAACCGTACCTGACACGCTCCAAGCGTCGTCGGTCTGGCGACAGTGTTCGGAATGGGTGGCGGTACGAGTTCGTACCGCGAGATGGAGGAGGCGGATACCGTCGTCCTGTGGGGAAGTAATGCCCGTGAGACGCATCCCATTTACTTCCACCACGTGCTGAAAGCCGTAAACCGGGGCGCGAAACTGTTCGTCGTGGATCCGCGACGCACCACCAGCGCCGACTGGGCCGACACGTGGCTCGGGCTCGACGTCGGTACCGACATCGTGCTGGCGAACGCCGTAGCTCGCGAAATCCTCGCGGCCGGTCTCGAGGATCGCGAGTTCATCGAGAACGCAACGAGCGGGTTCGAGGAATTTCACGCCCACGTCGAACCGTACACCCTCGAACACGCCGCGGAAGTATGCCGGGTAGCGCCCGAATCCATTCGCCGGCTCGCTCACGAATTCGCGACCGCGCGCAACGCGCAGCTCTGCTGGACTCTCGGAATCACCGAGCACCACAACTCCGTCGACAACGTTCTATCGCTCATCAATCTCGGATTGCTCACCGGTCACGTTGGCCGCTACGGTTCGGGGCTCAATCCCCTTCGCGGGCAGAACAACGTGCAGGGTGGCGGCGACATGGGCGCGTTGCCTGACCGGCTCGTTGGCTTTCAGCATCTCGAGAACGACGAGCTCCGGCGTCCATTCGACGAAGCGTGGGGCATCACGATGCCGGCAAGGCGAGGCTGGCACCTTAGCGGGATGTTCGACGCGATGGAGCGGGGCGAGTTGACCTCGCTTTACGTGATTGGGGAGAACCCGGCGAACAGCGAGTCGGACCAGCACCGCACACGCCGGCTGCTGGAGGGGCTCGAGACGCTGGTCGTGCAGGACATGATCCTCACGCAGACCGCCGAGCTTGCCGACGTCGTCTTCCCCGCCGCTGCCGGCTGGGTCGAGTCCGAAGGCACGGTCACGAACAGCGAGCGGCGCGTGCAGCGCGTGCGCCGGGCTGTGGCGCCGCCGGATGGCGTCCGCGACGACCTCGTTATCCTCAGCGACCTGGCGAAACGAATGGGATGCGACATCGGCGAACCTGTCGCGGAAGCGATCTGGAACGAGGTCCGGGCACTCAGCCCCATGCATCGCGGCATGAGTTACGCACGCCTCGAGACGGGTCAAGGTCTGCAGTGGCCCTGTTACGACGAGGAACATCCGGGCGAGCAGTATCTGCACGGGAGGCTCTGGATGAGGCCGGTGCTCGGTCCGCTCGCTCCATTTTCGGTCTGCACGAACAGGATGCCGGTGGACAAGCTGACGGAGGAGTTCCCCATTCGGCTTACGACCGGCCGCCGGCTCGATTCCTACAACACTGGAGTTCAGTCTGGTGTCTATCCGTCGCCACTAAGGCGCGGCGAGACTCTCGACATCTCTCCGGATGACGCCCGGGCATACGGACTAGTCGAGGGCGAGCCAGTCAGGGTCACATCCCGCCGCGGGTCTGTCGTAGCACCGGTTCGCATCGACGACGGCCTGAGGGCCGGGCTCGTTTTCATGACGATGCATTTCCCGGATGACGTCGCGGTCAACGAGCTCACGATTGACGCAGTCGACCCGATGTCCGGGACGTCGGAATTCAAGGCCACGGCCGTGCGCATCGAGAAGATTGCCGTCGCGGCCGAGGCGCTCTCGCCTGTCTGACAAACAAGGGAAACATCCGAACGACAAATGGATCTGCACTTCACGTCCGCTGAGCCGACTCCGCAAGAACGCGCGGCAATTGACGGGTTCCTGTCCAGGCTGCCGGCCGGCGGACCGCGCCGTCAGTACCTGCTGCCGGCGCTGCACGTCGTCCAGACCAGCGCCGGATGGATCAGCGAGGGCGCGCTCAATCATCTGTGCCGCGGACTGGGCGTGCCGCCGGCCGAGGCATTCGGAGTTGCCGACTTCTATGCGCTTCTCTCGACGCGCGAGCAGCCGAGGGCGATCGCGCACGTTTGCGACGACATTGGCTGTATGCCGAAGGGCGCCGAGTCGCTATGCAACGCGATGGAAGCCACGCTTGGACCGGCTGGAAGCACTGGCGGCGGCCCGTCGGCCTGGCAGCGCAGTCCGTGCCTCGGGATGTGCGAGAGAGCGCCCGCGGCACTCGTCGTGGTCGCGGGTGAAAATCCGAGCGAGCAGGCGATAGGCCCCGCAACGGCCGCTGTGGTGTTGGGAGCACTTGCCGGAGACGCTCCGCCCGAGCCGGGAGTGGCGGCGTCGCTGCCCCAGGCCGGTGCAGCCGGACTGCGATTGCTGGCGCGCGCCGGCTCCATCGATCCGACTAGTATCGGTGCGTACGAGTCCGCGGGAGGATTCACGGCGCTTCGTCGCGCTCTGGAGATGGGCGCCGAGGCAATCTTCTCCGAGGTCACGTCCGCCAGACTGGTGGGTCGCGGCGGCGCCGCATTTCCGACCGGCGTGAAGTGGGCGGCCGTTCGACGCGAACCGGCGCCCAGGTATCTCATCTGCAACGCCGACGAATCGGAGCCCGGCACTTTCAAGGACCGTGTGCTGATGGAAGGCGACCCGTTCGCGCTCGTCGAGTCGATGGTAATCGCTGGCTTTGCGACGGGATGCGAACGCGGGTACGTCTACATTCGCGGAGAGTACCCGCTTGCTGCCACGCGACTCGAGAATGCGATGGCGCGGTGCCGCGAGCGGGGTTTACTGGGCGACGACATTGCCGGCAGCGGCTTTTCGTTCGACGTCGAGTTGCGGCGCGGCGCGGGCGCCTACATCTGCGGCGAAGAGACCGCGTTGATGAACTCGATCGAAGGATTTCGCGGCGAGCCTCGAAACAAGCCGCCGTTTCCGACGCAGGTGGGTCTCTTCGGCCGGCCCACCGTCATCAACAACGTCGAGACGCTTGTCAACGTGCCACTCGTCCTTACGATGGGCGCGGAGGCATTTGCATCGATCGGGACCGAACGTTCGACCGGACCAAAGCTGTTCTGTGTGTCGGGACAGGTCGCGCGGCCTGGCGTCTACGAGGCGGATTTCGGGATCACGTTGCGCGAGATGATCGAGCTTGCAGGTGGACTCGCTGGAAGCGGAAAGCTCCAGGCCGTTCTTCTGGGGGGCGCCGCTGGAGCGTTCGTCGGACCGGACGATCTGGACGTCCCGCTCACGTTCGAGGGAACGCGGGCGATCGGCGCAACGCTCGGATCGGCGGTGATCATGCCGTTCGACGACGGCGCATATTTGCCCGCCGTGCTCCGTCGCATTGCGGAGTTCTTCCGTGACGAGTCGTGTGGTCAGTGTGTTCCGTGCCGCGTCGGGACGGTTCGGCAGGAGGAGCTTCTGCAACGCCTTGCTTCGAATGACGTTCACGGATCGCGCGAGGACGAGGTCGCGCTGCTTGCCGAGATCGGGCGCGTGATGCGAGATGCATCGATCTGCGGACTTGGTCACACCGCTTCGAGCGCCATTGAATCGGCCCTTGCCCGACTTCCGCTGCCGGAGGAGCCGAAATGAGTGACAACCTGAAGGCGCCCGATCCGCTCGTTCCGGTACCGCAGGGTCCCGTTCCGGTGCTGCCCACCGGCTCGCGCAAGTCCGTCGAGATCACGATCGACGGAGCGACCGTCGCGGTACCGGAAGGCGCGACGCTGCTCGAGGCCGGCCGGATGCAGGGAATCGATACGCCGACGCTGTGTTTCCTCGAGAACCTCACTCCCGTCAACGTCTGCCGCATCTGCGTCGTCGAGCTGGAGGGTTCGCGCACGCTCGTCCCGGCGTGTTCGCGCAAGGTCGAGGCGGGGATGGTGATTCACACGGACAGCGAGCGTGTCCGGCACAGCCGGAGACTCGTGCTCGAGTTGCTGGCTTCTTCCGTCGACGTATCGACGGCGCCGCAGTTTCAGGACTACATGTCGCGATACGAAGCGGAACCGAGTCGCTTCGGTCCTCCAGGACCGCCGGCGGCAGCTGGCGAACGGGACTCGGCGAGACCGGGGCACCATCACGCGCCGGACGGTTCGACGGCCTCCCGCGTCGCGCAGCCGGTGAAAATCGACAACGAGCTGTACGTGCGCGATTACTCAAAGTGCATCCTCTGCTACAAATGCGTCGAGGCCTGTGGCGTGGATGCTCAGAACACGTTCGCCATCGCCGTTGCGGGCCGTGGATTCGGGGCGCGAATTGCCACCGAGTACGACGTGACGCTTCCTGATTCGGCGTGCGTCTACTGCGGGAACTGCATCGGCGTTTGCCCGACCGGGGCGCTCATGTTCAAGAGCGAACACGACATGCGCGCGGCCGGCACGTGGGACGAGTCCGCACAGTCGCAGACTGACACCATCTGTCCGTACTGCGGTGTCGGGTGCACGCTCACGGTGCATGCGCAACACGACCTGATCGTCAAGGTAACTTCCCCGCTGGACCAGGACGTAGCCAACGGACATCTTTGCATCAAAGGCCGATTCGGGTGGGAGTGGGTGAACCAGGACAAGGACCGCGATTGAGCTCGAATCGAGTCCGGGCTTCGCAGGGCGGCGTTCGTCTTAGAACGTGACGTCTCCATTAATGGTGTGAATTCCTGTTGCCGATATACCGGCACAAGGAGGGTACACGCCATGGTGAATACGACTCGCCTCAGGTCGCTTGTTCTTGTCACCGCGATGCTCTGCCTGTCCACCGGTTTCGTAACGTCCGGGTTCGCCAGGCCACGTGGCGATCTGGCGTGGATCGAGATCACGCCCTCTACTGGCGGGCCGTCGGCCCGTGCCGGGCACACGCTGACGGCGGTTGGCGGCCAGATTTACCTGTTTGGCGGGACCCCGACGCCCGGAACGGACGACTTGTGGCGCTTCGATTCATCTACGGGAGCCTTTGCGCAGGTGCACGCTACAAATCCACCCCCTGCCCGCAGCAGTCACGCCGCTGCGTCGGTCGACGGCAAACTGTTCGTATTCGGGGGCCTCAGTCCTTCCGGCGGCGGTTTTCTCGACGATGTCTGGTCCTTCGATCCGCCTGCGAACGCGTGGACCAAGGTGACTATAGTGGGCGAGAGCCCCGCACCTCGTGCTCTCCACCAGGCTGTCTCCGACGGACAGAAGATCTACTTCGGAGGTGGATTCGGCACGTCGTCCGAAGGAGCGTTCATCGATCGCTGGGTGTTCGATCCGGCAAGTTCAACGTGGACCCGGCTGTTTCCGGCTGCGGCGACCGATGGCAAGGACGTCCAGATCCTCCCGATCGGGGATTGTGGACGATACGGGGTAATTGCAATCTTCTTTGCCATCTGTTCCATATTTGCCCCACTTGACGAGTGCAACACTGCCGCCATAGCGATGTTCGGGGGAGAGTCCCTCGGGGACAGTTCGAAGGCCGTGGACGTTCATTCCGACATTCTCGAGATGCACCGCGAAACGGGCGCCCTGCAGAGGCTCGAGACATCGGGTGCGGCGCCTCCGGGCCTCGCTCTCGCCGCCACTGCTACATTTGCGCCGGCGGGGACATCGGGGACCGAAGCTGCCGGCAAGGTTTTGATAGCCGGCGGAGAGCTTGGTGGCGGTCTTCGATCGAACCGTACCTATATCGCGCAGGGAGATCCCGACAGGCCTGCGATCAACTTCTCGCAAGGTCCGGACCTTCCGCTCGAGCTCTCGGAAAGCGCCGCCGCCTACGTCGCGGACTTTCCGTTTGCGGGAGGGGCGCCGGGGCCGGCGGTCGTACTCTTCGGAGGGCGGACCAGCGGCAGCGCAGTCACCGCTCGCACGTTCGTCTTGCGGGCTGAGACCGCGCCGGAAAGTGCGGACTTGTCGGGCGAGTGGACGACGGCTCCAACGCAGAAATGCAAGAACAACAAGTGCCGTATTTCAGGGACTCTGGTGGTGCGAAACGGGGGCACGATCGGTTCCTCCGCAGCCACACTGTCGATCTTTCTGTCCGACGATTCCGACTTGGACGACTCCGACACGTTGATCCGTACGAGCGAAATTCCTGCGATGGCAGCGGGCGGATCGACGACGTTCGATCTCAAGAAGAAGCAGCGGATAAAGCTGCCCAACGGAGTATCCGCAGCGGGCAGGTTCATAATCACCGTCGTCGATTTCGGCGGCGTCGTGGATGAAGGCAACGAGGGCAACAACAGGGTTGTAGCCGGACCCCTCCAGTAAGCCGGTGATGGGCCACGGATCTGACCTGTGCGTCAGACTCGTGGCCCCTTCTCATTTCGAGATACCCATCTGACCGAGGATGAATGCGTAGTCGAACGCCGTGTCCTTGAGGCGGTCGTAACGGCCGCTCGCGCCGCCGTGGCCGCCGGGCTCGAGTTTCACCTTGAACAGCAACAGATTGGAGTCCGTCTTCATGGCGCGTAGCTTGGCGACGTACTTCGCCGGCTCCCAGTACATGACCTGGCTGTCGTTGAGCGACGTGCGCACCAGCATCGTCGGATACGCTTTCCGTTCGACGTTGTCGTATGGCGAGTAACTCAGCATGTACTCGAAGGCAGCTTTCTCGTTCGGATTGCCCCACTCGAGGTACTCGACCGAAGTCAGCGGAATCGTGTTGTCGAGCATGGTGTTTATCACGTCGACATATGGAACGTACGACACGACGGCCTTCGCCAGGTCGGGCCGCATGTTCGTGACGGCGCCCATGAGCAGGCCACCCGCGCTGCCGCCCGTGATCACCAGTTTGTCGCGCGACGTGTACTTCTCGGCCACGAGGTGGTCTGCGCAGGCGATGAAGTCGGTAAAGGTGTTCTTCTTCACCATCATCTTGCCCTGATCGTGCCACTCCTTGCCCATCTCTCCACCGCCGCGAATGTGGGCGATGCCGAAGATGACCCCGCGATCGAGCAGGCTCAGCCGGTTCGACGAGAAGTCGACGTCGTTCGAAGAGCCGTAGGATCCGTACCCCTCCAGCAGCAGCGGCCTCGAGCCGTCACGGACCAGGTCCTTTCGATACACGAGCGAGATGGGAACCTTCGTTCCGTCGCTCGCCGTCGCCTCGATGCGCTCGGAACCGTATCTGGAAGGGTCATATCCGCCCAGGACTTCCTGCTGCTTGAGAACCTCGAGCTTTCGCGCCGCAACGTCGTAGTCGTAGACGGTATTCGGCCGAACGAATGACTGATAGTTAAGCCGGTACTTCGTCGCGTCGAATTCTTCGTTGGAATTGCCCCAGATTGTGAATACGGGCTCGGGAAACGCAATGTCGTGCGACTGGCCGGACTTCGCATCGACGACGCGGAGTTGCGAGACTCCCTGGCGCCGCTCCTGGAGCACGTCGAAAGTCGCGAAGCAATCGATGCCTTCGAGCATGACGTCCTTGCGGGCAGGCACCTTCTCGACCCAGTTCTCCACTCGCGCATCCGCGACCGGCGCCGTCACGAGCCTGAAATTCTTTCCGGTGTCGTTCGTGCGGATGTAGAAGAGATCGCCGCGATGATCGACGTAGTACTCGTGGTTCTCGCGGCGCGGAAGGAGGACAACCGGAGCCTCGCCGGGCCGGTCTGCCGGAACGTATCGGCACTCGCTGGTCGTCGAGCTGAAGCTGGTGAGGACTACGTAGCCGCGGCTGCGCGTGCGGTAGCTGGAGATCGAGTACTTTTCGTCCTTTTCGTCGAAGAGCAGGTCGTCTCCCGAGCGGCCGAGCACGTGGCGATAGAACTTGTCGGAGCGCTTCGTGACCGCGTCTTCCTGCGTGTAGAAGAGCGTCTTGTTGTCGTTGCCCCAGACGAGCGACGTGATGCGTTCGGCTGTATCGCCGAGCACCTTGCCGGTTCGAAGATCCTTGATGTGCAGCGTGTACTGCCGGAATCCCGTGGTGTCGGTGGTATAGGCGAGGAGGTTGCCGTCGTCGCTGACTTCAGTGTCGCCGAGGCTGAAATAGGCGCTGTCGGCGGCCATTCTGTTCTCGTCGAGGACGACCTCTTCGGCGGCTTCGAGGCTTCCGCGTTTTCGGCAGAAGATGGGGTACTGCTTACCGGCCTGTGTCCGGGTGTAGTAGTAGTAGCCGCCCTGGCGGTACGGAACGTTGACGTCGGTTTCCTTGATGCGCCGGAGCATCTCGTCGTACAGGGTCGAGCGGAAGCGGGCCGCGCCAGCGGTCATGGAGTCCGCGAAGGCGTTTTCCGCCTTCAGGTTCGCGATGACTTCCGGGTTCGTCTTCTCGCGCATCCAGAAGTAGTCGTCGACGAGCGTGCGCCCGTGGATCTCGGTCTTCCTGGGGATTTTCTTTGCGACCGGCGGTTTGACCGCACCCTTGCCGAGGACCACGCTACCTCCCATCACGATCGCGCAGAGTACACACATCGCCTGAATGCTCACTTTCACGGCATCGCCTCCACGTGTTGGTATGACTCGAAGCGTTAGGTTTGCGCATGTGGAAGCGCGTCCGCAAGGCCGTAGAGGCCTCCACCACTGCTCCCGCGGATGGATCAGGCGCGCCGGTCGGATCAGTACCGCGAGCGCCAGCGAGCGGGTCCGCCGTGGGACACGAGGGCGGGGACGACATCACGGCGTGCCGAGTGCGGAGACAGACCCGCTCGCTGGCGCTCGCGGTACTGATCCGGACTGGCGCGCTGGCACGGCTCGCATCCGGCAGCAGCCGCTCGCATCCAGCGCTGCGCAGCCCCGATCAGCTCCGGCCAACCGCGGCCATCCGCAATCGGCCACAGTCAGCCCCGACCAACCCCGGCCCGCCGCGATCGGCCGCAATCAACGGCAGCGGACTCCACCGCCGCGCTAACGGATGGATCAAGGCGCGCCGGTCGGATCAGTACCGCGAGCGCCAGCGAGCGGGTCCGCCGTGGGACACGAGGGCCTCACGAGAGCATCGGGGCGCGTCGCCGACTCACACGATCTCGCCGATGAGCTGCACCCTCACCGACTCGCCTTCGGCGATATGCCTGGTTCCCTCCGGCACGACGACCAGACCGTTTGCGGCGACCATCGACGAGAGCACTCCAGATCCCTGTGCCCTCTTCGTCTCGGCCACCAGCCGCCCGTCTCGCCAGGCGATCACCGCGCGCTGATAATTCCTTCGCTCTCCGGATGACTTGACCGGTCCGGAAAGCACGGCCGTCACCTCCGGCCTCATCAGCCGTCCGGCTTCGACGCCCAGCATCTTTCTGAGCGCAGGCCAGACGAAAAGGTGAAATCCGACCATGCACGACACCGGATTTCCCGGGAGTCCGAAGAACGGCCTCCCCCGCAGTTCGGCGAACACGACCGGCTTTCCAGGTTTCATCGCGATACGCCAGAAGTTCGTCCGGGCGCCGAGTCCATCGAGCGCCGCCTTGACGAAGTCGAAGTCGCCCACCGATACGCCGCCGCTCGTCACCACCACATCGGCTTCGGCCGCCGCGACGAGCGCCGCCGAGATGTCCTCGAGCGTGTCGCGCGCGATCGGAAGCACCGTGGCTTCCGCTCCGGCCTCTTTCGCCAGAGCCGCAAGCGAGAAAGCATTCGAGTTAACGAGCTTGCCGGCCTCCGCCGGCTGGCCAGCCTCGATCAGTTCGTCGCCGGTGGAAAGTATCGCCACCCGGGGCCGTCGCGAAACTGTCACATACGGACGTCCCAGGGACGCCAGGAATCCGATCTCTCCGGCGCGAAGGTCCGTCCCGTGAGCGAACACAACCGTACCCGCCGTCACGTCCTCGCCGCGTCGCCGGATGCTTGCGCCGGGCGCCACGGACCTGAAGACCCGGACCTCGTCACCCTCCGACTCGGTCACCTCGACGATGACGACGGCGTCAGCGCCATCCGGCATCGGCGCCCCGGTCATTATTCGGATCGCCGTCCCTGGCTCGACCGTGCGCGACGCAACGTATCCGGCCGGCAGGGTTTCGATCACGGCCAGCGTCACCGGAGTCTCGCGAGTCGCCGTAGCGACGTCGGCCGCTTGCACGGCGTACCCGTCCATTGCCGTGTTGTCGTGCGCCGGTATGTCGTGGCCGGCAACGATCGATTCTGCAAGTACTCTGCAATGTGCATCGGCGAGCGAAACGCGCTCGCCAGCGATCGGGCGTATCGCCTCGAGAACGCGCTCGCGCGCCTGCTCGACCGTCAACAGTGGTTCCTTTTTGTCTACTTCCGGCATCCGAATCCCCTTCCCGAAAATGGTCCGCAAGACTATTCCTTTCGCATCTGCGGATCGAGGGCGTCGCGCAATCCGTCGCCGACGAAGTTCAGGCTCAACAAGGTGAACGCGAGCGTCAACGCAGGAAAGAGAAGTTGCCAGGGATAAATGGCCATTGCCGCCACGCCGTCGTTCACCAGCGTGCCCCACGACGAAAACGGCGGAGGCACTCCGAGGCCGAGGAACGACAGAAACGCCTCCTGCAGCATCACGGTAGGCACCGTCAGCGTCGTGTACACGATCACCGGTCCCAGCGTGTTCGGCACGATGTGCCGGAAGATCGTCGCGAACTCCGATGCGCCCACACAGCGCGCGGCCTCGACGAACTCCTGGTTCTTGAGCGACAGCACCTGCCCGCGAACGATCCGTGCCATGGTAAGCCACGACACGGCGCCCAACGCCGCGAAGAGAATCAGGAAGCTGCGGCCTGCAATCGAAACCAGGACGATGACGAGAAAGATGTACGGCAACGAGTAGATTATGTCGACGATGCGCATCATCGCCTGGTCCGTTCGGCCACCGAGATAGCCGGAAATCGCCCCGTACGACACACCGATCGCAAAGCTGACCGCCGTCGACACCAGTCCGACCGTGAGCGAAATCGCTCCACCGACCATCAGACGCACGAAGAGGTCGCGCCCGAGGATGTCGGTTCCCATCCAGTGCGACCAGCTCGGAGGCTCGTTTGCGATCTCGAGGTTCGTGATATCGAACCGGTGCGGCAGCGGATCCGGAATCCAGTTGAAGAAAGGCGAAGCCGACTGGCTGGCGAGTTGGAGCGCGCCTGCAATCGAAAGGACTGCAATGACCGCAAGGACAGCACCTCCGAACACCGCGAGGCGGTTCCTGCGCAAGCGCCGCCACGCATCGGTCCAGAGACTGGTGCCTTCGACGAGCTCCGAGACGGGAACCGGCCCAGCCCCCGGCGGAGGCATCGAGCGCGTGCCATCGCAGGCCGTGGAGTCTCCGGCGTGCATCAGGAGTACTTGATCCTGGGATCGATGATCGCGTAGGCGACGTCGACCAGCAGGTTCATGACGATGAGCAGAATCGCCACGAAGAAAACGATGCCCAGCGTCAGTGTGTAGTCGCGATTGTTGGCCGACTGAAGGAAGAACTGTCCGAGACCCGCGAGCGCAAAGACCCGTTCCACCACTATCGTGCCGCCGATCAGAAACGCGAGCGCCGGCCCCGTGAACGACACGACCGGTAGAATTGCGCCACGCAGCGCGTGCCGAAGCACGACTTTCCATTCGCTTAGCCCCTTGGCTCGCGCGGTGCGCACATAGTCGGTCCTGAGCGTCTCGAGCATCGCGGCTCGCATCAGCCGCGCAATGTACGCCGTGTAGACCGCCGAAAGCGTCAGCGCCGGCAGGATGAGGAAGCGGATGTTCGGAACCGAGAACGGGCCGACGTCGACCCATTCCATCAGTGCTGGCGGCAGAAGATAAAAAGTCAGCGAGAACGTGACGATCAGCACCGGACCGAGCACGAGCGCCGGAACCGAGAGCCCGAGCACCGCGCTGGCCATGGAGGCGTAATCGACCGATGTGTTCTGCTTGTAGGCCGCGACGATGCCGACTGGAATGCCGGCGGCAAGCGCAATCAGGTACGCGAGGAGGCCGAGACTGAGGGAAAGCGGCAGGCCGGCGAGGATGATATCGGTGACGTTTCGAGCATCCGTAAACCTGGTCGACGGACCGAAGTTTCCACCGGCTACGCCCCACTCCCAGGTTCGCGCTCCTGTCGCTTCGTCGGTCACGTGCCTCCCGAAAAAATATGAGTTGTACTGGTTGTCCATTCCGTTCCAGCGAACGATGGAGAACGAGCGAGTTTCCGGCGGATCAAGTGGCCGGAAGATGCTGCGGTTCACGTACTCGACGTTGCCGCTGGCGTCGAATTGCGTCCACGATTCCTGGATCGAGAAATAGAAAATCGGCCGGTCGAGCCCGAATCGCCGATTGAGGTTTTGCTGGATGACGGCCGAGAGCTGCCGCTCGCTTGCGAACGGATTGCCGGGCGCGAGCCGCATCACGAAGAACGTGAGCGTCATGATGACGAGGACTAGCGGGACGACCTGAAGCAGCCGCTTGACGATGAAGGTCAGCACAGTCGCTTACCTCAGTGGGCCGCTTCCGAGCCCGGCGTCCAGGACTCGTCGATCGACACGAATTTCATCGGCGTCTGGTCGAGCGGATTGGTGCCCCATCCGAGCACGAACGGCTTACGAAGCTTTACGCTCGCGTAGTAATAAAGCGGGATCACCGGCATCTCGTCGAGCAGAATAGCCTCGGCATCGGCCAGAAGGGTCAGCCGCCTAAGCGGATCGGGGTCGCTGTTGGCGCGCTCCATCAGCTTCGTGTACTTCGCGTTCGCCCACCCCGGATGATTGTTGAGTGTCACGGCCTGGAATAGATCGAGGAATGTGTTGGGATCCAGGTAATCTGCGATCCAGCCGTCACGCGCGATGTCGAACTGCCGCGTCTCTCGCGTCCGCTGATAGACCTGCCACTCCTGGTTGTTGAGATCGACTGGAATGTTGAGCTCGCGCCGCCACGTGTCCTGAATGAGCTCGGCGAGCTGACGGTGCGATTCGAGCGTGTTGAAGAAAATCTCGACTTTCGGGAAGCCCTTTCCGCCTGGAAAGCCGGCCTGCGCAAGCAGCCGGCGCGCTTCGTCCGGGTCGTAGCGCGGTGCATCCGGATATGGATAGCCGGGTGTCTTCGGCGGAATCCAATTCCACGCGGGCACCTGGCCGCCTCCGAGGAACTTCTCGCAGATCGTCTGTTTGTCGATGCACATTGCAAGTGCGCGCCGCACAAGTTTGTTGTCCAGCGGCGGACGGTTCACGTTGATCGAGTAGTAATAGACGCCGTACTCGGGCTCGATGTGGAAGTCGTCTTTGGATCGCAAGGCCTTGACGAACGCGGTCGGCACTGCCTGTCCGCCACCTCCGAGCGCGTGAACTTCGTTCGCCTTGTAGAGATTGACTGCCGTGTTCTGGTCTTCGATCGGGAGGAAAACTACACGATCGAGCTTCACGTTCGCGGCGTCCCAATGCCCTTCCCACTTCTTGAGCACGATGCGGTCGTACTGCGATCGCTTCTCGAGGCGGAACGGACCACTCGACACGTGGTGCTCGACGGTAATCCACTGGTCGCCCCACTTCTCGATGGCCTGCCGAGGTACGGCTGAGAAGATGTAGTGCGGGGTCATGGCAATGAAGAAAGCAGTCGGCCGCTCCATCGTGACTTCGAACGTGTGGGCGTCGAGCGCCTTGACTCCGAGCTTCGTGACGTCAGCGATCGATCCGTCGTTGATGCCCTCGCCATTTTTCACGTAGTAGAGGAGGTTGGCGTAAGGGGAGGCCGTTTCGGGGTCGATGGCGCGACGCCACGAGTAGACGAAGTCGTCGGCCGTCAACGGCGCGCCATCAGTCCACGTCGCCTCGGGCCTGAGGTGGAACGTCCATACCGACGAGTCGGCGTTGTGTTCCCAGTTGGTAGCGAGGCAAGGAATGGGACTGCCGGTCGCGGGCTCGTAGGTGGTCAGGCAGTCGTAGAGGTTGAGCATGATGTTGGCCTCTGGAACGCCTGCGGTCTTGTGCGGATCGAGCGAGCGCGGTTCCGACTGATTCGAGACCACAAGGGTTCGGTCGGTGGGAGGCGTCGTTTCGCCGAAGTACGCCCCAACGCTCACGCAGGCCTGCAGACCGAATGAGACTGCGATGGCAGCTGCCAAAACTCTCAGGTGACGCTTCATTCGAGCCTCCGCACGCCGCGTCACTGCGCGCCGGGTGATTGAATCGACCGGTCTGCTGGAAGGAAACGGAAGCAGAACTCCCGTGTGGACTTATAGCTGCTGAGCGAAGTCTTCCGCAATGCCCTGCTCCGGATGGGTGTGTGTCAACCGGCCGTGCGGGCCCGGCGTGTCTGGATGAACGAGTTGACGCAGAGAACCAGGAACACGGCGCAGATCAGCGCCACCAGGGCCTGGACTTTCACGGCCTCCGGTCGCGCAATCTCGGCGCCCGCGATCAGCCGGACGAACTTCACGACACCCATGACCGTCCCGAGGAAGCCGAGCAACGCCACGGCGGCCGCGCCGTGCATCGCGTGCTTGAGCATTGCCTCCTGCCGGGCCAACACGCCGAGCAGTGCCATGGGGATGCCGAGAAACGCCGGAATCAACGCCGTCCAGCTCGACATTCCAGACAGGAAGTAGCCGCCAAGGCCGATTAACGTGAGCAGGACGCCGACTCCGATGGTGATCAAAGGCACGAAGATTTCCTCCCGGATTGTGACTTGTGGAGACCCGCGATCATAGCAGCAGTGTGCCACGTGCAGTGGCGGCGCACCGATCGGATCAGTACCGCAAGCGACAGCGAGCGGGTCCACCGTGTGACACGCACGTCGCAGGATGACATCAGGGCGTGCCGGAAGCGGAGACGGACCCGCTCGCTGCCGCTCGCGGTACTGATCCGTATCGAGGTTGTGGCACATCGGCCGAGTGGCGCCGGGAGACGAGCGGGCGAGTCGCTCCTCGCGGTACTGATCCGAGTCACGGCCCGATCGCGGCCATCTCCAGGCCAGTCAACACGCGATCTCCGGACATCCACTCGGAAGCGGTTGCGAATGTTCTCACAAGCCCCGCTGAGGCTTTCCGGACTCACCATTCATGGCTATACTCACATTCGAATGGTAGAAAATGTTCCACGAATCGGGCTATCCCCGAGGCCGGGAGGCCTGATATGACCAGGCGCCGTCGCAGGGAGCGGGTCGCGGACTCGCTTGCAAGTCCACAGGCGGTTCGCAGCGTGCTTAACTCATTGATTCGAGAGCTTCCTACGGATATTCCCTCCTCTGAACGGGACCTGGTCAGAATGCTCAGGGCCGCCTCCCATTGCGAGCGCAGGAACTGGGCCCAGTCAATTCGCGGCAGGCCGTCTCGATATGACCGGGCACGCTTGCAGCGCCTGTGGAACGTTCTTTCGGAAGAACTTGCGCGAATAGATCGCGCGTCGGTATCGCCGCGTACCTTCACGGAACATTATCTGCGCCTGCTTGCCTGCCCTGCCGAC
Source organism: Blastocatellia bacterium (assembly GCA_021463145.1). Classification (GTDB taxonomy): domain Bacteria; phylum Acidobacteriota; class Blastocatellia; order UBA7656; family JADIYM01; genus JADIYM01. The sequence continues at coordinate 14,829 of JAJTWZ010000041.1, read as the reverse complement.
GTCGCTTCGGCCCTCGGCGACGGCCGTATCAACCTTTTCGAAGCCCTGCAGTTGTCTCGTATCACACCGAAATCGGCCGGACTGACCTCGCCGGGCGCTTCCAAACTGAGGTCGCGCGTGCTGGCCGCGCACCTCGCGAGCCAGGCGTCGGCGCGACAACTCTACGAGCGAATCAACGATCTTCTGGACAGAAAGGTCAAACCGGCTAGTGACGCCCGTAGTGACGAACTTGTCTCGACAGCCCTGTCCGACGATTTCGAAGTCATCGACGCCGAGACCGAGGCGTACCTTTCCGATCCCGGAGCGCTCTTCGCGGATCAGTTACGCCAGATATCGATCGAACTGGCACGCATCGACTCCGACGCGATTACCGACGCCGAGTCGTCGTCGTTGTTCGATCTGCTCGATCAGCTTTACCTGCGCTCTTCGCGGATAGCCCGCCGGACGAACGACTGAGCGCTTCGGCAAGTGCGCCGGCCGCCGCCTCGATCGCAGAGTCGCCGCCGGCCGCTTCCGCCGTCCACCGTGCGAGCTCGACCTGGGCATCCGCGATGGCGCGCAGTTCCGCCGCATCGACGCCAGTGGCCGGGCCCAGCGACCGCAACGCACGCCGAACGGCCTCGGCCCGCGCCATCGACTTCATCGGACGGCCCCTGCGCGACGCACTCGGGGCCTTCTTCGCGGAACGTCCGCTGACGCCTCCCGTTCGCAGCGCCTCCAGGTCCCGGACCGTGGCGCCGGCGCGGACGAGCTCGATTGCGCGCTCCCGAAGCTTCGGGTCCCCCGCGATCTGCGTGAGCTCATAGAGCACGCTCATAGTAGGTTTCGACGTCGAAACCAGAGCATAAAGATCAGCTGATAAACGACTTACGCTGAATATCCGCGAAATGTACGCCGGCGACTTCCCCAGCCTTTTCGCCAGGTCCTCCTGCGACAGGCGGTCGAGTTCGGCGAGCCGGACGATCGCCAGCGCCTCTTCCATTGGCGCGAGATCTTCGCGCTGAAGGTTCTCGGCCAATTGAGCCAGCCGGGCCTCGCGAAGCGAATCCCCTGCCAGGACCATGCAAGGAATCTCGTCGAGTCCCGCGAGTCGCGAAGCTCGCAGGCGCCGCTCCCCGGCGACGACGACGTATCGTCCGGCGGACTCTGGATGTCGCCGCACGATCAGCGGTTGAAGCACTCCCTGCGACTTGATACTGCCCGCAAGTTCGTCGAGCGCGGCCTGGTCGAACTCGCGCCGGGGCTGTTCCGGATCGGCATCCAGCAACTCCGTTGGCAGCGTCCTGGCCCACGCGAGGGTTCCCTGGTCCTCGGTCTCCGGAGGAGCTGGCGCGCCTCCCGTGACGTGCCAGGGCCGAGTGGCCTTTGCCTCTCCGCGGGCCGAAGCCGAACCTGGCCGGTACGTGGCCGCGCTCTCGGCCCATTTGCCCTTCGGTTTGTCGGCCATCGCGCCGGTCCCTCCTAATCGTTTCGGCTGGAGTGCGTCGTTGCGATCAGATTCCCAGCAATTCCGTAACGAGTCGATCGATATCGGCGGCTGCCTTCGACCGCGGTGCAATCTCCAGCACTGGCTTCTGCTCGGCCGTAGCCTGGCCGAACGCAGTGCTTTTCCGTACAACCGTATCCAGCACGAGGCCGCCATAGAACTGCTCGATAGCGGCTCGAGACTGCTGAGACAGGGACTCGCCGGCCGTGTAGCCGTTCACGAGGATACCGATGCGCTCGGGCTCGAAGCCGAAGTCCTCGCGCACCGTCTCGAGGTTCTCGAAAAGGATTCGCAGACCGTCGTACGAGAGAAAATCGGTAAGGACCGGCACGATAAGGTCGTCGATCGCGAGAATCGCATTGAGATTCAGCAGCGAAAGATTGGGAGGTGCGTCGAGCACGATGACGTCGTAGCGGCCGACCTGGCCATCGAGCGCCTTCTTGAGTTGGAACTCGCGGGCGTTCTTCTGCGAAAGCACCAGTTCGATTGGCGACAGCGCCAGGTTTGCAGGCAGCACGTCGAGGTTCGAGAGTCCCGCTGCGGCCTGTACCCTCACGCGGTCGATTGGCACTCGATCGCGCAGCACGTCGAGCAGGGTCGCCGGTTGCGCCGCCGGGTCGAGGCCGAGGCACTTCGTCAGGTGTCCCTGTGCATCGAGGTCGATCGCAAGGACACGCAGCCCGTGCCTGGCGACCCGGTACGCGTAGTTGGCCGCGATGACGGTCTTGCCGACGCCCCCCTTGAAGTTCAGAAAAAGCTGGCGGCGCGGAGAAGAAAGCGGTGACGGAATTCCCAGCGCGACCCTGGACGCGATCAGGTCGTCCACCGAGTAGGCCCGCTGAGCGACTTCGCCCCGAATTCGACGGCGGGGGGAGGGAAGCGTGCCGTCGCGCTCGTAAGCGTCGAGTTGCTCGCGCGTGATCCCGAGCGCCTTAGCGAATTCCGAGGCTCCGAACGCGCCGGCTCGCTCGAAAGCCGGCGGTTCGGGAGCGCTGGTAGAAGTGCGGCGTGCCATCGGCCCCCCTTGTATCCCACGGGCCGGACCGCAGTCAACTATCCGCGAATTACGCCGCGATGTTCTATGCGTTCAACCAGTTACGCACCGGTTTCGTTGTTGGAAGGTGAGTGGGCAGGACCTACAGGACCTGGAGAGAAATCACGGGAGCAACTGGTTCAGTGTACCCGCGAAACCCCGCCTGACCCCATAAAGCCTGCCCACTCATATATTTACATCCCGTCGAAGTTTCCGGCGACCGGAGTGGCGCCGGACGGACCAAAGAAGACCGCCTCGTCCGCAACGCCGGGCGAGTTCGAATTGCGGAGGAAGAACAGACCGCTAGACGGGTTATAGATGCCGATCGAATCCGTTCCGTCCGAGTTCCAGTCGCCGCCGAGTGGCACGAAGCCGCCGCCGGCGCCGAAGCTGAACGTCAGATCGGCCGCTCCAGGCGCATTCGAGTTCCTCAGGAAGAAGAAGCCCGTTGCCGGGTCGTAAAGGCCAACCGTATCCGTTCCATTCCCGTCCCAGTCGCCGACGACCGGAAGTAGCGTCGACGGCCCCGGGCCGTAGTTGAAGACGATGTCGGCCGCACCGGCCGCATTCGAATTCTTCAGGAAGAACGCCCCCGATGACGGAACGTAGATTCCGATGGTCGTGGATCCGTCTCCATCCCAGTCGCCGACAACGGCAATTGCACCCGCTCCGCCCGGTCCGAACCCGAACGAAAGGTCGGCAGGTCCGGGACCATTCGAGTTCTTCAGGAAGAAACTCCCCGTGGCCGTATCGTAAAGCCCGGGAGTATCTGCACTTCCAGGACCCACGCCGGTCGAGCCGTCCCAGTTGCCAACGATCGGACTCAGTCCGCCAGCGCCGAACGAGAACGCCTGGTCCGCAGGGCCCGGGAACATGACGTCGCGTTCGAAGAACGTTCCGCCGGTGTAGATGCCGAACGTATCGTCCGGCAGGCCCGGCGCTGCGGTGAAGTCCTGCACAACCCCTGCGTGATTGTTCGAACCGCTCACCGGGCTCACCGCCGCCGCGCCGATGCCGCGGAAGGCAAATGCCTGCCAGAGAATCTGTGCGTCCTTCGGATTGGCATTACCGTTTACCGCGTTGGTCGCGGCGATCACGCCGTCGCGGGCCTGGGTAAAGGTTGGCTGGCTCGGCGTCATCTTCATTCCGTCGATCATGTACTGAGTGATCTTGATCCGCGCCGTGGCAACGCCGTAAGCGCGAGAGAGGCCGACGAAACACTGCCACAGCATCTCGGACCAGATCTCGCCGGAATTGTGCACCTCTGCGGGTTGGCCGGTCAGGCTCAGGCACGGATTTCCCGAGACCCCCGGGTAGGTCGTGATTCCGGCCCCGATATCCTTGAAAGTAAAGGGATTCTTCAGCTTGCTGGAAGACATCGGATATCGCCGGATCGAGTAATAGTAATTGTCGAGGAACGACGCGCCGCAGAAGTAGATGTCCGTCTGCCCGCCCACGGCGTAAGTGGTGCCGTCGACGTTGTCCGAATCGAGCGCGGTCGAGAGCACGCAGATGAAGTCTCCCCACCCTTCGCCCATCGAGCGTCCCTGGTTGTTCGACAAGCCGGAGGCGTTGCCGATCAGCCGGTTCGAAATGTAATGGCCCATTTCGTGTCCGACGATGAGCATGTCGAACGTGCCGTCGCGGTTCGGCGTGCCGGGACCGTTGAAGAGGTACATCTGCATTCGCGGCTTCCCGCCGTCAGCAGGCGTCGACATATTCGCGTTGTCGGTGCCGGAGTAGTCCTGGCCCTCGGCGAGCAGGGAATCGGACTGGATGCCGCCGCGACCGTAGTTGTTCGTCTGGGCGTTGCCAGACGCCTCGTTGAATCCCCGCAGATACCAGAAGTCGTGCAGCCAGTTCACCTGGTAGAACATGCCGACGACGGCCGCCTGACGGTTCACCGCCACGTTGACGTTTTGGGTCCAATCGTACTGATAGTCGAAGGTTCCTGGCGACGAAACCGTCCCGCGGACATCCGAGCCCGAGAAGCCATTCGGCGACGCGAGATCGAGGTACGCGTCGGTGTTGTTTCCGGTCGTCACTGTCGCCGCCGGAGGCAGCCACGGGTCCGTCGGACCGAGAAGGCTCTCTACCGTCACCAGGGGCGCCGCGATGAAGGGTGCCTGGTAGCCGTTCGGCGTGCCCGTCGGGTGCGGCGTGCCAACGGTTCCCGTCGGCCCGTCCCACGGACGCATATCGCCGGTGCCTTCAGCATAAACGCGGTAAGTGTAGGAATCATGCGCCGTCAAGTTGTTGCGGAAAAGGAGCTTACCTGTCTCCGCGTCAATCACGTAAGAGAACCAGGGGCCAGTGCCGCTCGGCGTTCCTTCCGTCAGAACCTCGATGTAGTAAGCCGGCACGAAGTTCCCGGCGGCGAGGGGGAAGAGCACATGCTTGACCCGCGTGTCCGCCGAAAGGAAAGGATGGTCGCCGGCAGACCGATCCGGCGTGAAGGAGAACTTCACGTACCCGCCTTCGAGGGCTTCCGGTTGCCGGACGAAATCGCCCGGCGAGACGATTCGGCCGGTAAGGTCCTTGACGGCCGACACGATCGCGTCAGCCTGGGGGATATGGAAGCGGGACGCCACGGCGTTTGCCGTTTCCGTCCGGCCGTACATCCGGCCCGAGACTCCCGTGATCTCCCTCTCCTTCGTCATCGACACTGCAATCTCGGTGTCGAACAGTTGAATGCCGCCAATGAACTGGTCGAACTTCACGATAGTCGCGCCACCCTCGGGCGACGTGACGTAGCGTGCACGGAGTGTAGACAGATCGGCATCCGACATCGCCCAGAGAGCCTTGTTCGATTTGAAGAAGGCTCGAGCTTCAGCTTCGGGCGAGGCATTCGACTTCGAGGCGGGAGTCGAAAGAAAAGTCCCTGGACTGTAAGAGAGAACCATTACCGGCAGTTGCGTGACTTCGTCACGGCTTACCTGCAGAGCCGGGACTCGCTTGGATAGCGATGCCTCGGCCGCGATTTCCGGCGCCGAAATCTCGACGCGGACCATCGGATCTCCAGACTTCGCCATCGTCACCTGGAATTCGGGATCGAAACGCGCGTGGTAGTTAGAAGGAAGTGTCTGCTCGCGAGTACTTGCCACACGAGCGGACGTGGCACAGCCTTCGTTGCGAGCCGCACTGCCAGCAAGGGCAGGGATCGCGAGGGCGACTGTGAGGGCGGAGGTCAATCCGAGACGAGCGTGCGCCGCGGCGCCTCGGGGGAATGGAACCTTCATGGGGTGCAACTCCAGCTGAAGTAATGATGTGCTATTCGGACGATTCAGACGGGGGACCGCCCGGGACAAGCAGCTAATGCTACGTCGCCCGCAAATCGGGGTCAATCCGGAGTTTTCCGCAATCTTCCGGAGACCTGACCCTCCGAGTTCCTGGACGCGCACGATGGCTCCGAGTCGCACAATGCCCGGTATCGTTCAAGTTCCCCCCGGTTGCGGATACACTCGCGTTTTCCGCGCCCACTGTCTTATCATCCCCGAACGCCGGTCGCTCAGCCCCCGACGATCCGGATTGCGATACCAAGCACCTGCATTTTGCGCGCTGAAACTTCCTTGCCCTGGAGCCCGGCACCATGGAGGACGGACTCAAACAAGCCCTCGCCGATTTCGAACTGTTTCTGTCTGGCTCGCGAGCCCCTGCGCTGATCGGACACTCGCTCGCGACCGTAGTCAGCCAGGACGTACGTGTCGTCGCCGGGACCGTCGGCCGCTGGGTCTACTCGAATCCGCTCGCGATGCGCGACCGCTTCTCGGCTCTGCTTGGCGCGCGAAACAAGGTCTTCGACGTCTTCTTCTATCGGGTCGTCCGGTTTCAACGCATCCACGAGTTCTTCCCGCCGTTCGAGCGTGCGTTGGTTCGCGCCGTCCCGCAGGAAGATCAGCCGCGCCTTGCACAGCTGTTGGAACAATACCCCTGGCGCGATATCCGCCCGCTCGGCAGCTTCCGCGATCCTCAGGAGTTCGCGCTCGAAGGCCGCGCCGAGTCGAACGTTTCGGCCGAGGAGTTCAACGAGGACCTGTACCGGAACGCCACGCACCAGATCCTTGCCGCCGAGCGCCGGTACGACTTCGACTCGCCCGACCAGCGAGATCAGATCGGAAAGGTGAATCGCGAGGTTGCCGAAGTTTTCGACGACTTCGTCAACCTCATCCGCGACCCGCAGTCGAAGCGCGAGATCAAGCTCGCGAACGCCGCGGATGCCGACGCGGTGTACACGAAGAAGTCGCGGTTCCAACTCGAGATCTACCTCTGTCAGATTGCCGATCTGTCGATCGCACTCATCAACGACGAGTACTTCGAGCACGGAGTGCGGGTGTTTGGCCTGCTCAACCAGCTTGCGGCCGAGAACAAGGTCCGGACCGGGCAGTTGCATCGTTTTCAGGAGAAGACGGCGCTGTTCAATCTCCAGAAACTCGGCGAATACGCATCCAGGAAGACGGGCTCGTTCCTGCTGAGAGACATCCTCGGCCATTTCAACAAGTGGCACCCCGAGCCGCTGCTGCAGACACTTTTCTCGAGCCAGGATCGCCGGGAGCGAAAGCTCTGCCTCCTGATGCTCGAGTCCTACGGCCGGGACGTATTCAGCGCGATCGTCGAGACTCTCGCCGGATGCCAGCCGACGACTCCCTGGTACATCACGCGCAACCTCGCCTACCTGCTCGGGCGAATCGTCACGCAGGACGAAGCTTTGCGGACGCGCGCGGTCGACCTGCTTTCCGGGCATCTGGCGTACGGAAACGCTAGGCAGCTCAATCAGCAGGTCGTGCAGGCAATCTCGTTCATCGGTAACGAAGCCGCGAATCGCAACCTGATGGCGAAGCTCGCCGAGTTCGGCCCTCTGTTCGAGAAGGACCGCGACGCTGCGGACGTCTGTCACAAACTCGTCACCGCACTCGTCAGCCTCGAGACCGAATCGGGGCTCGAAGCGGCGCTTGCCTTCTGCGAACAGAACGAGCTCCTGGAGAAGTACCGCGAAGTCTTCAACAAGGTGACGTTCCCTCCGCGGCTGCGCAGCGAGGTTGTCACTCGTGTCCGGAAAGAGATCAAGAAGCTCAAAATGAGCTTCTCGCTCCTCGGCGACTCGCTGACGGCTCGGGAACTGCTCGGAGTCGTCGGCCACGTGGGCCAACCCGACGTGGACCAACTCGTCGATGAAATCCTTCAGAAGCTGCCGGCCCGAAGCGAACTTGCGCAGGCGGCGCAGCGCACCCGGTCGGTCGCCGCGCCACCGCCGCTCCTGGCTGCGGACCGCACGCTGCATCGCCTGCTGGTGGCAAAGGACCTTCCGAACGTCTTCTGCCACATTTTCGAGTCGGGATCCTCGGGCCGGATCGACGTCGAGACCAGGGAAGGAATCTCCGCCGAGGTCGACGTCTCGAAAGGAGACGTCTTGCATTCGTCGGTGCCTCGCTATTTCCTGACAGGCGACAACGCCTTCGAGTGGATCCTGCTCATCGAGAATCGCGACCTGGCGGTACTTAATTTCGACACGGCGCCCGGAGTGCCTGGCAAGCGCACGACGACTCTGTCGACTGATGCGCTGCTGCGCGAAGCGCTCTTCCAGCGTGGTCAGGTCGAGCAGATTCTCGTCGGCGTTCTATCGCCCGACGCGAGATACCGCCGGCGGGAGGTCAACGAGTTCTTCACGCGGTTTTCGCGGCTGGATGACCCGAAGCGTTATCGCGCGGTGTGGGACGCGCTCGCGGATGACGCCGACGTGAAATCGATCCAGCTCGCTACAAGGTTCAACCGTTACGAGGTCTGCAAGATCCTTTTCTACTTCATCCGCCAGAACATGGTGGACGTCGTCGACCCCACGCGAGCGGACGACCAGGCCGGGACGCTCGACGATGCGCTTACGTCGATAGCCTTGAGCGTGAAGCAGATCGAAGCGAAGCCGGTCCAGTTCAATCACTACTATGCCGCGGCCGAGGCGTGTGCCTATCTGAGGCAGCACATCGGCGACGAAGTGGTCCGGACGGCGGCGCGCGCGCTTCGCAACTTCTTTCTCGACGCGTACAGCGCGCATCGAGTGTTCGTCGAAACGCACCTCGACACCTGCTCGATGACGCTGAACCTGATGGCGCGCTACCTGAAGACGCGCGCCGAGTCAGAGAAGCGCGAACTTCTCGACTTCGTCGCGTTTACGTTCGCCGAGTCCGTCGACATTGCGGACGTTCCACAACCTGCGGCCGAGCGGTCGGCGCTGGGGACGATCGAAGCGATCGGCGGCGCGAACGATGCCTTCGATTCGGTGGAGGGACTGTTCGGCGACGAGGGTTTCGACGAGATCCTGGACGCGTTCGATCAGGTGCTGACGAACGTTGCGGGCAACATCGCGACGCCGGAAGCGCAGGCCGCCGGACTTACGCAGTCCGAAGAGGCGATGCTGCTTGAGCTGTTCGGCAATATAGCCAACGCGTACGTCCTGCCTTTCAAGGATTTCGTCCGTGAGCTGCAGGCGAATCACAAGCGGCAGGGGCCGACGACGGCCGACTGGCTCGACTTCGCTCTGCCGTCGGTCTCCCTGCTGTCTGGCGCTGCCGAGAAGATGGGATACGCGAAGCTTCACGCGATTCTTGCCCGGATAGAAGCTGCAATGAACGCCGAGAAGGCCCAGGCCACCGACGATGGCGCCGTGCTCCCGAAGCTCTTCTGCGAGCGGGTGCTGGTCGAGCACCACCAGCTTTCGAAAATCCTGCCGGCCACGTTCTCGCTCGAGTTGAGCGAAGAGGAGATGGCAAGCAAGAAGGAAGGACTGATCGTCAAGTTCATCCTCAAGCAGATCCCGGAATGCGACGAACGCGTCATCAACAAGATCGTCTTTGCCGGCCTGGGCGCGTTCGACCGATTCATGGAAATCCCGTCGGACGAGATTGCCCACGTGACGGGCATCAACCAGAAACTGGCCGAGAAGATCTACATGAAGTTCTATCAGTACCGGGATCTCTACTATCAGCACGAGGAGCCGGACAAGATGGCGAAGCTCGTGTCGCTGTTCGAAATAAGCCTGAACGTGCTCAAGGAAGTGAACGGGCAGATCGAGCGGTTGGTGCACGACGAAAAGGCGCGCAAGGAGGTGGATCCGAAGCTCAAGGCACAACTCGTCGTCGATCGGCAGCGGACCTTGTGGTCGCTTTTCGCGCTGATGTGCATCAAGGGCGAACACGACCTCATCGAGAAGATTCAGCTGTCTGTTTACGAAGAGCGCCTTCGGTTGCTCGACGACTACTTCGCGCGTATCGCTGACAGTCCCGCCGCTGCGTAGAGAGAAGAGAAGACGGGATTACGGGATTCGATTGCGGCGTCCTCGAATTACAGTTTGTCCTCCCGCGGCCGATAAGGAGGCCGTCCGGTCTGACTGAATCATCCCGGTCCGAACCATACGGAGGACACTGCAATGCGAATCGCTACCGTGCGTCGAATCGCCTTCATTTCGGTCGTGCTCATCGCCATCGCGTCGACGGCGCCCGTTGCGACGCGTGCTCAGGGCGGGCACGACCTGCAGATCGTAAACGTAGCAAACACTCAGACTGCCGTCACTGGAACGCAGGTGATGTTCACGATGACCGTAAAGAACAACGGTCCCCTTCCTGCCGCTCAGGCGAATGTGTCAACAGGAGCGCCCGCCGGAACGGAATTCGTGTCGGTCACCCACACGGCAGGTACTGTCGACGAGTCTCCTCTGCCGGGGGGTACCGGCGAGCTCTACGTCTCGCTCGGATCGATGGCGGTCAATCAGGTTGAAACAGTCGTCGTTACCCTTCGTATCGTGGCAACGCCTGGGTCTACCGTGACCGTTACGAGCGGTGTGCAGCCGCTCAATCCAATGGGCGATCCGGCTCAGTCGAACAACAACTCGGCAGCCTCGGTCCAGGTCGTCGCGCCCACGACGGCCGATCTGGCGCTCCAGGGGGCGGGCGACGAGGCCTCGGCCGGCTCCGGATCGCCTTTCGTCTACAACCTCACCGTGACGAATCCGTCGCTGGCCCGTTCGCCGCGCGATCCCGCCATTAGCGTTGCGGTGTTGTTCCACGTTCCCGAGGGATCGGGTTTCGCGAGTGTTTCAACGAGCCAGGGGGATTCGGACACTCCTGAAATTGGTGAGAGAGGGCTCGTCATGTCCAATCTCGGGGTGCTCGAGGAGGGCCAGTCGGCGACGGTTCAAGTCACCGTCAACGTCACCGCCGAGCCCGGCGCGAACCTCTCTGTGTTCAGCCGCGTCATTACGGCTTCCACGGACCCGAATCCGGACAACAATTACATTTCGCTCAGCACTCCGGTCGTAGACAACGGAACTGCTACGCTCGCCTGGGAGCCGCCTCCTCCGCCGACAGCCAGCCTGCAACTGCCGCCGCCGCTCAGGCTCGAAGTCGAGCGATCGGGGGCGCCGGCGGTGGCAGGCCGTGTTGCCGACCCCAGGGTTACCCTGCTTCGTTACAACGTCTATCGCTCGAACTCGCCAGGCGTCGTGCCGTCGCCCGGGACCTACTTCACATCGGTTCCGGCGGGAACGACGAGCACGTCGGCGCCGGTGGCGCCCGGAGGCACGTTTTTCACCGTCACTTCGGAATACGACGAGGGCGAGAGCGGACCGTCGAACGAGGGCAGTGCTGACGTCGAGGCCGGAACGATCACGACGATGAAGGTGAAGTCGACGAAGATCCAGGCGACCGGCAACGGTTTCAGCAACGAGGTGACGGTTTTAGTCGATGGGATACCTTTCGTTTCGGCCGCAGCCGTCAAGAAGCAGGGCACGAAGGTCGTGCAGAAAGGGAACCTGCTGACAGGACAGTCGATTGGAGCGTACCTTGCGGCGAATCCGAACGTCCTGATCTCTATCCGCAACAGCAACGGCGGTGTCGTGACGTGGAGGCACCCGCAGTAGGAGAGACTTTGGAGTGCGGCGCGCGAGCGCCGCACTCCAAAGCGGCGCTTCGCGCGCCACAGCGACCGTTCCGCGCTCTCGGAACCGGACGCGAATCAACCGAGCCTTCGCCTCATTCCCGCGGCTTGCGCCGCGGACTATGGTACTTTCGCGCCTCCGGCTCTCTTCTCACGGCTTGACTCACACTCAGTCGCGTGAAGACGGCATCGTCGTGGCTGTTTGTCGCAGTTCTACTTCGTTCGAGCTGGATGACCAAACTCGAGGGGGGATTCCCAATGCGCCGGTTCGCTCGCTGTGTAGTCACGCTTTCGCTGGTTGTACTGGTTCTGCCTGCGGCCTCGGTCCTCGCCGCTCCGCCTGTGTCACTGCAGTCCGCGGCTCCCGCCGCTAGTCCGATCGTCAACCTGGACGCTTTCGTAGAGAGCGTTAGGAAGGCTTTCGAAGTCCCCGGGATCGCGGTCGCAGTCGTCAAGGACGGGAAGGTAGTCCACGCAAAGGGCTACGGCGTGCGCAAACTGGGAGACCCGGCGCCGGTCGACGCCCGGACGCTTTTCGGTATCGCCTCGAACACGAAGGCTTTCACTTGCGCGGCTATAGCAATGCTCGCGGAGGAAGGGAAGCTTTCGTGGAACGATCCTGTCATCAAGCACGTGCCGGACTTCCAGATGTACGACCCGTACGTGACGCGCGAGATGACGATCCGCGATCTCGTGACACATCGCGCGGGATTGCCGCTCGGCGCCGGCGATCTGCTCTATTTTCCCGAGACCGATTACACACGTGCGGAGATCGCGCACCGGATCCGTTTCCTCAAGCCGTCGACGAGTTTCCGCAGTACTTACAACTACGACAACATTCTTTATCTGGTCGCTGGGCAGGTCATCGAGTCGGTCACCGGCAAGTCGTGGGACGACGTCATTCGCGAACGCATATTCGTTCCGCTCGGAATGACGGCCAGTTCCACGACCTACACGGCATTGCTGTCGGGAAACGTTGCGACGCCGCACGCGCCAATGGATGGGGTAATTCGTCCGATCGCGCCGATGAAGTTCGACAACAACGCTCCGGCCGCTTCGATCAACTCCAACGTCGAAGAGCTTGCCCGATGGGCCATCGTGCAACTCGACGGCGGGTCGCTCGAGAGCCTGAAGCCGGGCTCGACCCAACGTCTTTTCAGCGCCGCCTCGGGCAGGCAGATGTGGTCGGCGCAGACCATTCAGGCTGTAAGCGAACCTCCTCCGGGACTCGAGGCGCTTCGCACCAATTTCGCTGCATACGGATTGGGTTGGGGCCTCAACGAATTCCGCGGATACAAGGTGGCTTCGCACACGGGTGGCCTGCCCGGTTATGTTTCGCAGGTGCGGCTCGTTCCCGACCTCAAGCTGGGAGTGATCGTGCTTACGAATCAGGAGGTCGGCGCTGCGTTCTCGTCGATTACGTCGTACGTGCTCGACGCATACGTCGGTGGTGGAAAGACGGATTGGCTGGGCGCATACAAGGCGTTGCTCGAGAAGAGAACTGGCGAATCGGATGAGGTAGTGAAAAAGGCGGCGGCTGCACGTGCAGTGGATTCGAAACCGTCCTTGCCCATCGAGAAGTACGTTGGAACGTATCGAGACGCGTGGCGGGACGACGTCACCATCTCGAGCGAGGGCGGCAAGTTGAGGATGAAGTTCGGTCGGGCGAAGCAGCTCGACGGCGACCTCGAGCATTTTCAGTACGACACGTGGATCGTTCGCTGGCGTGATCGATCGCTGAATGCGGACGCGTACGTGACGTTCCAGCTCAAGTTCGATGGAACCATCGAGCGGGTGAAGATGGTTGCAGTGTCGCCGGCAACAGACTTCAGCTACGACTTCCACGACCTGTTGCTCGTTCCGGTGCCGCCGGCAAAGCCGTAGTCGAACGATCGGAACCGGCAGGGATGGCGAGAGGGAAGACTCGTCGAACCTCGAGTCCCAATAGCGCGCGGACAGAACGGCTCGAGCGGCGGCCTGGGGTCCGAACCACGAGTTATGAGCGGACCCGGGTTCGACGTGCCGTCACCGATCCGCGCGAGCCCTGGGGCACTCCGGATCGGCCAGACCGGTATTTTGCTTTGGCGCCGGCGCCCCCGCACGTCAAACCGTTGGCCGACCCTACCCGGTAGCGCCATAGGAGCGAGCAGCCGGTACCAATCCGCACCCTGGTTCGGCGACTTCCATCTGGCGGCTCGCGATACCCGGCGGCACCACTCATTGAGAGTCCGCCGTCGCCCCAACCAGGCGGAATGTCTTGCGCTACCGCAAGATGCTCGGACCTTCCGCGGCCAGGTACTCGCGCCAGGCGTACTTGTCCTCTGCGACGCGCTTCAGTATCGCGTTCCTCTCGACGAGAAATCGCGTCAGATGCCCGGCGAGCACGCGCTCGGCAACAAGGCGTCCGACGACGCCGAGCGGAGCCTCGAACCTCAGTTCGTCGTGCATCCGAATGGCGTCGCCCATGTCCTCGAACGAGTGGGCGTGCTCGAAGACTGCAAACGGCCCGCGGACCATACAGTCCTGGAAGAATCGCGGCCGTTCGAGCGCAGTGATTCGGCTGGTCATTTGCCATCGAATGCCGAAATGAGTGGCGCGCCAGGAGACTTCCTCTCCGAGTCCGATCAGTCCGGTGGTCACGCCCGCAATGGCGCGTTCACCTGAGGCCGCCGCCGTTGCGACGTGAAGGTCAATGCTGCGGCCAAGGTCGAAGCAGCGTTCGATCGGCGCGCGAATGTCGGTGGAGAGTTCGAGTCGGGCCACGACAGTTTCTCTATCGTCCCACGAATCGAACCGTCAACGGCCCGGGCCTCCCTGGCTCGGCCGTTTCATCGACCCAGGGTGGGTGGTATCGGGATCGACGATTCGGTCCAACCTCCACGTGGCTGGCATTCTCGTGTCCCGTTCGGCCTCTCCGCGGCCGAGATCCTGCCTGGGGTGCGAACCGAGGGTGACGGCGAATCGCTTCGCTCACCGCCGTGCCCCCGGCTATTGGCTGTGACCGCTCCGCGGTCACAGCCACCGCGGAACGGCCGACGTGGCAGCCGTGGGTCGCGCGCGGCGAGTCCGCGACCGTGGAGCGGTCGATGAAATAGCCGTGGGTCGCGCGCGGCGAGTGCAGCGAGCCTCCGCGCGCGACCCGCGGAACCGCCCGCCTGCGGCGTACCGACCGCGGAGCGGTCGCATTGTCGGCACCACGATGAGCTCGGGGGGTGCGTCATTCCGCAATCGATCCGACTGCGGAGCGATAGAACCTGCGCTTGTAAATCCGACCCAGGGTGGATTGGATCGGGCCGCGGCGAGTTGCGGGTTTGACCTTCTGTGCGACCGCTCCGCGGTCGGATCGAGGAGGGGCGCGTTCCGGGGGTCAGGGCGGGTCGCTTCGCTC
>JAJTWZ010000040.1 GCA_021463145.1 Blastocatellia bacterium | reverse complement strand
AACGGCGACATCGCAGCGCGGCGCACCGTTTTGGGCAATCGCATCCCAATCAGACCGTGAACGGCGCCATCGCAGCGCGGCGCAACCGTCCGACAGCGCCCTTCGGATCGGGATCGCCGAAAATCGCCGAACCGGCGACGAGCAGTTCGGCCCCCGCCTCCGCCACCGGTCCCGCCGTCGACATTCCGATCCCGCCGTCGATCTCGATCGCGATCTGCAGACCGCGAACGGCGATCATGCTGCGCAACCGGCGAACCTTGTCGAGCGAGTGCTCGATGAACTTCTGACCGCCAAAGCCAGGATTCACGGACATCACCAGGATGAAATCGATGCTCCCGAGCACCTCGTCGAGCACCGAGAGCGGCGTCGACGGATTCAACACGACGCCGGCCAGACAGTCGCGGGCGCGGATGGCCGCAAGCGTGCGGTGCAGATGGATCGAGGCCTCCGGATGGACAGAAATCATGTTCGCCCCCGCGTCCGCGAAATCGTCGATGAACCGTTCGGGGCGGTCGATCATGAGGTGACAGTCGAGCGGCAGTCCCGTGATCTTGCGAATCGCCGCCACGACAGGCGGTCCGATCGTTATGTTCGGCACGAAATGACCGTCCATGACGTCGACGTGGACGATGTCGGCTCCGCCGTCCTCGACCAGGCGGATCTGGTCGCCGAGCCTGGCGAAATCGGCGGACAGTATCGATGGAGCGATCTTGACTCCGAGATCAGTCGTCATGCGGGGGGACCTTCGCAGCTGGAGGTTTCGGTTTCGGCTTCGGCGGCGCGTCGCCGTCGCCTGACTTCGGCTTCGGATCCGCGGGCTTCGGATCTTCCTTCTTCGTATCGGCGGGCTTCTTCGCCCCCGAGTCCTCGTCGGTCTTGGGCTTCTTCGCTTCCTCGGCGGCCTTTGCCGCCGCCTTCGCTTCTTCAGCCTTCTTGTCGTCCTTCTTCTTCTTGTTCGGGTCGACGGGCGGTTCCGCCGGATTCGTCGGTCCTACCGGCGCCGGACCCGCCGGCGTGCCAGCCGGGTTCGGCCCTTTGCTGATGTCGACCTTCACGTCGAACCCGACCTTGACGGGAAATCCAGCCGCAGGGTCCTGCTCCGTCACCGCACCGGTCGGAGCCTCGTCGTCGAAATGCTGCCGCCGGAGCTTGAACGTCAGCCCGGCTCGCTCGATCGTCTTCTCGGCCTCTGCCTGGCTCATGCCGACCGTGTTCGGCACCGTGACTTCGCCCGTTCGGAACAGCAGGTAGATCGTCAGCATCGCACTGCCGCCGAACAGTCCGGCAAGCAGTCCGAGAAGAAAGATGCGCCTGATGATCGTGCCGGTTTTCGAAGTGCCGTCCACTGTGCGTTTGCTCCGCAGGGTGAAGAATCCGTCCGGCCTGGAAGTGTATCACGGGGGGTTCGTGCGAGTGCCCGCGCCCGGGCACGTCACGATCGGCCTCTGCGCTCAGCCGCCGATGCGCACCGGCAGCCGCCGCGACCCCCAACGTCCGGGCGCTCCGGAGAACCTCCCCGCACACGCCGTCCCGCACGCCCGGCAGCGTCCGTCGTCCGTCAACTCCCACTCCACGATCGTGTATCCGTCGCGGACGACGAGCGCAGTTCCGCAGCCGTGACATCTGGTCGTCGCACCCTCGAGGTCGCGGACGTTGCCCGTGTACGCGTACCGCACCCCGTTGCCGATCGCGATCCGCCGAGCGCGTTGCAGCGTCGACGCCGGCGTGTGTTCGACGTCGCGAAGCCGGTAGTCGGGATGAAACGCCGTGAAGTGCATCGGCACTTGCGGACCCGCGTGCTCGACGACCCACGTCGTCATCGCGTCGATCTCGGCGTCCGAGTCGTTCAGGCCTGGAATGAGCAAGGTCGTCAGCTCGACCCAGACGTCGGTCTCGTTGGCGAGGTATTCGATGGTCTCGAGCACCGGCGCGAGCTCCGACGCCGTGATCTTCCGGTAGAACGTGTCCGTGAACGCCTTAAGATCGACGTTCGCCGCGTCGACGTGCCGGTAGAACTCGCGGCGCGGCTCGGGACAGATGAAACCGGCGGTCACCGAAACCGTTGCGAGCCCGGCTTCGTGGCACGCGTCCGCGACGTCCATCGCGTACTCGATGAAGATCGTCGGATCGTTGTATGTGAAGGCCACGGACGAGCACCCGGTCCGCACGGCCGCCTCGGCGATGGCGCTCGGCGACGCGTCGTCAGCGAGGGTGTCGATTTCGCGCGACTTGCTGATGTCCCAGTTCTGGCAGAACTTGCAGGCGAGGTTGCAGCCCGCGGTGCCGAACGAGAGGACGGGCGTCCCGGGGCGGAAGTGGTTGAGAGGTTTCTTCTCGATGGGATCGACGCAGAAGCCGCTCGAACGGCCGTACGTGGTCAGGACCACGGCGTCGTTCTCGCGCATTCGCACGAAACACAGCCCGCGCTGGCCTTCGTGAAGGCTGCAGAAGCGCGGGCAGACGTCGCACTGGACACGTCCATCTGCCTGGGTGTGCCAGTAACGCGCCGGAACGTGATGGGGATTTGCAGCCATCACCACAAGTGTACGCCCGCCTGGTGCCGATCGAGGTAAATCCCGATGGGACAGGAACAAGCGCGGCCCGCTATACTCGCGCGCTTCATGCTCGAGAATCGCTCCATTATCTGCTTCGCCGGCGAGGACTGGTGGTACCACCACCCCCACTCGAAGAACCACATCATGAAGCGGCTCGCCGCCCGCAACCGCGTGATGTTCATAAACTCGATCTCGATGGGCCTTCCGAGTGTGCGCAGCGCCGACTTCTTCGCGAAGATCCGCCGCAAGCTGAGGAGCTTCGCGAAGTTCGTCCGCCGCTCACCCGAAGGCATCCTCGTCGTCACGCCCATCGTCACGCCCTTCTTCGGCAGCGCCTGGGGCCGCGCGCTCAACAAGTGGCTGCTCGTCGTGCAGCTTCGGTTGCTGATGCTCATCCACGGATTCCGGAATCCGGTCCTCTGGATTGCCATTCCGACCGCGAAGGACGTCGCCGGACGCCTCGGCGAGGACGTCCTCGTCTACCAGGTGTCCGACAAGTACGACGCGAACACGATGGACCACGCGACGAAGTCCAACCTCATCCGGGAGCTGCACGAGGAGCTCCTCGAGCGGGCGGACCTCGTGCTCTACTCGGGCCGGAAACTCATCGAGGAGGCCACGACGCACCTCGAGAAGTCGAAGCTGCTCGAGCAGGCCGTCGACTTCGAGCACTTCGCGTCCACGACCGCCGTCGCGCACACGTCGCCGCCCGACATCGCTGCGATTCCCCATCCGTGCCTCGGCTATTTCGGGCAGGTCGACGCCTGGCTCATCGATCAGAACCTCGTGCGGTACGTGTCGGAGAAGCGTCCCGAGTGGCACTGGGTTTTCATAGGACTGAAGTCGCGAACGCTCGACATCGAGGCGCTTCCAAATGTCCGGCACCTCGGCTCGAAGAACTACGCGGACCTGCCCGGCTACGCGGCGCACTTCGACTTGTGCGTGCTGCCGTGGGTCACCGACAACGAGTTCGTCAGCTACGGCAGCGCGATCAAGGTGCGCGAGTACCTCGCCACCGGAAAGCCGGTCGTCATCACGCCGCTCTACGAGTACGAGCGCTTCGACGGGCCGCTGCGAATCGCGCGGTCGTACGATCACTTCATCGAGCTCGTCGAATCGGCGCTCGCCGACCGCGATCTCGACGCGCGTGCCGAGCGGCAGGCCATCGTGAAGGACAAGACCTGGGACGTGCGGACCGAAGAAGTGAGCGCCTGGATCGAGTCTGCGGCACCGAGGCGTTGATCCGGCGCGAAGCGCTTTGGAGTGCGGCGTGAAGCGCCACTTTCGTGCTTTGACCGTTTCTGTCCCTGGGCCTGCTGCCCCGCTTCTTCAAAGCGGCGCTGCGCGCCGCACTCCAAGGCGCTTCGCGCAGGTGCGCGTAACCCGGCATCTGTGGTGAACTAGCGCCATGTGCGGGATCTGCGGGGCGGTCGGAACCTTCGATCGCGGACACGTCGAGTCGATGCTCGCCCGCATCGCGCACCGCGGTCCGGACGATCAGGGCGTCTACGTTTCCGACCCCGCGCCAAACGGCAATGCCGGCGCGCTCGGCCATCGGCGCCTGTCGATCATCGACCTCTCGTCCGCAGGCCATCAGCCAATGACCGACGCGTCGGAGCGCTACTGGCTGACGTTCAACGGCGAGATCTACAACTACCGCGCGCTCCGCGAAGAACTGCGGTCGCTCGGTCACGAGTTCGTTTCCGGCTCGGACTCCGAGACGATCCTCTACGCCTACCGCGAATGGGGCGTGGAGTGCGTCGAGCACTTCAACGGCATGTTCGCCTTCGCGATCTGGGACGCCGAAAGGCGCGAGCTCTTCGCGGCCCGCGACCGGCTCGGCATAAAGCCCTTCTACTGGACGATGCTCGACGACGTGGACGGTGGCCCGCGTGGCTTCGCCTTCGCTTCCGAGATCAAGGCTTTTCTCGACCTGCCGGGCTTCGACCGCGCGTTCGACCACGAAGCACTCCACCAGTACCTGACGTTTCTCTGGGTGCCGGACCCACGCACCATCTTCAGCTCCGTCAAGAAGTTGCGGCCCGGACACCGGATGATCGTGCGGGCCGGCGATCCCGAACCGCAGATCGAAGAGTTCTGGGACGTTCGTTTCGACGTCGATCGGTCGACGCCGGAGCGCGAATGGGGGGACCGGCTGCTCGAAGGACTTGGCCGCGCGGTCGATCGCCGGTTGATCGCCGACGTGCCGCTCGGCGCGTTCCTGTCCGGCGGCGTCGATTCGTCGCTCATAGTCGGGCTCATGACGGAGCGGATGGACCGGTCCGTCCAGACCTACACGATCGGATTCCGCGACGAAGACCTCAAGCACGACATCCAGGAAGACGACGTCGTCTGGGCTCGAAAAATCGCAAAGCTCTTCGGCACGGACGCGTCGGAGCGGATCCTCGAGCCCGACGTGATGGATCTGCTGCCGAGGCTCGTTTACTCGATGGACGAACCGGTCGCGGACCCCGCGATCGTCACGTCGTTTCTTATCTGTCGCGAGGCGCGAGAGTCGCTGACGGTGTTGCTTTCCGGTATGGGCGGCGACGAGCTTTTCGCCGGTTACCCGCGCCACAAGGCGATGCGGATCGCGGGGCTCTACAACGCGGTGCCGGCTGGCGTGTCGAGCTCGATCGTCGGGCGGCTGCCGGCGTCGCGGCCCGGGCCGCTCAACGCGCCGCTCCGGAATTTGAAGAAGCTCGCGAAGTCGGCGGCGCTGCCGTGGACCGATCGCTACCTCGGCTTCGGGACGTACTTCACCGATGCCGAGAAATCGCGGCTCTACGCGCCGGCAATGCGCGAACGAACGGAAGGCCTCGATGCCTATTCCGAACACCGCCGCCATCTGTCGCGCGTCGCGGCCGAGGATCCGCTCAACCAGCTGCTCTACCTCGACCTGAAGACGTTCCTGCCGTGCCTGAACCTCACGTACACGGACAAGACGTCGATGGCGGTCGCGCTCGAGGCGCGCGTGCCGTTCCTCGACCACGAGTTCGTGGCGCTCGCGGGGCAGATGCCTCCGGAGCTGAAGCTGAAGGGACTGAAGAGCAAGTACGTTTTGAAGAAGGCGGCCGAGCGGTACCTGCCGCGCGATGTCGTGTGGCGCAAGAAGGCAGGGTTCCGGGCGCCGGTTCGTGCGTGGCTCGCGAACGAGCTGCGGCCGATGGTCGAGGACCTGCTGTCGCCGGAGCGGGTCGCGCGGCGCGGGCTCTTCGACTATGCCGAAGTGCGCCGGATCGTCGACGACAACCTGTCGGGGCGCGAGGACAACAGTCTGAAGGTCTACCAGCTGCTCACGCTCGAGCTCTGGCACGAGGCGTTTCTCAGTTGAAGAGCGTAACGATTGCCGGTATCCCCGTCGCGGCCATCGACGAGCCGGCGGCGATCGAATTGATCGAGTCGATGGTCGCTTCACGCCGGCCCCACCTGATGGTTGTCGTCAATGCGTCCAAGCTCGTCCTCGCTTCGAAAGATCCCGAGCTCGGCCGATTGATCGCCGCCGCCGACATGGTCACGGCCGATGGCATGTCCGTGGTCTGGGGAGCGCGCCTGCTGGGAACGCGGCTGCCCGGCCGTGTCACCGGCATCGACACGATGGAAACACTGGTCGCCCGAGCCGCGCAGCGCGGCTGGCGCGTCTTCTTCCTCGGCGCGAAGCAGGCGGCGCTCGACGGCGCGATCGCGGTCCTGAAGGCGCGGCACCCGGAGTTGATCGTGGCTGGATCCCACGACGGCTATTTCGCCGGCCGGGAACCCGAGATAGTCGCGATGGTAGCGGACTCGCACCCGGACCTGCTTTTCGTTGCCATGGGCTCGCCTGCGCAGGAACGCTTCCTCGCCGCAAACCTCCTGGAGATGTCCGTACCCTTCAGCCTTGGTGTCGGCGGCAGCTTCGATCACGTGGCGGGCATCAGCCGCCGCGCGCCGGTGTGGATGCAACGCGCCGGCCTCGAATGGCTATACCGGCTCGCATCGGAGCCGCGACGGCTCTGGCGACGCTATCTCATTGGAAATACTTTGTTTGCGATCCTGCTCTGGAGGGAACGCCGCGCCCGATCCGGCGTTGGACCGCCCAAGGTCCAGTAGGAGCATCCAACGCCCGACTTTTCCGACAGGAGGCCCGTGCTCGTGCATTCCGCTCGTCGATCCCGCATCGCTCCGTTCCTTTTTGCCTTCGTGACTCTGGGACTCGCGATATCGAGTCCAGCCCAGGAACCACTGGGCGACGGTCTACCTACGCCCAGGCCCGTCGCGCGATCCGGGGGATTCGGCATCGGCACGATCCGCCGTACGCTCGAGAGAGGTCGCTCGTCGAACGAGCGCCTCAACGTTTTGGTCGTTGCCTCGCGACGGCCCGCTCGCGGCGAGCGCGTTTCCGTGATCCCGCTGCAGACTGGAATCGTCGGGGCTCAACTCGTCATCAAGTCGGTGGATCTCTTCGAAAACCCGATGAACGAAGGCAGGCCGGCCGGTCAATTACTGCCGGACTACTGGCAGCTCGAGTTCGAAGACAACATCAACCTCACGATCCTTGCGTCGAGTGGCGTCGAGGCCCGAACGGGGGAGAGCAGCGTGGACGTTGCGGTCCTGTTTCCTGCATCGCCGCGGGCGCGGGCCATCGAACCGTCGGCGATCCCGGCTGGCGACCTTCCGGATGGATTCGGTCCAGCGGCGATCCTCGTGGCGGTCGACGCGGACGGCGACCGCACGGCTGATTTCATCGCCTTCGAAATCTGCGAAGGAAACCGGCGGGAGCGGGCTCCGGCGGATTGCGATACCGTCAGGACGTTCGTCTACGAGCGAGTCGAGAGCTACTGGCAACTCGTCGACGTGACGGTGTGAGCCCGCTGACGCCCCTCAGTCCATGAAGAAGAGACTGAGTCGTGGAACGCCAGCGGCCTCGCACAGCCGCCGGGACACGAACTTGTCGAACATCTGCTTGTAGAACGCCTTGTCCATTCCCTTCTTGTGCGCCTTCAGCGCGGATTTCGCTTCAGAACGCGCCCCTTCGACCGCCTCGGTCGATGCCGTGTCGACTATCGCGGCGACAACCAGCGCATCGAGCGATGTGAGGTCGCGCTCGAGCGCCTCCGGATCGAGCCGCCGCGCCGCTTCGACATCGGCGCGGATCTCTCCAAGTCTTGCGACGGCGCGATCGAGCGCTTCTTCGAGCTCTCCCCGCCCTTCCGCGCGAGCGCGCGCCGCGGCCAGGTCACTTGCGACTCGTTCCAGATAACGTTCGACCCGCACGCGCTCGAACGGGGAGTCGGGGCCGTCGC
This sequence comes from Blastocatellia bacterium, assembly GCA_021463145.1. Classification (GTDB taxonomy): domain Bacteria; phylum Acidobacteriota; class Blastocatellia; order UBA7656; family JADIYM01; genus JADIYM01. The sequence goes on along the minus strand of JAJTWZ010000040.1, from coordinate 29,938 downwards.
CCCCGGCGATCGGCGTCGTGGCCGATCCCGTTTCCTCCGCCGCGCCGACCATCGATTGACGATGCTCGGCGAAGCACTCCTCTACCGATTGCTGGCAGTAGAAGATCGAGTTCACTTTCCGGTGACGCCGCGGTTGTTTGTCGAATGCGTCGAACGCGCGTTCGATGCCGCGAAGCACGACGGCGAGTGGAACGCCCATCTCCTTCCAGCTCTCGATAAGCGCCCAATCGAGCGGCGAGACGAGCATGTGGGCGCCGCGCCGGCGGACGAAAGCGTCTTCCACCTCGGTGTAATAGTTGAAGTAATTGAACTGCGCGTCAGCGTCCATCGCCATCGGCGGCCCCCGCCTCCCGGTTGCGCTCGTAGATCAATCGCAACCCTTCGAGCGTGAGTTCCGGGTCGACCGTCTCGATGATCCCGGTGCCGCGGCCGATCATGGCGGCGAGACCGCCTGTGGCGATGACCTTAACGCCTTCCCCGAGTTCTCCGATCATCCGGTGCAAGATTCCCTCCACCAGTCCGACGTAACCATAGAAGAGCCCGGACTGGATCGAGGCGACCGTCGATTCGCCAATGACGGATTCGGTACGGGCAATCTCCACGCGCGGCAGCCTGGCAGCGCGCGAAAAAAGCGCTTCGGCGGAAATCTGGATACCGGGGCAGATCACGCCGCCGAGGTACTCTCCCGACGCCGAGATCGCGTCGAAAGTCGTTGCCGTTCCAAAGTCGACGACGATGCACGGTCCGCCGTAGCGCGCGAATGCCGCGACGCCGTTGACTATGCGATCGGCGCCCACATCCGCCGGCGGCGAGTAGCGGACGGGCATTCCGGCATTGCGAGCCGGGTCGATGAAGAGCGGTTCGACGTGGAAGTAGACGCTCGCCATCCGCCGCAGCGTGTAGTTGAGCGGTGGGACGACCGATGCGATCGCGATCGCGGTTATCGAGTCCCACCGAATACCGGAGAGCTCGAAGAGATTGCGGCAGAGAATGCCGTACTCGTCCGTGGTTCGCTGGCGCTCGGTAGTGAGCCTCCAGCTCTGAACAAGGCGGTCGCCGTCGTAGACTCCAAGGACGGTGTTGGTGTTGCCGACATCGATGACGAGAAGCATGGAAGCTGAAAGTACCACGTCCGCGCGACGCCCGGAATTGACTGGGCCGACGACGGGCGACGAGGTGGAAGGCCGGAGGTTGCGATCCCGGCGAGTCGTGTGCACAAGCCAGTTAGCCGCACGCCGGCTGACGAGTCGCACCTGGAGCGCCAGCGAAGGGCCAGACCTGCTGTGCGCATCCCCTGGATGCAGTTGTCGACCCGTCGCTACTCGTAACGCTTCAGCAGCGTCCCGTCGGGCTCGTCCATCCACGCTTCCGGGCCGCCGGCGGATTACTTCTCCCTCACCGATACGTCCGCGGACGCCAGCCTCTCGATTCGCCCATCGGCCCGACGCACCAGCAGACGCCCGTCGTCACCGATCCCCGCCGTCACGCCATCGAAACTTTCGTTCCCGCTGGCCACGCGGATCGCCGCATTGCGAGCCATTGGAGCGAGTTCCATCCATCGCCGCACGATCTCGCCGTCCGCAGGCCGCCCTTCCGCCCCCGGCCGCCACACCGCCAGCCGCTCGAGAACCCGAGTGAGCAACTGGGCGGGCTCGACCTCCACTCCTTCCGTCTCGAGCGACGTCGCGACTCCGGCAAGATCCTCCGGGATCGCGGCGCGGCGGACGTTGATCCCGATTCCGACGACCGCCGTGTCGATGCGTCCGTCCAGCAGGCTCGTCTCCGTCAGAATCCCGCAGATCTTGCGGCCCCTGACAAGGACGTCGTTCGGCCACTTGATGGCCAAACCCTCCACGCCAAGTCCGCCGAGACCCTCGGCGACCGCGATCGCGGCGGCGAACGTCAACAGATGTCCGCGCTCCGCCGCGATCCCCGGCCGCAACAGGATCGAGGCGTACAGTCCCGCGTCAGCCGGCGAATGCCACACCCGCCCGGCCCGGCCACGACCTGCGGTCTGCGAACGCGCCACGACGACCGTGCCCTCGGCCGCGCCCGCGCTTGCAAGCTCGCGAAGCCGCGTGTTGGTCGACTCCAGCTCGCCGTAGACCTCGATCCTTGTCGTCCGTCCGCCGAACTCCGACACTCCCACGCGTTCGGGCTCGGGCACCTCCACCAGGGAATCAGGCCTCGGCGCGCTTCGAAAGGACGATGTCGATGTAGCGGTTCGTGGCGTCGAGCGCCGCCTTCGCCGCCGCGTCGGCAACCGCATCACCAGCCCGGCAACTGCCGAAAAGCTGGATCTTGCGCCCCTCGAACTCGATGCTGATCAACAACACGACGAGTTCCTTGCCTAGCGCTTGAACGCGATCGGCCTCCTGCAATTCACACGTGAACTGCCGGTCGACGAACTTCTCGATGGCCTGGAGCGTGGCGAGAGCCGACCGCCGAATTCCCACCCGAGAGTCATCGGCCACGACTCGCGGGCTAGAGCCCGTGTATACGTCCCCGTTGAACGACAGAGTGACATCCATCCAGACTTCGCCGGCGGCGGAGTGCTCCTGGACTCGATCGAATTTCAGGCGTGAGCGTTGAGTTGTCGACATTGTGCCTCCGCGAATCGGGCCGCAACCGGACTACATCGGTGCGATCTTGAAGCTGATATCGGCAGCAGGCGCCGAATGCGTGAGGGCTCCGACGGAAATCAGGTCGACACCGGTCTCGGCATAGGCCCGGACCGTCGACAGATTCACGTTCCCCGAGGCTTCGAGCAGAATCCCGTCGCCCCCAGGCTGCGCGCGAACCCACGCGACCGCTTCTGCCATCCTTTCCGGGGTCATGTTGTCGAGAAGGACCGCGTCGATACCGAAACCAAGCGCCTCCTTGAGGTCGTCGAGGTTGCCGACCTCGATCTCGACCCGCAGCATGTGGCTGATGCTCTGGCGCGCGCGCTGGAGCGCCTCCCTGATGCCGCCGGCAAGGGCGATGTGGTTGTCCTTGATGAGGCAGCCGTCGTCCAGCCCGAACCTGTGGTTGCGCCCACCGCCGATCGACACGGCGTACTTGTCGAACAGGCGCAGACCGGGTGCCGTCTTTCGCGTGTCGACGATGTGCGCCCTCGTGCCTTCGATGGCGTCGACGTACTGGCGGGTGAGAGTCGCGATTCCGGACATGCGCTGAAGGAGGTTGAGCGCAACACGCTCGCCCATCAGCAGCACCTGCGCGAGCCCCTCGATACGGGCGAACTCCTGTCCCTGGCTCGCTCGCTCGCCGTCGTAGACGAAGGCCTCGAGCTCCATACCGGGCTCGAGGTTCGAAAAGATCGCTTCGGCCACTTCCAGTCCGGCCACGACCAGCGGTTGTTTGGCGAGAAAACGTCCCCTGCCACGCAGCGACGGGCGCACGGTAGCCTGAGTCGTCACGTCGCCGCGGCCGATGTCTTCGGCAAGGTATGCCGACGTCATGTTGAAGATCACATTGGGATCGAGATCCATGGTGGCGCCAGTAAATCAGAAGTTCCGTAACGGTTCAATGCGGCCATCCGGCCGGTCCGAATGAACAGCAGAGGCCGGCGACGCACGCGTTAGAAGCACTTACCGGCCGGCGATCCGGCGAAGAAGCCTCCACTCCGTCTTCCCGATCTCCCCGGTCGCGACGAGACCGGCGAGATAGACGAGACCCATGACCGAGAACTCGGCCATGACGGCGGCTCGAACCGCAAGTCCAGAAAGCCCGAGACGCTCGAACAGTGCATCGGAGGGCAGCAACAGGCTTGCCGCGTAAACCACCCCTGCCACCAGACCGACGCGTGCGATCGAAACGAGCGGAAGACGCGCGCCGTAATTCGCCCGAACGTAGACCACACAGGAAGCCGCGCCGGCAAACATGGCCACGGTCGTCGCCGTCGCCGCGCCAGCAAGACCGAACGCCGGGATTAGCGACAGGTTGAGCCCCGCATCGAGGACGAGCGTGCACGCGACGATCGCCACCGAAATCCACGGCCGGCCCCCGCTCGAGATCACGGACGTCAGAACGGTGATAACCGCAAACGAGAGCATTCCAACCGCCACGATGCGCAGTGCCGGCCCTCCGGCAGCGTACTCGGGCGGATAGACGAGCCGCAGGACCTCCGCGGCATTTGCGGAAAAGAGCGCGGCCGGCAGGGCGGCGATGACGAGCGTCGCGCGCAGGGTCTCGCGCACGTAGCCCCGGACAACCTCGATCTCGTCGCGAAAAGTGGCTTCGGAGACGAGCGGAAACACGACGAATGTGATCGACAGGATTATCTGGAAGACGATGTATGCGAAGTCGAGTGCGGCTCCGTATGCGCCGGCGGCGGAGCTCGCGACCAGCGGATCGGGTGAGATCGTCGCCTTCACGATGAGCAGATCCGTCTTCATCAACAGGTTGTTGACGAGCAGGAAGGCGATCAGCGCGAGCTGGAACCTGAGCAATGCGCCGAGTCCGACGGGCGATGCTCCTGCGCGGCCTCCAATGCCAACCACCAGTGCCGCGGCGACGAGCACTGTGAACGCGGCTGCAGCGAATCCGCCGATCGCGCCGGTGAGGGTATACCCTGTCGCGACCGTGAAGGCGACGATCAGGACTACCTTCGCCGTCGAGTAGAACGCATCCAGGCCGGCCTGCCGCAGAAAGTCCTTGCGTCCGTTCAGCACGCCGACGAACACCGCGTAAAACGTGTAACTGGCCGTTATGAGCGCCGCAAGCCGCAGGTACGGCGTCAGCGAGGAATCGTTGAGCGACGAAGCGGCCAGTGGCGCCCCGAGAGCGAAAACAGTCGCTGCGCCACCGCCCAGCATCGCCTGCAACAGGAGCGCCTTGCGCTTGATTGCGTGAGCGTGCTCGGGCGTCTGCGACACGAACTTCGATACCGTCTGGATGGTGCCGGTGACCACTACGGCGTTGACGACCGATACGAGGCCGATGACGACCTTGTAGACGCCGACTTCCGCGACCGACACGAGCCTTGGCAGGAGAAACATCAGGGCGGCTCCGGTGACCATGAACCAGAGCTTCGACGCGGTAATGAAAATCGTGCCACGGCCGGCCTTGGCCGCGATGTCGCCGGCGCCGCTCATCCGCGCCTGCCTCCGGCAATCACGCCGGCGACGAGCCGGTCGATCGACTCGGCTGTCCTGTCCATGTCGAAACGCGGCGCGACTGCCCGGACGCCAGCCTCCAGCCGGCGGCGGAGCGCCGCATCGTCCGCAAACCGGCCAATTGCGGACGCAAGCGAAGCCGGATCGTCAGGCGCAACGAGCACCCCGGTTACACCGTCCTCGACAACTTCGGCCAGGCCGCCTGTCCGCGTTGCTATTACCGGCCTTCCGCCCGCGAAACTTTCCGCGCAGACCACGGGTGTGCCCTCCATCCGTCCGTTCGGCTCGATTCGCGAGGGAATCACGACCGCGTCGCACGCCGCGAGCGCCACACGGCGCGTCGGGCGGTCGATTCGTCCCAGAAACGAAACGCGCAGTCTAGCGGCGCTCGCCTGATCCAGCAATCTGGCCTGTTCCGGACCGTCGCCAGCGATCCAGATGGAAACGCCTGGCAGTCTTCTCGCTGCCTCGAGGAGGACGTCGACGCCCTTGATCGGCTGGAGCCTGCCGAGAAAGAGGATGACCGGGCCAGCCCCTTGCGCGTGTTCGGCACGAAACCTGCGCACGGCCGAGTCGTCCGGTTCGGGGCCGAGACTTGCGCCCATCGCCACGACTGCGAGTTTGGCCGAAGACTCCGGGACCAGCCGTACGAGCCGCTGCTCGATGTCGCGACTGACGCACACGATGCGGTCGACACGATCCGCGATGAAGCCCGCGAAGCGGCGGCCACCCGGCATCGACTCGAGCAGGTGAACGTCGCCGCCGTGCGCGACGCCCACGTGAGCGGACGCGCCGGCGAGCGCCGCCGCCATCGCGGACGGTAATAGCCAGTGCGAAATCGTTGCATCGGCCCAGCCCAGCGACCGGCGTGCGGCCACCGCCATTGCCGTAGTGAGAGCGACCGCCTCGACCTTTCTCGCGCGGCTGCTGCGGACTGCCATCCCGAGGTCGGCGTTCGAGGTCAGTCGCCGGGTTGCCGGCCAGGCATAATCGACGGCTCTCACCTCAATTGGATCGAAGCCGCGAAACCTTCCTGGCGGCGCCAGAACCCTCGCGGCGTGCCCGTGTCTTTCGACGAGCGCGCGGGCAAGATCGTCGACGAAGCCGCAGACCCCGTCGATGGGGGTCTCGGGATACGAACTGGTCACGAACAGGAGATTGGCCACCTGCGGCTATTTCATCACACGTGGCCCCGACTGGCTCGATCGGGCTGGGTCCGTCATCCGTCAGGCCCACAACTGCACCGTTCTCCCCCATTTCCGTGTAAATTCATGTAAAGCAAGGGGAACATTCAGCCTGAAGCCGCACCTTCGGGTGCGCGCCTCCGTATACTTGTAGCTGTCAACGAGTCTCGTTCCTCTGCACGGAGTATCTTCTCTCTCGACATGTTTCGGCGCCGCTACATCGTCTGGATCGGACTGTCGGCAATCGTCGTCCTGCTGCTGTTCAACCTATGGTCGCAGTATCGCTCGCTCACCGAGTTGCAGACGACGTCGCCACTCGCGAGGCAGGCATCCTGGCGGAACCGGCTGGCGGACGTCGCCTTCGACCTGCAGGACTTCTACCGCCAGCGCGCAAGCGCAACGCTATCGGTCTCGCCTAGCGCCATCATCCCCGACAACTGGGACGACGCCGTCGAAGTGGCATTCCGTGACGCGCCGGCTGAAGGAGTCAAGCGCTACTTCCTCAGCTCGCCCGTCAGTTCCCGGCCGGGGATAGTCAAGGTCACGCTCTACGATCCTGCTACTCGAACGAAGGTCGACGATCGCACGCCAGACCACTGGGCGGCGTTCTCCGCGTCGTCGGCGTTCTTCAGCCTCATCCTGAGAGACGCATCCGTCGACCCGCAGCAACTGGTATTCGGAGAGGACGACCCAGATAACCGCGTCATCGCGATGCCGATCGTGGATTCCTCGTCGCGCGCCGTCGGCGTTGCGGGAATGATCGTCGACACGGCCCACTTCAAGACCGCGGTTCTGCCTGGCGAGTTGAAGGAAGACCTCGGCCGCCATTTCAGCGAGGATGAGCTCGCCGAGATGGCGTTCGCCGTGTTCGACGAACGCAACGAAGTCGTCGCGTCGAACTGCGGGGAGCCTATTGGAAACTGCGACGTCTGGGTGCCGATGCAGTTCGCGTTCTCCAAATGGCGCCTCGGCGCCAGGAGCCTTGGTCTGCCGCAGGAGCAACTCGCGGCTCAGAATTTCGCCGTGAACTTCTCGCTGACGATCCTGAACACTCTCGCGCTCGCGGTCGGCATCGGTTTCGCGCTTCGGGCAGCCTCGAAAGAAATGAAGATCTCGCAGATGAAGTCCGACTTCGTCTCGAACGTGTCGCATGAGCTGCGTACGCCGCTCTCGTCGATCCGCGTGCTTGGCGAGTTCCTGCGTTCGGGACGTGAGATCGAACCCGAGAAGCTTCGAAAGTACGGCGAGTTCATCGAGACCGAGAGCGCCAGGCTGGCGAAGCTCATCTCGAACATCCTGGATTTCGCGAACATTGAATCCGGCCGGCGTTCGTACGATCTGCGCGTCGGGCGGATCGAGGATGTGGTCCACGAAGCATTGCGCGTCTACGAAGTCAGGCTGCAGCAGCGCGGATTCGCGGTCGATGTCGACATGCCGGCATCGCCGCTCCCGGCCGTCTCGATCGATCCCGATGCGCTTACGCAGGCGCTCTCGAACCTCATAGACAACGCCATCAAGTATTCGGGCGAGTCGCGGCAACTCCGCATCAGGGCGTGGCACGAGGCCGGTTCGGTTCGTGTGTCGGTCACCGATTTCGGCGTCGGAATTCCGGGGGACGAACTTCGGAAGATTTTCGAGCGTTTCCACCGCGTCAGCACCGGACTCGTCCACGACGTCAAGGGAAGCGGGCTCGGACTGTCTCTCGTCAAACACATCGTCGAGGCTCACGGTGGCACGATTACCGTAACGAGCGATGTTGGACGTGGCAGCACGTTCACCCTGCAATTTCCCGCGGTTCCGGACGTTGATGCAGCGGGCGCCGCCGACTCGGGCGCCATCGAGGGACTTCCGGCATGATGGATTCAACTGCATCGCGAGCGACGTCGCCCGGCCCGGCGGGCAAATCCGAAACGGCCACGGGTAAGGTTCTGATCGTCGAGGACGACGAGGCAACTGCCTTTGCGCTGCGCGACGGATTCGAGTTCGAGGGATTCGACGTCGTGGTGGCGACGAACGGCCGCGCCGCGGTGCGGGCCGCGGCCGAGCAGAAGCCGGACGTGATCCTCCTCGACGTGATGCTTCCCGAGATGAGCGGCATCGACGTCTGCAAACAGATCCGCGGCGTTGGAAACAACGTCCCGATCATCATGCTCACGGCGCGCGGCCAGGAGGTCGACAAGGTGCTCGGGCTAAAGATCGGCGCCGATGACTACGTCACGAAGCCGTTCAGTTTCATGGAACTGCACGCCCGTGTCGAGGCGGTGATGCGGCGGTCGGCGTCCAAGCCGGAATCGCCGCCGGTAGTGGAATTCGGAGACGTGAGGCTCGACTTCAGGATGCTCGAGGCCAGCAAGAACGGCGTGCGTCTCGATCTGTCGCCATTGGAATTCAAGTTGATGAAGTTCTTCATCGACAACCAGCAGCAGGTCGTCACTCGTGACCTGATGTTGCGAACCGTCTGGAACTCCAACAGCGCAGTGTTCACCCGGACGGTCGACATGCACGTTGCGAAGTTGCGCAAGAAGATCGAGGACTTTCCGAATCAACCCCGGTTCATCATCACGATCTACGGCGTCGGCTACAAATTCCTGGGTTGAGTCAATCTCGGCCGGCTCGCCGGGTCGCCCGTTCGCTCTCTGCCGTCGATTTAAGGCCGGCTTTCCGGCGCGTCGATTCGAACAGATACTGTTGCGCGAGACCCGCTGCCGAGCCGAATCGCCGCCGCGCGAGCTCGGCGATGCGGCGGTTCGAAGCGACTCCGCCACGCACCGGATACACCGATGCGTATGCCTGCCTGATCCAGGTGTCCACTGGAAACACGTCGAATCGGCCGTAAGCGAAGAGCGCAATGCAGTCGGCGACCTTCGGCCCGACTCCCGGCAATGTCTGCAATCCGGATACGAGTTCCGGTGTCTCGAACGAATGCCACCGCTCCAGGTCCGCGGCACCGCTTGCTATGCGCTCGGACGTTTCGACGACGTAGCGATCCCGGTAGCCGAGATTGGCTTCGGTTCTCGCGACGGCCACGTCGAGTCCCGCAAGCGACGCGGCCACCGGAAACTTCCGCTCCTCGACTCCATCGACGACAACCGGTTCGCCGGCCAGCCGGCAAAGCGCGTCGAGGCATTTCGAGATTCGCGGGATGTTGTTGTTCGCCGACACGATGAATCCGATGACGGTCTCGAAAGCGGGCTGCCTCAGAATCCGCAGGCCTTCGAGGCCTTCGGCGGCCTCGCGCAGGCGCGCGTCGCGCAGCAGGCGCGCGCGGAGACCCGCGTAGTCGCGATCCGCGTCGAAATAGCGGCGCGTCGCGGATTCGAGCTGGGGCGTCAAGGCGGCTCCGCGCGGCGCGACGTTCAGCCCGTCGGCGCACGAACGCGCCCGGACGGGGTGCGGTCCGATCCAGCCGATGGCCCATCCGTCCACGCCACGTTTCCAGCGAAACGTCTGACCGCCGAATACGGTGGCCTCGAGGTCCAACCCAGCCAGTTCCGGGATCCGGATGCAGGCATCGATGACCTGATTTCGCACGGAACGCGAGTATAGAGAGCGCCGCCGATTCAGCGCCACGATCGGATCGCGATCGGGGAGTGAGCGGCCAGGATGGCCGCGACCGTGAAGTCAAACGGCCGGCCGGTCGTGACATCGCCGGGACGCGCCGCGGATCCTGTTTTCGTCATTTCTTCGTGAGCAACTCTTCGTGAACTGCCGCCCGTCCGTCGAGTCCGCCTTCTGACGTCGTCTTATGGATCAGGACCGCATTCGACGCGGGCCGTCGCCGCGTTTCCAGCGCCGCTCTTCAGAGCGCGACGCAATTTCGTTGCAACGCGCGTCTGAGGGCGACGCCAATCCTCGATCGACTTCGATCCGGCGACCTGTCGCCTCTGCCGGCGTTCGCCAGTTCACGAAGAGCCGCTCACGAGTAAATGACCAGGAACGAGATCCGCTACGCACCCTATAGCCCCCGCCAGATCTCCGCGATCTTCACGAGCGATACTTCGACCCGGCTTACGGCCGGCGACAGGTCCGCGTGCTCCCGCAGGATCACGTCGAGCGTCGTCAGGGCGCGAGAGAGCTGCCGTTCGAATACCTCCAGCCTGTCGGTCGTCTCCTCTGCCCACATCGATTCGACGAAGCGGTCGTGAAGGAACCCGACATCTTCGATCGTACGCTTCAAAAGGCCGGACGCCGCGACGGGCTCGAGCTCGCAAACCAGTTCGTCCGCGGCGATGTCGAGCAACTCGAGCGCTCCGAGCAGCTCTACCGCCGGTTGTTTGAGTGGCGTGGCCGCGAATGCAGACGAGAAGGGCTCGTCGTCGTCCACGTCGAGGTCCTCCGGCGATCCCGAGTACACGATGTGTCCGCCGTGGTTACGTGACGCCTCACAGAGTGGACAGTCGTCGAAGAAGAACTCGCCCGGATCGAACTCCTTTATGCGAATCGCGATCGTTTCCGGCGAAGGGTTGTCGAGGTGGACGAGTGTGAAGATCCCGACACGCGAGAATACTGCCTCGTCGCCGTACACTCGGCGCAGGTCGTCCTCGGATTCGAATGCATCGTCTTCCTTCGACATAAGGCTTTGGATCATGCTCATGGTTGGCCTCCCGGTATGTTTGTGCGGTCTTGCCGCGCCCCATGGTCGAAATCCGGCGGACAAAGTTGCGTACCGAAGTCCGAAATTCTTAGAAATTCGATCCGGTCGCCGTCGGTCACGAAGGTCACCGCGCCTTCGATGCCGGTCTGCAGTACCACCGACCCGGTGTTTCGAAGCCTCTCGAGCGACTCCGCGTGTGGATGACCGTACGGCGATACTCGCGGCGCCGAAACGACCGCCCATCGCGCACCGGCCGCCGTGAGAAACTGAGGCGACGACGAACCACGGCTGCCGTGATGCGCCACTTTCAGGACGTCCGCACGAACATCCCATCCGTTTCGCGCGGCCAGCGCCAGGAGCGCGGCTTCCCCGGGTGTCTCGATGTCGCCAGTGAAGAGCATCGCGCGACGCCCGTAGACCAGACGGAAGACGAGCGATCCGTCATTGCCCTGCGGCGCATCCGGTAACGGCCAGAGCACCTCGAGCCGGGTCCCCCCTACTTCGATCGCGTCACCCGCGGCAAGCGTCAAGATCCGGCTTCCCCGAGCTTCGGAAGATCGAATGAACGCGCGCTCGTTGCCGTCGGCTCCGGCGCCGACAATCACGCGATCCGCCGACATTCGGCGCATTACCGCGTCGAATCCCCCGACGTGGTCGACATCTCCGTGCGTCGCGATCAGCCAGTCGACCTCGGATATTCCCTGCGCCAGAAGCGACGCGGTGACAACGCGGTCGCCAACGTCGAACTGCTCGGCGAAGATCGCGGAGCCGTCGACGAAACCGAGCGGTGCACCGATTCTCGGCCGTCCCCCGGCATCCACGAGCATCGTCGTTCCGTCGGGAAACCGAACGAAGGCGGCATCCCCCTGACCCACATCGAGAAACTGCACATAGAGGCGCCCGTCCGCGGGGCGCCGGCCCGATGGAGCGCCGAGCGAGACGAGCATCGCGAGCCCCAGAGCGCCTCCGATCTTCCAGACAACCGGTGGCGTACCGGGGGCCGCGAGGTCGAGAAGAGCCCGTGGCACCGGACGCCAGCGCGCGACTGCGGCGGCGACCAGCGCCGCGCCGAAAGGCGCAAGCATCGGCAGCCACGCCCTCCAGCCGGCCGGCGCCGCGACGGGCCAACCTGCTGGCGCAGCGGCGGCGGCGGCGCCGGACAGATCGACCAGCCGTTCCACGATCCAGGCAAACGGTGTCGCGGCCGCCGGCGCCACGGCACGGACGGCGAGGAACCCCACGCCGGAAACGAGCGCGACGGCAAGCAGTCCCTCGACCGCAAGCGCCCAGGGAATTCCGGCGAGCGTCACCCGCCCGAAGTACGCAACCGAGAATGGGGCGAGGCTTACCTGGACGATTGCGGCCATCGCAAGGCCGAGCACCGTTCTGCGCACCGTCCCCTGCAGGCGGAACCGGCTCAGCCAACGCGCCACGCGAGTCTTCGGCACGCCGAACCGGACCGCTCGAGCGAGCCGGCCGGCCTGAAAACCCGGCTCGTCCCAGAAGAGAATTTCGGCAAGCGCCCGGGTCGCCGTTCCACAGACGGGTGGAAGCGGCGTCGCGCGATGGGGACGCCACCGGCCGATGTCGGCGAGCCGCGCCGCGATCGGCGCCGCTATGCACACGATCGCTGCGACTGCCGCGAAAGTTAGCTGGAAACTCGGATCCCGGATCGCCGCCGGATCGGCAAGCAGGACCACTCCGGCAGCAACCGCGAGCGTATTCGGCGGCGGAGCGCGGCGTCCGGCAAGCGGAGCAAGCAGAGCGACCGTCACTCCAATCGCCGCCCGCACGACCGGCGCGGGCCCCCCAAGAATCAGGACGTACAGCCAGGCAGGCAGTGCGCCGGCAACAAGTCGCACCAATGGCGATCGGGTGACGAAACCGGATATCCACAGGCACAGACCGGCAACCAGCGCGATGTGCGCCCCGGAGATCACGAGCACGTGATAGGAGCCTGAATTCCGGTAGTCTTCGACCGTCGCCTCGTCCAGGTGCGACTCGTCGCCGAGCAGCAGGGCGCGCATCACTCCCGCGGACCGCACGGAGAATGCACGGTCGATCTCCGCGATTCCCCAGCTTCGCACCCCCGAGAGCCATCGGAGGACCGGACACCCGGCGGGCGGCCCGGTCACCTCGATCCGATCGGGTCCTGCAGCGCGAAGCGAAAGGTCGAGCCCGCGTCGTCGCAGTCGCCCTCGCTGTGTTTCGAGCCCCGGATTGCGATACGCCAGGTCATCTACAGCCTCGGCGTCGATCCGCAAAGGAGTCCCCCGCTCGATGCGGAGAAGCGCGCCCGTGGCGGTCCTGTCCTGATCGCTGCAGCGAATGCTGACCGAAGCGCGGCCGGAGATTGCCAGATCGGAGCCATCGGCGAGCCGCAAACGCTTGACGCCGAGGCGCACTCGCAGACCCGTGGGAAGCACGTCGGGCAGATCCTCCGCCTCACCCACGACCAGCATGGCGTCGCCGGCCGCGATGCGACCCGTATCGACGAGCGCGCGAATCGGCCTGGCCGCCGCGCCGTCACGCGCCGAACCGTAACGCCAGGCGCCTCCGAGCAGCACCGCCACGAGCATCGCGGCGAACGCGGCGCCTCGAGGGCCGAGTTTGCGCGCGCAGATAGCAAGGAGAGCGGCGGCAGTGGCGCCGCCTGCCGCCTGGGTTGCCGGGATGTCCGCGTATCCCGCGAGAAACATTCCCGCGGCAAGCGAGCATACTGGCAACAGCAGGGGTTGCATCTCGCATCGGAGGTCGTATTGAAAATCGCGATCAGTGGCCATTGTAGTCGGCCCCATGATCGAGTCGACCCACACCAAGGTTGCGTCGCCAATTCCAAACCGAACAGTTGACCCGGACCTGACGTAAAGCGGACACGGCCCGCACCGCACGAATGTGCTTGCCGCATCCGCACAAATTGGTATGCTGCTTGTTTCGCTTTGGAGCCGTTCAGGCTGATTGGTCCGCCAATGCGGTCCTTTCAGCGTCGTCGGCTTCCGATTCACGCGACCGCGTGAACAGATCGTTCCGAAAAAGGTGGAATTTTCACAATGCGTAAGCTGACTGGTGTCTTCGCCGCGTGCGTCGTGGCTTCGTTGTTTGCCGGCTGCGGCCTTGGAGCCGGAACCGGCCTTTCCGGTTCGGGCAAGAATGCGTCGGCGGCCCTCTCGCCTGCGGCGTTCGCAAGCGGCGACGCCTTTGCCCTCCTCCCTGCCGGGGATGTCCTGATGACGATCGATGCGGGAACCCTCATAAACAAGACCGCGCCGCAGATCCTCGCAAACTCGCCGAAGGAAAAGGCCGAGTTCGAGAAGGGACTCACCGAGGTTCAGGAGAAATCCAGCATCGATCCTAAGAAAATCGAGCTCCTGGCCGTCTCGCTGATGATTCCTAAAGGCAGCGAGAAGCCCCAGTTCGCGGGCGTGATGACCGGCTCCTGGGATTCCGCGAAACTGACCGAAGCGCTCAAGAAGGACGAAAAGACAAAGGCTGACCGTCCGACCGAGCAGTACGAGGGTCAGACGATCATCATCAACAAGAAGGACAACGAGGACGTCGGCGTCGTGGTCCTCGACTCGACTACGCTTCTGATGGGCTCTCCGGTCGGCATGGTCAAGAAGGCGATCGACGCCAAGATGGGCAAGGGCGACACTGCCGCGAAGGATGCCGACTTGATGGCGGCGTTCAAGAGCACGAAGGAGACCGGCGCGCTCCGCTTCGCGATGAAGTTCCCGAAGGAGCAGATGGCTGGCGAGTCCGAAGACCTTGCCAAGCACATGGCCGCCACGAAGGTACTGTTCGGATCTCTCGATGTGACCTCCGGCCTCGGCATCGAGCTCATCGCCCGCACGGGCAGCGAAGCCGAAGCGAAGCCGATCCACGAGGACCTCACTAAGCTGCTCGACCAGGCCAAGACGTTTCTGGGCGGAAGCGAGCAGATGAAGGGCGTCGATTCGGTGCTCAACTCGATCGTTCTCTCGCTCAACGGCGCTGACGTGAAGCTTGCGGTCAACGTTCCGACGTCCACGATCGAAGAGATCGCGAAGTCCTTCTCGAACATGGGCGGCATGCCGGGTGGTGGCGAGCCGGGCGGTTCGATGCCGGGCGGCTCGATGCCGGGTGGTTCGATGCCGGGCGGTTCGGGAGACGACTCGGGCGGCGACTCGAAGTAGTCATCGTCTGGATCCGGCGCTGGCCGGATGCTCGCAGCAAAGGCGCCGTGGCCCCGAAAGGCCGCCACGGCGCCTTTTCCAATTGTGCGTTGCGGCGCTTCGGCCTGCGGGCGTATCTTGAATTCGAGGTCGCGAATGAACAGAGGCTATGCCAGCGCCCATCTCGAATTGCCCCGCCGGGCCGCCTTTCGCGAACGGCGTGACGAGGCGTTGGTTTCTTGTGGCTTCCGGACTTCCGTGCTCACGGCCGGCGACCCTGCGAGGCCGGTCGGAGCTCTCGTCCTGGTATCGCAAGCGCCCGTACACGCAGACAGCACGGGATACATCTGGCTCGCCGGGACGGTCTCGTTCTCGCTTCATCTCGGTCCGAACGTCATTGGCCGTCAGCGCGACAACGATGTCGTCGTCGGCGACGAAACTCTCCACGTGTCGCGACGGCATTGCGTCGTGGTGGTACACGCGGACCGCCGGGTCGAGGTATTCGACCTCGCGTCGCTCAACGGCACGTACGTGAACGGCGAGCGGATAGAACGGCCTACTATGCTCGCGGGCGACGATTCGCTGCGGCTCGGAAGCAGCATTTCGTTCAGGCTGGCGCTTTACGACGCAAACGGGAACTGACGGCGAACCCGGCGGACCGTCATTGTGACCGGATTGCAGTACGGTTGGGTTCGCCCGGTAGTGCCGGCCAGCCAGTCGTTGCCGCCTCGAGCCTCCCAACTCGTCAGCCTGTTGCGGAACCTCTCCGTTTTCCTTGAGTCGCAATGCCGCGTGAACGAGTCGTCATCGCTTTCTTCCAGGGTCACCAAAGGCGCGAAAGCACGCGAACCCCACGGCGCAAGCTTTTTGTCAGCAGGCAGAAATCGATCGAAGCCCCGCAAGGGGCGAAAGAGGGCCACGGCCGTCGCGCGTTCGCGTTCTTCTTTCGCCCCTCCGGGACTCTCGACGCCTTCCCACCACAGGGCCACGGCCGTCGCGCATTCGCGTTCTTCTTTCGCCCCTTGCGGGCTCTCGACGCCTTCCCACCACAGGCCCACGGCTTGCGCCGTGGGCTACGGTGCTTTCGCGCCGGCGCTTTACAGCTTTGGCCCTCGAGAGGCAGGGTGGTCCGCGACCGCGGAGCGGTCGATATGGTAGCCGTGGGTCGCGCGTGGGCGAGCGCAGCGAGCAAGCGCGCGACCCGCGGATCCCGGAACCCAGATGCGCCGACCGCGGAGCGGTCGCATTGGGTTCGCAGTTCGAACCGTACGAATCTCGATCTTCGGTCAAGAGAGAGATGCCACTTTGCCGGGACACAACGTCGATTGCGTCACCACCGGCGCGCATTGGGACGGACAATGCGACCGCTCCGCGGTCGGTTCGACACGGCGGGCGGTTCCGCGGGTCGCGCGCTTGCTCGCTGCGCTCGCCGCGCGCGACCCACGGCTATTCTATCGACCGCTCCGCGGTCGCGGACCCGTTTGCCTCTCGGAGGGCCAAACTCGAAGCATTTCCAGCTTGACAGAAAACACCGGCGCTTCAGAATGGCCCGCGGACCCTAAACGCTGCTCGTTTCGTCCGAGGGTGTGCACCGCAGGCGCGTGGGGAACTGCTAGAATCCGCCGATATATGAAAATCCACATCGTCGGCGGTGGGCCAGCGGGACTCTACTTCGCAATTCTGATGAAGAAGGCGGATCCGTCTCGCGAGATCGTCGTGTTCGAGCGGAACGCGCCCGACGCGACCTTCGGGTGGGGCGTCGTCTTTTCGGACCGCACGCTCGGATACCTTTACGACAGCGACGAAGCGACCCACCAGGGCATCGTCGATAACTTCCAGACGTGGGACAACGTCGATGTCGTTCACCGAGGAGAGAAGGTCTCGATCGGTGGAAACAGGTTCACCGGCATTGCGCGCATACGACTGCTGAACGTTCTCCAGGCACGCTGCGCCGAGCTCGGCGTCGACCTCCGCTTCGGAGTCGAGATCGGCGATCCGGCCGCGCTTGCTGACGCCGACCTGCTCGTCGGGGCCGACGGCGTGAACAGCCTGGTACGGGCCCGGTACGCGGAGCATTTCCAGCCGTCGCTCGACTCGCGGCCGAACCGCTACATCTGGTACGGAACGAGGCGGCTCTTCCACGGGCTCACGCTTACGTTCCGCGAGAGCGACACCGGAGTTTTCGCCGCACACTCCTACAAGTTCAGCCGCGATTGCAGCACGTTCATAGTCGAGTGCGATCCCGAGACGTGGCAACGTGGAGGATTCGACACTCGATCCGACGAACAGGCCCGCGCGGAACTCGAGCGCGTCTTCGCCGCCGACCTGGAAGGCCATCCGCTGCTCTCGAACAACTCGAAGTGGATCCAGTTCCTGCTAGTTAAGAACTCGTGCTGGCGCCACGAAAACGTCGTCCTGCTCGGAGATGCGCTCCACACGGCCCATTTTTCGATCGGCTCGGGAACTAAGCTCGCGCTTGAGGACGCGATCGCCCTCGCAACCAGCTTCGAAGGCGGCGCCAAGGTGGAAGACGCGCTCGTCCGCTTCGAATCCGCGCGGCGGCCGATCGTCGAAGCGCTGCAGGAAGCCGCCCAGGTCAGCATGGAGTGGTTCGAACACGCGCGCGACGCAATGAATCAGTCACCCCTCGAGCTCGCCTACGCGCTGATGACGCGCAGCGGCAGGATCGATCACGAGAAACTGCGGCGGCGGGACCCGAACTTCATCGCCAACTACGAGCGCGGAGTGGTTGGGCAGGATTACCAATAGAATCCTTCGAGGTTCCGATCACGTTCGGTTCCAGCAATTCCTCTTCGAATCGCGGCAACCCTGTCGGGCCCCCCTCACCCTCGGCCCTCGAGAACGTCCAGGATGTCGTCGAACTTGTAGCTTCGAATGAGCGCAGTCAGCTCTTCCGCGAGCGCGGCATCGATGCTCTGGATTGCCATAGCCGCCCGCAGCGCCCCTTCGCGGTCGCCGGCCATCATCGGAGACTGCAGGGCGGCGCGATCGTCCGGGCCAAGTGCAGCGAGTCTCGCACGGGTCCCGTCGCTCAGCAGATGCGCAACTGGCGCCGACGCAGCGCATTCGCCGGCCGCGTCGCGCGACTCCTGACGGATGTCGACGAGCGACGCCAGAGGCAGCTCCAGGTCGACCGTGAAAACGGTGCGAACACCCGGCGTGCTCTCGACCGCGATATCGCCGCCCATGAGCCGAGCGTAGTTGCGGCTGATCGTCAACCCGAGCCCGGTGCCTTCGCCCGACTGCCGGCCGCTCTCGCTCTGAACGAATGGCTCGAACACGCCGTCGAGCTCCGATGCGCCGATCCCCTTGCCCGAATCTTCGACGAGGATTCGCGCGCTGCCGGCGCTCCACTCGATCGACAGCCTCACCCCGCCTCGTTCCGTGAACTTGAAGGCGTTGCCGAGCAGATTGATGAGGATCTGCCGAAGCTTGCCGTCGTCGCCGGTCACGAATCGCGGCAGGTCGCGCGGCGTCTCGAACACGAGTCCGATTCCCTGCGTTTCCGCCCGAACTTGAAACATCTCCACTATTCCGCGCAGAAGGTTAAGTAGGTCGAAGGCGCGCTCGTTCAAGGTGGGATGACCGGCTTCGATCTTCGAAAGCGACAGGATGTCGTTGATTAGCGCCAGCAGATGCTCGCCGCTGCGCGAGATCACTCCGAGGTTCTCGCGTTGGCGTTCGGTAAGCTCGTGGTCGCGCTCCATCAGTTGCACGTACCCGAGGATGCCGTTGAGCGGCGTGCGCAACTCGTGGCTCATGTTGGCGAGAAACGCCGACTTCGCCCGGTTCGCTTCGACAGCCGCCTCACGCGACCGCACGGCTTCCTCGCGCTCCGCCAACAGTTCGCGCTTCAGTCGCGAGATCTTCAGCAGGTTCTCGACGCGGGCCAGCACTTCCTCGGCCTGGAACGGCTTCGTGACGTAGTCGGAGCCGCCGGCGCGAAACGCCGCAACCTTGTCGATCACTTCGTCGCTGATGCTGAGGAAAATCACGGGAATCTCGGCTGTGTCCGGGTTTGCTTTCAGACGCTGGCACACCTCGTAGCCGTCCATCTCCGGCATCCTGATGTCGAGCATGACGAGGTCGGGCTTCGACGCGCCGACAGCCGCGAGCGCACGACGGCCGCTACGGGCGACGCGAACTTCGTAATCGTTCGTCTCGAGGATGTCGATAAGAAGGTCGAGGTTCCCGGGAGTGTCGTCGACGATGAGGATGTTCCCGACGTACATCGCCGTCATTAGAGCACAGGGAGGACAAAGAATTGACAAAATCGACAGGGCTGTCCGAGGATTCCCGGACCCAGCGAGCCGGATTGGCAGGCATTATCTATCCAGGTCCTGAACCCGTCAATCCTTCCCGAATTCCCGTAAACCCCGTCAACTCTCCGTCGCGAGACCCGCGGTCTCGATCGCGTCGATGATCTCGTCGAACTCGTAGTTCTTCACCAACCGCCGCAGTTCGTCCGCGAGCGGGCCATCGTGCTCCGCGATCGAATCGATGACGATCTGGGCTCCCTTCGGATTTCCAAGCATGAGCGCCTCGTGCAACTCGGCCGCGAGCGAAGGGGGCAGGCCGCCAAGGCGTTTCGGCGTAATCTCCACGTCCTCTCGCGCTACGGCCTCGCGGGCGAGCCGCGCCTCGTCGCCCTCGTACGCGAACCGCACACCGAGGTGCTCGACCAGCTTCTCGAAGATCGTCGAGTCTCGATACGGCTTCGTGACGAAATCGTCGCAGCCGGCCGCTAGAACCGCGCTACGCTCGTGCTCGAACGCGCTGGCGGTCAGCGCTATCACGCGTGTCCGAAGCTCCGCAGTGACGTCCTCAGCGGCCTCGACGCGCCGGATCTCGCGCGTCGCCGCGCTGCCGTCCATCACCGGCATCCGCATGTCCATCCAGATCAGGCGCGGCCGCCATTCCAGCCATCGGTCCACAGCCTGACGGCCGTCGGCGGCATCGCGAACGTCGAACCCGACCGACGATAGCAGCTTTACGAGCAGCACACGGTTCTCGTACCGGTCGTCGACGACCAGAATGCGAATGTCCGTCTGCCCCGGTTCGAGCCGCATCACGCGGCGCGGTTCGCTCGGGATGTCGGCGGCCGCTGCGATTGGCGCGTCGATTTCGAAACTGAATACCGTACCGCGGCCGAACTCGCTCCGCACCGTTATGTCGCCGCCCATGAGATTCACGAAGTTCCGGCTGATGGCGAGACCAAGTCCCGTTCCCTCCTTCGCCGTTCGTCCGCTCTCGCTCTGTACGAACGCGTCGAAGATCCGATCGACCTCGTGACTCTCGATGCCCTGGCCGGTGTCTTCGATCTCGAAGCACGCGCGATCGCGCTCCCACTTCACCCGGAGCGCCACACCACCCGTATCGGTGAACTTGACCGCGTTGCCGAGCAGGTTGATGAGCACCTGGCGCAACTTGCCTTCGTCGCCGCGCACGAGCTGCGGCACGCCCGGCGCTTCGTCGACGACGAAGCGAAGGTTCTTCGCGCGGGCGCGAACTCCGATCATGTCCTCGACCCCCTGAAGCATCCTGCCGAGGTCGAATACCTGATCGTTGAGTGTCAGCTTGCCAGCCTCGATTTTCGAAATCGACAGGACGTCGTTGATCAGTCCGAGCAGATGCTCTCCGCTCCGGACGATCACGTTGAGGTTCTCGCGGTCTTCGGCGGTCCGCGCGGGCTCGCGCTCCATGAGTTGCGCGAAGCCGAGCACGGCATTGAGCGGAGTTCGCAACTCGTGACTCATGTTCGACAGGAACACACTCTTTGCGCGATTCGCTTCGAGTGCTTCCTCTCGTGCCTCGAGAGCGTCTTCCTTGGCCTGGAGCGCGGTACGTTCGGATACCTCGAGCTCGTCGACCTTTTCCGCGAGTTGAACGGTCCGCTCGGCGATGCCCTCTTCGAGCTCGAGGTTCCTCCGCCGCAGGGCGTTGAGCCGATATCGGACGACGGCGTAACCGAGCAGCGCAAGCGCCGCCAGGTAGAGCAGGAACGCCCACCAGGTGAGCCACGGGGCCGGCCGGATTTCGAACGACACACCGACCGGGCCGGAGACGTTGCCCGAATAGTCGCGCGCCCAGACCCGGAACGTGTACGACCCGGCCGGAAGGGTGCGGTAGCTCATCTTGGCGTCCGCTGACCATTCGGATGGCGCCTGGTCCAGGCCTTCGAGCTGGGTGCGGTAACGCGTTTCACGCTCGCGGAAGAAGCTGAGCAGGGCGTATTCGAACGCGAGGTTGTTCTCGTCGTAGGCAAGCGATTCGCCTGCGGAAATCTCGCGGTCGACTTCGCTATCGGCATCGTTCAGGTGTTGCCGCTCGATGTAGAGCGGCTTCGGGTCGAGGTTCGGCACTTCCTGCGCAGGATCGAAGACGGCAACGCCGGCGGGCGTGCCACCCCAAATACGGCCGGTGCTGTCGACGGCTGAGGAGCCGCCGTTGAACTCGTTACTCGGCAATCCATCTTCCGTCGTGAATACCTCGACGCGAAACTCGCGCGAGTCGCCGGAAGCCGGTTCGCGCGCGGTAAGGCGCGCAACGCCTCGGTTCGTGGTCATGTAGATCCGGCCGGTGCGGTCTTCGCGGATCTGGTAGACGGTGTTGTTCGGGAGTGCGACCGGCGTCGAATCGTCGAAGACCGTCCACGCCGCACCGTCGGCGTCGAGGTCGAGCCTCGCCGCTCCGCCGCCTTCGGTCCCGGCCCAGAGAACGTTGTGGCCGTTGGAATCCTTCGACGCGTGGACGGTGAGAACGCTGTTGTTCGGCAGCGTCGAGTTCGACGTGTTGTAAACGGTCCATTTGCCGTCCAGCCATCGCGCGGCGCCGAAACCCTGGGTGCCGACCCAGATCGCGCGGCGTCCGCCGGGCGCCGGCGCGTCCGTGACGGAAAACAGCGTGTTTGTCGGAAGTCCCGTGCTCTTGTCGAGGACGGTCCAGACGCCCGCGCGATATCGAAGCACACCGCCTCCGCCTGTCGCGGCAAGCAACTCGGGCGTGCCATCAAGGTCGGCAGTCGGCACGAGCCGGCGGACTGCCCACGTCCCGAAGCCCTCGATGCCCAGATTTATGGGGTGAAACCTCTCGTTTTCGAACCGCGCAATGCCTCCTCCCTGCGTACCGGCGATCAGCCATCGGCGTCCGTCGGCCTCGCGAAACTCCGCCATGCTGAAAACCGTGTTGTTCGGAAGTCCCTGTTCCAACGTGAATACAGTCCACTGGCCATTTTTCAGCCGGCCCAGTCCTCCCCCACGAGTGCCGATCCACATCGAGCGGGTGCCATCCTCGTCCACTGTTTCGCACAGGGCGTACGCGCTGTCGGTCGGCATACCCAGCTTCGCGTCGAAACTCGTCCAAAGACCGAGCTGCAGGCGCCCGACGCCGCCATCCGTTCCCATCCAGAGCGTGGCCGTTCCACGAGGCCCGCCGACCGGGAGCAGGCACCAGTAAGTGTTGTTCGGCATTCCCGTGCGCGTGTCGAACGCGCTCCACCGGCCGTCCGCGAAGCGACGGACCCCGCCGCCGTCCGTCCCGGCCCAGATCACTCTTTCGCCGGTCGCACTCACGGTCTCGGCGAGACAAGTAACCGTGTCGGTGGATCCGATATTCAGCGCGGTCCATTCGCCGCCGGGGCCCAGACGCGAGACGCTGCCATTGACCGAGCCTACCCAGAGCGATGCGGCGCCGTCCGGGCCGGTCGCGACGGCAAGCGCCAGGGCGGGATCGCCCGGCTTACCGGATGGAAAGGCGACCGTGGTCCAGCGCTCGCCGTCGAGGCGAGCGAGACCGCCGTTGGTGGCCGCCCACAGCGTCGCGCCGCCGCCGGGCATCGGCAACTCGATCATCGCTCGCAATCGCTGCCCCGGCAGCCCGGCATCGGCCTGCACCGGGTTCCACCTCGTCCCGTCGAAGCGCGCGATACCATTCGAGGTTCCGGCCCAGATAACTGGCTCGGGGGTGGCCTTCGTGGATTCGTAGACGCAGCCGACGATGCCTTCGGGAAGGCCGGACGACGAGTCCCACGTGCTCCACTCGCCGTCCTTTAGTCGCGCGATACCTCCGTTCTCCCGTCCGCACCAGATGCTGCCGTCCGAGGCGATGATCATCGAACGCACGAAATTCGAGACGGTCCTGTCCGGCAGGTTCATCACCGTCCAGGCGCGGCCGTTGTACGTCGCCAGCCCATCCTGCGTCGCGACCCAGAGGTAACCGCGGGCGTCGATCGCCATCGCCATCGCCGAGTTCTGAGGCAGTCCGTCACGGTCGGTGTAGGCGCGGACCGCAGGACGGCCGAACTCGACGGGATCCGGGCCGTGGACGGGCGGCGCGGATACCGGCGCGGCGATGGGAGCGGGTGCTTGCGCCGCGCTGGGTGCCATTGCGATTACCGCACCAAGCAGGGCGATCACTCCCGCGACGCGTAACGTTGCGTGAGGGCGACCGGGTTTCATTCGGGCAAATCCAGTGGAGAGGCCCGCCAAGAGTACCACGCCGCGGGTGGCGGACGGCTCGGTGCGTCAGCTACAGGGTGCGTCCAGGCGAGCCCGTGACCTGGTGCGGGAGTGGCGAGACAGCGAAGGCTCTCATCCATCAGATGACGGAGTGCTATTCTGCGACCGTGGACCTGGCCCAATCCTTTCTACATCTAGGCCTGGCGGTGGGACTTGGTCTGCTCGTCGGGCTTCAGCGGGAGCGGTCCGACTCGATGCTCGCCGGGTTCCGCACGTTTCCGCTCATCACGGTCTTCGGTACGATCGCATCGCTCACGTCGAGCGTTCTCGGGCCGTGGATCGTAGCGGCCGGGCTGCTTGCGCTCTCGGGGATCGTGATAGTCGGAAACATCGCGGCGCTCAGAGATCCGGCCCGGCATCCCGGCATCACGACCGAGGTTGCGATCCTGCTGATGTACGGCGTGGGCGCCTACATTCCGATCGGTCAAATCGAAGTCGCGATTGCCGTTGGAGCCGGCGTGGCCGTGCTGCTGCACGAGAAGGAACGGCTTCACGGGCTGGTCGCAAAGCTGACGGAAAGCGACTTACGCTCGATCATGCAGTTCGTCCTGCTTGCGCTCGTGATCCTGCCAACGCTTCCCGACCGCGCATTCGACCGGTACGGGGTTCTCAACCCATACAAGATCTGGATGATGGTGGTGCTGATCGTCGGCATCAGTTTCGGCGGATACATCTGCTTCAAGATCTTCGGTGGCAGGGCCGGCACGATTCTCGGCGGCGTCCTTGGCGGACTGATCTCGAGCACCGCAACGACCGTCAGCTATTCGCGCCGTGCCGCGTCGTCACAGGCGGCCAGCGGCATCGCGGTCGTCATTATCACGATTGCGTCAGGGATCGTCTTCGCCAGGCTGTACGTCGAACTTGCGGTAACGGCGCCTGCGTTCATCGGGATCACCGGCCCGCCTGTGCTCGTCATGCTCGGGAGTTTCGTGGTCCTTTCGGCAATCGCCTGGTACACCTACCGGGGCCCGGCCGAGGAACTGACAGTCACGGAAAGCAAGTCGGAGCTGAAGTCCGCGATCGTATTCGGCCTGCTGTACGCCGTGGTGCTCTTTGCGGCGGCCGCCGCCAGGGAGAGTTTCGGCGCCAGCGGCTTATACGTGATAGCGGCCATATCGGGGCTGACGGATGTCGACGCGATTACGCTCTCGTCGGCGGAGTTGATCAATCAAGGGATGCTCGACCCGGCCACGGGGTGGAGGCTCGCGCTTGTCGCGGCAACGTCGAACCTTGTGTTCAAGGCCGGGACGGTGGCATTGCTCGGCCCTCGGGTGCTCTTCACGCGACTGGCGGGCTATTTTGCGGTGGCCATCGGCGTGGCGGGGGTGTTGATCGCGATCTGGTGAGCAGGCCCCGGACTTGCGGGGGCCGCCGATCGCGCTGACCGCGCCGCTCGGCCCGGTTCACCAGGTCCTCCTGCTGGGCCAGTTGATGCTCGATCCGGTCGCGAACGCGTCCGGCAGCCGGATGAACGCGAACTCAGCGCTCGACCACAGCACCAGCTCCTCGGCCAGCCGCGAAACGTGCACCATCGCCAGCGCAGCGGCACTGATGAAATCGACGATGAAGTCGCGGTCGGCGACGGCATCGATGCTGTTCGCGGTGATGCCGGCGAACCCCAGCGCCTCCGCGACGGCCTCGCGGTCGACGGGGTACGGCACGCCGGCGAGCGCTCCGCTGCCGAGCGGCGACTCGTCGGCCATCGTGCGGGCGACGGCGAAGCGGGTGTGGTCGCGCGCAAACATCTCGACGTACGCCAGCAGGTGATGCGCGAACAGCACCGGCTGCGCGCGCTGCAGGTGCGTGTACCCCGGCATCACGACGCGCTTGTTCGCCTCGGCGAGGTCGAGCAACGCCGCCTGCAGCGCAAGCAGCGCCGCCGCCGCGCGGCCGCACGCGTCTTTCATGTACATGCGGACATCGGTCGCGACCTGGTCGTTGCGCGAGCGCGCGGTGTGCAGCCGCCCGGCGGCGGCGCCGATCTTCTCGGCGAGCCGCGCCTCGACGTTCATGTGCACGTCCTCGAGCTCGGGCCGCAACCGGAACTCGCCGCGGGCGTACTCCTCCAGGATCCCGGCGAGACCGCGCACGATCGCGTCCGCGTCCTTCTTCGGGATGATGCGCTGGCGCCCCAGCATCCGCGCGTGCGCAATCGATGCGGCGATGTCGTGGGGCAGCATGCGCGCATCGGCATCGATCGATGCCGTGTACGCCTCGACCATCGCGTCGGTGCGTTCGGAGAAACGGCCGCCCCACGGCTTGCGCGCGCCGCCTACGGCCACGCCGGGGGCGCCTCCGTCGCCGCGAGCGCGTCGCTTGCGCCCTTCCGCACCAGCACGTTGAACCATCCACCCTCCGCCGCCGGAGCCACCCGCGGCTCGTACCGCTCCCATAGGTCCGGCATCGCGATCATATCGACCAGCGCCGGGATGATCGTCAGCCCTTGCCGGTCGTAATCCGCCTTCCGCGCGGGCTCCGCGGTGATGACATCGATGAGGATGATGATATCAGGCGACCGGCCGAGCACGTACTCGCTGTCGTATTTCTCGTGCCCGGCGGAAAACGACCCGATCGCCAGGTCGCGGTGCGCGATGTGCTCATCGTTGATGCCGAGCATGTCGATCGTCGTCAGCCGTGATTCGTAGGCGAGCGCGCCGACCGGGACGGTAGCGATCACCGTGTCGTCCGGCATCGCGTCGCGCAGCCAGCTGCCCATCGCCTTGCGGTCGGCGACGGCCTCGCGCTCGCCGGTAAAGCCGCGCGCGAAGTCGCTGGTGCCCGACTGCAGCAGGAACGCCATCAGCCCGCCGACGATGACCGCCGCCACCAGCGCGAGCGCGCGCGCGTCGCTGCCGCGTTCCGCGTGCGCCAGGCGCAGCAGCGCGACACCGGACGCGGCGACCAGCGCCCACGCGAGCGGCTGCACAGGCGCGAAGAAGCGGAACCACACGAGCGAGTCGCCGCCGACGTACACGACGTACCCGAACCACGCCGCCAGCAGCGCGGCGATGTACCAGGCGGCGCCGCTCCGCATACGCGTCGCCACGGCGGCGACGGGCGCCAGCAGCAACAGCCACGCCGCGTCCTGCCGCGCGAACTCGGCGAAGTACTGCAGGCCGCGGTCGTACTGGTCGACGCCGGTGCCGACCTTCGCGTAGTACGTGTTCGGGAACAGGTGGTCGTAGAACGCGTAGCGCCATCCGAAGTAGATACCCCACGTCGCGGCAAAGAGCGCGACCCACGCGAGCAGCCACGCCAGCGACACGGCGAGCGTGCGCAGGCGCCGCTCGCGCCCTTCGCGCGCACGCCAGCCCGCCTCGATCAACTTCGCGGCGGCTGACACGGCGAACAGCAGCGGCCCCTCCGGACGCGTCATCGATGCGAGCCCCCATGCCGCGCCGGAGAGCGCGAACGAGCCGTCGCGCTGCTCCCGCAGGTGCAGCAGCGCCGCCCCGAGCGTCAGCAGCGCGAAGAGCGGCACCTCCAGCCCGGCGCTCGTCCACACGCCGAACGGCGGCGATGCCGCCAGCAGCAGCACCGCCACGAACCCGGCGATGCGGCCGCTGTCGCCATCGAGCAGGCGCCTCGCCAGCGCATACGTCAGCGCAAGCGCGGCCACGCCGGCCGCAAAGCCGAGCCACCGCCCCGTCAGCACGATGTCGGCGCCCGCCCGGTGCGCGCCGGCGAGCATCATCACCCAGAGAAAGTTCGAATACCCCTCGACGTGCTCGCCGCGGTTCCAGACGAGCCCGAATCCCTCCGAAAGGTTGTACGCGTACCGGTACGAGATGTATGCGTCATCGGCCGTGTAGCGAGCGTATAGCGGGCCGTGCAGGAACAGGATCGCGCCACCCGCCGCCACCGCGCCGACACCGTACTCCGCCGTTAGCCGGACGGCCCACGCCGCCACCGCCGCGACGAGCAGCACGGCGATCACCAGCACCGGGAACGTCATCCGGCGTCAGCCCTCGCCGTAGATCGGCAGTTCCGTGATCTCCCACAGCGTATGCACGGTAAAGTCGGGCGTGGCATCCTCGCCGCCCTTCCACTCGCCGAGCGCGCGGCCCGTCTCCGCACGCGTCGCGCCGATGTTTGGCGGCACCTCGCCCACCTGCTCGGGCTCGTGCGGCGGATCCTTCTTCTTCACGCGCCGCCAGATCGCCGTCATCGCGACCGCCTGCGCGCCCTCGACATCCGCGCGCAACGAGTCGCCGACCATCGCCGTCTCCCGCGGGTCGATACCCATCCGCTCGAACGCGAGCTCGTAGATCCTCGGATGCGGCTTCATGTAGCCGATGTCGCAGGACACGATCGTCGTCTCGAAATACTGGTCCAGCCGCAGCTCGCGCATCTCCTCGACAAAGCGTGGGCCGCCGAACACGCGGTTCGTCACGCAGCCGATGCGCACGCCGCGCTCCCGCAGCCAGTCGAGCGTCCTGTACGCGTCATCGAACATCGTGCGCCCGAGCGTCAGCCCGCCGAGGTTCCACGCATCCCACAGCTGCGCCGCGCGCTCATAGTCCAGGTGCAAGCCCTTTTCGGCGGCGATGCCGCGCACGACCTCGTTGAAGTCGGGGCTCACGCAATCGCTCTCGTATGCCGCCCGGTCGACCTTCTCCACCCCGAGTCTTATGTCACGCCCGAGGAACTGGAGCTCGCCGCCGAGCGGCACATCCCACGACTTCAGCAGCCCGCCGATCCGCCGCATCGTCTCCGTTCGGATCTCCTGCGCCGGCGGCATCTTCGGGAAGTGCCACAGCGTATCGCCGAGGTCGAAGAGCATGTTCTTGATCGCCATCTTCCCTCCGCGAGCGAGGATACATCGCGCTCTCGCGCTCAAACAAACGGTGCGCCACGCCCGCTCCCGTAGGTATTCCGCCGATGCCATTCGGCACTGCGGGGCCGATGCTACCGTTGGAGGACGCCCATGCGCGAGCGTGCGCTCGAACTCATCACCGCTGCGGTGATCGCTGTGCCGCTGCTGGCGCTCGCTGCGTTCCACGCGTGGCCCCAGCACGACCCGCTGATCATGCGAAACCACCTGCACTTCTGGTCCGTCGGCGCCACGGCACTGGCATCCGCCATCGCGTGCGGCGTGATCGTCGCCGGGGCGCGCACGCTGCGGGAGACACGGTTGCTGTTCCTCGCGCTGGCATTCGTGTCGATCGGCGGCATCTTCTCGGTGCACGGTCTCCTGACGCCGCACGTGCTGGTCGAGACGTTTTACCCGGCGCTCGCCGTGTCATCGTGGGCAAGCGTGCTCGCAGGATCGGCGTTCGTCGCGCTCAGCGCGGCGCCGCTGCCACGGCCGATAGAGCGCGCGGTCGCCCGCGCCGGCGCCGCGATCTTCGCCTGGGCGACGGTCGGCATCGCTCTCTACATCACGCTCAGCTTCCGGGCGGAGCGCTGGCTCGACTGGGCGCCGACCGACGAACGCGCCGCGCAGTATCTCATCGCCGCGACGGCGACGGCGCTGTTCGCCTATGCCGCCTACCGCTACTGGCAGGCGTTCCAGTTCGCGCGCCTCCCCTCGCAGGGCGCGATGGTGATCGCGCTCGCGCTGCTTGCCGACGTGCCGGCGATCCTGCTCTGGGGCCAGCTGTGGGCATTCTCGTGGTGGATGTACCACCTCCTTTACGGCGCGGCGTTCGTCGTGCTGTTCGCCGGCTGGGCCTACGAGGCGCGGCGCGCCGGCTCGCTCAACGTCATCGCCGATGCGCTCTCAATGCGCGACGCGCTCGCCGCGCTCGACCGTGGCCGCGACGCCCACCTCATCGAGCTCGTCGACGCGATCGAGACGAAGGATCGCGCCACGCTCGGGCACGTCCGCCGCGTGAGCGCGTATGCGCTCGCTGCCGGCCGCGAGCTGCGGCTCGGCGCAACCGAATTGCGCGACCTCGCGCTCGCCGCCGAGATGCACGACGTGGGAAAGATCGGCGTGCCGGACCAGATCCTCGCCAAGCCCGGCAGGCTCACCCCCGACGAGCACGCGGAGATGCAGCGCCATGCGCAGCGTGGCGGCCGCATCGCGTCGGGTGTACGGTCGCTGCGCGGGATCGCCGCCGTGATCGGCGCGCACCATGAGCGGCTGAACGGCGCCGGTTACCCGGACGGACTCCGCGGAGAACAGATCCCGTTCCTCGCCCGGATCATCGCCGTCGCCGACACCTACGACGCGATGACATCCGACCGGCCGTACCGCCGCGCGATGTCGCACGACGAGGCCGTCGCCGAGCTGGAGCGCGTGCGCGGCGTGGAGCTCGATGCGGCATGCGTCGATGCGCTGGTCCGCTCGCTGGACACACGCCGGGCCGCTGCCTGATCGCATTACGTCGACCACGTGCGGGCCGCCGCG
>JAJTWZ010000004.1 GCA_021463145.1 Blastocatellia bacterium | reverse complement strand
CTGTTCGCCGCGGTGAGCACCGATTGCTCGGCAGCGGCCATCGACGAGTTCGCGTCGTTGTAGGTTCGAATGAACCGCTCCGTATCCGGAATCGGGTCGGCCGTCCTGTAGGCGTAACTGAAGCTCACGGCAACCGTGAGCGCCGCAAGCAATGCCGCCGCCCACCAGAGCAGACCTGCCCGTCGCTCTCCGGGCCTCGCGAAAGGAACGAGAACACCGAGAGCGGCACCCACGGCCAGCCCCCCGACGTGCGCTCCCTTGTCGATGTTCGGTATCGCGAAGGTAATGAACAGATTCAGCAGCAATACCGGCATGAATGCGCGCGGAGAGAAGAGGTTCTTGAAAATTCCCGGTAACTCGTCACGGCGGCGCAGGCCGAAAACGAGCAGGATGCCCATCAGGCCGAATAGAGCACCCGACGCGCCCGCGCTGACGCTTTCCGCAGACGAGAACGCGCGGTCCAGACCATAGCTGCCCAGCACGCCGCCGATCCCGGACAGAACGTACATCACCACGAAACGAGACGTCCCGAACAGTCTCTCGACTTGCGGCCCCAGCACGTAGAGCGAGTACATGTTCACGAACAGGTGCACGGCTCCGATGTGCAGGAACATAGGGGTCACGAGACGCCAGTACTCTCCCGCGCCGATCGCGGAATCAATCTTCGCTCCGAAATTGATCAGTGCTTCCTGGTACCTGAAGGACGCAGGGTCGACGCTGCCGGCCGCATACGCCATCAGCGCGAAGACCGCAACGTTCGCGCCAATGATGGCCCACGTCGCAGGCACGGCACGGGTGAACACCGACACGGCGAACAGTTCTTCGCTACGCTGCTCCGCGGCGGCCGCCACGAGCGCGGCGATAGGCTGGCCACATTCGACGCATTCGACGACACCGCTCGGCGTCAAACGGCCACACGAGGGACACAGGGTGAACGACCGCGGTCGGTCGCCGTCCGATTCGGTGCTCACGCGGCCTCCAGTGTGGATTTCGGAGCGGTCATTGCCGCACGCGACGTGTGGATCGACTGACGCCGGCGGCGACCGGAAGCAGCAACCGGCCGCCGATACTGGACGGATCGATCGATCAGTCGAAAGCCTCCACGATCATTGCTATGCCCTGGCCGCCCCCGATGCATGCCGTTGCAAGGCCGTACTTCGCCTTTCTACGGCGAAGCTCGTGCAGCAACGTGAGCACGAGACGCGTTCCGCTGGCGCCGAGCGGGTGACCAAGCGCGATGGCTCCTCCGTTGACGTTTACGCGCTCGCGGTCGAGCCCGAGCTCTCGCTCGACGGCAAGGTATTGCGCGGCGAACGCCTCGTTTACCTCGACCAGATCTATCTCCGAAAGCGCGAGACCCGCGCGTTCGAGCGCCAGCCTGGTCGCCGGAACGGGGCCGATTCCCATTTCGGACGGCTCTACGCCGGCCGTTGCATACGAGACGATCCGGCCGATCGGCTTGCGCCCCAGTTCCTTCGCCGAGGTCTCGCTTGCAACGGTCAGTGCAGCGGCGCCGTCAACGATGCCTGACGCGTTCCCGGCAGTGACGAATCCGTCCTTCGAGAATGCCGTCGGTAACCTGGCGAGTATCTCCAGTGTCGTATCTGGACGCATGTGATCGTCCTCGGCGAAGAGCGAAGTCCCCTTCCGCGACTTGATCTCGACAGGAACGATCTCTTCCTGAATTCGTCCTGCCGCGTAAGCTGCGGCCGCCAGTTGCTGACTCCGAAGAGCGAAGGCGTCCTGCTCTTCCCGCGTGATTTCGTACTTTCGGGCGAGATTCTCGGCCGTCTGGGCCATGGCGAAGCCGCAGAAGCCGTCGTGCAGCGAGACCATCAGCCAGTCCTCGAGCTTTCCCTGGCCAAGCTTGAACCCGGAACGCGCACCCCAGATAACATGTGGCGCCTGGCTCATCGATTCCATTCCTCCGACGAGGCACGTGCGGGCTTCGTCGAGCTGGATCATCTGGGCGGCGCTCACGATCGACTGGATACCGGATCCGCATAGCCGATTCACGGTCAGCGCGGGCGTCTCGATGGGTAGCCCCGCGCGCAGGGCCACGTGGCGGGCCCCGTAAATCGCATCGCGCGACGTCTGCAGCGCATTGCCGAAGACGGCATGGTCGATGCTGCCTGCCTCGATGCCGGACCGGCGCAGAGCTTCGGCGGCCGCGAGCGCACCGAGCTCGTTGGCGGTCATGTCCTTGAGAACTCCGCTGTACTCACCCATCGGCGTACGGGCGCCGCCCAGAAAAACGACTTCCTTCAGCATCTCCATCGCTCCTTCGTGCTCGACGCCTGCGCGTGCGCGCGGAGTCGGCGAGATAAAAAGAGATCAGGCTATCAGACGGCCGTTTCGAGTGGCAAGGCAGGTGCCCAGCTGGCCTCGGGATGCCCGGGAATGGCCCGAACCGGGACATTTTCGCCGCTTTGACACTGCCCGTATGTGCTTTCATATCAGTACGATTGCCGGCGTCTGGACCCGTCTGCTACTGTTCTTTCGTTCGTCGCCCCCAGCGTTCGAACTCGTCGGCCCCTCCGGTTTGGTCTCCCCCCGCAGAATGTGGAGTAGATCCGTATGCGAGGTCCTTCGTGGGCGTTTCGGGCCGCCATTGCTGCGTTCGCGATCTCCGTGCCGCTTGCCGCGCAGGCGATGACGGCAATTCCGATCGCCGACGACGATCTCGCCCTGAGTGTCAGAGCCATCGTCGAAGGGCGCGTGGAGCTGACGGAATCGGTCTGGCGGCAGGAACGTCGTGCCGTCGTGACCTATGTGACAGTATCGATCGAGCGCGTGGCGAAGGGTTCGATCGACGCGGGGACGATCGTGTTGCGTCAGATCGGCGGGCGGACTGATGCCGTTTCGACGGAGATTTCGGGGTCTCCCCGCCTCGAGCGTGGTCAGCGCGTCCTGCTGTTCCTCAACACCGATGACGACGGTTCCCTTCACGTGGCGCATCTGTCGCTCGGGCACTATCGCGTAGAAACCGACACCGCCACGGGGCGCGACCTGGTAGTGCGGGACTCGGAGATCGCATCAATTCCAGCCGTCTCCCGCAACCTGACGGTCACCGACGTCGCCTACATGGACGAGTTCCTGTCCACCATTGCCTCGACACTGACTTCAAGGCGCGCGGAGGCCGAAGGGTACGCCGCGCGCAACGCCGGGGCACCGCTGCGTGCAGTCCCCCCCGAATACGAGGTTGGCCTTGCGCGCGGGGGCGCGTCCAGCCCCGCATTCACGTTCCTTCCACCGGGTTTCCGCTGGTTCGAGCCCGATTCCGGCGGACTCGTTCCCGTTCGACTAAATGGCCGGGATGCACCGACCCCGTCGAAAGGACTCGACGAAGCCAGATCCGCCATCGCTGCCTGGTCGACGATTTCGGGCTCGAGTTTCGCCGCCAGTTATGCAGGCGTATCGTCCGGAGGAGGCCATCGGCCGAACGGTATCAACGAGATCGCATTCGGCGACCCGCTGCGCGAGATCGACGATCCCGTGAACTGTTCTGGCGTCGTCGCAACCAGCGGTGTGACGGCAACGTCCGCCGTTGCTACCGTCATCAACGGCCAGCGCTTCGTCGGCATCACCGAATCGGACGTCGTGATCAACAACGGATTCGACTGTCTGCTCTCCGACTCGGTCCTCCTGACGGAGATCCTTACGCACGAATTCGGCCACACGATCGGAATCGGACACTCGAGCGAGCGCGCGGCCGAACCGAGCGCCAGGCTCGCGGACGCGACGATGTACTTCATCGCGCACAACGACGGCCGCCGGGCATCGCTCAGAGTCGACGATTCGGAGGCAGCACGCCTGCTATATCCGGCCGAGGTTTCGTCAGGACCGCTTGCGCTCGTGTCCGGGTCGCTGCCGGACGCCGTGCCTGGAGTCATATACGCCGTCGACCTCCGCGGCGCGGATGGACTGACACCTCGGGTCTGGACTGTGGTGTCGGGAATGCTCCCGGGCGGTCTGCAACTGACACAGGACGGCCGCATCGGCGGCACCCCGGTCGAGTCCGGAAGCTTCACTTTCGGCGTTCGGCTGGCCGACGCCCGCGGAGACGAAATCGAGCGTTCCTTCACGCTTCGCGTGTCGGACGATCCCGCTCCCTTCCTGCTTCGTGCGAAGTACAAGACCGCCGGGCAGAAGCTTCAGATCACCGGCGTCCACCTCGACGCGACGTCCGTCGTGATTGTCAACGGCACAATCCTCGAAGGCGTGGCGGTGAAGTTCTCCGCCGGCAAGGGACGATTGACCGTGAAGGGCTCACGAGGAGCCCTGAACCTGTCGGAGTCAGGATCGGACACGGTCGAAGTCGTCGTGAGGAATCAGAGGTCGAACGCCATCTCGTTCTGACAGCGGCTGAAGATCACCGCCAGTTCCCTCACGAGCCGTCGAGCATGAAGTCGGCAAGTGCTTCCTTGTAGACATTCACGATCGAATCGATCGACCGGTCGCGCGAGAACCGTTCGGCCGCCATCTTCGCGTTCTGGCCAAGGAACTCCGCGAGTGCCGGATCCTCGGCGACCCGGACGATTGCGGCCGCGAGGGCTTCCGGATCGCGGGGCGGAACGAGCAATCCTGTCCGCTCGTGGTCCACGAGCTCTTCGAGCGCTCCCACTCGCGATGCCACCACCGCACGGCCGGCCGCCATCGCCTCGGCCGTGACTAGCGAGAACGCCTCGTTCCACGATGGCACGATCACGGCATCGACGGCCGCAAGCATTTCGCCCAGATCGTCGACCTGGCCCACGAAGCGCACTGCGTCTTCGATGCCGAACCCGCGCACCTCTCGACGGAGCCGCGATTCGAACTGCTGCCCCGGCTCGGCGTCCTGACCCACGATCAGGAACTCCACGTCGGATCGCTCGGCAACGATGCGAGCCGCGGCCTTGACGAACTCTTCGTGCCCTTTGAGCGGCGTGATCTGACCGATGAGCGCCACCGCGACCCGTCGCGAAATGCCGACGGCGTGTCGCGCGGCGCCTCGCTGTTGCGGGACGGTGTGGCGCGACAGATCGATCCAGTTCGAAATGCGGTGCACCCTCGATGGAGCGCAACCGAGGCTCTCGATCACCGTGCGCCTCACGCTGTCGGAGACAGCAATGATGCGCGCCTTCGAAAGCATGCGGCGGTAGACGAGATTGCCCTTCAAGGGAAGGTAATGGTGCCGGGTCACGACGAGCGCCGCCCGCTTGCCAGGCGTCGTCGCAAGCGCCACCACCGGGTAGTCGCGAGCGACGTGAGCGTGCACTACATCGATGGATCGCTCGGCGAGAATTCTCGAAAGCCCTCGCACCGACCCGAGATCCATGGCATTACGCAACGGCAACTGATGCCAGACGAGATTCGAAGCCCTGACGTGGTTCCTGCGCTCAACGTAACCCGGCAGCTTGCTCGCCGGCCGGACCGCCATTTCGACGTCATAGCCCCGTTCGAGCAATCCAAGCGCGAGGTCCGCTACGTGAACCTCGCCGCCGCCAATGCCGTCTGCCGAACAGACTTGAAGTATGCGCATCTCGGTCCAGAACGCCGAACGGTGTCCGGTGAATCCCGGCCTATCGGCCGAGTAGGGGGCTAGCGGCTCCTACTATCGC
Organism: Blastocatellia bacterium; assembly: GCA_021463145.1. GTDB lineage: Bacteria > Acidobacteriota > Blastocatellia > UBA7656 > JADIYM01 > JADIYM01. The sequence continues at coordinate 139,432 of JAJTWZ010000004.1, read as the reverse complement.
CGAAAGCCGCTCCTGCGCAAAGCACGATCCTCGGCGCGTCCCGATCAAGCTGCGGCAGACGTCCAGTTACGCACTCGCCGTCTGAATCACTCGTTCGTACTCGCCGGTCTCCACCCACTTGAGGATTTCCGCCACACGCCATACCGGGAAGGGATGGGTCTGGCCCGAGGCCGCGATGATTGTCCAGAACTTGTCGACCATCCGCTCCTTGTAGAGCCGATCGAACTCTCTCGCCTGCTCGACGAAGGCCTCCTGGTTGACCGTCCTGCCAGCCATGAGGCCGCCGGCCAGCTTCAACATCGCCGATACGATCACGTTCGGGTCCTGCACCACGAGCAACGCGGCCCGGTCACAGCTCAGTTCGGCCTTCTGATACCAGTTGATGAGGGCGATCCGGATCGTCATGTTGATCAGGAGGCCGAAGGTTGCGGTCACCGGATTGGCTGCCAGCAGGAGCTCCGTGACGAGGGCGAGAAGGCGCGCGGCGGTCGTGTAAAGCATGTGCTGCGCGTGAATGTGGCCAACTTCGTGCGCCAGCACCGCGAGGATTTCCCGCTCGTCGAGCCGCTCGAGAAGCAGAGAGTAGCCGATGATGAATGGCTTCTCCACGCCGGTCGTCATCGCGTTGAAGCCGACGCCTCCCCCGAAGATCGGATCCGTGACCGTCACGTAGAGGTCCGGCTTTGGAACGCCCAGCGTGCAGCAGACGATGTCGAGCTTTGCGTCGAGATCCGGATACTGCGTCGGGCCCACTTTCACGGTGTTCGCGTTCGACATCACCCGCATGTATGACTCACCGGTCAGCTCGATGAGCTTCTTCAGTACCGTATCGACACCGGGGATCGCCCGCAGGGCTCTGAGCGCCTGTGCATCGAGAGGATGAATGTACGAGTCCGGGTCGAGCTCGGCGAATTTTCGATGGGGTGCGCCAGTAGCGGAGAGGCGGCAGCGCCCGCAGCGTGCGGCTTCTACGGGCTTGCCTTCGGCTAGCGCGTTGCGCTGTCCGCAGTACGTACAGCGAAAGCTGGTGGCGTCGTCGTTGCTCATCTGGTTCCTCGTGGATCAGTGTTTGAAATGGCGCATTCCGGTGAAGACCATGGCCATTCGGTGCTCGTTTGCGGCGGCGATCGTCTCTTCGTCGCGAACCGATCCGCCAGGTTGAATGACGGCGGTCACACCGTGCGCGGCCGCGGCGTCCAGCCCGTCGCGGAACGGAAAGAACGCATCCGACGCGAGCACGGAACCGGCTATCGGGAGGCGTGCCTTCTCCGCGCCAATCCTGGCGGAATCGATCCGGCTGGTCTGGCCGGCGCCGACGCCGGCCAACTGCCCGTCGATCGCATAAACGATGGCGTTCGACTTCACGTGTTTGACAACGCTCCACGCGAAGAGCAGAGCGCGCATTTCCTCGAAAGTCGGTTTCCGTTCCGTGACGGTGCGCAGGTCCTCGAGGCGCACGCGGCCCGTGTCGCGCTGCTGGACGAGTATGCCGCCAGAAACCCGCCGCACCTCCAATTCAGGTTGCGACTCGTCGCGCGCGCTTACTCTCATCACTCGAAGGTTCTTCTTGCGTCTGAAGATCTCCTTCGCTTCATCCGAGTAAGATGGAGCTACGATGGCCTCGACGAACAGCTCGGCAAGCGCCGTTGCGGCATCGGCGTCGACTGTCCGGTTGAAAGCGATGATCGATCCAAAGGCCGAAGTCGGATCGGTCTCGAGTGCACGCTGGTAAGCCTGAAGGACGGTGCGCCCTATGGCGGCGCCACACGGATTGGTGTGCTTGATGATTGCGCAGGCGGTGTCCTCGAACTCGCCAATGAGCGACCAGGCGGCATCCAGATCGAGAATGTTGTTGTAGGAGAGCTCCTTGCCCTGGAGCTGCTCGGCTCCGGCCACGCCGCGCGGCGCTCCGTCGACATAAAGCGCCGCGGTCTGATGTGGATTCTCGCCGTAACGCAGTACCGACTTGCGCCGGAGCGCCAGTTCGAGCTTCGGCGGCAATTCTTCTCCGGCCGCGACGGCAAGCTCTCCGCCGGTCGCTGTCGCCGTGACACGATTCGCCAGAAAGTCGGCGATTGCCCGGTCGTAACGCGCGGTGTGATCGAAAGCGGTGCGCGCGAGGTCCAGCCGGGTCGCAAGGCTGAGCGTGCCGTTTAGTTCGTCCATCTCGTCAGCTACCCGATCGTAGTCCGCCGGGTCGACAACGACCGCAACATCATGAAAGTTCTTCGCGGCGGACCGAAGCATCGACGGGCCCCCGATGTCGATGTTTTCTATGGCATCGTGCGCCTTGACGTCCTGAGCCGACACCGTTCGCTCGAATGGGTACAGATTCACGACCACGATGTCGATAGGCCTGATCGAGTGCGCGGCGACCTGTTCCGCGTGCGCCGGGTTGTCGCGGATGGCGAGGATGCCCCCGTGAACGAGCGGATGCAAGGTCTTGACACGTCCGTCCAGAATCTCGGGAAACCCGGTGAAATCGGATACTTCCTGAACCACGAGTCCGGCTTCCGTCAACACTTTCGCGGTTCCGCCGGTCGACAGGATCTCGATGCCGTGTGAGCTCAGTCGTCTCGCGAATCCTTCGATTCCGGTCTTGTCCGATACGCTCACGAGAGCGCGGGAAATCGTTTTCAAGCTGGGCATCCTCCGGATGAATCATAGCTGGACGTGAAAAGGGCGAATCGCGCGCTCCCGCACGCGACTCGCCCAGTGTAGCTTCCGCCGCTCGAAGTTCGGTTGCAGCCTAAGCCGCCACGAACCTTCCGATCAGCAGCAACAGGCTGAGGACGATGACGATGACGTAGACGATAGCCTTGACTATACTCACCGGCAGCCTCCTTTCTCGCGAGCGCTACCGTAGCAAAGCGACGTGGGGTGGTCAACAACCCTGTCCGGCATGACTTGTAATCAATTGTAATCGTTGCGGACATTGGACCTTGCGGCTTTCAGAGCCCCCAGCCACTGCTTCTTCTTCCTGTAGGTCGAATACTCCCAAAGCAACACGAGAATGTTGCGCCGCTCAAGAGTTGCGCGCATCGCCGCCGTGTTGCGTCGCTCGCCATCGTACCAGTTCTCGAGCGCCCGTGACGTCACCGGGACACCGCCCGTGGCGCTCCGGATCTCGTGGCAGAGGTCGAGGTGCCTGGTAAGAAGTTCGGCCACGGAGGCGCCGGGCTCAGACCTCCAGCAGACATCGCGACGCCGCAGGAGCCAAATCGCTGCATCTGCCTCACGGCCGGTCGTAACGGCGGTCCAGCCATTCGAGAAGCGTGTAAACAAGCTGACGCACATCGGAATCTGCTTCGGCGCCTCGAACAGCTGGCTGACCTCGGCGTAGACGCCTCGGTCCTGGAGCCAGAAGAGAGAGGCGAAGCCCGGATGAACCGTCCCTTCCTCCGCAGCCAGCGTGTAACAGGTCAGCTTCGAGAATCCGCGGGCCTCCAGTTCGCTCGAATACTGCTCCAATGCATTCACGTCGAGCGCAGGAAAGTCACCTGGAGCCGCCGGGTGGAAGGTGAGTCCGGCCGGAACCGACCTTACGATGCTCTTCTTGATTGCGAGCAGCACGGCGACCGCCACACCGATCAGAGCAAGGCATACGGCGATCAGCACGAATCCGCCAGCCAGGATCGTCACGTCTGGGGCAATGTCAGCCAGCAGGAAAGTCGGGCCTACGTGAAGAATCGCTACCATGTCCATTCAGGCCCTTGTTGCCGGGAACGCGGCCATACGGGCGTAATCAGGCCCCATACCGTCGACGAGCCGGTCACGATCGATGCTCCCCTCGATTTCGGGCGAATGCCTGCACGAGCTTTTCGTAGGTAACCGCGAGATCTTCGGGCACGACGCGAGTCTCACCGACGACAGACACGAAGTTCGCGTCTCCGACCCAGCGTGGGACGACGTGCAGGTGCAGGTGTTCGGCGATACCGGCGCCAGCGGCCTTCCCGATGTTCATGCCGATGTTGTAGCCGTGCGGCGAAAACGTGGCGTCGAGCGCTGTCTGCGACATCTGCACGAACCGCATCATCTCGCCCAGCGTGTCGTCATCCAGCGCGGCCGGGGTCGGTACGTGAGCGTACGGGACCACCATCAGGTGCCCACTGGTGTACGGATACAGGTTGAGAATCACGTACGATAATGCGCCCCTGGCTATGACCAAGGTGCTCGCCGGATCGTCCACCGAGTGCGCGAAGCAGAATATGCATTCAGCCGGGGAGAGATCTCCGTCGGCGTTCGCGCGAATGTAATGGTACCGCCACGGACTCCAGACGAAATCCATCGCACCGCCTGCCTCCGGACGTCATCGAGGGAGCGACGGCGCCCTCCCGGCGAACTAGTCGTCGTCGTCGTCGAAATCCAACGCGCCGGGGATCAGGTTCCCGTCGGCGTCCCGGTTGATCATTTCCTTGAGGAACTTCCCAGGTTTGAAATAGGGCACGCGCTTTGCCGGAATGTCGACCGGATCGCCCGTCTTCGGGTTCCGGCCCCGTCGCGGACCGCGTTCGCGGACGCGGAACGAGCCGAAGCCGCGCAACTCGATCTTCTCACCCGTGTTGAGCGAGGCGATGATGCTCTTGAACACCTCGTCGACGATGACTTCCGAGTCTTTCTTGGTCAACTCTGCTGCGCGGGCAACCTCTTCAACAAGCTCTGCTTTCGTCATCGTGTCACCTCATTTTCCATTGCGGTCCATCCGCCGCAATTCACTTCACTTCCAGATGTAGCCAAACTGCATCGTCGCCCCGGACGGCGATCCTCCGGGGAGTCCCTTTGACGTGATCTCGTTGACGTCCGTTTGCGTCAGGAGATCGATCAGCGTGTATGACTTCTGAGGCGGGGGCTCGACGACCACGGGCTCGCCGGGGATTCCGACAAGCTTCGCCGCCGCGAGGATTGCTGTTCGTTCGTTGCCAATCTCATCGACAAGACCGTTCTCGAGTGCTTCGTCACCCGTGAATACGCGTCCGTCAGCAAGCGCGCGAATCCTGGCTTCGTCCAGACCCTGTTTCCCTGACCGCGCCGTCACGACAACACCCACGAACTGATTGAACATACGGTCGATCAGTTGCTGGAGAACCGCGCGTTCTTCGGGAGTCATCGGACGGACGGGAGATCCGATGTCCTTCATGGCACCGCTCTTTATCAGCTCCGGCTTGAGCCCGGCCATGTCGAGCAACGAGCCGTAGTTGTACCACTCTGCAATGACGCCGATCGATCCGGTCACCGTCCCCGGGTTCGCAACGACGTGATCGGCGCCGCAGGCCAGGTAATAACCGCCGGAGGCCGCAACGCTCCCCATCGACACCACGATTGTCTTCTTCTTTTCGACTCGAAGCCGAATCAGTTCCTGATAGATCTCCTGAGAGGCCGCGACCCCGCCGCCTGGCGAATCGACCCGGATCACGATGGCCTTCACGCGATCGTCGTTCGCATATCGTTGAAGGCTGCCAATCACGGACCGCGAATCGAAGATCACCCCGGTGACTCGCACGATGGCGATGCGGTCGCCGCTCGGTCCGAACAGGCCACCACCCTGCGACATTCCCAGCGCCACGGCAAAAATGGCGACCGCGAAGACGACAAGCGCGACGGCAGCGATCGCGATCACGCGCGTGAGTTGGCGTTTCTCCATGTCGATGCAGACCTCTTCGCCGGAACGGAATCCTGACCGGGTTCTTGCGGCGAAAAGTGAGTGATTGCTCGCTTAAAAGTCAGCGTTGGAAGAAGTTAGCACGAAAGGCGAGGTGAGGCAAGAAAGGCCACCGGACTCGTCCGCGCGCGCAGATCGGCCGAAGTTGTCTGGTCCCGCCGCGCCGCCGCGGCGGGCCTTGTCTACCCAGGGACACGCCCCGCTGCCCGGAATCAGACGGACCTGCGCGCCGGCGCCTGACCGAGCACCACCTGCAGGCTCAGCCTTCTGCCGTCCCGCACAACGTCCACGGTCACTCGATCGCCCGGACGCTTCTGATTGAGCACGAACGAGAAGTCGGCCTGCTCGCGGACCGGCCTTCCGTCGATCGCGACGACGATGTCGCCCGCAACGTAACCGTCGGCCGTCTGCCGCAGGCTGCGCACTCCGGCTCGCGCCGCAGGACTCTCGGGATCCACATTAGTCACGAGCAGGCCAAAAGCATTGACGTCGAGGTTGAGAGCTCTGATGACGCGCCGGTCGACCGGACGGTACGCGATGCCGAAGTAAGCCCGGGCCACGCGGCCGTTGGCGAGCAGGTCGGGAACGACTCGCTTTGCGATGTCGATGGGCACGGCGAACCCGATTCCGACATTGCCGCCCGATGCGCCGGCGATTGCCGTGTTTATCCCGATCAACTCGCCACGCGAATTGAGCAGGGGGCCGCCGGAATTCCCCGGATTGATGGCCGCATCAGTCTGGATGACACCCGCGATCTGTTCGCCGGAGGGCGAGCGAAGCGGACGCTCGAGCGCGCTGATGACGCCCGTGGTCAACGTGCTGTCGAGTCCGAACGGATTGCCGATGGCGAGCACCTTCTGTCCGACTTTGAGCCCCGTCGACGAACCGAGCGGCACGGCGGTGAGCCGGGCGGGTGGCGAATCGATGCGAAGGACAGCAAGATCGTGATCCGGATCGACACCGATCACGCGCGCGGCGTACGTCGACTTGTCGGCAAGCGACACCTCGATGGACGACTGCGACCCGCCGGCCGAGATCACGTCCTGTACGACGTGGAAATTCGTGAGGACGACGCGCTGGCCTTCGATCTCGATGATGGCGCCAGAACCGCTTCCCTGCTGCGGATAAGCCCCGAAGAACGACTCGATCACCGACTTGGTCGTGATGTTGACGACTCCGGGCGACACCGCGCGGTAGATCTCGATGTTGTTCATCTCGTCGGTCGCAACCGACGGATCTGCAAGCACGACGGGTTCCGCGACAGGCGATGCAACCGGACCCGGCGCGCCCTTCCCGCCCGACAGAATGCCGGACGTCGAAATACCGATTACACCGATGGTCGACGCGGTTCCGATTGCCGCCGAGCACATCACAATGGCAACAAGCTTGCGAATTGACAGGCTCACCACTCACTTATCCCCCAGGAAAGAACTGCCGGAAGTATACACGTCGCGACCGTGGCCAGATTTTCGCCGCGACTCTGCCCGGGAACGACGCTCGAGTCCGGTTCAGGTGAAGCGCTCAACATTGGCGACCTCGCCTCTAACCGCCTTGTGGCGTCGATCGTGATGCGGCGGCTTGACCTGCGCATAGACGACCTCTCCGATGTCACATTGGCTTGCAGGGGCTCCCCGCCGGCCAATCGGGCGGCACGAGTTGACGCACCGCCCCTTCATCGGAAGACGGTATCCGGAAGAGCAACGTTGCCCGGCCGCGACGATCTAAACATCCCGGCCGGAACCCGGATGCCGCTGGCGCGTCGACTGGAGGAATGCGGGCTTTTTCGGTCCCGCTCCCAGTTTCTGTATCGATGCACGCATCCCATCGGCAAGCAGTTTCCTCACGAGGCTCTTCAGCCTTTCGCTCCGGCCGGCCGAGGCGTGTTCGGCCAGCAGGACCGCACGGTGCCACGCACTCTCGAGTTCGTCGGCTGCCCGCAAGATCCGGGTGATATCGTACGGGATGGCAATCGTTTCGACTCCGATGCGGGCAAAGACCCGAAGGAACCGCGCCGTTGCCAGGTCCGGACAAAGCAGCCGCCGGCGGCCGATCTTCAGCTCGATGCCCAGCAGCGTGTGAAGGATCTCCACGCTTGCCTGCACTTTCGAAAGTCCAAGATCGTAGCGCCGAGTCCGATCCGACAGCACGCACTCCCGATAGACCTCCGAAACGGTGGCGCCCTCCAGGAGGCGATTCACGTGCGCGACAATCTCGTCCGCCCGCGCGGGTCGCGCCTTCCTCGCCGCGCCATTCGGCCTCGGCGGGACCGGTCCACTCATGCGTCCTCCGCCGTTACTTCGACGATAGCGCGAAGAACTTCAGCACGCCGTCAGGCAGCATGCCGAGATAGAAGACGCCCGCTACCGAGATCGCGAGTGCCGCGACCGCAGCGGCGCCAAGGACAGTCCGTTTCCGGTCGCCGTCCGCCGATGCGCTGAAATACATCGTCATGATCGGACGGAAGTAGTAATAGACCGAGATCGCGCTGTTGAGGACCGCGAAGATGACCAGCATCGACAGGCCCTTCTCCCACGCTCCCTTGAAGACCAGGAACTTGCCCATGAAGCCAGCCGTCATTGGAAATCCGGCAAGGCTGAACATAAATATCGCAAAAGTGAGCGACAAAACCGGCGAGTCCCAGGCGAGTCCACGATAGTCCTCGACCATTGTCTCGCGATCGTACCGCTTGCCAATTGCAGCGACGACCGCGAACGCGCCCACGTTCATCACGCCGTAGCAGAGCATATAGAATGCGACGGAGCGCCAGTCGTTCGCGATGACACCCACCAGCGCGTAACCGGCGTGTGCGATGGACGAGTAGGCCAGCATCCTCTTGACGTTGTCCTGCACCATCGCAATGGTGTTGCCAACTATCATCGTCGTGATGGCGATAATGGTCAGCGCCTTCTGCGTCGCGCCTGCCAGGCCCATGATCGGAGCGCCGACGGCGAAGACGGCAATGTAGATCTTCAGGAATGCCGCGAAGGCGGCGGCCTTGGGTCCGGTCGACATCCATCCGGTGACGACTGACGGTGCTCCTTCATAGACGTCAGGCGTCCAGACGTGGAACGGGGCCGCGGAGATCTTGAAACACAGTCCGACGAGCATCATTCCGCCGCCGACCAGCAACAGCCAGCTCCAATCCACCTTCCCGCTGGTAATGGCAACCCGGATGGCTTCGAGGTTAGTGCTCCGCGTGGCGCCGTAAGTCAGAGCCATCCCGTAGAGCAGGAACGCGGTCGCGAACGAACCGAGGATGTAGTACTTCAGACCGGCTTCGTTGGAACGCAGATCCCGCCGGCGATAGCCGGCAAGCACATACGTCGCGATCGAAAGAATCTCGAGGCCGAGAAAGATCATCACCAGATCGCCGGCGGACGCCATCAGCAGCATACCGACTGTCGCAAACATCAGCAGCGAGTAGAACTCACCGGCAGGCAGCGAGTCCTCGTCCAGCCAGGCCACGGCCGCAAGCGCTGTCAACGTCGATACCACGAGCGCAATCGTCGAGAACGCGAGGCGGAAAGGATCCGAGACGAGCATCCCCATATAGGTCGATGCCGGAACCGCAGTCGCGTTCGTAGCGAGCAGTACTGCGATCCATCCGATCGCGGCGCCAGCCGCGATAAAGCCGCCGAGCGAAATCCACGCATAAAGCCGGCGCTTCTGCCCGGACGTATAGGCGTCGACGAGCATGAGCACGAAAGCGACGAGCGACAGAATCGCCTCCGGCAGGATCGTGATGTAGTTGACGTACTTGTCCATGTTCGGCTGGTGGCTTCCTTATGGCTTACGGGCCGGGGCCTCGGCCTTCCGGGTCAAAACCGGAGCCGTCTTCTGAATGGCCGCGTCGAGCGCTGGCTGGCTCCGTTTCGTGAAGTAGACCGGATAAACACCCATCACTATCATCAGGACGACCAACGGCACGAGCACGACTTTCTCGCGGAGGTTCAGGTCGGGCAACTTCGCGTTTTCGGGGTTGGTCACGTCTCCCATCACCACGCGCTGGTACAACCACAGCATGTAGACGGCGCTCCACACCATCGCAGTGGCAGCGACGGCGGCGAACCACTTCGCGCCTTCGAGCGTCGTCGACGTGAAGGTGCCGATGAGGACGAGAATCTCGCCCACGAACCCGCAGAGAAGCGGCAGGCCCACCGAGGCGAACATCGTGATCATGAAGAGCGTCGAGAACTGCGGCATTGGCGTCGCCAGGCCGCCGAACTCCGAGATCTGCCGCGTATGGCGCCGCTCGTAGATCATTCCGATGATGAGGAACAGCGCTCCCGTCGAGAGTCCGTGAGCCAGCATCTGGAAGAGCGAGCCCTGCATTCCCTGTGAAGTCAGCGAGAAGATTCCCAGCACGCAGAAGCCGAGATGGCTGACCGACGAATAGGCCACGAGCTTCTTGAAGTCAGGCTGCACCATCGCCACGAGCGCCCCGTAGACAATGCCGAACACGGCAAACACGCAGATGATGGGCGCAAGCTGGATCGAGGCCTCGTAGAACATCGGCACATTGAAGCGCATCAGGCCGTAAGTGCCCATCTTCAGAAGGACGCTCGCAAGAATCACCGATCCCGCTGTCGGGGCCTCGACGTGGGCGTCGGGCAGCCACGTGTGGAACGGGAAAAGCGGGACCTTGATCAGGAAAGCAAGCGCGAAGGCTCCAAAGAGCCAACGCTGCGCGTCGATCGGAATCATGAGCATTCCGGACGAAATCGATTGCGTGACGAGCGGAATGTCGAATGTGTAGAAGCCCGTCGCCTTCCCGTGCATCAGGTAGAGCGAAATAATCGCGGCGAGCATCAGGAGCGAGCCGATCATCGTGTAGAGGACGAACTTTATCGCCGCGTAGATGCGCCGCTCTCCGCCCCATACCCCGATGATGAGGTACATCGGGATGAGCATCACTTCCCAGAACAGGTAGAACAGGAACATGTCCAGCGCACAGAAGACGCCGATCATTCCAGTCTCGAGGATGAGCATCAGCACGAGGTACTCGCGCACCCGCTTTCCGATCGCCGTGTAGGAGGCCAGTAACGCGATCGGCGTGATCAGAGTCGTCAGCATCACAAGCCAGATGCTCAAACCGTCGATCCCGACGTGGTAGTCGACCCTAAGCCCTGCAGCGTCGATCCACAGCGCCCGCGCCACGAATTGATAGCCCGCAGTGCGGCCGTCGAAGAGGACTGCCAGTGGCAGCGAGAGGATGAACGTCACGACCGAGATGCCGATGGCGAGCTTCTTGATGCCGTCGGTGTTCCCGTCCGCGGACCTGCCGTACAGCGCCACGAGCAACGCGCCGAGCAGCGGCACGAACATCACGAGCGTAAGGATGGTGTTCTCGAAAGTCATACGTGGGCGTTTCCGGTCTTACTTGACGTATCCCTGCAGGAGGAAATAGCCGACGACGCAAGCAGCGCCGAGCAGAATCACGGCTACATAACTGCGGGTGAGCCCCGACTGCAGATGCCGCATCGAGCCGCCGAGTCCCCTGATGCCATCGGCCGCGGCATTCACGAAGCCGTCGATAGAGCGGACGTCGATGGCCTTCCACAGCACGGATTCCGATAGCCGCCTGAGCGGATGAATTATCGCAGCCTCGTAGAGCTCGTCCACGCGCCACTTGTCCTCGAGAATCCGCGGCATCTTCAGGAGCGGGTTCCTGCGGAACACGAACATCCCGGCGAGGATGCCGCCGATCGCAAGGGCGACGGACAGGCCGGTCAGCAGAAGCTCGGTTGAAGCGTCGTGGTGGACGGCTTCGGCTCCGTGCGCGCCCGCGTGAGCGAGCGACGGCGCGAGGAAGTGTTCGACGATGTTCGAGTTCTCGATGCCCACGAGATGGCCGAGTCCGTTCGGCACGCCGACGTAGCCACCGAGCGCCGCCGCAATTGCAAGGACCACGAGCGGGAGCGTCATCGACCAGGGCGACTCGTGCGGCATCTGGCCCTTCGCGAGTCCGTGATGGCCGTGGCCGTCGCCGGCATGCGCGTCGTGGCCGTGATCGTCATGGCCGGGCGAATCGTGCCAGCGCTCCTTCGTCCAGAACGTCAGCACCATCAGCCTCGTCATGTAGATCGCGGTGAGCACCGCCGTGATCGCACCGATCGTCCAGAGGATCTTGCCCCACGGTCCGTGACCGAACGCCTCGGTCACGAAAGCCTGATACAGGATTTCGTCCTTCGAGAAGAAGCCCGACAGGAGCGGGAACCCGCAAATCGCAAGCCACGCCACCGCCATCGTGGCGTGCGTGATCGGCATGTGCTTCTTCAGGCCGCCCATCTTCCGCATGTCCTGTTCGTGGTGCATTCCAAGGATGACCGAACCGGCACCGAGGAACAGGAGCGCCTTGAAGAACGCGTGAGTCATTACGTGGAACACGCCCGCGCCGAAGGCGCCGACGCCGCACGCAAGGAACATATAGCCGAGTTGCGAGACCGTCGAGTACGCGAGAACCTTCTTGATGTCCCACTGCGCGAGGCCGATCGTCGCGGCGCCAAGCGCCGTGAGCGCGCCGATGATCGCTACGACGAGCATCGCGCTCGGTGCCTTCACGAATACTTCGCTCGTTCGCGAGACCATGTACACGCCGGCCGTGACCATCGTCGCTGCGTGGATTAGCGCCGACACGGGCGTCGGGCCGGCCATCGCGTCCGGCAGCCATACGAAGAGCGGAATCTGCGCCGACTTCCCGGTCGCGCCAATGAACATCAGGAGGGCAATCGTGGAAGCCCCACCGAGTCCGAACGCCGCGAGCGTCATCGGATCGGCCGCCGTCAGCGACTTCGCCCACGCGTTGACCGCGGCGAATTCGATCGAGCCGGCTTTCAGGAAGACGAGCAGGATGGCGATCGCGAACGCGACGTCGCCGATGCGGTTCACGATGAACGCCTTCTTCGCCGACTGGTTCGGGAAGGCCGGTCCCTGTTGCTTGAAGTAGAACCCGATGAGCAGGTAGCTGCAGAGTCCGACGCCCTCCCAGCCGACGAACATCACGAGCATGTTGGAGCCGAGGATCAGCACCAGCATGTTGAACATGAAGAGGTTCAGATAGCAGAAGAAGCGGTAGTACCCGCCTTCGCCGTGCATGTAGCCCGTGGCGAAGATGTGGATGAGGAACCCGACGCCGGTAACGAAGAGGACATAGAGACCCGAGAGCGGGTCGAGAACGAGGTTGAACGGAGCCTTGAACGAGCCGACCTCGATCCAGGGAAACAAAGGATTGTGAAGCCGCCGGACACCCTCCGCGCCCTCCGGCGCGACGCCCAGCAGAGCCACGAACGCCATGATCGCGAGCACGAACGACACGCCGACCGTAGCCGACGCAATCAGTCCCACCGTGCGTTCGTTCATCTTCTTGCCGAACAGGCCAAGCACCAGCGCCCCGACAAGAGGAGCGAGGATGATGCCACCGAGCAGTGTCGTCGTGTTCATATCGTACGGTGTGTATCGGTCGGGTGCTTCGCCGCGCACGGTCCGCGCGGCACAAGGACTAGAGCTTCAGAATGTTCGCCTCGTCGACGTTGAGCGTCTCGCGGTTGCGGAAGATGGCGATGACGAGCCCAAGGCCAACGGCGGCCTCGGCGGCGGCGACAGTCATCACGATGAAAACGAACAACTGTCCGGTCGAGTCGCCGAAGTAACTGGCGAACGCCACGAACGCGAGATTCGCCGCATTGAGCATTAGTTCTATGCAGAGCAGGATCGTGATGATGTTGCGTTTGAAAAAGACGCCGACCGCACCGATCGAAAAGATCACGGCCGAGAGCAGGATGAAATTCGTGATTGGAAGCATACTTACGAGACCTCCACTTCCTCGAGCCGATCCTCGGGCTCGGGCAAAGGAGCTTCGGATTCGGCCGGAGCTTCGATTGCCGCCATTTCAGCTTCGACGTCGCGAGCGCGTGACGCCAGCACGAGCGCGCCGACTATCGCCATCATGATCAGGACCGACGCGGCCTCGAACGGCAGGAGGTACTTCGTGAACATGAGCTCCGCGATCCGCTCGGTCGTACCGGCAGCGGCCGACGCCGGCGATGGCGAAAGCGTGTCGAGGTTCGAGAATCGGATGGCCGCAAACGCTCCCAGAAAAAGCACCAGCGCCGAAGGCACGGCGATGAACCGCAACGCCCCGAAGCGATCCAGCCTGCTCTCTTCGGCGCGCACGTTCAGCAGCATGATCACGAAAACGAAGAGAACGATGATCGCTCCCGCGTAGACGATGATCTGTATTGCCGCGAGGAACTGTGCCTTCAGAAGTACGAAATTCGCCGCAAGCGATGCCATCGTGAATACGAGCGCGATGGCGCTGTAGAGCGGGCTTCGCTGCATGACGACCTCGAGCGACGATGCGATCGCAACGATCGCGAACAGAAAGAAGAAGTAGTGCTCGGCCGTCAGACTCGACAGGTAGCTGGTGATCGTATCCATAGTTAGCCTACTTGCCCTGCATCCACGCCGGCAGCGACGGCGCCAGATCGTAGTAGTGGAAGAGGAACTTCCACGTGGCCGTGAACACGATGTTGAAGATTGCGAGCGGCAGAAGCAGCTTCCAGCCGAAGTCCATCAACTGGTCGTACCGGAAGCGTGGCAGCGTGCCTCGAATCCATATGTAAGTGAACAGGAAAAGGAAGACCTTGAGCGTAAACCAGGCCAGGCCAATGAATGGCCCGATCGTCTCGAGCTGGGTGCCCGGCCCGTTCCACCCACCGAAAAACAACACCGTCGCCATGCAGGACGCAGTGATCATCGCCGAGTATTCGGCCATGAAGAACATCGCGAACTTCATCGACGAGTATTCCGTGTGGAATCCGCCAACGAGCTCGGTCTCCGCCTCTGGAAGATCGAACGGCACGCGATTCGTCTCGGCTAGCACGGCGATGAAGAAGATGAGGAATCCGATGGGCTGGAACGCAATTACGTTCCACTGAAACCCGTGCCAACCCGATTGCGCTTCGACGATCTTCACGAGGTCGAGCGACCCGACCTGTATCAACACACCGATGATCGAGAGCGAAAGCGCAAGCTCGTAGCTGATCATCTGCGCCGATGACCGCAGCCCGCCGAAAAGCGAATACTTCGAGTTCGACGACCAGCCGGCGAGCACGATGCCGTATACGCCGAGCGACGTCATCGCAAATACGAAGAGCAGGCTCACGTTGAAGCCCGTAATGTAGAGCGAGATGTCCTTGCCGAAAATCTCGAGCCGGTCGCCGAACGGAATGACGGCGAACGTCATTAGGGCCGGAACTAGCGCGGTGATTGGCGCGAGGATGTAGATGAACCGCGTGACGTCGGTCGGAATGACGTCTTCCTTGAAGATGAACTTGATGCCGTCGGCAAGTGGCTGCAGCAGCCCGAACGGGCCGACCCGGTTCGGTCCGAGTCGCACCTGGATGAACGCGAGGACGCGTCGCTCCATGTACGTGCAGTAGGCGACCGCCGTCAGGATGATGAAGAGCACCAGCCCAATCTTCACCGCGGTAATGAGGAACATCTCGAGCGTCATGTGTGAATTCGCGTGTCCGTGCGGCAATCCGGTAACGGGACTGCCGAATCGCCGGCGGTTAAACCGATTTGAGTGGAATCAGCGCCGCTTCTTCCTCTACGGACCGGCCCTTGGCCTTCCCGTCCTCGAATGCATCGGCAAGGAGCTTCGAATACTTGCCGATCGTACCCAGGTGGAACAGGCGTTCGCCCATCTCCGTGGGAACCTCGTTGTGCCGCGCCGTGGTATCGGTTGCGGCCGTGGCGGAGGTGAGCGCCGACACGAGGGCACTCCTGTCCGGCGATGCAGACGGACGTTCGGTCTGCACCGCGCCCTCGGTCATCATCCGGACGTACGTCGCGTTCGCATAGGCCGGGTTCGACTCGGTCAGACTGCGATAAACCGCCGAAACCGATCCGCGATATTTGACTTCCGCACCGAGCAGCCTCGCGATCTGCGATGCGATCAACCAATCCGGCCGCGTGGAGCCGACCGGATCGATAGCCTTGTGCACTCGCTGGACTTCTCCGGCGATGTTGGTGAAAGTGCCGTCCTGCTCTGCATAGGTCGAGGCCGGAAGTACCACCTCCGCAAGCAGAGCCGCGTCGGTCATGAAAAGGTCCTGAACGACCAGGAAGTCGAGGCGGCCAAGACGCGCGCGAACAGCTTCCGCGTCCTCGCCGTCCATCAGATCCGCCCCGACTGCATACAACGCAGAGATCGAATCGCCCAGACTGCCCGTGATCGAAGCGTACGGCACTCCCTGGCCGAGAACATCGAACGCACCGATGGAATTGTTGTCGAAGACGAGCGGCCGGTAGGTCACCTCACGGTCGCCCTGCGCAAGCAGCGTTCCGAGGGAGGACGCGGCCTCCAGCGCTGCGCCGCGGCAATCGGAACCGACCATCACGACGACCTTGCGACCGCCTTCGAGAGAGGAACGAAGCGACTCGATGTCGCTGGGAGCGCATCCAGCCGCCTTCGCCGCGACTTCGAGCGAACCGCCGGCGAGGCCGAGCAGGAGCGCCGCCTCGCCTCCAGGCCGCAGATGGACGAACTTGCTTGCCCGCTTCCTGATCCGGACAAGCCTGGAACTCGCGACGTAGAGCGCCGCCTTGCCCTTGAACACGGGCTGAACAAGATGGTGCGCCGTGAGGGGCTGGTCTTCCTTCGGATCTCCGCCGATGACGAATATGACGTCGGCGGACAGCACGTCAGCCTTGGTGGCGAGGCGGCCCCCGACCGACTTCATGAATGTCGACAGATCGTAGTCGGGCTCGTAGGAGATATTCGGGGTCCCGATCGCCTTTGCGACCTCGGCTACCGCAAAATTCCCCTCGTTCGTGATCCGCGTAGACCCGAGAACCGCGACTGCGTCGGCACCCTTCGCCTTCGAGACTTCTCCGAGACGCTTCGCGACGTGTTCAAGTGCATCGTCCCAGGTGGCTGGGTGCAGTTCGCCGTTCTTCCTGACGAGCGGTTGCGTGACTCGTTCGCCGCTGTTGATGTAGCCGAAGCCATACCGGCCCTTCACACAGAGAAACTCTTCGTTGATTCCAGTTCCATCCCGCGCAATCGAGCGATGGACCGTGTCTCCACGCGATCCGAGCCGGACACGGCAGCCATCGGCGCAGTAAGAACACGTCGTCTCGGTTTCATCCAGGGTCCACGGGCGAGGGCCGAACTTGTAACTCGTATGAAGCAGCGTGCCTGTCGGGCACACGTCAACGCAGTTCCCGCAGTGCTCGCAATCGAGCCAGCCGTCGAACGTTCCAATCGTCTCGTGCGCTCCGCGATTGAGCTTCGCCAGTGCGCCAACGTCCATCCAGATGTCGCAGACACGAATGCATCGATAGCAGAAGACGCAACGCTGGGCGTCGTTGTAAATGAACGGCGAGATGTCGACGTCCGGTGCCGGGTGTTTTTCTTCGGTGAAGCGCGCGTCGACGCGTCCAAATTTGAAAGCGTTGTCCTGCAGTTCGCACTCGCCGCCACGATCGCAGACCGGGCAGTCGAGCGGATGGTTGGCGAGCATGAACTCGAGCATTCCGCGCCGCATGTCGAGGATCTCCGGGGTGTTGATCTCGACGGCCATTCCGTCACGAACCACTGTCGTGCACGAGGGTTGCAGGCGCGGCATCTTCTCGATTCGGACGAGGCACATACGGCAGGAGGCCTGCGCCGGCAGGTTGTGGTAGTAGCAGAAGTTCGGAATGTCGATCCCCTGCATCTTCAGCGCTTCGATGAGGAGCGCCCCGGCCGGAACGACCACGGGCACTCCGTCCACGGTGATCGTGCAGGTTTGAGTTGTTGTGTCGGTGCTCATAGTGGTCCGGTCCTGAACTAGACGGC
Source organism: Blastocatellia bacterium (assembly GCA_021463145.1). GTDB lineage: Bacteria > Acidobacteriota > Blastocatellia > UBA7656 > JADIYM01 > JADIYM01. The sequence goes on along the minus strand of JAJTWZ010000004.1, from coordinate 121,928 downwards.
CGCAGGCTCGTGAAGCAACTTCCTGCTGCGTTCGATAGCGCGCTGGTAATCCTCGGGGAACTTCTTCATGGAACTGGTGATCGGCCAGACGAGGGCATCGGCAAGCGCGCAGTGCGACTTCCCTTCGATGTTCTTGCCGAGCGAAGTAATCAGGGCGAGATCTTCCTGTCTGCCTCCACCAATAGCGATCCGGTCGAAGAGTTGCTCCATCCAGTCGCTGCCATCGCGGCAAGGCGTGCACCACCCGCAGGACTCGTGCTTGTAGAAATGGACCAGCCGGAACGTGGACTCGAAAATGTCGGCCGTCTCGTCCATCACGATGACGCCGCCGGATCCGAGCATCGATCCAACCTCACCGATCGACTCGAAGTCGAGCTTTACACTGTAGGCCTCCTCGGCCGTTATGATCGGCACGGACGAGCCACCAGGGATCACCGCCTTCAACTTGTTGCCGTTCCGTATACCGCCGCATTCCTTCTCGAGCAGGTCCTTCATCGGATAACCGAGTGGAATCTCGTAAACGCCAGGCTTGTTTACGTGGCCGCATACGGAAACGAGCCGCGTGCCACCCGACTTCTCGGTGCCGAGCTGGCGGAAAGCGTCGCCGCCGTGCTGGACGATCCACGGGACCGTAGCGAGCGTCTCGACATTGTTGACGACAGTCGGACATCCGTAGAGCCCTTCCACGGCCGGGAACGGCGGCTTGATCCGCGGATGGCCTCGCTTCCCTTCGAGCGAATTCAGCAAAGCGGTCTCTTCCCCGCAGATGTAAGCGCCGGCGCCGGGATGCGTGTAGACGTCGCACGAAAAGTCCGTGCCGAGGATGTTCTTGCCGCAGTAGCCCTTCTCGTAGGCCTCGCGTATCGCGGCGTCCATGCCGTCTTGCACCCAGCCGTACTCGCCCCGGATGTAGATGTAGCAGGTATGCGACCCCAGCGCGTAGGCGGCGATCAGGCATCCCTCGATCAGGGAGTGCGGATCGTTTTCCATCAGGGCGCGGTCCTTGAAGGTGCCGGGCTCGGACTCGTCGGCGTTACAGACGATGTATTTCGGCTTCGGCGAATCCTTGGGCACGAAGCTCCACTTCATTCCCGTCGGGAAACCTGCTCCGCCGCGTCCGCGCAGCGCCGACTTCTTCACCTCTTCGATGACGTCGGCCGGTTGCATGGACTTGAGAGCCTTCTCGAGCGCCACATAACCGTCGTGTTCGAGGTAGACGCCAAGAGTATGGCTGTCGGGAATCCCGAAACGCTTAGAAACGACTCTTACCGGTTCAGCCATTGCCCCCCTCCGCCTGCGCCCGCAACCGATCGACCAGGGCGTCAACCTTCTCGTAAGTCAGGTTCTCGTCGTACTTTTCGCGATTGACCTGAAGCATGGGCGCCGTGCCGCAGGAACCGAGGCACTCGACCTGCGAAACCGTGAACAGCCCGTCCGCCGTCGTCTGTCCACGCCGGATATCGAGCTTCTTCTCGAGGTAGCCGATCACGTCGTCCGAGCCCATCAACATGCAGGGCGTCGTGCAGCAGACCTGCAAGTGGTACTTGCCGACAGGCCGTTCGTTGTACATCGAGTAGAACGTGACGACCTCGCGCACCTGCTCGGGCGTGATGCCAAGACGAATCGCGAGATATTTCTGCAGCTCGAGGCTGATCCATCCGTACTGCTCCTGCGCGACCCAGAGCGCGGGCAGGAGTGCCGACCGCGAACTGGGATACCTCGTGAGGAGCTCGTCTATCTTTTTTTCTCGTTCGGGAGTAAGCATCGCAGTGATTGACTCGCCAGGATCGTCAATGGGCTTTGCCGGCTCTTCAGGCCGGAAGTTGTTATCTACCTGTCGATTTCGCCGAGAACGATGTCGATCGATCCGATCACGGCGACGACGTCGGCGATGAGACTGCCCTTCACCATGTCGGGCATTGCCGAAAGATTCACGAAAGAAGGCCCGCGCACGTGGCAGCGGAATGGACGCTCGGACCCGTCGCTGACGATGTAGTAGCCGAGCTCGCCCTTAGATCCTTCGATCGCCAGATAGACCTCGCCTTCCGGCACCTTGAAACCATCCGCCGCGATCAGGAAGTGATGGATCAGCGCATCCATGTGCGTCTTCATGTCGTCGCGATCGGGCAGTACGACCTTGTCGTTGTCGGCCTTGATCGGACCGGACGGCATCTTGTCCACGCACTGCAGGACGATCTTCAGCGACTCACGAAACTCCTGCCGGCGGACCTGGTAACGCGCCCAGACGTCGCCTTCGGGAAATGTCGGAATGTCGAAGTCGTAGAGTTCGTAGCCGCAATAAGGCTCGGCCCGGCGAAGGTCGTGCGCCACACCCGATCCGCGCAACGACGGCCCCGTGATTCCCCAGCTGATCGCGTCCTCGGCCGAGATGACTCCGACTCCCTGCAACCTGTTTCTGAAGATCCGATTGCCGGTCAGCAAGGTGTCGAAGGCGTCCAGCGCCGCCGGAAATTCCGAAAGAAATCTGCGAACCTTCGCATCGAATCCGGCCGGCAGGTCCTGGAACATCCCGCCGACGCGGAAATAGGACGGCGTCATCCGGCCGCCGCACACGTCCTCGAACATGTTCAGGATCTTCTCGCGCTCGTCGAATGCGTAGAAGAACACCGACATCGCCCCCACATCGAGCGCGTGAGTGCCGATCCATACCAGATGCGAGGCTATGCGCTGCAGCTCGCACATGAGCACACGGATGCACTGCGCGCGAGGCGGAATCTCGAGCTGCAGAAGCTTCTCGACCGCAAGCACGTATCCGAGGTTGTTCCCCATCGGATTCAGGTAGTCCATCCGGTCCGTGATGCAGATGTTCGACAGGTACTTCTTCGACTCCATCAGCTTCTCCATCCCGGTGTGGAGGTAGCCGATGTCTGGCTTGGTCGACAGCACGACCTCGCCGTCGAGCTCGAGCTCGAGGCGGAGTACGCCGTGCGTCGACGGGTGCTGCGGGCCCATCGAAAGCGTCATCGTCGACCCGAGCTCGCGCCCCGAAAGTTCGCTGATGTCCACGATGCCGGACGCGTCTTCGGCGACAATCGTTCGCTCGGCCGGCGGGCGGCCCGGGCGCGTGCGCTCGCGCAACTGGTCCTGATCGAGTTCCATTCTCAACCCTCTAAAAATCGTCGTAGCCGCGCACGGGGAAATCCTTGCGGAGCGGATGCCACTGAAATTCGTCGGGCGTCAGGATTCGACGAAGGTCGGGGTGTCCTTCGAAGACGATCCCGAACATGTCGAAGGTCTCGCGCTCGTGCCAGTTCGCGGTCTTCCAGATCGGCGTGACGGAGTCGATCGACGGACCCTCGGACGGAAGCTGCGCCTTCAGCCGCAATCGATGACCGAGCGGGATCGAATAGAGGTGGTAGACGACCTCGAAGCGCGGTTCCTGATCGAGACCAAGGTCGACTCCCGTGAGATCCGAAAGCAGGTTGAACTGGTACCGGGGTTCGTCACGAAGATACCTGCAGACCTCGAGGAGGAACGCGGGCGCAACGTAGGCGGACACTTCACCCAGTCCCTCCCGAACGCCGACGATAGCTTCGGAGAACCGCTCCCGCAGTGCCGCGATGTCCTCCGCCGATGGAGCCTTGGCCATCGTTCAAGCCTCCCGGCCCGCAAGCGCCGGCTCTTCCAGCATAGGCACGTCGGGACGATCGCGAAGGCTGTCGGTCTGGATCTTCTCCTGAAGCTTCATGATCGCGTAAATCAGGCCCTCCGGACGCGGAGGACAACCCGGGACGTACACGTCCACCGGAACAATCTTGTCGACACCTTGCAGAATCGCGTAGTTGTCGAATATCCCGCCAACCGAGGCACAGACGCCCATCGAGATCACCCACTTCGGTTCCGGCATCTGGTCGTAGATTCGGCGGAGCACTGGCGCCATCTTCTTCGAGACACGTCCGGCCACGATCATCACGTCGGCCTGGCGCGGGCTGGCGCGGAACGCCTCGGCCCCGAACCTGGCGACGTCGTTGCGAGGCGCCGTGATCGCCATCATTTCGATCGCACAGCAGGCAAGCCCGAACGTGGCGGGCCAGAGGCTGGACTTGCGTGCCCAGTTGACGATCCAGTCGAGGCGAGTCGTCAGTACCTCCGGCAGTGCGTTTACGACCTTGTTTTCGAGACCCATTGCCAATTCCTCGCTTGCGAGCCGCAGAGCGCCGCCCGCGCTACCGATTCCACTCGAAAACGCCCTTCTTCCAGATGTAGACGAGGCCGGCGAACAGAATGCCGATGAACACCATCATCTCGCCGTAGAAGAGCAATTGCAGCACCTTGTCCGGACTGTCGAGAACGCGACTGAATCCCACCGCCCAGGGAATCAGGAAGATCGCCTCGATGTCGAACAGCAGGAAAATCATCGCGACGATGAAAAAGCGGACCGAATGGCGCTCGCGAGCGGAACCAACCGGATCCTTGCCGCACTCGTACGGCATCAATTTCTCTTTCGTCGGCTTCTTCTGACCGATCAACCGTGACGTCGTCAGAAGGATGGCGGCCAGCCCGCACGCCATCGCCAGCATCATCAGAACCGGAATGTAGCTGACCAGAACGCTGCTGCCGCCTGTCGCGGCCGTCTGCTGAAGCAGAAGCGCAAGTCCTACAGTCTCACCCACGCCAGCCTCCTCGAAGTATCCACGTATGGAAGGTTTCTGACATCGTCGGAGCGTTTCTCAGGAGATTGTGCACCTTAGTACAAGGGTACGGAGCGTGTCAAATGTGACGCTCGTCACCGGCCTCTTACGGGATCGCCCGATTTGCCAGTTGGCGGGTCGGCCGTGTCGCTGGAGCGGATCACGCCGTCCTCGGTGACGTTGAACGACCGGCTTCCCGATACGGGCGCCCTGCCACCAAACGGTTCCGCACTGAACTCGAAGCCATCGGTGGAAACACGCACCTGGCGGATCTCATACCTGTTTCGCACCATTCCGTGCGACCAGGTCGAATCGAGCAGCCCCTGGCGTACGAGTTCATCGAAGCTGCCGTACCGGCCGTTTCGCGACCTGAATTGCACCTCCGCATCGTTGATGGTCCGCAAAGTGACGATTGCCGCCGACTCGTCGGCCGCCGCGCGTGCTCGAACAAGTGAAGGGATGGCGATTGCGGCGACGATGCTGACTGCGACGAAACCGACCGCCACAACGGCAACCGCAATTCCCACGATCGCGCCTGTCGAGAGCTTGCCCTTCCGCGGCGCCCCCACAGTTCCGATTGGACCTCCGCAACGAGTGCAAACCCGGGCGTTTGGCGCGGGCAGCATACCGCAGCGTGGACACTGATTAGTGCTCATAGGGCTACTCGCTGACTGCTTCGGTTCTGGTACAGGGATCGAGGCGGCAAGAATGTCAACGGGCTCGTGGTATGTCAAGGAATCGAGGCGATGCGGGAAGCGCGTGTTACCAGTCGTTGATTCCCGTCCGACTCGTATGCTAGGTTGCGGCGGAATCGCGATGCTCACCGGATACAATCAGGACGTCCAGGCCGGGGACGAACTCCTCCACGTACAAACCGAAGACAAGGGACGCGACAAGGCGTTGCTGGAGACCCTCGTCTATCGTGGAGGCACCATCATTGCCGCCAAGCGCACGTCCTACGCTCCGCAACTGGCGGCCGGCACGCTCAACGACGCCGACCTCGGCGAAATACTCAAGAAACAGCACCAGATCATCGTCGCCATTCTGAAGGCCGGAAAGGTCGAGGAACTCGTGCGGGCATCGCAGAAGGCCGCGTCCAAGGACGCCGGCGACGAAGCGCCGGTCGCCGCCCAACAAGCCGCCGAGCCGACTCCGGCCCGTGAGCCGGAGGAAGTCGAGGTGATGGCGATGGCACCCGAGCCGGCACAGCCCGCAGAGCCGGCTACGGTGTCCGAAGCGCCTTCTGCGACGGCCTGGGAAGCCGAATTTCCTCATACCGAGCCCGGCGAGCCCAGGCCGGTTCCCGTTCCGGAGCTCGATGCGGCGGGCCGGGCCGTCATCAAACGGGTCACCGGCCCCCTCACCGGCGAGCTGGACCTCGACAAGATCATCTCGGACTACCTTCAGAGCGGCCTCCAGAAGGAAAAGCTTCGGCTCAGGCTCCTCGGCCGGACGGATTTCCTCGCCGGAGACGCGGTCGTCCTTCAGGTGCAGGCCACGAGGGGAACCGGTCAGCCGATCGAGGCAGCTTCGGTCGTCGTGAAGGTCATAGGGACGGCCTTCAAACCGCAGATCTTCCCGGGCCGCACGGATCGCGAGGGCATCGCATCCTTTAATATAGTGCTGCCGACCTTCACTGCCGGCAGTGCGGCAGTCGTCGTACAGGCCTCTTCCAAGTACGGAGATGGCGAGATCAAGCACCTGATTCGACGACGATGAGCGACAGCATTCAGATTACCCTGAACGGGGAGTCCAGGCCCGTCGACGCCGGACTTACCGTCGAACAACTTATATCCGTTCTCGACCTCCCGCGCGAACGAATCGCCGTCGAACTCAACCGCCGTGTCGTTCGACGCCAGGACTGGGCGGAATGCCAGATCCAGGATGGGGACCGCATCGAGATTGTCCATTTCGTCGGTGGTGGCTAGGAATCCCGAACATGGCTGATACTTACTCAATCGCGGGCCGTAGATTCACGTCCCGGCTAATCCTTGGATCTGGCAAGTTTCCTGATTTCAACATGATGCGCGACGCGTACGCCGCGGCCGAGACGGAAATGGTCACGGTCGCTGTCAGGCGTATCGACCTGTCCGACCGGTCCGGAAAGTCGCTGCTCGACTTCATCGATCCGTCGATCCACTTGTTGCCGAACACAGCGGCCTGTTACACGGCCGCCGATGCTGTTCGCACTGCCCAACTGGCTCGCGAAGCGCTGGACACGAACTGGGTGAAGCTGGAGGTGATCGGCTGCGAGCGCACGTTGTTCTCGGACAACGCCGGGCTCGTTGCCGCAACCGACGAGCTCGTACGCGACGGATTCGTCGTGCTTCCCTACCTCAACGACGACCTGATCACGGCTCGCCGGCTCATCGACGCGGGCGCCGCCGCGATAATGCCCGCTGCGGCGCCGATCGGCTCCGGACTGGGAATCCAGAACCTCACGAACCTCAGGATCCTCCGAGAGCAGATCACGGCGGTTCCCTTGATCGTCGATGCCGGCGTAGGGACGGCGTCCGATGCTGCCCTGGCCATGGAGATTGGCGTCGACGCCATCCTCATGAACACCGCGGTCGCTGAAGCCGGCGACCCGGTGCGGATGGCCGAGGCAATGAAACTCGCCGTTCGTGCCGGAAGGCTTGCACACAGCGCCGGGCGGATGCCGAAACGGCTGTATGCCAACGCCAGCAGCCCGCTGGTTGGCGCCATCGAGTAGTCCGGGGAGATTCCTTGACCGCGCCTCGACAGCGCAGCGCCGGCAAGCCGCGCAGGCTGGCCGATACTGCTTTCGAGCAGGAAGCGTGGTCCGCGGGTTACGGACGAATTGCGGGGCTCGACGAAGTCGGGCGCGGTGCGTTGGCCGGGCCGGTCGTCGCCACAGCCGTCATTTTCGATCCGGGCCGGATCCCGAATGGGCTTGCCGACTCTAAAACGCTGTCCAGATCGCGCCGCGAAGAGCTGAGCGCGGAAATTCTGGAGGCCGCTGTCGGCGTTGCGACGGTCTGCGTCGAGGCAGAGGAGATCGACGCCACGAACATCCTGCGCGCGAGCCTTGCCGCCATGTCCCGTGCGATCGCGCGGCTGCCCGTCGTCCCCGATTTTCTCCTCGTCGACGGAAACGCACCGCTGCCGGACTGGAAAGGCGAGCAGCGGACCGTCATCGCGGGCGACGCCTCCTCGGCCAGTATCGCGGCCGCATCAATCGTCGCGAAGGTCGAGCGGGATCGCCTCATGACGGCATACTCGGAACGGTGGCCGGAGTACGGGTTTTCCACACACGTTGGGTACGGGACGGCGTCACATCTCGAAGCCCTGGCCAGGCTCGGCCCCTGCCCGATTCACCGTCGCACTTTCAAGGGCGTTCTGACGATGAACCTGTTCGACGGAATCGGCTGAACCCCAACCCCCCGAAGGACTTGCAACGGCCGCAAAATTGACACCCCATATCGCGTGTGGTACGGTCGGGCAATCGTTGCAGGCCTATCCCGGGAACAAAAGAGCTCTATGACCTTCAACAAAGCGAAAGCTCTGCGCCAGGCTGAAAAGCACGTGCAGCAGGGCAAGGTCAACGCGGCGATCGACGACTACACGAAGATTGCCGAGTTCGACTCTTCGGACCTGACCGTCGTCAATACGCTCGGAGATCTCCTCGTGCGCGCGGGCCGCGTCGAGGAGGCGATCATCAACTTCACGAAGATCGCCGAGAGCTATCGCGAGAATGGCTTCACCCTGAAGGCCATTGCGATGTTCAAGAAGATCTCGAAGCTCAATCCCCAGAACGTCGAGATCTCTCTCAAACTCGCCTCGCTCTACTCGCAGCAGGGCCTGCTGGTCGAGGCCCGTCAACAGTATCTCCAGGTCGCAGATTCCTACGCTCGAAGCGGCAAGACGCAGAAGGCGCTCGAGGTTTACCAGAAGATCGCGGATCTCGATCCCGAGAACACCTCTGTCCGTATCAAGCTCGCGGAAACCTACCTGCGCGAGAACATGCGCGATCAAGCGCACGACGCTTACGTTGCCGCCGGCACTGAGTTGATCCGTAAGGGCAAGGTGGACGTCGGACTCGATTCCTGTCTCCAGGCGCTGGCAATCAATCCGGAGTCCAAGACGGCGCTGTCCGCGGTTTCGGAGGCCTACATCTCGCGTGGCGAGCCCATGCGCGCCATCGACCTGTTGAAGACGGCATTCGACAAGAATCCGGGCGACGTGGAACTCATCGAGGTTCTCGGCAGGACCTATCTAGCCGCCGGCATGATGGGAGAGGCCGAAAGTGCGTTCACGACTCTCGTTCAGCTCGACAAGTCGCGTTACCACAACGTGCTCGACGTGGGCCGGAAGTACGCCCAGGCCGGTCAACTGGACCGGGCCGCCGAACAGCTGGACCGCTGTGTCGACGTGCTCATCAGCCGGCGCGAAGAGGATCGGGCGATAGACTTCCTGCACACGCTTCTCGACAAGAATCCCAATCACATTCCGTCGCTTCAGCGGCTCGCAGACATCTACCAGCGCATTCGCGAGGATCACAACCTGATCGCGACGCTCGAAGCGCTTGTCGAGGGAGCAGTCCGCTCCGGCCAGACCGTCGAGGCCATCGACGCGCTGAAACAACTCGTCAGGCTCGAGCCGGATAACCAGACGCATCGACAGCGCCTGCAGTCGCTTGGCGTCAACACGGATGACATCTCCACGACGCCGACAGGGCCTTTCGCGCAACGCCGGGCGGCCGCGGTCGAGCTTGACGACGACCCGTCGATCCAGCGGGACATCAGCGACGCCGAGCGAATGGCGCGTGGCGGCGACATGACATCGGCGATCATGATCCTCGAGCAGATCATCGACCGATCGCCAGAGAGCATCGACGCTCGCGAGCACCTGCGTCAGCTGTACACCGCCTCGCGGATGGAGGATCGGGCCGCCGTGCAGTGCCAGGCCCTCGGTCAGCTTTACACGCGCATCGGCGAGTACGGAAAGGCGCGCGAGATGGAAGAGCTGGCCGAGGTGCTCAATCCAATGCCCTCGCCGTTTGGCAGCGATGTATCGATTGCGTCGAAGTCGTCATTCGAGCTCGATGCGACTGGATTCGGATCCGCGGGAGAACCACACGCCGGCGCCGGCGGCTTCGATATTGCTGGCGGGTTCTCCATTTCGGCCGACGAAGACTCGCTTGGGGCCTTCGACACCGGGGCGGCTCCTTCCGGCGGTGACTTCTCGTGGACTTCGGCGGCGCCGCCATCGGCTCCGGCCGTGTCTGGATCGCTCCAGACCGATGCCGTCCTGCGCGACGAGCTTGAAGGGGTCGATTTCTACATCGCACAAGGCTATCTGGAAATCGCGCGCGACACTCTGGATCGGCTTGCGACTACATACCCGGACCATCCGGAGATAATGCGCCGGTACGCGAAGCTTCGTTCTACCGCGGACTTGAAGGCGCAGATGGATCGAATCGGAACGGGCGAGGTTGCAGACGCTGCAGTGGAGGCGGAGGAACCGGCCGAGTCGGAATTCGATCTCTCGTCGATGTTCACGATCGATGCTACGGAGGGCGAGGGATCCGACGATGCCGCCGCGCTCCGGAGCCGGCCGTCGCCGTTCTCGACCAGCGAACTGCCGCCGCTCGAGTCTGTTCAGCCACCCGAATCCTCGCCGACAGATGGCGAATTTTCGGCGCTCACGCTTGGCGATTCGAGCCAGAGCGTTTTCGACATATCGACGGATGGCGGTGGCGGCTTCGACATCTCGTTCGACGCGGAACCTGCTACCGCCGCGCCGGAAGAACCGCATATCAGAACCGTCAGCGCGGACGACCTGCTCTCGATGCCTTCGCCAGGGGCTACTTTCGACATCCCGGCTGACATTCCTCAGTCATCGGATGCCGGTGGGTTTACGATCCCGCCCGAAGTCGAAGTCGAGCCCGAGCCCGAGGGCGACCTGCTCGACGACCTCCTCGACAATCTCGACGACAAGTTCACCGCGATCGAGTCCAGGAAGGGCACGGCTTCCGGCGGCCTCGCGACCGAGTCTGCCGGCGTCGACTCGGTGGACCTCGATGGCGCCGACGAGGAAGACAGTGTACTGCAGGACATCTTCGAGGAGTTCAAGAGTACCTTCGAGACCGACACGCTGCAGGACTACGACACGCACTTCAACCTGGGCATTGCCTACCGCGACATGGAGCTCTATGACGACGCGATCGAAGAGTTCCAGTCAGCGATTCGCGCGACATCGCCGACGGCGCCTGACGGCCGGTACTTCCAGTGCTGCAACATGCTCGGGCACTGCTTCATGGCGAAAGAGATGCCGCGACTTGCCGTGATGTGGTTCCGTAAGGGGCTCGACACTCCGAACCGCCCTGAAGACGAGTACCAGGCACTCCGGTTCGACCTCGGTGTGGCGTACGAGAAGCAGGGCGAAGTGGACGCCGCAATCGATGTCTTCTCCGAGGTCTACGCGATCGACATCAATTACCGTGACGTCGGAGAGAAACTCCGCGAATTGCAGTCGGCCCGAAAGAACTCCTGACACCCATGAAGTCGTTTTCGGCCAAGCTCACGGTCGTCCTGTACATTCTGGTGTGTTTCGAGATTGGCGCCCTGCTCGTCTTCCTTCCCTGGCACCGTACCTGGCAGGAAAACAACCTGCTTTTCCTGCTAGCGGAGTGGTTCGACTGGCCATCGCTTCGCCTATGGATCGTGAGCGGCTGGGTTCGCGGGTTCGTGACCGGTCTCGGCGTCGTGAACATCCTCATCGGAGTCCGCGAAATAATCTCGTTCTCGCGAACGGTACGGTCGCTTGGCGGTGATTCGGCTCTGTCTGATCACTGACAGGACGGCCCTTGGCACGGGTCCGGGCGCGATCGATGCCGTCGTCGAACTGGCGCGCGACGCTGCGCTCGCTGGCATAGACCTGATCCAGGTCAGGGAGAAGGATCTTTCTGCAAGGGCTTCGTTGGAACTTTCACGCCGCGTCGTCGATGCCGCGACGGCGGGCAGCGCCAGGGTCGTCGTCAACGGCCGTTTCGATGTGGCCCTCGCGGCGGGAGCCCACGGCGTGCATTTGACGACATCCGGGATGGATGCCGCATTGGTTCGCTCCGCGACGCCATCCGGCTTCGTTATCGGAGTGTCGACCCACTCGCTCGAGGAAGTCCGCGCCGTCGAGGGAACTGCCGACTACGTGGTATGCGGACCGGTTCTTCCTTCACCGCTGAAGACCGGCGCGGGGACGCTTGGATTCGACGGCGTCACGGATTGCGCGTCCCGGTCGAAGGTTCCCGTCTATGCGCTCGGCGGCATCGACGAGTCCACGGCGAAGGCATTCCATTCGAAGATGTCGGTAGAAGGCGTCGCGGCCATCCGGCTATTCCAGTCGGCCTGGCTCGAAGGAGGCCGCAAGGCTCTGTCTGACCTCGTGCGCCGTATTCGCTCGGTATGAGCCGGCGATGTTTCGGCGCGGGCCGTCTCGAGGCCACGCGTGCTATTCTTGGCCGCCTGGTCACGCGCTCGAGATCATGAAAACGGTACTCGTCATAGCCGGTTACGACCCTTCGGGCGGTGCAGGGGTTCTCGCGGACATCAAGGCAATTGCCGCGATGGGGTGCTTCGGCGCCGCTGCGGTCACGTCTTTGACCTTTCAGAACACCCAGGGAGTCGCGGGCGCCGACCATCAGTCCGCAGAGACGCTGCTCCGGCAGATCGATCCCCTGCTCGGCGACTTCGACATCTCTGCCGTGAAGACGGGAATGCTTCCGACACTCGAGATCATCGAGGCCACCGCCGAGCGGATTGCGCGCCTCGATTGCACGCCTGTCGTGGTCGATCCGGTCGTGCGTTCGACGAGCGGGTTCGACCTCATCGACGACGAGGCGCTCGCGGCGCTCGTCGGCAAGCTCGTGCCGCTGGCCTCCGTCGTGACGCCGAACGCAGTCGAAGCCGAGCGCATCGCCGGACACCCCGTGACGAACGAGGCCGAGATGGAGCTGGCGGCGCGGGCGATCGTGAAGCTGGGCGCGCGCGCGGCGCTTGTGAAGGGTGGACACCTCGACCTCGACGGTCAGGCGGTCGACGTTCTGTTCGACGGGCTCGCCGTGCACACGTTCTCGGAGCCGCGCATCGAGTCGACGAGCACACACGGGACGGGCTGCACCCTGGCGTCCGCGATCGCGGCGGGACTCGCGCTGGGCCGGTCGCTTCCGGTCGCGGTTGCCGCCGCGAAGACGTACGTGTCTCGCGCCATCCGTTCGGCGCCCGGTCTTGGCAAGGGTCACGGGCCGCTGAACCACTTCTACTTCCTGGAGCAGAAATGAAGGCGAAGAACCAATCACCGAAAGAGGCGCCGGCAATAGGTTCGGCCGCGGGGGCGGCCCGTTCGGCTCCGAAGGCGAAAGGCGCCAGTGCGGCGCCTCGAGCAGCACGGTCCAGGCTTGCATCGAAAACCTGCGTTCCGTGCGAAGGCGGGGTTCCGAAACTGACGCCCGGACAGATCGCGAAGCTGTTGCCTCAGCTCGACGGATGGACCGTGGATGGCGAGACGCTCCGCAAATCGAGGACCTTTTTCGACTTCGTCGATGCGATGGACTTCTGCAACGCGATGGCCGACGTCGCCGAAGACGAAGGCCATCACCCCGACTTCTGCGTCCATTTCAACCGTGTGGACGTGACGATCTGGACGCACGCCATTGGCGGACTCTCCGAAAACGACTTCATCCTTGCGGCGAAGATCGACCAGATCGGCTAGGCCGAATGTGCCGGCTCAGTCCTTGAATCGCAGAAGCTCGACGAAGCGCTCCTTTGGAACGACCGCGAGGAACGTGCCGAGACGCGGTCCGCGCGCCGTACCGAATACGAGCGCGTAAACGATCTGGAAAAACCGCTTCTGCGCGGCGCTCTGCTCCTTGTCCGTCTGCTCCGCGCTCTTCGGAATCTCGTAGACGGCTTCGGTCGCATCTTCGATCGAGAACGATTCGGTCCGGTCGAGCCAGTCGGCGAGCGAACGAATCCAGGAGCGCTCGCCGGCGTTCAGCGAGCTCCAGACCTCGTCGTTGCGCGCGCTGCGAATTACGACTCGATTCTGCGGAACGAAGCGCTCGAGCCACATCTCGGCCTTGTGAAGCCGCTCTTCGAACTCCGCCTTCACGAACGGCGTGCCCATCTTCGCGAAAATGGTCTCGAGCGCATCCGAATTGCCCTGGACGATCCCGCAGAACCCCGTGAGCTGCCGGAATGGAACCGGCCTGGGCTCGCGGTCGCGGGTCTTCGCGATCTCGAGCGATCGCAAGTCAGTTTCCATTTGCGGATCGCCGGCCAATGCGCGGTCGAATTCGTCGTACATACGGAGCACCTGATCGTCCACCGCAACGTCGAATACCTTCATTGGAGCGACGCGGGCGTACATCCACAGCGCGACTTCCGGCTGATAGATCTCGAGCAGGTCGGAAGGCGTGAGGAGCAGCCCCGTCGATCCGCTCATCTTGCCGGTCAGTCCCTTGATGCCGATGAACTCGTATGGCTGCGGCATCGGCGGCTCGGCGCCGAAAACGCGTCGTGAGATCTCGCTCGAAACTTCGTAGCTGCCGCCGGCAGTGGCGTGGTCCTTTCCGAAAGGCTCGAACACGACTCCCTCGTGGCGCCAGCGCATCGCCCAGTCCACCTTCCAGGGCAGCTTGACGTTTGCCGCATCGCGCAGGTCCAGCGACTCTTCGTGGCGACACGTCGCGCAGACGACGCGCAGCACGGTTTCGGAGCCGGATACGAGCGACGCCTTCGTTGTATCGCGGTTGCAGGCACTGCAGTAGACGGTGACGGGAAGAAATGCCTTTCTCTCCTCTTCCGTTGGCGCCTGGGTCCGGAACGACGCGATGATGTCGTATATCAGTTCACGAGACGCGACCGACTCGATGATCGCGTCGCGATAGACACCACTCGGGTAAAGCTTCGACTGCCGGAGAATCTCGATCTTCAGACCAAGTTCGGCCAGGGCGTTTTCGAATTCCCGTTCGAATCGGTCCGCGTACGACGGATACTCGCCTAGAGGATCCGGAACGCTCGCCAGGGGACGCCCGAGGTGTTCTTCGAACGACTCCGGGATCTGCATCCTTCGAGCACGCTCTTCCAGCCAATGCGGCAGTCCCGTGCTGCCTGCCGCTTTGGGCCGCGGGATCTTTCGCAGGCGATCGTAGTCGTCCCAGGAGTGAATCAGACGCACGCGCCTGCCTCGATCCTCGAGCGCGCGTCCGACGAACGCGATCGTCGCGAGGTCTCGCAGGTTGCCAATGTGAATGGGTCCTGACGGACTGATTCCCGATGCGCAGGTGTAGATCTCGACATCGGGTCGCCCGGCGATCAATGCCTCGGCCGTCTTGTCAGCCCAATGCTGCATTAGCGTCCTCCCTCCAAAAGGGGGGAGGCTACCGGGCGGGTCCGTGGGCGTCAAGCACCTCGGATCTGCGCCTCAAATCGCCTATCGAGCTGTGTTCATCAGGGAGAACCGGCCGGCTAGCCGGCCCAGGCCTGCGTTGCCATTCCGGCGGCCGCCAGCAAAGCGGGGACGAGCGTAGCGCCGTCCACATCGTCAATCAGGTCAGGAACCGGACGCACGACCGCCGGCGCCGAGCCAAGCGCATCGGCCACACTGGCCGACACGCGGTCCGCGTCGACCGCGCCACAAGTCAGAATTGCCGAGATTGCCGCGCGCTCCGGCGCATCGGCAATGCGATCGCGGTAGTAGAGCATCAATCGGTAAATCTCGTCGCCAAGCCTGGAGGGATCGCCATCGATGGATCGGACGAGCAGCAATTCACCGTCGCGCACCACGGCAATCTGCGACGTCGCGCCCCGGGCCCCCACGGTGAGCTTGTCACCGCGCGACTGGTCCCAGTCGAACCACGCGGCCTCGCCGATGTAGCGCGGCACCATCGATCCCGCATTCCAGCCTAGCGTTTTCGCGAGCGCGTCGTACTGCTCGGCGACCGGCGTGCGCATCGCGACGGCAAGGAACCTGGGTGTTCGCCCGGTCCCGACGAATTGCCTGGCGATCCGAAGCTCCGACGCCGGTACGCCGACCATTCTCTCCACCTTCCAGTTCACCATCTCCCGCAACTCGTCGCGCGAAGACGGCGGAGAGTCGAAAGTGACCACGAGAGACTTCACCGACTGCTCCGGCAGGAGTACCGACCATCGCTGGCGCCTGCCAAGGCCAGCCGCACGCGCGGTCTGGTCGGCGACGTTGGCAAGCTCGTCCAGGTTCGGAATGTTCGGCTGATCGAAACTGGGAACGAGCAGCCCGGGCGAAAGCGGCGCGCGCGAGGCCGCGCCAATCGAGAACCTTTCGCCTCGCCGGCGCAGTTCCACGGCGGCCAGTTCCGCGGCGTCGAAGAAGAATGCCGCGCGCGGCAGCCGCGGCCGAGTCAATCGATGAAGCAGCGTCATGCCGTGTGCCTACCAGTCGCTGTATGCGCGCTCGCCCGACGTGTCTATCGCGTTCGAGCCGCTCTTGACGTCGATAATGCCCCGCTCTCCGCTGAGCGCAACAGCGTCGACATCCTCGAGTATTACTTCCCACGTGTCCCGGGAGCCGGTCATCGGATCCTCGGGAATCTCGGGTATGTAGTGCTTGTCGACCAGGTCTTCCAGCGCCTGGGGGGCCTTCTCGCGGTCTGCCGTGTACTGGTCGATCATCTTCCGCATAACTCGGAGATTCTCGCGCAACGTGTCTTCCTTGGCGTGCCTGATCACCTGCTGATAACCGGGCACGGCAATGGCCATTATGATCAGGATGACCGTGATCACGATGGCGAGCTCGACTACGGTAAAGCCGCCCTCCCTTCGCAGGGCATCGATGCGCCTGCTCACCATTCCCTGTACTTCGTCCCGTTGAGCGCCGTCTCGTCGGACTTCGTGTAGACGTCGAAGATATCGTCGCCGCTCCACGACGTGGACGTCGGCTCATCCTGCGAGCTGCGGTAGCCCCATTCCTCTCCTGTCATCGGATCCTCGGGCAACCGCCGGAGAAACCGCACCTTCGCGGCTTCCGTGCCGACGACGTTAGCAGGAATGAAGCCGTCGGCCAGGATCTTGAGTTCCTTCGGATAGCCGGTCTTGGTGCGGTACTGGATGGGGATGGCCGTTCCCCCGGAAATGTCGCTGAATCTCTTGAACGCGTCGATCGCCTGCCTGATCTCTCGAAGCGACTGGCGCAATTCGATCTCGCGCTCCCGGCGCACCGAGTTTCGCAGCAGCGGGTACGAAGCGCCCGCGAGCACCGCGAGAATGGTGAGCGTAATCACCATCTCGAGGAGCGTGAAGCCGAATTGCCTGTTACGGGTTCGAGCGCGTCGATGGAGAGGCGGATTCACGGCGGGCCAGCCACTACCGGAGGACAACGGTCATCGGCGAATCGAATCGCACGAGCGCCGTGTCGTTCTCGACTGTCGTCAGCCTAGTTGCCGACGGCACGACTGCCAGCGTAGCGGCCCCGGCACCGATGACCTCGAAAGTGATGTTGAGCATCTGGCCACTCAGCGGGGACTTCGCCATCTCGGGAGGACGCGTCATCGAAATGAACAACATTCCGTTGCGCACTTCGAACGGAAGCTTGTTCCCGAGCTTTCCGTCGAACATCCCGGTGGACTCCACCTTCAGCACGCGAAGCAATTGTTCGTTGAACTGAATTCCAACCGTTCCGTTCGAAATCCCGCTAGATCCGGAGGTCCACAGAGCGACAGGCATCGGCTTTCCGACATTGCTCGCCTGGAGGCCCGTCAGCCGCATTGCGACGATAGTATTGCCGGACGACGCATTGGACGCTTCAGGCTCCTCTTCCTCCTCGTCGTCTTCTTCCTCGTCGTATCCTTCTTCGACTGGACCAGGATCGGCTACCGGCACCGGAGCGACTGCAGGCTTCTCAGGCTCGGCCTTCGGAACGACTTTCGGCGGCGCGGCAACCGGCTCTTCCGGAGCTACAACAGGAGCGGGGGCACGGCCACCCGGGGTACGGATGACTTCACCCGAACTCGCACGGACCGGACGGGTCCCGTCGTCGACGAAGTTGGCCTCGAGGTCGGTCGACTTCGGACGGACCTGCGCGCGGGGCGCCGGCGCGGCGGCAGGCGCCGATGCAATGTCGGGGTTCGCCTGTGCCGCCTCGTCGAGTTCGGCCCGATAGACGATCTCTTCGATCGAGATCTGACGGTCAGGAGCCGTCGCCGTGCCCGCCGGAACCGGTATGTGGTCGTCAGGCTCGTAAACCGGTGCGCGCAGAATGTATGGCGTTACCGTGATGACGACATCCGTCAGCATGCGCGACTGTTTCGGCACAGTGAAGAAGCGGCCGATTACGGGCAGGAGGCTTACCAGCGGAAGTCCCGACCGGCCCTCGCTCTTGTTCTCCGTCGCGACTCCGGCGATCAATGTCGTCTGGCCGTTCTTGATCGAGGCCACCGACGACATCTGGCGCTGAGTGAAAACCGGATTACCGCCGACGCCGGAATTTGCGGCGACGTCGGAGGTCTCGATCTTCATCTTGATCTGAACCTGGTCCTCGTGAACGACGGGCTGCATATCGATGTTCAGACCAACGTTCTCGTACTGGAACTGCGTCGCCGGGCCCCCGATGAAGTTCTGGTTGTTCTGGTTGTTGTTATTGTTGTTCGGCTGTCCCGTGACGACGGTCGTGCCCGATCCTACGAACGATGCTGTCTGGATCGGAACGCGCTGGCCGATCCTGATGGTGTGCTGCTCGTTGTCGAGGACGTGCACCTGGGTCGATGCCAGGAGCCTCGTCTTGCCGGACGATTGGAATGCCTTGAGCGTCGACGAAGGCAGAGCGAGCGCGAGTCCGATCGGCCCGATCAAAGCCGCAGGCGTCTCGCGGAGCGCGTCCTGTCCAATGCCGCCGATGAACGTCGCAAGCGATCCCGGTTGCTTCGGATCCACGTTGAACTGATTGCCGAGCTCGAGGACGTCATTGTGATCGGCTTCGTAGAAGTTGACCTCGATGAGGACTTCGGCGCGATCCTTGTCCACCGTAGCGACAAGCGACTGAATGAGCTCGAGATTGGCCGGCGTGTCGCGGACCGTCAGCGAATTCTGCTGCTTGTTCGGTACCAGGTACTTGGTGGCAACGATCTGCTGGACGAGCGTTCGGACCTGGTCCACCTCGGCGTTGCGAAGGAAGAACGTCCTGACGGAAAGGTTCTGGTAGCGCGCCCGGTTCTGCGGCTGGTCCGGGGCAACGATGATCGTCCGCGAGTCCGCCTGTACGTAGAAAAGCTTGTTAGTCAGCAACAGCAACTCGAGTGCTTTGCCCTTCGTGGTGTTGCGCACCTCGAAGTCGATGCTCTTCTCGTCCTTGAACTCCTTGTCGTAGATGACGCTTATTCCGAGCGACTCAGACAACGAGTCGACGATCGACCTCAGACTGGCCGCGCGATAAACGACGTCGGTCTTGACTCGCCTGGACTCCGGGATCTGCAGCGTGGCCTGGCGGCGCTCGTACTTCGCCTTGAGCAGCTTCGTCTCGGGACCGCTCTCCTCGGGCTCGTTGAGGCCCTGCAGGCGCATCATGTAGCGCATCTTCGCCCACGCGAGCTCGTTGGTCCGATCGTAAGCGACGGCCTGGCGATATGCCTGATACGCCGCACCGTAATCCTTCTGCTCGGCCAGCGTATCGCCGCGCTGTGTCAGCATGATCGAAGCCATCGTGACGGCCCGGGCGTATCGGAGCTTGTACTCGGCGTTTTCGGGCTGCTCCGAAAGGGCGACGGCATATTGCTCGGCAGCGCGATCCCAGCGCTGCGCTTCCTCGTGATCCAAACCCTTTCTGAACGCTTTCTTTCCGTTGCCGGCCGCGGCAACGCCCGGAAGCCCGAGCGTCACGGCCAGTGCCGCAATCAAGACGAACCTCGCTCCGCTTCTGCTGATCATCATTTGAATGGGTCTCACCAAAGAATCCGTCAGACTGCCGGCGAACGTTGCAGCTTACCACACGAGACGCCCGGCTGACGGCCGGGCGGGTGCGGGTCCGACAGGCCTCCAACGTCCGCCGTCGCGGGCGGTTCCATCGACTCTACTCCACGAACGTGACCCGGTTGATCTCGTGCAGGGTCGTCACCCCCTCCGCAATCCGGTCAATGGCGGCCTCACGCAGACTGATGAGCCCTTCGCCCCGGGCCGCGCGGCGGATTTCCGATCCCGGCCGCCTCTCGAGAATGAGCTCGCGGATGTTGTCCGTCACGTCCAGCAGCTCGTGAATCGACGTCCGTCCGCGGTATCCCGTGAAATTGCAGATCTCGCAGCCGACGTTGGAGTAGAACGTCCAGTCCTTCACGGTCTCTGGATCGAGGCCGGCGTCCTTCAGCTCCTGCTCATCCGGCACGACCGCCTGCTTGCACCGCGGGCAGAGCGTGCGAACGAGGCGCTGCGCCAGCACGCAGTTGAGCGAACTGACGAACTGGTAGGCCTCGACGCCCATGTTCATGAATCTTCCGATGACGTCGATAACGTTGTTCGCGTGAACGGTGGTGAATACGAGGTGGCCCGTCAGAGCCGCGTTGATGGCGATCTGCGCGGTCTCGTTGTCACGGATCTCGCCGACCATTATCTTGTCCGGATCGTGACGGAGGATCGACCGGAGGCCTCTCGCGAACGTCAGCCCCTTTTTCTCGTTCACCGGAATCTGCGTTATGCCCTGCAACTGGTACTCGACCGGATCTTCGATCGTGATGAGCTTGTCTTCGTCGTTGCGGATCTCGTTGAGCGCGGCGTAGAGCGTCGTCGTCTTGCCCGATCCGGTGGGCCCGGTGACGAGCACCATTCCGTACGGCTCGGCGATGAAGCGGCGGAACTTCACGAGGTCGCGCTCGGCCATCCCGACAGTCGTAAGGTTCAGTTCGCGGAACGACTCGTTGATCTGCTCCTTGTCGAGGATTCGGATGACGGCGTCCTCGCCGAATACCGTCGGCATGATCGAGACGCGAAAATCGATCTTCCGGCCGCGGACGAGCACGCGGAACCGGCCGTCCTGCGGCACCCGTCTCTCGGCAATGTCCAGTTCGGACATGACCTTGATACGGGCGATGATGTTCTGCGCGTACCTGATGTCGATCGGATCCGTCGCCGGATACAGCGCGCCGTCGATGCGGTACTTGACCGCCATCTCTGTGTCGCGGGTCTCGATGTGAATGTCCGACGCGCGGCGCTCCAGGGCGTTGAAGACGATCAGGTTGATGATTCGGATTACCGGGGCGGTCTCTTCGTCGCTGGCGATTGCCGCAATGTCGACGACTTCCTCTCCCTGCTCGGTCTCGCGGACGACGGAAACGCCGATCGCGCGCGTCTGCTCGTGCATGATTCGGCTGGACGCATTCCCGCGCTTGAGGGCCTCGTCGAGCGCTAGTGGCGAAGCGATGGCCATCTCGACGCGCTGCCCGACCTTTTGCTCGAGCTCGTCGATGAGCTCGAAATTCGCCGGATCGGCCACCGCAAACACCTGGGCGCCGCCGGCGCGATCGAGTGGAATCACCTGGTTGCGAACGAGAAAGTCCACCGGAAGCCGCTCGACGAGGCCGTAGTCGATGTTTGCGGTCCGAAGATCGACGTAAGGCAGCCGGTATCGCGCAGCAAGCGAAGCCGCACTTTCCTCGGCCTGGTACCGGCGGGCATCCTCGGCGGCCTTCGCGCCCGAACGGGCCGACGCCTGTCGCGTGCCGCCGTTCGTGCTCAGGTTCTGTGTCGTTGCGTTCGACTCTGTCGATGCCATTTCCGTGACGATCCTTGATCCGAACTACTGCACCGGCTTGCCGCGGCCGAGGTCGCCGACGAGCTGCAGGATAGGAAGGTAGATGGCGAGGAGGATCGTCATAACGAGGCCTCCCATGAAGATCAGGATAGCGGGCTCGATCAACGTCGTCATCGCACTCAGTCTTACGTCGATCTCCGCGTCGAAGAAGCTCGCAACCTCTTCGAGCATTGGCTGCAATGCGCCGGAGCTCTCGCCAACGCCGATCATGTCCAGTGCCAGTTCCGGCACCCAGTCGGATTCCTCGAGGCTTTCGGTCAGCGGCTTGCCCTCGCGGATCCGGTTGATGACAACCTCCGACCGCCGCGCGAGTTCGCGATTGGTGATGGCATCGGAGGCTATCTCGACGGCATCCGGCACCGTCAGGCCGCCCGCGAGCAGCGTGGACATGCTTCGCGAGAACCTCGCGATCGTCATATCCCGCACGAGAGGCCCAACGATCGGAAGCCCGAGCACCCAGCGATCGATCGTGGTCCGGCCGGAGTCGCTTCGCACCCAGAAATAGAGAACTGTTCCAACGCCAGCCAGTGTTGGAAGCAGGACAAGCCAGTTCGACGTCACGAAGTTCGAAATCGCGACCACGACGCGCGTGATGAACGGAAGGCTGGTCGCCTGATTGTACAGCTGCGCGAATTGGGGGATGACGAATGTCGTAAGGACGATAAGAAGAATGATCGAGGCCACGATCAGGATCGCGGGATACGTCAGTGACTTTCGCAGTTTTCGGCTGATTTCGGCCATTCCCTTCGTGAAGGAAACGTAGCGATTGAGAACCTCGTCGAGGCTTCCCGACCGCTCACCGGCCTTGACCGAAGCGACGTAGATCCGCGGAAACGAATCGCCCTGGGCCGCGAATGCATCGGAGAGTGCTTCGCCGTTCTTGATTCGCTCCTCGACGTCCTGCAGCAGTATTCGAAGCGTCTCGTTCTTCTGCCGCTTCGTAAGAATCTGGATGGACTGAAGGATCGGTATGCCGGCGCGAAGCAGCGCCGCGAGCTGCTGGTTGTAAGTCAGGAAATCGGTGAGCTTGACGCGCTTCGCCGCTCGACCTGACAGTACGGACGACTTCTCCGTCTTCGACGAGATCGAGAAAACGTGAAAGCCCTCACGTTCGAGGCGAACTCTCAGTTCGCGCTCCGCGTTGGCTTCGAGGGTTCTCGTTACGACATCGCCGCCGGCGGTCCCCAGGCGGCACGTAAATTCGGCCATAACTCTCCTGAAATTGCGGCGAAAGGCTACCACACGGCCTGTAAGAATCGCCATTGCACAGGGTTATAGCAACGCACCGCGAGTTGTCCGGTTCGACAAATCCACTCGAGCGGTGTCCTTGCGGTCGCGTGGTACACTTCGTCCATTCGGAAAAACAGGTTGGCGGGCGGTTTTTCAGCGGCTTGCGACTGGCCGCAACTTGGTCAAATCGGTGTTGGCGCCCTTCGGGAGATCCGGTAATGAGGACTAACCTCTCAGTCGTAGTGCTCGGATTGGCCATTGGCACGTTCCTGCTGGCAGTCGCCCCGGTTGGGGCGCAGCAGCAACCCGCGCCGGCTCCTTCGCCAGCCCAGAAGCCTGACGGCGACGTGCGATTGAGCCGTGACATCGTGACTGTGCACGTCACGGTTTCGGATCCGTACGGCCGGTTCGTTACTGGCCTCGAGCAGTCCCACTTCGAGATCTTCGACGACAAGCTGAAGCAGGAGATCGAGTTTTTCAGCGATGACGACGCACCTGTAACCCTCGGAATCGTTTACGACGTGTCGGGAAGCATGACGGCCAAGCTGCAGCGGTCGCTCTACGCGCTGAAACGATTCGTTGAAACCAGCCACAATGACGACGAGTTTTTCCTGGTCGGTTTCAATCAGCGGGCGCAGTTGATCCGCGACTTCTCGACGAGCGGTGAATCCGTCGTCAGCAGCCTTGCTTTGGTCCAGCCTCAGGGAAAGACTGCGCTCTACGACGCCGCATACCTGGGAGTGGAAAAGGCCAAACAGGGCCGCCACACCAAGCGGGCGCTCCTTCTGATCTCCGACGGTCAGGACAATTCGAGCCGGTATTCGTTCAACGAGCTCCGCAACCTCGTGAAGGAAGCCGACGTGCAGCTCTACTCGATCGGAGTTCTCGATGCGTCGGACGGCACGCTCGGCCTCGCCGGTCAGGCGATTCTCGAGGAACTGTCCCGGGTCACCGGTGGCCGCGCCTTTTTCCCCCAGAGCGATGAAGAACTCGTGGACGTCTGCACCCAGATCGCGCTCGAGCTCAGACATCAGTACAGCATCGGCTATTACCCGACGACGAACATTAGGGACGGGCGCTGGCACAAGATCAAGGTAAAGGTCGATCCTCCCGCCGGTTTGCCGAGACTCTCGGTTCGCGCCAAGGAAGGCTATTTCGGTCTGAAGCGCTGAGGAAACGCACGGGCGCGCCGGAAGCATCGCAAGGGCTCCGCATCAATTCGGGAGGACCAACAAGTTCGTGAATCCGCGCCTGCAACTACTCTTTTCCCTGGGAACGCTCGCGATTCTGCTTTCCGCAGGTTCGGCAACCACGGCGGGAGGACCGCAGAAGCGTCCGGCTGAAGCGCCCCCGGCCCAGGACGGCGACATCAGGCTGGGAACCGAACTGGTGATGCTCGACGTCTCGGTCGTCGATCGCGCGAACCGGCCGATATTCGACATTGGCAAAGAGCGTTTCACCGTCTTCGAGGACGGCGTGCCGCAGCAGGTGGACTTTTTCTCGAAGGAACTTGCTCCCGTCAGCCTCGGGCTCGCCGTAGACACCAGCGGATCGATGCGGACGAAGCTCGATTCGGTCATCCAGTCGGTCACGAACCTCGTTCAGGGGAGCCGGCCGCAGGACGAGACGGCGGTGATCCAGTTCAAGGACACGGTAGAGCTGATCGAAGAGTTCACCGCCGACACGAACGACGTGAAGGATGCGCTCGAAGGGTTGATCTCGAACGGACAGACGTCGCTGTTCGACGCGATAATCCTTGCCGGCGATTACGTGAACAAAGAAGCGCGTCACCGGCGAAAAGCGCTGGTCGTCGTGACGGATGGGCTCGAGAAGGGCTCGTTCTACTCGTTCGACGAGCTGGTCAGCCACGCCCGCGAGCAGGACGTGCGGCTCTACTTCATTGGATTCACCCAGGACCTCGATTCGTCTCGGGGCCTGTTCAAGAAGTCGACGAAGACCAAGGCGGAACAATTGCTCAACAAGATCGCCACGGAGACCGGGGGGCGGACATTCTTCCCGAAGGACGTCTCGGAACTGGACGGAATCACCGAACAGATCGCCCAGGACCTGCGGACCGTGTACGCGATCGGCTACTACCCGGCGAACCAGAAGCGCGACGGCACGTACAGGAAGGTCGATGTCAGGATGGTAGCCGCTGACGGCCGGCCGGACGACAAGCTGTCGGCCAGGACGCGCGCCGGTTACACGGCCGCCAAGGAATAGGACTCGCGCCCTTGCGCGGCAACTAGGACGGCTTCTCCACGTCGCGATTCGCGTGCTACCCTCCCCGGCTTGATCGATTTCACGAGCCTGAGGAGCGCCGCCATGTCGACCCGTATCGAGAAGGATTCCCTTGGTGAGTTCGAAGTCCCCGCCGATGCCTACTACGGTGTCCAGACGTGCCGGGCGGTGCACAACTTCCAGATCAGCGGACTCGGTCCCTGGCCTGAGTTCGTGGACGCCGTCGTCCAGATCAAGAAGGCGGCGGCGCGGGTTCACGGCGACCTCGGCATTCTGAATGCGGACCAGGCACGCACCATCGTGCAGGCCGCCGACGAGATCCTGGCCGGCCAGTTTCGCGATCAGTTCGTGGTGGACGTCTTTCAGGCCGGCGCGGGAACTTCGCACCACATGAACGTCAACGAGGTCATCGCGAATCGCGCGGCGGAGATTCTCGGCCTTGGGCGTGGCGACTATTCACTCGTTAATCCGAACGATCACGTGAACTACGGCCAGTCGACGAACGACGTGATTCCGACGGCAATACGGATCGGAGGGCTGGTCCTCGCGCTGGAACTCGTCGCAAAGCTCGACCACCTCGCCATCGAGTTGGGGCGCAAGGCCGGCGAGTTTGCCGACATCGTCAAGTCCGGACGAACACACCTGCAGGACGCCGTTCCTGTCACGCTCGGACAGGAATTTGGCGGTTACGCGCAGATCGTGCGCGATCATCGCCGCCTCGTAACTGCGGCGGCCGACGAGCTCAGAGCGCTTGGAATTGGCGGATCGGCGGCAGGGTCGGGCCTCAATACCCATCCCGAGTACGTGACTCGGATGTCGGCGGCATTGTCCGAGCAACTCGGAACCGAGGTACGTCCGGCCGAAAACCTGTTCGCGGCGATGCAGTCGATGGGGCCGATCGTGGCGATGTCGTCGGCACTTCGGAACCTCGCCCTCGATCTCGCGAAGATCGCGAACGACATGAGGCTGCTCAGCTCGGGACCGATGACCGGACTCTTCGAGATCGACCTGCCTGCCGTGCAGCCCGGCTCGTCCATCATGCCTGGAAAGGTGAACCCGGTCCTCGCCGAGATGCTGAACATGGTCTGCTTCCAGGTGATCGGAAACGCCGCCGTCGTCGACTACGCTTCTCAGGCCGGTCAGCTCGAATTGAACGTCATGATGCCCGTCATCGCGTTCGATCTTTTCTTTTCGACGAAGATCATGGCCAATGCTGTCGAGGCATTCGCTTCGAAGTGCGTCGCCGGCATCACTGCGAACGTGGACCGCTGCCGGATGTACGGAGATATGTCGCTTTCGAACGTTACCGTACTCAACCCGCTCATCGGATACCAGAAGGCCGCGGAGATCGCAAAGCGCGCGCTCAAGGAGCATCGCCCGTTGCGAGACCTCGTACTAGAGGAGGGACTGGTCTCCGAGGAGGATCTCGACCGCGCGCTCAACCTCAGGCAGATGGCTCATCCTCACGATCATTGAGCCGAGGCACGCAACTAATTCGCCGAATCTTCGATCATGGGGTGACTCGAAACCAAGGAGGCACCCCATGCACGAACCGATTGATGCCGTTGCCGCTGGCGAAACCACGCTTGCGGAGCTCGAAGGACTGACCGTTGCCGAGGCGTACGCCATTGCCGACTTTGGCTGGACGATGCTTGGCCAGGGCCGGCTCGATGCCGCCGAGGCGATCTTCGAATCGCTCACCATATCGAACCCGCGACACGCCTATTTCCACGCGTTGCTCGGCTCGGCCCGGCAGCGCGCTGGCGACATCGAAGGCGCGCTGGCAGCCTATGACCGCGCACTCGCCATCGATCCCAACGAGACCGGGGCGCTCGTAAACCGGGCCGAACTACTGTTGGGGCTCGACGACTGCGATGCGGACGAGGTCACGGATCTGCTCGGACGTTCGCTGTCGGCCGATCCCGGGTTCACGCGTCCGGAGACCTGCCGGGCGCGCGCCCTCATTGCCGCTATCGCCGCCGACAAGCTCGTTCAGGATACGGACGCCGCGGCTGTGGTATAAGCCCGGCCATGGCGGCAGGCGGCGTTCAGGTTTTTTTCGACGACAGGTTCGTGCGGAACTATGACCGATGCATAGGGCCGCTCGAGCGAACCTTGTTTCGAGAAGCCCGCGCGCGCCTTGCCGGACGGGCTGGTGGAAAAGTGCTCGATCTGGGCGCCGGTACCGGCGCCAATTTCGAGTGGATCTCTTCGTCGGTCCGGCAACTTTGCGCTGTAGACTTCGAGCCTCGAATGCTCGTGCAGTCACGACGCCGGGAGTGTCCGGTCGAACCGCTGCTCGCTGCAGCCGACGCCGAGTGTTTGCCATTCGCTTCGCGAACTTTCGACACCGTTCTGGTGGCGCTCGTGCTCTGCACGATCAAACGCCCGGCCGATGCGCTCGCCGAGATCGCGCGCGTCCTCGTGCCGGGCGGGCGAATCCTGATGCTCGAACACGTGCGAAGCTCGTCGCGCGTGCTCGCGATCGGACAGGACCTGCTGACCCCGCTGCAGCGCCTCGTTGCCGGCGGGTGCAACCTGAATCGCCGAACCGAAGATCTCGTCCGCGCCGCCGGATTTCGCGTCGAGAGACGATCCGCCCGGCTTGCGGGAATGATAGTTGAAATTGAAGCCATTTCCCCTTCGTGACCGTATCGACAACCTTATGAACCACACCGTTGCCCGCACCGTGTCTCTGCTTGCCGTGTCCGTCGCCATCGCGGGGTTGCTTTCGGTGGCGATCCAGGCCCAGACGAGCTCGAAGTCGGTCGTGACCGTCGAAGCACAGGGCCCCGCGGCTCCCGTGGCCTCCGGCGAGACCTTCACGGCGACGATTGCCCTCAAGATCCGATCCGGCTACCACATCAACGCACAGAAGCCTTCCGAGGAGTACCTCATCGGCACGTCCGCCACGGTGACTCCGCCGAAGGGATTCAGTGTCGTCCGGTCTACCTATCCAAAGGCCAGAATGGGCACGTTCAGCTTCTCCGAAACGCCGATCGCCGTATACGACGGGACGGCTCAGATCGCGGTGACATTGAAGGCGGATGCGGGCATCTCCGCCGGCACGGTCAGCATTCCGGCAAAGGTCGAGTTCCAGGCCTGCAATGACGATCAGTGCCTGCCGCCTTCCACCGTCGATGTTGCTTTTTCCGTCGAGGTAACGGCGAGCGCGGCCGAAGCGAAGCAGACGCTTACCGTGACCGGCGCGCCCCCTGAGGCAAGGGTCCTTGTGGATGGCCGAGCCGCCGGCGTAGTAAGTCCCCAGGGCCGCGCCATCGTTCGCGACGTGGCCACTGGCCGGCGCAGCGTTCGCATCGAGGCGACGGGCTTCCTGCCGTTCGAGCAGGAAGTGGAGGTCAAGGCCGATGAGCCCGCTACGCTAGCCGCGGCAATGACGGCCGATCCGAACGCGAACACCAACGCGCCGGTTAATGCCAACGTCACGTCCAATGCGGCTCCGGCTCCTATTCCGGCGACGGTGAATACGAACGCCGCCGCCACCATTCCGGAATCAAGCTCTTCAGGCTGGCTGCTCTGGATCCTCGGCGGCGTCATCGTCGCCGCCCTGGCCGGAATTGGAATCGTCGCGGCAATGCGCAAGGGACCCGTCGGCCCCTGAAGTCACGTGGCCGCCATCGCGTGTAGCGCCACGCCGCCGCCCGCTTCCCGGCGCCAGGGCGACACGTCTCACACGGCGGCCATTTCCTGGCGACCCCGGATCATCGACACGAACTCGACGAAAAGGTGCTCCGCATCGTGAGGCCCGGGCCCGGCCTCGGGGTGGTACTGAACGGCGAAGACGGGCTTCGACCTGTGGCGCAGTCCTTCGACCGTGTTGTCGTTGAGGTTGAGGTGCGTGATCTCGACATCGTCCGGCAGCGACTCGGCTTCAACCGCGAAGCCATGGTTCTGCGCGGTGATTTCGACCCGGCCGGTTCTAAGGTCCTTCACCGGGTGGTTTCCCCCGTGATGGCCAAACGGAAGCTTGAACGTCTTACCTCCCAGTGCGTGCCCGAGAAGCTGATGCCCGAGGCAGATGCCGAACGTCGGAATTCCGGCGTCCACGATCTCTCGAATCTGACGAATAGGACCGTCAAGCGTTGCCGGATCCCCCGGCCCGTTCGAGATGAACAGCCCATCCGGCTCGATCGAGAGCACCTGTTCGGCCGTTGCCGTCGAAGGCAGCACCGTGACGTCGCAGCCGAGAGCGTTCAGGTAACGCAGGCTGTTGTACTTCACGCCAAAGTCGAGAGTCACGATGCGAAGCCGTCTCGCGGGCGCATCCGCGACCGCCGGCGAAGGCGCGCCAAACGGACGCTCCGTGACGTCGCCACCCCAGGCGTATTGCTCATCGCAAGTCACGGACGACGCAAGTTCGCGACCGGCCATCTCCGGGATGGACGTGGCGCGCCGCACGGCCTCCGCCTCGTCGAGAGTCTCGGTCGATATGCACGCGCGCATCGCGCCCTTGTCGCGAATGTGGCGGACGAGCGCCCGTGTGTCGATCTCCGAGATACCTACTACTCCGTTCTCCGCCAGGTAGTCGCCGATCGATCCCGCAGATCTCCAATTGCTGACCGACGGACTGACCTCGCGCACGACGAATCCTTCGAGAAAAACTCCGCGAGCCTCGACGTCCTCCGCGTTGATCCCGTAGTTGCCGATCAACGGGTACGTCATCACGACGATCTGTCCTGCGTAACTGGGATCGGTGAGAATCTCCTGGTAGCCCGACATTGCCGTGTTGAACACGACTTCGCCGCAGCGCTCGCCGGGCGCGCCAAACGCGCGGCCGCGAAACACTCGTCCATCTTCGAGCGCCAGAATGGCTTCAGTCATCACGTAGCCTCCGTTCCCCTTCTCATCTGCGATTCATTCTGCTTCAGATATGCCTCGGCCTCGTGCAGCCATCGCTGTTCCTGCCGGAACTTGAAGGCCGGCGCGCTGTTCACGATTTCGACGACCGTTAGCATCTGCTCGCGCGCCTCGTCGTACCGGCGCAGCCTGCTCAGCGCAATGCCCAGCAGAAACAGGCCCTCCGCATCGGTGGACCTTGTCGAGACGTACCGTTCGAAAGCACCTACTGCATCCTCCAGTTGTCCCGCTTCGAGGTACGTGGCGCCCACTTCACGCCAGATCTCGTGCTGAGCGTGGTTCTCGTCGATGCCGACGACCCGATTGAAACAGTCGATTGCCTCGGCGTAGCGACCGGCGCGACGCGCGATCCTCCCCAACCGATAATGGGCATCAGCTTCATCCGGGTTGATCCGAATCGCCGTTCTGTATCGCTCGGCGGCTTCGTCGATCTCTCCGCGCTCTTCCAGGACTATCCCGAGGTTCAGGTGCGCCTCCGAATCCGCTTCGTTCAAGGTCGCCGCCTTCAGGTTCTGCTCGTAGCGCAGCCTGGCGTCGCGCGTCGACGACCAGTCCCGCCAGACTCCGCGGAAAATGAAGAAGAGAATGATGAGGACGAACGGCGACATCGCCAGATACGAGGCCCAGGCTGCTACCGGAAGCAATGCCAGAGACGGCGTCGCAAGAAATGCGGCAAGGGCCGCTCGCCAGAAGCCCGCACCAGGAATCGGCGCAAAGCCGATCACGTATGGCACCACGAATCCCACTATCGGCGACATCGTCCAGATCGCGACGCTGCGTGGGCGATACGGATCAGCGAGAAGCAGCGCCAGCACGCTCCATACGAGAAACACCGCGGCCCAGGCCGACAGGCTCGTGGCCACCGAAGCGCCGAACTCCCGGCGCAACAGATCCCTCGGGCGATCGCGGGGAATCAATGCGCCAAGTATGAGCAGCGTGACCGGCACATAGACCCCGACCAGGAAGACTATCGGCACCAACGCGCGCATTCCGCCGCGGATATGGTGAAACAGGATCGAGATTGCGCCAACGTCGCGGCTTCCGAGTTGAGCCAACTGCATCAGGTCGCGCGGAAGGCCGCCGAGAACGAAACCGTAGAGGACGGTGG
The DNA here is from genome assembly GCA_021463145.1 of Blastocatellia bacterium. Taxonomy (GTDB): domain Bacteria; phylum Acidobacteriota; class Blastocatellia; order UBA7656; family JADIYM01; genus JADIYM01. Next base: position 91,031 of record JAJTWZ010000004.1, on the reverse strand, counting down.
CGCCAAGGGCCGTGAAGAATGCGACTCCGACTGGCCGGCTAGACCGGATGGATACGGCCGCGCCGAGCGGGTCATGGCAGAACCGCACGAGCTGATTCAGATAGGCCATCGCTCGCCCGCGGTGTCGGCAACTGCGATCACTCGACCGTGCCGATGCCCGACAGAGGCCAGTAGCGGAACGCCGCCTGACCGTAAATGTACTTCTCCGGCACTTGCCCCCAGTGCCGGCTGTCGTTGCTGTGATCCCGATTGTCGCCCATCACGAAGTACCGATGCGGTTTCACCGTCTTGACCATAGAGCGCTGAGGCGCGCTCGAGTACTCCGGAGAAAGATACGGTTCGTCGAGCAACTGTCCGTTTATGAACACCTTTCCGTCGGTGTCGATCCGTACTACCTCGCCTGGCAGGCCGATGACCCGCTTGATGAACGACTTGTCCGGATCGCGGGGATACCAGAAAACCACGACATCCCCCCGGCGAATGGGGTGTCCAATCGAAAACCGGGCCGTGGGGAACTCCGCTCCCGCGTAGACGAACTTGTTGACGAAGATGCGCTCGCCGTCGTGAAGACGCGGCAGCATGCTCGTCCCCTCGACCTTCACGGGCTGAATGACGAACACTAGAAGCAGGATCGCGGTCAACGCCGCGAAAAGCACATCCCGAATCAGGGCCTTTGCTTCGCCCCACACGTGAACGGCCTGACTCGCCTTGTCCGAGTCCGCCGAAACCAGATCGATGCCGTCCGTCGTAGTGATCCCAGGCAAGGCATCGGTCGCGTCGTGTTCTGTCACTCGGTCCTCACTGCTCAGCATCGCTTGATCGGCAGAAGACTCTACTTTGCGCTGTCAGAAGTTGTCAAACCGCCCATCCGTCGTCGTTTGCAGCCATTCCCGAGTGATGTCCAGGGGCCGGCTGATGATGAAGGAAACAGCCCGTATTGAACTCGATTCCAGTCTCGCTTCGGCTTCGGGTTGGCTGACCGCCCCAAATCATTCGTGTATCCTCACGGCGCAATGCACGACCTTGCAATAATCGGGGCGGGTCCGGCCGGCCTGTCGGCATCGATCGAGGCACAGCGGCTCGGACTCAGCGTCGTCGTCCTCGAACGGGGCCAGGTCGCTGAAACGGTCCATCAGTACCCGATCGGGAAACCACTCTTCTCGACGGCGGACGAGTTGGAACTGGCTCCCGGCACTCTCGAGCCGCGCGGTCCGAAACCGACGCGCGAGGAACTCCTCACCCACTATTCTCGCTTCGTTGTCGACGAAGGGCTGGACGTCCGGACTGGCGTTCGCGTCCGCGCCGTTCGCCGCAACGAGGACAGTTTCACGGTGGAAACCGAGACCGGAGTGATCGAGGCGCGATCGGTGCTTCTCGCTACCGGCATCAACGGATTCCGCAAGCGCCTTGGAGTCCCCGGGGAATCGCCCGAGCGAGTGAACTATCGATTCTCGGAGGGGTTTGCCTACGCGGGACGCGACATCCTCGTCGTAGGAAGCGGGAACTCGGCAGCGGAGACCGCGCTGTTCCTCGAGGAAGTCGGCGGCCGGGTCACGCTCGCAATGCGGCGCAGCGGGTTCGGCGCTGACGAAGCGACCGGCAAGCCCGAGATCAAGTGGTGGATTGCGAATCCTCTTTCCGAACTCGAGGCCCGGGGCCGGATCAAAATTCTATTCGACTCATCCTTGTTGTCGATCGGCGAGCGAACGGCAACCGTCGCCTTAGGTGACTGCGCGCCCATCGAGATCGAATGCGACTCAATATTCGCCCTTCTCGGAACCAGACCTGACCTCGCTCTTTTCGAGTCGGCCGGCGTGCGTATCGACGCGGACGGGTTGCCAGCGTACGATCCAGCGACGTTCGAGACGAACATTCCCGGACTCTACGTCGCGGGGCACATCACGCGAGAGCCTCATATGAAGGGCGCGTTGCGGGTCGGTCCACTCGTCGCGCGCCGAATTGCGGAGTCTCTGTCCGCACCTCAGACAAAATCCCGATACTAGGAGCGGCCAGGGTCGCCAGGACGAGAATGCCAGTCTGCCCAAAGTGCAATACCGTCTACGTGGACGAAGTCCGCTTCTGCAAGGCAGACGGATTTCCGCTGATTCCTCACACAACGGAGACTTATCTGCCGATCGGAGTCGTCGTCAACGAGAGTCTTCGCGTCGTCGAGAGAATGAGAACGGACCGCTTCGGCGTGGTGTACCGGGTCGAAGACGCGATCGACCCAGGCCAGGTTTTTGCGCTGAGGCTGTTCCGTCGCGGGCTTGTCAATTCGAAGGTCTTCGGCTCGCTACTGCAGCTTTCCGAAAGACTCGCTCAGGGCCTTCGAGAGCCGGACGTGCTGGGTGACTACATTCCAATTCAGCTCGAAGATGGCCGATACGCGCTGCTCAGCACCGACTTCCCCGGCATCCCGCTCGACGAGCTCATAACCGGCGAGGCGCCTCTCAAGCCGCCATTCGTCGTTTCCACGTTGCTGCGCGTGGCGGACGTGCTGACCGGCGCTCACCACTCCGGATTCGTCCACGGGAACATCACGCCCGAGAACGTGCTCATCGTCGATCGGTCCGAGAGAGGCGTGACGGTCAAGCTCGCAGACTTCGGCCTTGCGACGACTATCCGGATTCACAACGCGCGCGCCCTGACCGCACCGGCCGGAGCTTTGCGACTGCAGAACTACGACAACTATTTCGCGCCCGAGATCGTTACTGGCCGCGGTGTCGAAGCTGACGACCGGACCGACATCTTCTCGCTCGGCGCGCTCTGTTACCAGATGCTCAGTGGCTGGATTCCGTTTTCGGATGCAGCAATCGAGGGCGACGCGGCCGTTTATCTCACGGAGGATCCAAGGCCGCTGATGGTGCTCAACAAGGAACTTGGCATTCCACTCGCGCTGGAGCAGTCGATGCTCAGGGCGCTCGAGCTCAACCCGGACGCCCGTCATCGATCGATCACCGACCTCATCGAAGTTTTGCAGGAGATCGAGCTCGACCTTTCAATAATGCCCGAACCCGGGGCGGAGCCGCAGCGCCGCTCCTCCCGTCTCGTCGAGGCGTCGCGAATAATCGAGGACTCTTCGGCGCCGGCTCCCGTCCGAGTCACCGACCCGCTTGACGGGCGCGATACCGGCGCGACCGAGGGCCGGGACGACGACGGCGACGACGAGGTTACCGAGTACAGCTGACGAGTCCTCGTCCCTGCCGATAGCGGCCGGATTCGGCGCTGTTTCAAGCTGTCCCGAGGCCTCCGTATTCCTTCAATTCCCATTCCTTGACAGACCAAACGGGCTCGATACAGTATTCACCGCTATGGCCGGAATGAAGTTTCGAAAGAGCTGTGATTTGTGCAACGTCACGTTCTTTTCGCCGAACCGCAATGCTCTGTATTGCTCGAAGTGTTCGAAGCGAATGGGCGTCGCCGATCCCGCAGTCGCGCCCGTGACCGGCGGCAAGCCCGCCAGGCCGGCAGCGGTCGAAGTTCGAAAGGCAGGCCCCCGGGCGGCAGTCGCCGACGCCGCGCGCCCCCGGTCGCCGGTGCTCGTCAAGAAGGTCAAGAAGGGACCACGGCCGCCAAAGCCGACCGACCTCACGGACGAGATCCGGCAACAGATCACCGAGGCCTTCGGGCTTGCCAACGGCGGCAGCGAATCATTGCGCGAACTGCACGCCTCGATTGCGGAAAAGCTGTGGGTGCGACGCTGGATGGTGGCGGAAGTCATCCAGGACGTCACGGCGAAGATGGCTCATCTGACGCCGGAGCTTCGCGAGCAGGCGTGGGCGATCTACCGGGACATGGTCGAGCGGCACGAGCGTCCGGCCGGTGGCCGCCGCCGTGCGATCGCAACGCAGCTCAACGTACCTATCAAGGAAGTCATCCTCGCCGTGCGCGACCTGGCCCGGAAGCAGGATGCCGCCAGTCCGACGCCCAGGCTCTCGCGCCAGCAGCTCTTCGAGATCGAGCGGGCCTACTGGTTGGCGATTCAGGCACGCGAGCACAGTCTCGACGAATTGCCGCAGACCCTTGCCGACTCGCTCGGTTATGCAAACAGGTGGCAGGTTCTTCGATGGATTGACGTACTTCACGACGATCCCCGGGCGTTCGAGGCGGTTCCGGATCCGGCACCTGAGCATCGCGACGAAATCGTCCGGCAGTATCTGTCCTATCTGGAGTCGACAACCCCGCCCGACAAGGGGCTGCACCAGACCATTGCCGAGTCGCTCGGCGGATCGTTGAAGCCGCGACAGGTCCACAAGGTTCTTCAGGCGTTCCGCCACGAACGTCGCGCGAACTACGCGCCGTCGGCCTAGGATCTCGATGACCCTGTACGTTCGCGCGCGATCCACGGCTCGATGAAGCAGGTCTTCCAGAATTTCAAGTCGGGAGAGGTGAGCGTCGGCGATGTGCCGCCTCCGGCCTGCAGGCCCGGTGGCGTGCTCGTGCAGACCTCGAGGTCACTCATCAGCGCTGGAACGGAACGCGGCACCGTCTCGGTGGGGCAGAGTTCACTCCTCGGCAAGGCTCGCCAACGTCCGGACCTGGTCAAACAAGTTGTCGACAACGTCAGGAAGGAAGGACTCGGCGCTACGGTCCTCAAGGTTCGGACCCGGCTCGAGTCGCTCAAGCCCTTCGGATACAGCGCGGCCGGGGTAGTTGCGGCCGTCGGCGAAGGCGTCACTGACCTGCACGTCGGCGACCGCGTTGCCTGCGCCGGAGCGACGTACGCAAACCACGCCGAGCTCATTTTCGTTCCTCGCAACCTCTGCACTCCCCTTCCTGACTCGGTTTCGTTCGACGATGCGGCGTACACGACGATTGGCGCGATTGCGATGCAGGGCGTGCGTCAAGCCGATGCGCGGCTCGGCGAGACGGTCGTCGTGATCGGCCTCGGCCTCATTGGACAGATAACGGTGCAGTTGCTTCGCGCCTCGGGCTGTCGCGTAGCCGGTGTCGACCTGGATCCGGCCACCGTTGCTCGCGCCGTCGTGTCAGGGGCGGATCTGGCAATCATCCGAAAGGAAGACGTCGAGCGGCAGATTGACGCTTTCACCGGCGGCGTCGGCGCGGATGCGGTGGTGATTACCGCGAGCGCGAAATCTAACGACCCGATCGAACTGGCCGGACGCATCGCGAGGATGCGAGCGCGCGTCGTCGTCGTCGGGCTTGTGCCGATGGACGTGCCTCGTTCACCGTATTACGAGAAGGAACTTGACGTGCGCATGTCCAGGTCGTACGGGCCTGGCCGGTATGACCCCTCCTACGAGGAACACGGTATCGACTACCCGGTCAGCTACGTGCGCTGGACCGAAGGGCGCAACATGTCGTCCTTCATCGAGTTGCTTGCATCCGGTCGAATCGCGATGTCGCACCTGACGACGCACCGGTTTCCACTTGAAGAGGCGGTCGCCGCATATGACGTGGTGCTTGGCAAGGCAGGCGATTCGCCTTGCGGGATCCTCCTCGAATACTCGGGAGCTCCCGCGCTTTCAGAGCGCGTGGAGCATTCAAGTGCGAAATCGGCTTCCATACCTGGCGACGTCGGCGTCGCCTTCGTTGGTGCCGGGAACTTTGCGACCGCGAGCCTGCTGCCGCCGCTCAAGCGCCTCGACCGGGTCCGGCTCACCGGCGTCGCAACCTCGTCGGGACTTACGGCGCGCAGTGTCGCCGACAAGTTTCAGTTCGCGTTCATGTCCTCGGGCATCGAGCAGATTCTCGATGACTCGTCGACTTCGTGCGTTTTCGTGGCGACACGGCACAACCTCCACTCATCGCTCGCCGCGCGGGCCCTTGCGGCAGGAAAGGCCGTGTTCGTCGAAAAGCCCTTGGCTCTCGACACGGACGGTCTCAGGCTCGTCGTCGATGCAGCTCGTGCCAGCGGACGTCCACTTCTGACCGGCTTCAATCGTCGCTTCGCACCGCTGGCTCGCCAGGTCAGGGACAGATTCGCTGGACGTGTCGGCCCGATGGTCGTAAGTGTGCGCATCAACGCCGGCTTCGTTCCTCGGGAGCACTGGTCGCAGGACCCGGTGGAAGGCGGAGGCCGGGTAGTAGGCGAGGTCTGCCACTTCGTGGACTTCGTTCAGTACATGACCGGATCGACGCCAGCGCGCGCCGGAGCAGTCTCCGTTCGTTCGGGAAACGGCAGGGAGACGGACGCCGATAGCCTGGTAGTTTCGCTCGAGATGTCGGACGGGTCGGTCGGAACGATCGTCTACGTCGCCCTTGGCGACAAGAGAATGGCGAAGGAGCGCTACGAGATCTTCGCCGACGGCTCGTCTGCAGTGCTCGACGATTTCAAGTCCGCGTCGGTGTATCGCGAGGGACGCGAGGAGAAACTCAAAGGCGGCCCCCAGGACAAGGGGCACGCGGCGGAGGTCTCTTCGTTCGTGGACTCCGTGCGGTCTGGCGGCCCGTCGCCCATCCCGCTCGACTCGCAGATCGCGACCACTCTTACGACTTTCGCGATCCTCGAGTCACTTCGAACCGGTGTTTCGGTCGATCTGAAGAGCGCGCTTCGCGAGTTCGGAGTCTCGGACCTGACGCATCACGCGTGAACTGAACGGCGCTCGACCGGCGGATGTGGCGGGCCGCTTGCGTGCAACGGCTCGACCATATGGTATGGGCCGCTCGTGGCCGGCGTACGCCGGAAACCGGCGCTTCGTACGCAGGGCGTGATCATATCGCGCGGCATACCGGGCATTTCGTTCTCTGGCACGGTATTCGCACTGCGGCGCGCGGGCAGCACACCGGCTACTTGCCGATGAGCCCCGAAACCCTGCGGAGGTGACTCGATCATGAACTTCACACACACTTCGACGAACGTCGTTCAGAAAGCGGCGCGACGCGCCGCGGTTCTGGCGATTGGTCTTACGATGGCGCTCGGAATGATAGCGCCGTCGTCCTCGGCACAGATTGGCGATCGTGTCACGGTTCCTTCGGGTACGACCATCGCCGTGAAAATGGACTCGACGATCGAATCGGGCTCGGCTCGCGAGGGCGACGCCGTTCGCGCCACCGTCATCGCTCCAATCCGTATCAAGGACACGGTCGTCATTCCCACGGGCACGACCCTCAAGGGCAGCGTACAAGAGGTCACGGCCGCGAAGGCCTGGGGAACATCGAGTGGCGTGACCGTGGCCTTCGATCGGCTCGAGTCGCAGACGGGCGCCTCTGTGACGGTCACCGGCGGCCTGACGACTCCCGCTGGCGAACCGATGGACACCATCGACAATCTTCGACGCGGAACCGAACTGAAATTCGTCCTCGATCGGTCGTTCGTGGTCGACAGTGATTTTTACGGACAGACCGATCCCCCGGCATCGAACGTCCGCATTCTGTCGGCTACCGCGTCGACGCGCGCCGGACAGATGTTCGTCCGGATCGTCGCCCAGAACACCAACGTGTTCAGGCTGACGGAAACGCACGAACGGCGTGGCGACGTGGTGCACATATTCGTCAACGGCACCCGCGCGGGCTACGTGCGAGGCGTGAACGAACTCGTCGTCACACTCGCGCCGGTCGAGTGGCGCGGCATCAACGAGATCGTCGTACACAGCCTCGGCAACGACATCGTGATCCGTTCGAACAGCATCGGCTCCGGGACCATTACGGCTTCAGAGGCCGCCGCGATTGAGAAGAAGGTCCAGTCGTTGCTCTACGACTACGCGAAGATGCTCGGAGTGCGTTACAGCTTCTTCACTGGTCAGGTGACCTTCACGTCGCGCAACTATCGTGAGAACGAGGTGGAACTACTTTTCGCGCTCAACTCACTGGCATCGGCAACCAGGCTGTACACGCAACTGATCCGGACGACCGACGATGTGCAGGGTATCGAAGGCGCCACCGACATTGTCATCGAACAGGCGCGCTCGGTCGACCGCGCAGCGGCACGCGCGCGATCGAACCGCGCCGAATCGATAATTCGCCGGTGGACCGCAATGCGTGACGAAGTTCTGATTGCCGACAACGGCAATCAGTCCGTCAGCGCCAACTGGAACCGCTGAGACTTTCGGACTGCGTCCAGTCTCGAGGGGCCCGTACGGAGCAATTCGTGCGGGCCCCATTTTTGCCGTGGGCGGCTACTGACGGGCGCGGGCGACTACATTGGCCGCGTACTCGGCGATTTCCCGGTACTTGGACGCCGGGTTCATTCCGACTTCGGCTATGGCCCTCCAGAGGGGGCTATCGCGAATGTTGCCGGTGGGCGATCGCAACAGGTCGTTCCAGCGGACCTGGCCGGGGGGCGTCTCGCCGTACGCATGACGCATCGCCCGGAGGATGGTGCCCTGCCCTCCGTTGTAAGCCGCTGCCGCCAGCCGCCAGCGATCGTCGCCACGTGGTTCGCCATAGAACGAGTACCCGTGAAGCCGGACACCGGACCGAGTCCTGGCGCCTGACTCCAGCGCGCGTTCCTTGTTACGGAGGATCACAGCCGCGGCCGGGATAGCCTTGGCAGGATCGAATCGTTCGTCCGCAGCACGATCGTAGAACGGCGCCCGCCCGTTCCTTCCCATTCTCGACCGCCCGGTATCGAGCCCGGCTTCGTGGGCCTCGTCGATGCCAAGCTGGGCGACACCTGCATAGCCGTGGGGATTCGCAGCGAACGCCTGCTCGCGGAAGCCCGTCTCCTGCGCGAGTATCGACTTCAGGATGAGCGGATCGACCCCCGGCCACCGCTTCTGCGCAGCTTGCAGGGCGTCGTTGTAGCGATTCTGACCGGCGAGATTTCGCCCATAGCCGTTGGTCCAGGAAGTCTGAATATTCGGGTTGAAAGTTGTGGAAGCGGCCACCGGCGACGGTGGGATTCGAACCACCTGTCCTGGCGTAAGCTGTCCATTCGAATTGAGCCCGGGATTCGCGTCGAAGAACGCGCGTCTGTCGGCATCGGTGCGCAGACCGTGACGCTCGAGCACGGACTCGAGCGTGTCGCCGATTCGGACGACGTAGAGGTACGCGGCGGGATCGGGTGGCGGTGACACGCCCCCGGCCGCAGGTGGAACTGATTCCAGCATGACGATTCTCCTGAGCAATGTTTCGCGCGGCGCCGTCGCGGCCTGCTCGCCCACATGATCGAGCGAAACGGGTAGAAGGTTGCGTGTTGGTCCTTCAGGAAATGCTCTCGTATGATCGCGCGGTGACGACAACGGCCCAGTGGATCGAGCAACTCGCTCACGACGACCCGCACGTCCGCCGTGAAGCGGCGCGGGCGCTCGGCGAATCGGAATCACGGGAGGCTGTCGAAGCGCTCTGCGTTCTGCTCCTTCGTCCAACGGATGCCTCGGACGAGACCAATCCCGAGCACACGGCGCGCGCAGCAGCGGCGGTCGCGCTGGGACACATCGGCGACCCTGCCGCCACGGAAGCACTCGTTGCCGCGCTTTCCGATCCGTTCAACGCGGGAACGGCAGCGTCGACGGCGCTCGGCCGGCTCTCGCCCCCGCCCGTCGGCCGGCTCGTCCTGGCGCTCGCCGATTCGAATCCCTGGCGACGCGCGCGGGCCGTCGTCGCGCTCGCCGAATGCCGCGCTTCGGATGCGTTCGAGCAGATGGCGCAACTGCTCGACGACGCCGAAGAGCCGGTTCGCCGTGCTGCGGCGACTGCGCTCGGTAAACTGCAGGACTCGCGCGCCGTCCCGCTCCTTTCGACGCTCCTGTCGCGATCCGGCGAGTCTGCGTTCGTGCGCAGCTACGCCGCCGCTTCGCTTGGTACGCTCAAGGATTCTCGTTCGGTAGAAGCACTCGTCGCGGCGCTCGACGCGCCGGAAGCATTGCTGCGGCGTGCGGCCGCCCGCGCGCTCCTCCGAATCGGCGACCCGCGGCCGCGTCCGAGACTGGAAGCGATGGCCGTCGAAGACCCCGATCCTTCGGTTCGCCAGATCGTCGACCGCTACATCAATCCGAGGCCCGGCCAGCGCGAGCACTGAACGGCCTGCGTCTCGCCTGGCCCCGGGTTCGGGGCGCGAACGGCCGCTATTCGGTCACGAGCTGTTTGATGCGATTCTCCTCGCCGAGAAGCACGACTGTCGGATGGTGACCGTCGATCTCCGACTCGTGGTAATTCGCATACGACGCAATGATGACGAGGTCTCCCTTCGACACCAGATGCGCGGCCGCGCCATTCACCTTGATACACCCGGACCCCCGCGGCCCGCGGAGGGTGTAAGTCGTTAGGCGGTTGCCGTTGTTCACGTTGTAGATCTGCACCTGCTCGTGCTCTACGAGGTCGGCGGCCTCCATCAGGTCCGCATCTATCGTCACCGAACCTTCATAGTGCAGGTCGGCGTCCGTGACCTCGGCCCGATGAAGCTTTGACTTGAGAAGTATTCGTTCCACAGCTGGTTCAGATCTCCCCGTTGAGTACGACATTGTCGATCAGCCGAGTCTTTCCGACGAACGCGGCCAGGGCAATGAGTGTAGGATGGCCGTCCTCGATCGCCTGGACGGGCTCGAGGTCGTGAGCGTCGACGATCTCGATGTAGTCGATGCGCACCAGCGGTTCGCTCGCGATAAGCTCGTCCATGGCCGTCCGCAGAGTTTCGGCGTCGCGCGTGCCGTCCCCGAACAGAACCTGTGCCTTTTCGAGCGCGCGGTGCAGCACGGTGGCCGCTCCCCGCTCCTCTGACGACAGGTAGACGTTTCGCGAAGAGAGCGCGAGGCCGTCGTCGTCGCGAACAATCGGGCAGACGACGATCTCCGCATCCATGCAGAGGTCGGCAACCATCCGCTTGATGATTACTGCCTGCTGCGCATCCTTGCGGCCGAAGAACGCGAAATGCGGCTTCACGATGTTGAAGAGCTTCGAGACGACAGTCGTGACGCCGCGGAAGTGGCCCTCGCGGCTCGCGCCACAGAGCCTGTCCGACAGTCCTTCCACTATGACGTACGACGAGAAATTCTCCGGATAGACTTCGTCTATCAGCGGCGCGAAGATGTAATCAACCCCACGCGACACGCACATTTCGGCATCTGCTGCCAGATCTCTTGGATAGCGCTCGAGGTCCTCGGCCGGTCCAAACTGGATCGGATTGATGAAGATCGTGACCACAACTATGTCGCTCATCTGACGCGCCCGCTGCATCAGGCTCATGTGGCCCGAGTGCAGCGCACCCATCGTTGGAACGATGCCGATCCGCTGACCTTCGTCGCGCAGGCGCTCGGCGAGCGCCTTCATCTGCGGTGTACGTTTGACGATCTCCATCTTCAGGCAGTCCGCTCGTCCGAAACGCCGGCAGATTCAATATCGATCTCCAGAAGGCGGTCCGACATCCCCTCGGCAACCGCGTAACTCTCGGACTCCGCAGGAAACGCCTTCGTACGCACGTCGAGGGTGTAGCGCGAGAGCGCACCGGCAATGACGGCCTTGGTGTCCGCGTACTGGCGGACGAATTTCGGCGTATGGCCGAACGACAACCCGATGAGATCTGTGTAGACGAGGATCTGGCCGTCACAGTGGGGCCCCGCACCGATACCGATCGTCGGGACGGAGAGCCGCTTCGTCACGAGTCGCGCGATCTCGGCAGGCACGGCCTCGAGCACGATAGCGAACGCGCCAGCCTCTTCGAGCGCAAGCGCATCCTCGATCAGCGCCCTTGCCGCATCGATGGTCTTTCCCTGTACCCGATAGCCGCCCAGCCGGTGGACCGACTGCGGAGTGAGGCCGATGTGGCCGAGAACCGGAATCTCGGCGTCCACGATCGCACGCACTGCAGCCGCGCGCCTGGCCCCACCCTCGAGCTTGACGGCCTCCACGCCGCCCTCCTTCACGAAACGAATCGACGAACGAACCGCCTGCTCGACACTCTCGTGATAGGTCCCGAACGGAAGGTCGCCAACGACAAGGGACGTCGAGACCGCGCGGCGCACGGCTCGCGAGACCATCAGCATCTCGTCGAGCGTGACCGGGATCGTCGACTCGTATCCGAGCATCACGTTCGCGACGCTGTCGCCAACGAGCAGGAGGTCGATGCCGGCTTCGTCAACGAGACGCGCCGACGGATAGTCGTAAGCCGTCAGCGCGACGATCGGCTCGCCACCCTTGCGTGCCTGAATCGCCGGCGCTGTAACCTTCGCCCTGTCCGAAGCCGGAATGTAGCTCATGCAGACCTCCCTGCACCGAATCCCTGACGAAACGTGCGCGAAAATAGCACGCACGCAAATTGGGCAGAACTATTCATTCGCGATAGTCTATCGGGATAGTTTATAGCTGGGAACCCGGAGAAAGTTGCCTGGATGGGGGAAAGTGCCGACGGCTAGACCTTTTCGAGTTGCGCGAACTTCGCGACGAACTTCTTCGCCCCGTAGCCGGGGAACGACACCGTCAGCTTTGCGTCGTCGCCAGTTCCCTCCCGCCGAAGCAGGAGACCTATGCCGTACTTCGCGTGCTTCACCCGCGTGCCAGGGGGAAAACCGGCGGGTCCTGACACAGGTGCATCGCGCCGGGGCGACGGCGCCGGTCTCGCGGAAACCGGCGCCGGCGGCGATTGCTCACGTGCCGCAGGCGTCTGGGCGGAAGGACTCGGCCCACCGTCCCGTTTGGCAAAGAACTGCCTGATCGAATCAGCGCTGTTGTACGTTGCTCCCGAATAGTTCGACGTCCGCTTCGGCTCCGCCGAACGATCGCGCGTCATCGCGGCAATTGCGCCGCGGCTGGGCGTCGTAGATGGACTGCCGGAATAGCTCAGCCAGCTCGGTCCGACCGAGTAGTCCTTCAACAGATCCATCGGCAACTCGTCGAGGAACGGCGATGGCTCCGCCGGCATTTCGTTTCCGTACAGCCTTCGGCGCATTGCGTGAGTAATCGCGAGCCTTTGTTCGGCGCGCGTTATGGCAACGTAGACGAGTCGCCGTTCCTCTTCCATCTGAGAGGCGTCGTCCTGCGATCGCGCGTGCGGGCAGAGGCCGTCCTCGAATCCGACGATGAACACGACCGGGAACTCGAGGCCCTTGGCCGAGTGCATCGTCATCAGCGTGACCTTGGCGCTGCCGTCGTATTGGTCCGTGTCCGACGCCAGCGCAGCCCGATCGATGAAGTCGCGAAGCGTTTCGCCCTGCTCCTCGGACTCGGCCGCCGCATTGACGAGTTCCTCGAGATTCAGCAATCGCCCCTCGGCCTCTTCCGATTCTTCCTGGATCAGCGATTTCTCGATACCAGAGTCGACTATTGCGGCGTGGACGACCTCCGACAACGGCAACTGCCCGGCCTTGTGGGCGAGCCCATCGATAGTCGAGACGAATCCTTCGAGTGCCTGCGTTGCGCGAGCCGGCAGGGTTCGGCTTGCGATCATTCCGGCAAGCGTCTCCTGGAGTCCGCCTCCTTCATTCTTCATCGCCGCGTCGATCGCGTCGAGGGTTGCCTTTCCGATGCCTCTGCGTGGCGTGTTGACGATCCGGCCGAACGCCACAGTATCGTCGCGATTGAGGGCGAGCCTGAGATACGACACGGCGTCCTTGATCTCCGCGCGGTCGTAGAACGAAAAGCCGCCGACGATGTTGTACCGGAGGCCGGCTCGCCGGCACGACTCCTCGAAGAGCCGCGACTGCGCGTTCATCCGGTAGAGCACGGCGACGCGAGTATCCGGATCGCTGGCTAATGCATCGGCAGCCCGCGAAATCACCCAACGCGCCTCTTCCTCCCCGTCGACTGCCTCGTAGTAAGAGACTTTCTCGCCTCCGGTCCGCTCGGTCCATAGCTTCTTGCCCTTCCGGACGCGGTTGTTCTTTATAACCGCCCCCGCGGCATCGAGGATCGTCTGCGTCGACCGGTAGTTCTGCTCCAGCCGGATGACTTTCGCGCCCTGGTAGTGCTTCTCGAAGTTCAGGATGTTCGAAATGTCGGCGCCACGCCAGGCGTAGATCCCCTGATCGTCGTCGCCAACCACGCAGAGGTTCTGCGTTCGCTCGGTAAGCAGGCGAATCAAGGCGTACTGAGGCTCGTTGGTGTCCTGGTACTCGTCGACCATCACGTAGCGGAACCGGTCGTTGTATACCGCTCGCGTGTTCTTGTCCCTTCGTAATAAACGGACCGTGCACAGCAGCAGGTCGTCGAAGTCGAGCGCATTGGCCGCGCGTTTGCGCGACTCGTACAACGTGTAGATCCGCGCTATGTACTGGCGCTTCTCCTCCGCGCCCGGGCCGAAGCCGCCGCCTGCCTGCGCCTCGTACTCCTTCGGACCGATGCCGCGGTTCTTTGCACTGCTGATTGCCGAGTGCGCCGCGCGAACGGATAGCGTCTTCTCGTCGACGCGCAGGCCCTTCATGCAGGCCTTCACGACCCGGGAAGAGTCATCCGCGTCGTAAATCGTGAAGTTGCGCGTGAAGCCCTCGTCGAGCCGCTCGATGTCCCGGCGGAGAATGCGTACGCAGAGGCTGTGAAAAGTCGAGACGAGCGGCCGTCCCGTACGCATCGCCCCCGAGAGCAAGCCGTCCACTCGGTTGCGCATTTCCTGCGCGGCCTTGTTCGTAAAGGTCACGGCAAGAATGTTCTCGGGCCGCACGCCCACGACGTCGACGAGATAGGCTATACGATGCGTGATGACGCGAGTCTTGCCGGACCCGGCCCCGGCGATGATGAGCAGCGGTCCGTCGACGTGACGAACCGCCTCCTGCTGCTGCGGATTGAGGCGTGCGAGCAGATCGGATTCGCGGCTGGAGTCCGGAGCGCTCACCTCGCAGTTTCCTCTTCCGAACCCTGAACGAGCCGGCGGACCGCCCTGTCTTGTGTCTGTCGTTGCATCCCGGGCACGCGCAAGCGCGGAGTGTACCAGTCGGATAGCGGTTCGTCAGGGGGCGCCGACGAGCGGCGCAGTGTCCGGGCCGCCAGCTTCGCGAGCCCGCGCAAGCGCAGCAACCGACGCGGAGTCGAGGCAGCGTCCCGCGAGTCGCGCCGCTTCCGCGCGTTCTCTGCCGAGCTCAGAGGTCGCCACCGCGGCTATCCGCTCGCGCTCGGCGACGTCGGCCGGATGCAGGATGATCGCACGGTCCGCACGAAGCGAATCGGCCGCCCCAAGCAGCCGAAGCGTACGTTCATTGTCTCCCGCCCGCGAGGCCACGCCGGCAATCCCGTCGAGCGCGAGGGCGATACCATCCGCCGCACCGAGTTGTTCGCTCATCGACAATGCATCACGGAACCTGGACCTGGCACGGCTCACGTCACCAAAGTCAAGGTGGACTGTCGCAAGTCCGTGCACCGCATTTGCGATCAATTGCCGATCGTCCAGGTCGCGCGCCATTCGCAGGCTGCTTTCGGTGTAGCCCTGGGCCAGGTCAAGATTACCGTCCCGGCGTTCGACGGTGCCCAGATTCAGCAACGTCCCAGCGACGCTGCGCTGGTCCGCCGCCTGACGCGAGATTCCAATCGAGCGCTCGAACAGCGCCCTCGCCTCGTCGTTGCGGCCACAGTCCATGGCAACCAGGCCGAGGCCGTTGATCGCCCGCGCCACGCCGGTCGAGAGTCCCGCCTCCTCGAACATGGCGAGACACTCGCGGTAAAGCTCCGTCGCCGCGTCATATTCGCCCAGACCGTTCCGTATTGCGGCAAGGTTGAAGAGCATTCGCGCGAGCGCCGCTCGATCCGCCGAAGCGCGGCACAGGCCGACACTGGCTTCGAGATGCCGGCGCGCAACGGCGACGTCGCCCTGATAGTAAGCGAGCACACCGAGCGCGTTGTGACCGCGTGAGATCGTCTCGTCCGAAAGCCCCGCAGCGCCCGCGAGCGCTTCGGCGAGCCACAGGCGGCCGTCGCTGAAGTAACCGTGAACCCTCCAGAACACTCCCAGTGCGGTCGCAAGGCGCAGGAGACTCGCACGGTCGCCCTTATCGCGCAGCGTCCTGAGCGCCGCGCGGGCATTGTCGTGATCCTGCTCCAGCAACTCGAGCCAGTTTCGAGCTTCGCTGCCAAGCAGGGCCTTCTCTCCGCGCTCGGCAAGCTCTATTGCCCACGACGAATGCCAATCGCGCCATCTTGCCGTCTCACCCGCTGCTTCGAGCTGACGTCGGCCGTATTGCCGGATTGACTCGAGCATCCGGTAGCGAGTCACCTCGCCTCGATTCTCGAATGTGACCAGCGACTTGTCGACGAGTCGCTCGAGTCCGTCCAGTGCGTCCCACGACGCCAGGCCGGCGGCGGTCGAAAGCGCCTCGGCTGCCTCCAGCGACCAGCCTCCCTCGAACACACACAGCCGGCGAAACAGCTCGCGCTCTTCCGCAGTCAGCAGCTCGTGACTCCAGTCGATTGCGGCCTCGAGCGTGCTTTGACGCCCAGCCCCCCGCGACGTGCCAAGCAGCCGGAAGCGATCTGAGAGCCGTTCGCGGATCTGCGCCGTGCTCAGGGTTCGAGCGCGTGCGGCCGCAAGTTCGATCGCGAGCGGCAGACCGTCGAGCTCGCGGCACAGTGCGGCGACGTTCGAAGCGTTCGATTCCGTCAGCTTGAATTCCGGCCTGCTCTGCCTGGCCCGCTCGACGAAGAGCTGGACGGATTCGACTCGGGACAATTCGCCGATCGAGATGGAGCCCGCGGCCGCAGGCAGATCCAGGACTGGCACGGGGACGACCGCCTCTCCACGAACACCGAGGGCTTCGCGGCTGGTGGCGAGGATGCGCACACCGGGAGCAGCCTCGAGCAGTTCGGAAGCAAACGTCGCCACGGCATCGACGACGTGCTCGCAGTTGTCGAGAAGCAACAGCACTTGCCTCGTCGCGAGCGCCTCGCGCATCAGTTGCACAGTCGTGGCGCCCGCCCGGTCTTTCACCCCGGCCACCCGCGCGACTTCGTGAGCCACGAGCGAGGCATCACGAACGGTCTCGAGGTTTGCCACCCAGATTCCATCCGGAAAGAAATCGCCCATCGCACTTGCGACCGCGATCGCGAGACGCGTCTTGCCGATGCCGCCGGGTCCGAACAGCGTAACGAGCCGCGACGACCTGACCGTATCGGTCGCTGCCGCGACTGCGGCTTCGCGGCCGACGAATGCAGTAATCGGCCGTGGCAGGTTAGTCGGAGCCGCGAGCGAAGACAGTGCTTCGGAAAGTTCCACCGCGGTCTGGAATCGATCCTCGGGGCGCTTCGAAAGGGCCTTGAGGATCACGGTCTCGAGGGCCGGCGGAAGTCCGGCCACGCGATCGGACGGGCGCACGGGAACCACGTTCCTCTGGCAGAAGAAGACGTCCGTCACTCCTCCAACCGAGTCCGCGAACGGCGGCAGTCCCACGACCATTGCGTATAGCGTGCATCCGAGCGCGTAAACGTCGGTTCTCGCGTCGGCCTGAAGCCCTTCGCATTGCTCCGGGGCCATGTAGTGAGGCGTGCCGACGATGCCCTCGGGCAGCCGGATTCCGCTTTCCTCATCGCGCAGGTCGGCAATTCCAAAATCGAGAACCTTCGCAATTTCGCGCTCTCCATCCTTCTCCAGCACGATGTTCGCCGGTTTGATGTCCCGATGAAGAACTCCGGCCCGATGCGCCGCTTCGATGGCATCGCACGCCTGCCTGAGGATTGACACGGCGCGCGAGGGCTCCATCCGGCCGTTCTGCATGATAACGGCCTGGAGCGACTCTCCCTCGACGTGCTCCATTACGATGTAGGTGCCGAGGTCGCCAGAGTCCGCGATGTCGTGAATGGTGACGATATGCGGATGCTTGAGCCGGGCGAGCGCAATCGCCTCGCGCCGAAATCGTTCGACCGCTATCGCCGTCAGCGACTTGTCGCGCCGCATCAGTTTGATCGCCACAGGGCGGCGCAATGCGACCTGCTCGGCTTTGAGGACCGATCCCATCCCTCCCTCGCCGAGAAGCGATTCGACTCGATACTTGCCGTCGAGCACGGTTCCGATCGCAACGGGATCCGGCTTCGAGGGACCGGGCGACCAGACGACGGTCGGCATCGGGTAGGCGCGATCCGGCGTTTCGGTGACGTCCGCGACTCGCTCGGTGTCGTCGGAGTAGTTCGGACTGCGCTCGTCGCCCATGCCGGCCAGTATCGCGCAGATTCTGGCGACGCGCACCTCGGTCAGGACGGGGATGCACGCCGCGTCCGCTCGATACGGGCCGTGTCGCGGGCCATCGCCCGCTGAATTCGGTTCCAGCCAGGTCTGGAGTGTGCTAATGACCGGGTGTGCTCAGATTCGAACACAAGTCGGAACGCGTTTCGTCGAGAGAAAGGTTCGCGCGACGAATGGTCGTATCGACGTCGATTGGCCTCGGGATAATTCTCGCATCGCTGTTCGCCGGAATGTGGGGCTACCACTGGTTCGAGTCGATGACGTGGATCGACGCGTTCGCGAACGCATCGATGATCCTTTCCGGAATGGGACCGCTCGCGCAGCCGCAGACTTTTGGGGGGAAGCTGTTCGCCGGCATTTATGCGCTTTACAGTGGCCTTGCGGTGGTAGCGACGACCGGGATTACCTTCGCTCCGGTAGTGCACCGTTTCCTGCACCGCCTCCACGCGGAGAAGTAAGTCCCACACACGCGCCGGCGGCTACTCGGGCGGCAGTCCGGAGATGCGCCAGTCGAGCAGGGCGCCCAAAGGCGGCGCGCGACGTCGCTGGGGTACTGTCAGGAGGCTGTATCCGCTAGCTGCCGCTTGCGGTATCGATCGTAATTGCCGGCCCGAGCAACACCTGCGGTTCAGTACCGAGAGCGACAGCGAGCGGGTCACCTCACGGCCGGGGGTGCGGCCCCTGACGCCACCGCGCTAAACAGTTACGCGATCCTTGCGCTGCACTCGCCCGAACCACTCGATATCCGGTCGCGGCACGTGTCCCGGAGCGCTTGGTGGACGCTTTCTACACCTGCGGCAACCCGATACGGCGTGCGAGGTCACCGAAACGCGGATCGGAGCGGAGCGGGTCCCACGATGGTTCTACGTTCAACTCTCCGAGCCAGCTGTTCCTCTGTTCGAAGGCTCGCCCCAGAATGGCAAATGCCTCGTCCTTGCGCCCAAGATAGGCTAGTTCCATCGCGGAGAACACCTCCACCTGCTCGCCGCGACGCTGCCGCTCGAACGCAAGCTCCAGATCCCTGGCGAAGTATGCCCTTATCCCACCCGTCTCGAACCGAGCGCGCATCTCCTTCGCTTGCGCGGACGACGAGTCCCCGAGCCAGATGCGAACCGCTTCCTCCGGCCTTCCATCAAGCACGTGAATCCAACCCAGGAGACCGCGAGCAACCCCGTAATCCGGATCGAGATCGAGCGTCCGGTTCAGATACTCGATCGCCACAGCGTTGTCGCGTGCAAGGAAGTGGATCGCCGCATTCGACATGTTGATGTTGAGCGACAGCGGTTCGAGTTCGAGCGCGATCCGATGCTCGGCCTTCGCCTCGTCGAACCGTCCACCTTCCGCAAAGAGTTGTCCGAGCCTCTGATGCGCTAGCGCGTACTTCGGATTCAGTTCTATCGCACGACGGTAATGCCATTCCGCCTCCGCGAACTTCCACTCGAAGTCGTCGAGGACGGCGCCGAGCGACGTGTGTGCTTCGGCAAGCCCATCATCGATGTCGAGCGCCTTCTCGGCGGCCGCGCGCGCCTTTGGCATGTATTCGAGCGCGGGCTTGTCACCCCAGTACACCATCTCCGCGTATGCATCCGAGAGGCCCGCGTACGCCGGCGCGTACACCGGATCCAGCTCCACGGCTTTCGAGAACTCCTCGACGCCCTTCTGACGCCACGCCGTTCCACGCCGATCGAGGAAATAGCGTCCCTTCAGATACAGCAGATAAGCTTCCGATCGCTCCGTGCCCCTTCTGGCGACGCGACGCTGCTCTTCACCCGAGAGCTCCATACGGATCGCGGCCAGAACCTGCTCCGATATCGTGTCCTGAACGTCGAAGATATCCGAAGCTCCCTTGTCGAGCGCCGACGACCATAGAACGGCGCCGTCGCGGACTCGCAGCAGACGCACGTTGACGCGGAGCCGGTCACCCGCCTGCTGCACCGTGCCGTCGAGTACTGCCGCCACGCCGAGGGAGCGGCCCGTGGCGACGGGATCACGATCCGGTTGGCGGTACGACCGCACCGTGCTAAGCGGCCGCACGTCGAGCCTGTCGAGGCTACCGAGCTTCGTGATGAGCGTGTCCGCCATCCCCAATTCGAGCGCATCGTCGCCTGATCCAGATGAAAGTGGCAGGAACGGAAGGACGGCTATCGACCGGATCGAATCGCCGGCCGCAGGAGGAGCGGCGGCGGGCGAGCGAAGCCAGACTGCTCCAGAGACCGACAATGCGACGATCAGGATCGTCGATGCGATCCAGGCTGGACGGCGGCGCCACCATACCCGGTTCGAGTCCGATGGCGCCTCACTCGCCTCACCGGTCGAGTCCGATGGACTGTGGACGACCGAGTCACCCGAGGACAGGCGAACGCGCGTTTCGAACTCCAGATCCGATCGTATCGATCGCAGGGCATCGCACATTTCGCGAGCAGAGTCGAACCTGCGCGCGGCATCCTTTTCGAGCGAACGGCGAATCACCGAGTCGAGCCGTTGGAGGATCGGATCGGATTCGCCTTCCCGGGGTGGCACCTCACTCGACAGCACCGCGTGAATCGTTCCCGCGGTCGAAGTCCCCTTGAACGGGCGCGTGCCATTAACGAGCTCGTAGAGCACGACCCCGAGGCTCCAGACGTCGGTCCGGGCATCAACCGATGCTGCGTGAAGCTGCTCAGGCGACATGTACGCGACGGTCCCCATTAGCCGCCCCGGATCGGTCTCGATGGCAGCGGTCTCGTCCGCAACAATGCCGGGTTCCTTCGTGCCCGTATTCTTCGCCAGACCGAAGTCGAGCACCTTCAGGTATCCGTCACGACGGACCATGAGGTTCTCTGGCTTGATATCGCGATGAACGATGCCGGCATCGTGCGCCGCCGAAAGTGCTTCCGACGCGTCGATGCCGATACGAAGCACGTCGCCGACTGGAAGGGGCCCGCCTGCAAGGCGTTCTCGAAGCGTCACACCCTCGATGTACTCGGCTGCAATGAACAGCACGCCGTTCGACGAACCGATCTCGTGAACCGTCATGATGCCGGGGTGGTTGAGCGCCGAGGCGGCACGCGCCTCGCGCTTGAATCGAGCCAGGCTCTCGGCACTCGTCGACAAGCGCTCCGGCAGGAGCTTGAGCGCCACGCGACGCCGAAGGGTCTCGTCCTCCGCAAGAAATACTTCCCCCATCCCCCCAGCTCCGATTCTCGACAGGATCCGGTAGCCGGGCAGTTCGGGCATCGTTACGGACGAGTCTCTGTCGCGAAGAGGTTCGCGTACGAAACCTGACGCGGCCGGCCGGTCCAGCAACTGGTCCTCGTCACCATCGTGTCGCAGCAGCGTCTGCAATTCCCTCCCCAGCTCTTCGTCAACCGCCAGCGTCTCCGAAAGAAGCGCCTCGCGCGCGGGTGTGTCGAGCTCGACGGCACGTTCGAAGAGCTCGCGAAGTCTTATGGTTCGCTCTGGGTTCACCGTTCCTCACCCGGCTCGCCGAGCTCCTTGAGCAGCCAGGCGCGCGCCCACCGCCAGTCGCGCTTCACGGTCTCGACCGACACGCCGACGGCCTCAGCCACCTCTTCGTTCTCGAGACCGCCAAAGAAGCGCATTTCGACTACGCGGCTCGCCCGCTCGTCCGTTCTTTCGAGGAGCGTGAGCGCATCGTCGAGGGCTATCAGGTCGGCACGCTGCTCAGCCCCTCCAACGACGGATTCGTTGAGCGATACCTGGATCCTCCCGCCACCGCGTTTGTCGCGATCTCGGGCACGAGCGGTGTCGACGAGCACACGACGCATCAGCTGCGACGAGACGGCGAAGAAATGAGCACGGTTCTGCCATTGCACACGGCTTGCGTCGATGAGCCGCAGGTATGCCTCGTTGACCAGCGCCGTCGTCTGGAGCACGTGGTTTTCGCGCTCTCCACCCATGTGACGTCGCGCCAACCGGTGAAGCTCGTCGTAAACGAGAGGCATGAGCCGGTCCAGAGCCGTGCCATCGCCCTGGCCCCACGCCAGCAACAACTGAGTGACCTCGCTCGAAGAGGGCGTCGTCATCGGCATGCCTGCACAACCGGGAGTCAGTGAGAACTACGGCGATAGTAGCACCGGCACCGGCTCCGGTCGCCCGCCGGAAACATTTTTCGGGCTTCGGTGACCCTTCTGACCGTTGCGCGACGCCTTTAGGTGTGAAGACGGATCGAACCCGTCCGAACGAAGAACTGTCAGAAGAAGGAGAACGGGAATATGTGCCGATCTAAGATTCTTTCGCCGCTCGCGGTTGCGGCAATCGTCCTCTGTTCGATCACGATGGCGCCGGCGCAGTCGAAAGATGCATCGAGCGGTCGCGGTAACTGGGGAGCCCGGGCGCTCTCAGGTTCTGTCGCTATCACGCCGCCGCAGCTGGCGGACAACGATTCCACTTCGATCACAACGATTCCAATCGCCGAGGAAGAAGCCAATGAGGCCACCGCAAAGGTGAAGGGATTGACCGGCACGTGGCGCGTCGCGATCCCGACGTCCGCGGGCGGGCTGCCGCCGTTCAATGCTTACCAGACGTTCTCGTCCGACGGCACCTTCACAGAGGTTTCGGACCTGCTCACGACGCAGACCGAGAGTCCGGCGCACGGCGTGTGGAGCGGAAAGAAGAACTCCTACCAGCTCACTTTCGAATTGTTCGTATTCGATCCGGGGACGAAGGCGCCCGCGGGCCGCGTACGCGTCAGGTGCGCGATCACTCTGTCGCCGGACGGCGAAACGTTCGCGGCCGATTCAGTTGTCGATTTCATCACGCCAGACGGTGAAATCATCGAGGGTGTCGATTCAGGTCCTTTCAGCGGCACGAGGGTCAAGGTCGTACCGATCTCCGGCACATAACGGCCGCGGCCCCGCAGCAGCAAGGCCGCTGGAACCGGGGCGACGATTCGCGGATTGACTGATGTCCATCCGCGAATCGTCGCGTGCGGTATCGATCCGTTGGCCTTACCCACGCTGCATCCGCGATCGGCACTACGCGGCGTCGGTGAAGCACGCTCCGCACGGCACGCCCGCTCGCCGTCGCTCGCGGTACTGACCGCGAGTGGGCCGAGCGTGGCGACTACGGACAACCCGGAAACGAATCCACGTACTGCACCTTCAGATCGGGAAACGAGTCAACGACCTGGACCTTGAAATCAGGAAAAGAATCCACGATCTGCCACTCGCCGGGATCGTCCGGAAACGAACTTACCTTCTGGACCTTGATATCCGGGAACGAATCGACGATCTGAATTTTGTAATCCGGAAACGAGTCCACGAACTGGACCTTTCCCTTCAGGTTGCACGGAGCCGGCCGGACAGCAGCGAAAGAAGCCCCTGCGCCGACTTCATCGCGCGAACTGTCCGCCCGCATGGGAGCCGTCGCGCAGACGAGGATGACTATGGACGCAATGATGACGAAGGTGCGTTTCACGTGTATTCCTCCATTCGGTTTTCCGCTCTTCCGTCCCCCAGATGTCCTGCGAGCGCAAGCGTTCGGACGAAAGCGAAGCGGCGGCCTCGATTGGCCAACGAAACCCTGACTGCAGTCCAGACTAGTACAACGCGCTTCCAATCGCCACCCGTCTGGACAGCCTTTGGCGGAACCGGCGAGACTCGTCCGCGGAGAACCCCCGATGTTGCGAGCAATCGTATTTGACCTCGACAAGTGCCTCGCTGCCCCGGAAGAGGCCGGAGTTTCCTTCCTCGAGCCGGTAATCGCCGCAATCCGGAGCGCAGGCGTCGGCCCGTTCGATGGCGACGGACTCGACGCGGCGCTCGAGGACATTTGGCGCCTTGCGTTCGACGAGGTTGCAGCCCGGCACGGTTTTTCGGAATCGATGACCAGAGCCGGTTGCGACGCATTCCGGGCGCTTCGAATGCCAGGACCACTCCACGGCTACGGCGACCTCACCGAACTGCACGACTTCGAAGTCCCCCTGCTCCTGGTTACGACAGGTTTCCGGGCATTTCAGGAAAGCAAAATCGACGCGTTGGGAATTCGAGACCGATTTGTGGAGGTGATCGTCGACGACCTGGACGCCATCTCGCGCGCTGGCAAGCTGCGGATTTTCGAAGACCTCCTGTACCGGAACGGATGGCCCGCTTCCGAAGTCCTCGTAGTCGGAGACAACCCCGAATCCGAGATCGCCGCAGGAGCCAGCCTCGGCATGCCTACAGTTCAGATGGTGCGTCCCGGAGTCGCGCCAGATGTTCGCGCGCGCTGGCGCGTGGGGAACCTTCGCGAGCTTCGCGCTCTCGTCGACAAACTGAATCGCGGAGCCGACTCGGCTTCGAACGACTGAACGGATCGAGCGAACGCCGCCCGATTCTCTGCGCGACCAGGACAGCACGGCGCCGCCCAACCGTCACGCCGCGGGCATCCGGTTCACTCCACCGTTACCGACTTAGCCAGGTTGCGAGGCTGATCGACATCACAACCGCGCCGCACCGCAATGTGGTACGCGAGCAGCTGCAGAGGGACGATCGACAGCACGGCCGAGAGCATCTCGGTCGTCGCCGGCACTTCGACCACGTGGTCTACGAGCTCCGCAACCTCAGTGTCGCCCTCGGTAACGATCGCAAGCACCTTACCCTCGCGGGCCTTCACTTCCGTGATGTTCGACAGCGTCTTTTCGTAGAGCAGTTCCGAATTCCTGTTCCCCTTCTCGCGCGTCGCAATTACGACGATAGGCAGCGTCTCGTCGATGAGCGCGTTCGGCCCGTGCTTCATCTCGCCCGCGGGGTAGCCCTCCGCGTGGATGTAGCTGATCTCCTTCAACTTGAGCGCGCCTTCGAGCGCGATCGGGAAGTTGATCCCGCGACCGAGATAGAGGAAGTCCGACGCTCGAGAGAATTCCTTCGCGATCGGCTCCAACTCGTCGTCGTGACCGAGCAGCTGTTCCATCTTCAGAGGCACCTCGAGCAGTTCCTCGACGTGCTTCCTCCGTTCATCCGCCGTGAGCTGGTCGCGCACCTGCGCCAGGTAAAGGCCCAGCAGGTATAGCACTACGAGCTGCGAAGTGAAGGCCTTGGTCGACGCGACGCCGATCTCCGGGCCGGCGTGCGTGATGATGGCGCCGTCCGCTTCGCGAGTTACCATCGACCCGACGACGTTGCAGATCGCAAGAATTTTCGAGTGCTTGTCCTTCGCTTCACGGACCGCCGCTATCGTATCGGCCGTTTCGCCGGACTGCGTGATGGCGATGGTCAGGGTTTTGTCGTCGAGGATGGGATCGCGATACCGGAACTCGGAGGCGTACTCGACTTCGACCGGTATTCTCGCAAAACCCTCGATGAGGTACTTGCCCGCGAGCGCGGCGTGCCAGCTCGTTCCGCACGCGACGATCTTGATGTTACGGATCGATCGAAGCGTTTCCTCCGAGATGTGGACGTCCGCAAGGAAGATGCTGCCCGTATCGAGCGAGACCCTGCCGGCAACCGTATCGCGGACCGCGCGCGGTTGCTCGTAGATCTCTTTCAGCATGAAATGCTTGAAGCCACCCTTCTCCGCCATGATCGGATCCCAGGTGATCCGCTGGACGACCGGAGTGACGGCGTTGCCTTCGAAATCGCTCACCTCCGCGCCCGAGCGCGTGAGCGTGACGATCTCGTTGTCGCCAAGATAGAAAATGTCGCGGGTGTGGTAGAGGATTGCCGGGACGTCCGAAGCGACGAAGTACTCGTCCTGACCAAGACCGATCACGACGGGCGGCCCCTTGCGGACGGCAACGATCTTCTCCGGTTCGTCCGCGGAGAGGATGGCGAAAGCATAGAGGCCCTTCATGTACTCGGCGGCGCGGCGGACAGCGTTTTCCAGTGGAGGCCGTGGCTCTCCCTCCTGGATTCGGTACGAATACTTCTCGACCAGATGCGCGATGACTTCCGTGTCGGTTTCGGTGACGAACGTGTGGCCCTCGTCGATGAGCTGCCGCTTGATCTGAAGATAGTTCTCGATGATGCCGTTGTGGACGACGACGAGCCGTCTGGTGCAGTCGCGGTGCGGATGCGCGTTCTCTTCCGTCGGACGGCCGTGTGTGGCCCAGCGGGTGTGTCCGAGCCCGTACACACCGTCGAGCGGCTTGAGCCTGAGCGCCTCCTCGAGGTTCCGGAGCTTGCCCTCGGCCCGCCGGACGTCCATCCCGCCCGCATCGTCGACGACCGCGATTCCAGCCGAATCGTAGCCGCGATACTCGAGCTTCTTCAGTCCTTCGATGATTACGGGCACGACCTGCTTTCCACCGACGTAGCCGACGATTCCACACATTGGACCGGGTTCCTCCGTTCGCGAGAACCGCTGACCGTACCACAGCGGCAAGACTGCGGACAATCAGGGGCTCCGGGGACGAATTGGGGATGGTGTGCCCGGGGCAGGATGCACGGAAGGCGGAGGGAGTGGCCTGGTCGAGCTCCTCTCCGCGACTCTGCGAATTCCCTGCGCATCTGCGAGAAACCCGGCCGTTCGCACGAGCTTTTCGCAGAGGCCGCAGGGATCGCGCTAAGGACGCGGAGCTCAGGCTTTCGGCTTCGGGACCGCCCGCGCCGGCAAAGCAGGCAACGTCGGTGCCCCCCTCCTCTCCTTGGCTACCTCTCCTCCCCGTATTCACGGCTTTCGATGCGACATTCCTGGTCGCTGTTGTCCGGCTGGCGCGACGCGAAACCGCCTGCACGAGGACACGAGTCACGACTCGAAGTCGTCGCTCGAGCCCTGTGCAGTAGAACTACCTGGACAGCTCAGCCGCGGATGTACGCGGACCGCGGAGCCGTCGTGTCAGCGATCATGCGACAAGAGCATTACGTTCGATCGCCTGAGCGTTGGGCGCCCCGCGATCGAACGTAACGCAGCCCTGACCTACGCCCGCTTCCCCGGCCGCCTCGGCGCCCCGATCGCGCCCGCCCGATGCGATCCAGCGCGCGCAGCGAGACTTCGACGATTCTCCTTGACGCCGTTGCGCCCGCCCGCTGATGCTTGTCGTTCGACCACCCCAGGCTCGCGCTTCCACGTATGCTCTTCACATCTGGCCCAATCCCAAAGTCCGTCTGGAAGTACGGCGACCTACTTGTGGTTGAACCTGGTGCCTGCATTCCGGATCGATGCGTCCAATGTCATTCGCCTTCGAACGGTAATCGAGCCGTTCATCGGATCTTCAGCTATCGGCCTCACGGTCTCAAAGCACGTCTCTTCTTTCCGGCTACTTCGATCGTGAGCTATCTTAGCGAGCGATTCACGGGACAGATGCCGCTTGTTGAGCTTCCTCTATGCGATTCTCACCGAGTTCGCCGCGACGGGCCGAGATTGTATGCCTTGATTGCTGGTGCCTTCGGGCTTGCTTCGATCGCCACCTCACTTGCAATCACATCGCCGCGACTTTGTGCGCCCTCTCTAGCAGCCTGGCTCATCGGTACATACGCGACTGGTGCTGCGCTCTGGTTTGCCCTTGTTTCGCGGCAGGTGCTACGGGTCTATCCCTCTGAGGCTTCGGTCGTGATGCTTGAGGGCGCTTGTGATTCCTACCTGTCCCCGCTCGAGCGATGGCCTGGGGCTCCTCGCTATTGAGAGTTTCTTGGGGACAGGCTTCCTTCGCGACAAGCCTCTGCGGCCTTGCCCTGGGACGCGCTTTCTTCGCGACATCAGTTGACGCGAAGCAAGACTGGCGCTGGCGGCTACCGCGACGGACGGTCTTGGCGAGGCGTACCCGGAGCGCCAGCGAAGGGCCGGCCGTCACGTGCCACGTGGACCGCACGACCGGCCTGTCGCTGGCTCTCCGGGCCGGAGGCCGCTACTCAATGCTCGACGTCGGACAGCTAACGGTACTTGTAACGCTGGAACCCGAGTCGTATTCTATGCAACTGTCATCTGGCGGGCGAAGTTGGCAGGATGCGCACGTCGAGATGGCCGAAAACAACTGGAGAGAAGACCCTAATGGCGAAGTTTACACTAGGAACGATCAGTCCTTCGGACCCGAGATTGCAGGGGCTCTTGATAGGGACCTTTCGTAGGCCGACCAGTCCCAGGTCCGAATCGCCGAAAGAGCCGATTCCGATTCCGGACGGGGCGATGGTTCAAGTCCGCCTGGCGGGCGGGACGATTATCCCGATAGGCCGCAAGGGCCAACCGGCGACGCTCAAGAAGGCGAAGTAAGGAAGAGGCTCGAAGAAGCCGAAATTATGTGCCGTCAGTCTCGAATGCTGTGGCACAGATTGGGCCTCCGACCGTGATCTGACTGAGGATCATACCGATCCTGTTTCGCTTAGTACTTAGCATGCGCTTAGCCAGATGCCGCGTCCACACTTGGCTTAACGCTCGCATCGGCCCTGTTTAGCGTTTCTTCGTTAATTCTTTCATCCTGCCTCCTGTCGCCGCCGTCATTGCTTGTCAGAAATCCCTTCACCCGGCTCGTGGCATATATGGTCGTTCCAGGCACACTCTCTGCCTCGACCCGGTCCCTCCAGAGTTCTGACCAGAGAAGTCGGGTAGCATCCGATCCAACAGGATTCATTCGTCTGTCATCCGAACACTTGACGTGGGCAAGTATCCCGAACGCACTTCCCGTGAAAATGCGCCCACTCCGCTTCGACAAGAAAGCGCGCGTCGGTGCGCCTCTGCGGGTAACCCGGCCGTCGGCACGAGTTTCTCGGTGAGACCGCCCGGATAACGCAGAGGACGCGGAGCTCAGGAATTCGGTTTCGGGACGACGCGCGCCGGCACCCCCACCACGAGCGTGTCCGGCTCGACGTCCTTCGTCACGACGGATCCAGCCCCCGTCTTCGCACCGTCGCCGACGGTCACCGGCGCCACGAGCATCGTGTCGCTCCCGATGTACACCCGCTCCCCAATCGTCGTGCGGTGCTTGTTCTTACCGTCGTAGTTGCACGTCACGGTCCCGGCGCCGATGTTCGAATTCGCACCGACCTCGGCATCGCCGAGATACGTCAAGTGGTTCGCCTTCGCGCCCGCGCCGAGCACAGAGTTCTTCACTTCCACGAAGTTTCCAATGTGGACGCCGGCGCCGAGCTCCGTCCCAGGACGGATCCGCGCGAACGGGCCGATCCGGCCGCCCGCAGCGATCGACGCCTTTTCGACCACGCTCATCGCGCGCACGTGCACGTCGTCCGCGAGGCGCGCGTCGACGAGCTGCGCGTTCGGGCCGATCTCGCAACCTTCGCCGACGACCGAATCCCCCGACAGCACCGTGCCCGGATGGAGCACCGTGTCTCGGCCGACGGTCACCGTGTCGTCAACGTAGGTCGTGAGCGGATCGACGATCGTCACGCCCGAGTCCATGAGCCGTCCGAGCGTCCGGAGCTTCAGACGGGCCTCGGTTTCGGCGAGCTCGCGTCGCGTGTTGATGCCCGCAAGCTCCGCCGCGTCGCCGTGGCAGACGACGCCGACACGGTCGCCGTCCGCGACGAGCATGCCGAGCACGTCCGTCAGGTAGTACTCGCCCTGGTCGTTTCCGGTCGAGAGCCGTCCGAGCGCCGGAAGGAGCTTCGCCCGATCGAACGCATAGATCCCCGCATTGATTTCGTCGATCGAGCGCTCGGCCTCGGTCGCGTCGCGATGCTCGACGATCCGTTCGAACGATCCGCTCGCAGACCGGACGATGCGGCCGTAGCCAGCCGGATCGGCGAGCCTGACTGACAAAAGAGTGGCCGCGTTCGTCTCGAGCGCGTGACAGTCGACGAGAGCCCGGAGCGTCGTCGCCTCGAGCATTGGCACGTCGCCCGAGAGCACAAGAACGGTGTCGCCCTCGAGGTATCCGGCGGCCTGCTGAACGGCGTGGCCGGTGCCGAACTGTTCTGCCTGCAGCGCGAAATGGATGCTGCGGATGCCAGCGCCCTCGGCTGCCCGGCGCACCGCTGCCTCGACCGACTCTGCCTGATGGCCGACAACCGTGACGAGCCGGTCCGCGCCAATTGCCGCGGCCGCTCGCACCACGTGCGCGACCAGCGGTCGCCCGCCCACGGCGTGCAGGACCTTTGCGGTGCGACTCTTCATCCGCGTGCCGAGTCCTGCAGCCATTATCACGACATCCAGCATGCGTCCTCCTTCGCCGATCCGTGGATGCCGTCACCGGCCGAACGGGAAGCTCAACAGCCCGGACAGTACAGGAACGCACCCCTCGTGGATTGCCTCACTTGGATTGCCAGGCCGGTTCCAGCGGTCAGAGCGATCCGAGGCCAACGAGTTCCTGGAATCTGGCATCCCCGCGCAACGACAGGAAATCGGGATCCATTCGAGCCTTCGACCGGTGAATCTCCCGCTTCTCGACCGCCTGCTCCAACGTACGCAATCCGTCGTCCGTATTGCCAAAGCGCACCTGGGCGGCGGCCAGTGAATAGAGCACGTGCGGCATCTCGGCCTGCGACTTCAGCGCTTTCTTGAAGAGCTCGATCGCGTGTTCGAAGTTGCCGTTGTTCATCTCCACGACACCCTGATCATAGAGAGATTCAGGACTCTGCGAGAGCTTTGGCGGCGCTTTCAACTTGGACTCGCAGATCGCGGCGTATCGGCTCACGAGCGCCACGATGTCGCTCTGCGTCGGGTATTTGGCGACGATCTTCTCGAAGGCGTCCGCCGCGGCGGCATAATTCGACTTCTGGAAGAACTTCATCGCCGCGTCCAGCGACTTGAGCACCTCGGCCATCTTCGGCGCCTTCGGCAAAGGTGCAGGTGGAGGCCGGACGGCGACCAACTCTGCCTTCACCGGCGGTAATGGCTTGAGAAGGACTCGCTTGGGCTTGACCACCTTGACCGGCTTCGGCGCTGGGGTTGCGGCCTTTCGGGTAGCCGCCGGCTTCGCCTTCGCCACCACGGCGATTTTCTTTGGAGCCGCCGCCTTTGTCTTCACCCCGGGACGAACAGGAACCGGTTTCGCCTTCGCCACCACAGCGACTTTCTTTGGAGCCGCGGCCCTTTTCGTCACCCCGGCACGAACAGGAACCGGCTTTGCCGCAGCCTTGCCCTTCGAAGCGACTGATTTCAAAGACTTTGCAGGTGCCACTTGTTTCCGGGCCGGAGCCGGCTTCGCCCGACCCGAAACTGCCTTGGTCACAACTGCCACCTTCCTGGCCGCAACCGGCTTTGCAGATTTCGCCGCCTTTGCCGGCTTCGCAGATGGAACTGCCTTTTTTGCAACAAGTTGCTTTTTCGCTGCCGGTCGTTTCACAGCGGCCTTGGCTACGGCAGCCTTCTTCGCCGGCACCGCCTTTCTCGCCGATGCCGCCTTCGCAGGAGCGGCCTTGATGGCACGCGCAGGCTTCGCCGGTG
This sequence comes from Blastocatellia bacterium, assembly GCA_021463145.1. Lineage (GTDB taxonomy): Bacteria > Acidobacteriota > Blastocatellia > UBA7656 > JADIYM01 > JADIYM01. Next base: position 59,785 of record JAJTWZ010000004.1, on the reverse strand, counting down.
CCGGCCTCCTACCTGCTGCCTTCGTTTCGGGCCTGGCCGCCGTCTTTGACTTCGCAGTCGACTTCGCAGCCGCAGCAGAAGCGCGGCCGCCGGAAGTGACTCTTGTTGTTGGTTTTACTGATTTCTTAGTGGCAGGCTTGGCCTTGCTGGCCTTAGCTGGGGAGTTCCTCATAGAGCCCCTCTCTGATGGCGGTCCTGAAGGATTCTCTGGCGGAGCCGTTCCTGCCGGAACGGTGCCTAAGTCGAATCGAATCGGCCGTTTATACCATTTGAAATGCCTCCCTGTCAACATGGCGGGCCGGAAAAATCGCGCGTTATCGGACGTGCGGTTTCCCGTTGGCGGCGGAGTCGGCGGATGGGTATTCCGGTGGCAGCCGGTCCATCCAGACGCGGTTGAGGCGATCCCGAATCGCGGAGTATGATGGCGCCTCCATGCACGAGACGAATCCTCAACCTACCATCATGAATGACAAGTACGATCCTGCATCGATCGAGGCGAAGTGGCAGGCCCGATGGGCCGAAGCCGGGACGTTCGAGGTCACTCCCGATCCTTCTCGCCCGAAATTCACGGTCGTCGAAATGCTTGCGTATACCTCGGGCCGGCTCCACATGGGCCACGTCGAAAACTATTCGATCGGCGATGCGCTGGCCTGGTACAAACGGCTCCGGGGCTTCAACGTCTTCCATCCGTTCGGATGGGACGCATTCGGACAGCCCGCCGAGGAAGCCGCCATCAAACACGGTATGGCGCCGGAAGTCTTTACTTCGCAATCCATTGCGAAGATGAAGCGCCAGCTCGAGCGGCTCGGCATCGGATACGACTGGACGAGCGAGATCGCCACTTGCGAGCCCGAATACTATCGCTGGAACCAGTGGTTCTTCATCGAGATGTTCAAGCGGGGCCTGATTTACCGGAAATTCGGCCCTCTCAACTGGTGTCCCAGGGAAGAGATCGTCCTGTCTAACGAGCAGGCCGAGAACGGCAGGTGCTGGCGCTGTAACACGGAAGTCGTCCAGAAAGAGAAGGAGCAGTGGTTCGCGCGCATCACCGAATACGCCGACCAGCTGCTCAACGATATGGAACAGATCGAGGACGGCTGGCCCGACGGGATCCTTACCTCGCAGCGCGATTGGATCGGAAGAAGCACCGGCGCCGACGTCACCTTCGCCCTCGAAGGGCTCGCCGAGTCGATCACCGTGTTCACGACCCGGATAGACACCATCTTCGGCGTGACCGCAATCATGCTCGCGCCCGAACATCCCCTCGTTTCCTCGTTGGTCGCCAGGTCGAGCGACCGGGACAACGTCGAAGCTCTCGTCGCGTCGATGCGAAACGAGAAGCGTTCCTCCCGTGAAATCGATCAACTCGCGAAGCGGGGCGTCGCGACCGGCACATTTGCGCTGAACCCGTTTTCTGGCGAGCGGGTGCCGATCTGGATCGCCAATTACGTGCTCATGGAGTACGGCACGGGCGCCGTGATGAGTGTTCCGGGCCACGATGAACGCGACTTCGAGTTCGCTGCCGCCTTCAACCTCCCGGTCCGCAGGGTTATTGTGCCCGAAGGCGTAGATCCCGCTTCCCTTCCCACAGAAGTCGAAAATGCGACATCCGGCGAGGGCGTTCTCTGCAACTCCAATGATTTCAACGGAATGGCTACGGCGGATGCTCGCGCATCCCTCGTCGCTCGCGCCGAGAAGGAAGGATTCGGGACCGGCAGGGTCAGGTTCCGCCTGCGCGACTGGACGATAACGCGCCAGCGCTACTGGGGCACGCCGGTTCCGATGGTCCACTGCAAGACATGTGGGGTCGTTCCGGTGCCCGAGGATCAACTACCGGTCATCCTCCCACACGGCGTGGCGATCACGGGTGAACGCGGTTCGCCACTCGATCACGTGGAGTCCTACGTCGCCACAGATTGTCCGGCGTGCGGGAATCCCGCGCGGCGCGACACGGACACGATGGACACGTTCGTCGACTCGTCCTGGTACTTCTACCGGTACTGCGACCCGCACAATGCGTCGAAGCCGTTCGATTCCGAAAAAATCGCTTACTGGTTCCCGATCGATCAGTACGTCGGAGGGAAAGAACACGCGAACATGCACCTGATCTATTGCCGCTTCTGGGCAAAATTCATGCGCGACATCGGTCTCGTCACGCATGACGAGCCCGTCCAGCGGCTGCTAAATCAGGGAATGGTCTGCATGTTCTCCGAAGAGAAGGGCGAGATCCGCAAGATGTCGAAGAGCGTCGGCAACGTGGTCGAACCTGACGATATGTTCGACCGCTTCGGCGCTGACGCGACCCGGCTGTACGTTCTCTTCGCCTCACCGCCCGAAAAGGACATGATCTGGGAGGTCAAGAAGTCGGCCGCCGGAGTTCAGGAGTATCCCGGCATAGAGGGCGCATTCCGCTATCTGGCGCGGGTCTGGCGACTGGTCGTCCGCTGGCAATCGAGCATTATCGGCGCCGGAAACCCATCCGGGGACTTGACCGACGCCCAGCGCGCGGTCCGCCGCAAGACTCACCAGACCGTACGCCGGGCGACCGATGCCTTCGAAGACCGATTCCGGCTCAATACGGTCGTCGCTGCCCTGATGGAACTCACGAACTCGCTCTATGAGTTCTCCGAGTCCGCATCGGAACCGGATGCGAACGACCGCGCCGTCGTGGCAGAGGCAATATCGGCACTGACGCGAATGATTGCGCCGTTTTCGCCGCACATTGCCTCGGAACTGTGGGAGTTGACTGGAAACGCGGGCCCGCTTTCCGAGTCTTCGTGGCCGGAGTCGGACGCCGACCTGGCGCGTGAAGACTCGGTCGAGATTCCGGTCCAGGTGAACGGAAAGCTCCGGACCAGGATTTTCGTAGCGCCGGATGCATCCAGAGATGCTCTGGAGTCCGCAGCGCTATCGGACGAACGCATCAGGTCCCTCGTCGAAGGACAGTCCATCGCGAAGGTGGTCGTCGTTCCGGGGCGGCTCGTCAATGTGGTGATCAAGTGAAGCGCCGCGAACTGCTCGCTTCGGCGCTCGCGGCGCCAGCCGCGCTCGTTTCGGCGTGCAAGTACAAACGCGTCGACACCGGTGAATCGATCGGATCCGGCTACGAGACAATTGCCGTTCCTACGTTCCTGAATCCGAGTCTGCGTTTCCGCGTCGAGCAACGCTTCACGGATGCCGTGACGAAGGAACTGCTCAGACGGAACCGCCGCTTCAGGATCGTCACCGACCAGGAACAGGCCGACCTCGTCCTGTCGGGCGAAATCAAGGACGTCCGCTCCGGCGGCGCACTGCTGGACGACACAGGAAGAACGCGCGTATTCCAGGTCGTCATCGTGACGGGTGTGACTCTTCGCGACCGGAAGAAGTCGCGAGTGATCTTCGACAACCAGCGAATGGTCTTCCGCGGCGAGTACGAGCTCGCCGGCGACCCGCAATCGTTCTTCAACGAAGAAGATCCGGCGCTCGACCGTCTCGCGCGCGAGTTCGCTTCCAGCGTCATTTCGACGATTCTCAACGGCGCGTTCTGAGTCGGCCCATCGGCTCGCCGAGATTCGAGGTACCGAATGTCACGCAGCAGGTCGAAGTCCCAGGGCTTTACTCTAGCCGACCTCACGGCGGCGGTTTCGGCCGGCCAGGTTGCCCCGCTCTATCTCTTCCTCGGTCCGGAGCGCTTTCTGAGACGCGAAGCGATCGCCCTTCTGACGGAAACTGTCGACGAGGCCTTCCGGGCGTTCAACATAGACTCGTTCTCGATCGCGGAGCACGATCTTGAGACGGCCTTCGACGTAGCCAGGCAGCTTCCGATGATGAGTCCGCGGCGCCTCGTCGTCTTGCACGATGCCGACGCGATCCGCGAGGGCTCGCAGGAGTCGCTCGAGAACTACCTGAAGAGTCCAGTCGACTCGGCCGTGGTCGTTTTCATCGCCGACGCCCTCGACCAGCGGCGCAAGACGTCGACCGCACTCGCGAAGGCCTGCACGACGGTTCGATTCGACACGTATTCGGAAGCCGAGGCGGTGCGATGGACCGAGGCTCGCGTCAGACAGCTGGGTGGCCGAATCGATCGCGCGGCGCTGGGGGCGCTCGTCGATCTCGCCGGAACCGAGCTGACACGGCTGTCGGTGGAGATCGAAAAACTGGTTTCGCACGCGGGCGCGGGGGCGATCGACCTGGTCAGCGTGCGACAACTCGTCACACGCTCGCGCGAGCACCAGGTCTGGGATCTGACGGACGCGATTCTTGCTCGGGACCGGGCGCGAGCGATCCGTGTCGTCGTCCGCCAGCTCGACTCGGGCGAAGAGCCGCTCGGCCTTCTCGGAATGCTCGCATCGACATATCGCAAGATGCTCGTCGCCAAGGAATTGATGAGCCGCAAGGCGCCGGCGGCCGAGGTCCAGGCCGCCGTGAAGCTTCCGCCCTGGAAAATGTCGGAGTTCAACGCCCAGGTCCGCCACGTCGAAACCGGCGCGATCGTCCGGGCCATTCGCCGGATGGACGAGGTCGACGCCGCGATCAAGAGCTCGGTGGGGACCCCCAGGCTCCAGCTCGAGATTCTGGTCTGCGAACTTACTTTGTGATAAATGCCTTCGCGCTCGCCGTGTTGTCGCGAGCCCGGAAATCCAGCGACGGTGAGGTGAGGAGATGGCAGTGTTCGCGCACGAAGAGAATCCGCTCGACGAGCGGGAATGGGAGCACCTGAAAGCCGTCGTCATAGACGTCGCGCGCCGCCGGCTCGTGGGCAGACGCATCATCGACATTCACGGGCCCCTTGGCGCTGGTGTCCAGACGATCGTGCACGATCACTTCACGGGCACCACGATGGGGCAGCTCGGACTGCTCGGCGAGGGCGATCCCGACCCGATGCGCTCTGTACGGCGAGAAGCGGGAATCATCCCGATCATTTCGAAGGACTTCATCCTTCACTGGCGGGACCTCGAGACATCGCGACTTACCGGCGTCGCGCTCGACACGGCCATTGCCGCCGGCGCCGCTGCGTTCTGCGCCGATCGGGAAGATCATCTCGTATTCTTCGGCGACGCAGAGATGGGCTACGAGGGATTGACGACGGTGGAGGGGCGTCTCACTCTCGACCTCGGCGACTGGACAGTACCGGGACAGCCTTTCAGCGACGTGGTGCGGGCGACCGAATCGCTCGTACAGGCCGGTCATTACGGGCCTTACGCCCTCGTCGTGACGCCGGAGCTCTACTCGCAGATGCATCGCGTGCATCCGGGCACCAGCGTGCTGGAGATTGCCCACATCAGGGAAATCGTCACGGACGGAGTCTTCCAGTCATCGATCCTCGGAAAGAGCCGCGCAGTGATCGTTTCGACCGGAAGGCAGAACTTCGACCTGGCGATCGCGCAGGATCTGACCGTCGCCTACCTCGGCGCGGAGAACATGAACCATCCGTTCCGCGTCTTCGAGTCGGTCTACCTTCGGATCAAACGGCACAGCTCTATCTGCACGCTCGAGCGCCACGGCTAGCCGGGACTCCAGTTGGCGAAACGAACGAAAGGCGCGACGCCGAAGCCGGCATCGCGCCTTTCGTGTCTTCGAGTTGGGTCCGGCTACCTGGCCGACGGCTTGGCCGTGTTCACGCGAGCCGTAAGCCGCGATTTGTAGCGGGCCGCAGCGTTGCGGTGTACGACGCCCTTCTGGATCGACTTGTCGATGACCGACATCACCGCCGGAAGCAGTTCCCTGGCCGCGGCCACATCGCCGAGCGCAAGTGCCGAGCGAAGCCGCTTGATTTCCGTGCGCATCCGGCTGCCATTCGCACGGTTCACCGCGCGACGCTTCTCAGTCTGCCGAATTCGCTTGATCGAGGATTTGTGATTCGCCATACCGCTGTCGTTACGTCCTTATGTCGTTTTCGCGAAACGGCAACTATAGGCAGGCACTCCAGTTCTGTCAAGCAGGAGCTTCACCAGGGCGGCGGCAGGGTCGCCGGGCCGCCCGCCGATCCGGCAAATCGCCCCGCACTGGGATCCGCATCGGCGCCAGTCGTTGCCATTGACGGGCATTCCATGCAGAATGGCCCGGCCAGAGCGCAATCGAAACCACCATGAAAAAGCTGCTTCTCTACCTCTCGGAACGCGAGACGCCCAAGAAGATGCTCACGAGCATCTCGCTCCTCAACAAAGTTACGAAGAGGTTCGTTGCCGGCGAGACCGTCGACGAAGCATCGGCGGCCATCAAGGTGCTCAACTCGAAGGGCATTTCCGCGACGTTCGATCATCTCGGAGAAGCCATACACAATGAAGAGGAGGCGGCCGCGGAGGTCGCGATGTACCTCCGCATCCTGGACCGAATCGAGTCCGACGGACTCGATTCGAATGTCTCTCTGAAACTGACCCAGCTCGGCCTGGACATTCGCCAGGAGCTCTGCATCGAAAACCTCACCAGGATCGTCGAACACGCCGCGAAGAACGGCAACTTCGTTCGAATCGACATGGAGGATTCGGGCCACCTGCAGGCAACCCTCGACGTATTCCGCGCGGTCCGGGCAAAGCACGAGAATGTCGGCATCGTCATTCAGTCCTACCTCTTCCGGAGCGAACAGGACGTCAAGGACCTGCTCGAACTTGGATCGCGCATCCGGATCTGCAAGGGAGCGTACAAGGAGCCGCCCGAGGTTGCGTTCCAGGAAAAATCGAAGGTTGACGAGAACTACCTCACTATCGTGCGGCTCCTGTTGCCGAGCGGCATCTACCACGGGATCGCGACTCACGACCCGGCGATGATAAACGGGACGATTCGCTTCGCGCGTGAGCAGAAGCTGGATCAGAAGTGCTTCGAGTTCCAGATGCTCTACGGAATTGCGCGCGACAGGCAGGTCAAGCTGGTGGAGGAAGGCTTCAACGTCAGGGTCTACGTGCCCTTTGGCAGGGCCTGGTATCCGTATTTCATGCGCAGACTGGCCGAGCGGCCGGCAAACGTGCTGTTCATCCTCCGCGCTATGATGAAGGGATAGTCGGATCAGGCCGCCGGGAACACCCGCGGCAGCCGGTACGGAGATGTCACGGCGTCCGCCGTCAGATGGTCGGCGCCGAGTTCACGTAGGCGTTCATGTAGCTCAACTCCTCGGCCTTGTCGTCGGCGTTTACGCGATACAGGTCGCGGATCGAGACCATTCCTATGACGAGGTCGCCGTTGGTGATCGGAAGATGCCTGCACTTGTTGTCGAGCATCTTTCCGATGCACGCCTCGTAGGTGTCGCCGGGCGACCCGTGGACGAGCCGGCGCGACATAACGTCATCGACTCGGGTCTCCTTCGGATCGCGGCCCTCGGCAACGACACGCTTCATCAGGTCGCGCTCCGAGATGATCCCAACGAGTTTCACGCCGTCAATGACCGTGACCGCGCCAACATTGCGCTCGGCCATGTACTTTGCGGCATCGACCACACTGGTTCCCGGACTGACGCTGTAGACTTCCTGGTCGGCAATGAGTGAATCAATCGTCCTGTGCATCGTCGCACCTCCTGCAGGATGGGGACGGGTCGGCATTGCGCCGAACTGGACTTCTATGGGAAACCGAATACCTGGCTGTCAGTCTACTCCCGAATTGTTCGTGGCAGAAAGCCAGGAACCTCCCGCGCGTCGGGCATTGCACAACGCCAGTCCGCACCGCGCCGGGCTTTCGAATCTTTTCGGTATTGAGTACAAATCCTTTCGGCAGCATCCTCCCGTAGGCATCGGTGAGGGCGAGAGACCAGGCTCGCCAGCCGGCTCGAAAGTCCGATTGCGTGGAATACACTCGCAGAAGTGATGCTATGTCGAACGACCGGAAAGAACTACTAGCCCTGTACGCTCTCGGAGCACTCGACGGTGACGACCTGATCGTCGCCGAGGGTATGGTGGCGGATGGATCTCCGTCAGACCTAGAGGATTTTCGGGCCTACGAGAATGTCACCGGGCTGCTAGGTTGGATGGCCACGCCCGTCGAGCCACCGGCATCGCTCAGGCCGCGCGTCGTTTCCGAGATATCGCCAAAGAAGGCCGAGAACGCACCCATCCCGTTCCGCCCTCGGGACGAGGCCGCATCGACGCCGGCCCCGTCGCGATTCGGCGCGTTCGCTGCTTTTGCCTCGTTGGCTGCTGCCGCCACGATAGCCGCGGTTTTTCTCGGATTGGCGCTTTACCGGTCGAGCGCCGAACTGGAAGCGACGGTACGGCAGCTGTCCGACGCCCGCTCGACGGAGCTCCAGCAGCGTCAGCAACTCGATCGCGCGAACCGTCTGCTCGGGATCACCCGGGACCCGTCGCTGCGCGTCACACGGCTGACGCCCACTGGCGCGGCTCCCGAGCCGTCGATCGACGTCCACTGGAACCCCGATCAGAAGACGGGGGTGCTCGTCGCGCGCAACCTGCCCAAGGTCGAACCGAACCGGGCATACGAACTCTGGCTCATCGACGAGCGCGAGGGCAGCTCGCCGATTCCGGCTGGAACCTTCAACACGGACTCTCAAGGCGTCGCGGTTTTCGAGATCGACAGGCTGACGGCGGCTGGTATCCCTAAGGCTTTCGCGATCACCGAAGAGCCAGCGGGTGGTTCTCCAGCCCCGACCGGCCAGATCATCCTGAGTGGCGCGTACCGCGGAGCCTGAGCCTACAGCGCGAGCGACGGCAGGAACGAGTGCGAGCAGGTCGTCGCCGGGTCCAGCCACCTGAACCGAACCGGACGACCTCCTGATTGTCGGCCGATCCATCCACGTGGACTGAGGCGATCGATCGTCCGGGCGTCATCGCGACCGGCTCCGGCCAGCGGGCCGGGACGCGCACGCGGTACTCGGTTTGACACACCCGTTTCCCATCCTGCATGCTGGAACCCCGTGAAGCAGTACACGGTGATCGCAGTCATCCCCTCCAGATTTGCCTCGACCCGTCTCCCCGGTAAGCCATTAGCCGACATTGCTGGAAAGCCGATGGTCGTCCGCGTGTGCGAGCGCGCGGCCTCGGCAGAGTCGATCGACCGTGTCCTGGTTGCCACAGACGACGACCGGATCGCAGCGGCCGTTCGTCACTTCGGATTCGAGGCCGTGATGACCGGCACACATCACGAAACCGGTACCGATCGTCTGGCGGAAGTTGCCGCCGATCTCGATGCCGACATCGTCGTGAACGTCCAGGGCGACGAACCGCTCCTGCCGGCGTCGACGATAGACGCGGCCGTCGCGGCGCTCACGGCTGATCCGTCGGCTGTATGCAGCACGACCTGCGAGCGGCTGCACGACGAGGCCGACTACCGGAATCCGAACGTCGTCAAGGTCGTCGTGCGCGACGACGGAAGGGCGCTCTACTTCAGCCGGGCTGCAATCCCGTTCGAGCGCGACTCGGTCCGGGACTCGACCGTCGACATTTCCCGATTCAGGCGCCACACCGGACTCTACGCCTACCGCAGATCCTTTCTGCTCGAGCTCGCGCGGATGGCGCCATCGATGCTCGAGCGTACCGAGAGGCTCGAGCAGCTTCGGATCCTCGAGCGCGGCTACGACATACGCGTCGTCGAAGTCCAGGAACCGTCGTTCGGCGTCGATACAGAGGACGATCTCGATCACGTCCGGGCGCTCTTCGAAGCGCAAGGCCTCGTAAGGCCACAATGATATCCGACCGAAACTTACCGGCAGCAAAGGAAGACCGTATGGGCACCAAGTACATCTTCGTCACCGGTGGCGTCGTATCCAGTCTGGGCAAGGGATTGGCGGCGGCCTCGATCGCCGCATTGCTCGAAGCTCGCGGCCTGAAGGTCACGCTGCAGAAGCTGGATCCCTACATCAACATCGATCCCGGCACGATGTCGCCGTTTCAACACGGCGAGGTATTCGTCCTCGACGACGGGGCCGAGACCGACCTCGACCTCGGTCATTACGAGCGTTTTTCGTCGAACCGTCTATCGCGCGCCAGCAACTGGACGACGGGACGCATCTACCAGGCCGTCATCGACAAGGAGCGTCGTGGCGACTACCTCGGTAAGACGATCCAGGTCATTCCGCACATCACGGACGAAATCAAGTCGGCCATCAAGGCGGTCACGGCCGACAACGACGTAGTCATCGTCGAGATCGGAGGGACCGTCGGCGATATCGAGAGTCTTCCGTTCCTCGAGGCCATCCGCCAGCTCGCCAACGACGTCGGCCGCGGCAATGCGGTCTTCGTCCACCTGACGCTCGTGCCGTACATCGCGGCCGCCGGCGAGCTGAAGACGAAACCGACTCAGCACTCGGTCAAGGAACTGCTCGGACTCGGGATACAACCGGACATCCTGCTCTGCCGCAGCGAAAAGCCGCTCTCGCGCGACATCAAGAGCAAGATCTCGCTCTTCTGCAACGTATCGGAAGACGCCGTAATCACGGCGCAGGATGTTCCGACGATCTACGAAGTTCCACTCGTCTTTGCCGCGCAGGGACTCGACGACAAGCTGGTCCGGATGCTGCATCTCGAAGCGCACGATAGCGATATCTCTGCCTGGGAACGGCTCGTCGACACGATCAAGAATCCGGAAGGCGCGGTGACGATCGGCATGGTCGGGAAGTACGTCGAGCTCGCGGATTCCTACAAGAGCCTCAACGAGGCGCTCACCCACGGCGGAGTCGCCAACAAGGTAAAGGTAAAGATCCGGTTCATAGAGTCGGAGTCGCTCATGACGACCGATGATTGGCGCGACGAGCTTGCGGACCTCGACGCGATCCTCGTCCCAGGCGGATTTGGCAAGCGCGGCATCGCCGGAATGCTCCGGGCGATCCAGTACGCGAGAGAGAACGGCACGCCGTTCTTCGGAATCTGCCTCGGAATGCAGTGCGCAACGATCGAGTTCGCGCGGCACGTTTGCGGCATCGAGGGCGCCGACTCGACGGAATTCGACCCGGCAACGCCATTCCCCGTCATATTCAAGCTGCGCGACCTCGTGAACGTCGAGGAGATGGGCGGCACGATGCGTCTCGGCAACTGGGTCTGCCGTCTCGAGCCCGGGTCGCTCGCCGAGCGGGTGTATCGCTCGCGGGAGATACACGAGCGCCACCGGCATCGATACGAGTTCAACCCGGCCTTCGAGACGAGACTTGCGGGCTCCGGCCTGAGGTTTTCGGGCAAGTCAATCGACGGCAAGTTCGTCGAAGTCGTCGAGATCGCCGGCCATCCGTGGTTTCTCGGCTGCCAGTTTCACCCGGAACTGAAAAGCCGGCCGCTCGAGCCGCATCCGCTGTTCGTCGATTTCGTCCGCGCGGCGTACGAGCACCGGATGCGCGACGAGATGTCTGGAGAAGAGGCGGAATCGCACGCGGCGGAGCAGTCGTAGATGAAGGACCTGGCCGGAACGGTCGAGTTCAACCGCCAACTCGCTCCTCGCTACTACCACATCCGCCTTCGGCTGTCCGAGCAGGTAGACGTGCTGCCGGGCCAGTTCGCAATGCTGCGCCCGGCGGCGCTCGCCGAACCGATCCTTCGACGCGCACTCGCAATCCACCGTGCCGAGGATGCATCGGTCGAGTTCATCTATCTCGTGCTCGGCCAGGGGCTGGAAGCGCTGTCGCGGATTCGCGAAGGCGAGCGCGTCGACGTGCTGTGTCCCCTCGGAAACACGTATCCGACCGAATCGGTTATCGATGAAGGACGGCGCGCCGTGATTGTCGCGGGCGGTGTTGGCTCGCCGGCGCTGTTCATGCTGGCGAGCGAGCTCGTCGGCCGTGGCGCGGACGTGCGCGTCTACTTCGGTGGCCGCACGAAGCACGACCTGCCGGCGCTCGACGAGTTCGAAGCCCTTGGATGCCCCGTGACCGTGACGACCGACGACGGGTCCGCGGGCGAACGCGGCTTCGTGACCGTACCGCTCGAGCGCGACCTGGCGCTGGCAGGACGAGAGGCGAGCGTCGTCTATGCGTGCGGTCCCTGGCCGATGATGGCGCGAGTGAGCGAGATCGCGGCCGGGCACGCCGCGAAGTGCTACGTCTCGCTGGAAGCGCGGATGGCGTGCGGCTTCGGAATCTGCGTCGCCTGCGTCGTCGAGGTCTGCGAGGGCTCGTTCGCCCCGCCGTTCAAGTACCAGAAAGTCTGCACGGAGGGTCCGGTTTTCCCGGCGGAGGCAATCGTATGGTGACTCCTCGCGAGAACGGGCGCGACCCGCGCCTCGCTGTCGAGGTGGCCGGGATCCGCTTCCATAATCCGGTCCTCACGGCGTCCGGGTGCTGCGGGTACGGTCTGGAGTTCGAACCGCTCTTCGACCTGTCGCGAATCGGCGGGATCTGCACGAAGGGCCTGTCGGCAAAGCCGATGCAGGGCAATCCCCCGGCACGCATCCAGGAGACGCCGGCAGGGATGTTGAATGCCATCGGCCTGCAGAACATCGGCGCTCGCGCCTTCATCGAACAGAAGCTGCCAAGGCTTCGGGAATACGACGTGCGCGTCCTGACGAACGTGTTCGGCTACACCATCGACGACTACGTCGAAGCGATCCACATCCTCAACGATGGCGATGGGATCGACGGTTACGAGCTCAACATCTCGTGCCCGAACGTGAAGGAAGGCGGACTGATCATCGGGAACGATCCGCGCGCCGCGGCAGAGGTGACCGAGGCTGTGAAACGGGTCGCGAAACGGCCCGTCATCGTCAAGCTCTCGCCGAACATCAGCGACGTCGCGGGTATGGCGCGCGCGATCGAATCGGCCGGAGCCGATGCTCTGTCGCTGATCAACACGCTCGTCGGAGTGTCGATCGATATCCGCACCAGACGTCCACGGATTGCCAACGTGACCGGAGGCCTCTCGGGGCCTGCGATACGGCCCGTTGCGGTGCGGATGGTCATGCAGGCGGCGGCCGCCGTGCAGATCCCCCTCATAGGTATCGGAGGGATCGCGACCGCAGAGGACGCCGTCGAGTTCCTGATCGCAGGCGCGGCAGCGGTGCAGATCGGGACGGCGAGCTTCTACGACCCTCTCGCAACGGTGAAGGCGGTCGAGGGCCTCTCCGCATATCTCGACGAGACTGGCACGGAATCGATCCGAACGCTGACCGGTTCGCTCGACCTGTCACCGCCGCCGCGCGGGCACTGACGCTCGAGTCGTCCGGGCGCTGGCGGATTCTCTACCACGACGACGTTGCGCTCCTCGTCGAGCGGATCGACGCGGCGGGCTGATACACTCGCGACCATGCAGCTTCCAACGACTCCCCGAGAACGCCTCGTCGTCGCGCTCGACGTCGAAACCGGCGTCGAAGCCCTCGCCCTCGTCGACCGGCTAGCCGGCACCGTCGGCATGTTCAAAGTCGGCAAGCAGCTCTTCACGGCCGAAGGCCCGTCGCTCGTGCGCGAGATCGTCGCGCGCGGCGAACGCGTCTTCCTCGACCTGAAGTACCACGACATCCCGGCGACCGTCGCGAAGGCCTGCGTCGAGGCCACGCGCCTTGGCGCCTCGATCGTGAACGTGCACGCGTCCGGCGGACGGCAGATGCTCACCGAATGCGTTCGCGCGGTCGACGAGGTATGTGCGGCGGAGCACCTCGAACGTCCGCTGCTACTCGCCGTCACGGTGCTCACGAGCATGGACGACGCGAACCTCGAGGAGACGGGCGTGTCGGCCACGGCCGCCGAGCAGGTCATCCGGCTCGCGCGGCTTGCCCGCGACTGCGGGCTCGACGGCGTCGTCGCCTCGCCGCTCGAGATCGGGCTCATCCGGCAGAACGTCGCGTCCGAACCCTTTGCCATCCTCACGCCAGGCATCCGGCCGGCGGGGGGCGAAAAGGGCGACCAGAAGAGAGTAATGACGCCGGCCGAAGCCGTTGCCGCCGGCGCGACCTACCTCGTCGTCGGACGGCCGATCACGGCGGCGGCGGATTCGAAGGGAGCCGCCGAACGCATCGCCGGTGAGATGGAGGCAGCGTTCGGCCCGGCGTCGGCGTGACGTCGCTCGAGCCGATCGGCGACGGGCCTCCGCTCGTCTACTTGCCAGGTCTCGACGGCAGCGGCGAACTGATCTTCGCGCAGGAGGGCGAACTCGGCGCGCACTTTCGATTGCATCGGGTGAAGTACCGGAGCGAGGGAGCGTTCGACTACCACGATCTCGTGCGTGACGTCGTCGAGGTGCTCGACGACGCAGGCATGGATCGCGCCACCATCGTCGCCGAGTCGTTCGGCGGCACCATCGGCTTGCATTTGGCCATCGCTTATCCGGAGCGCATCGAGCGGCTCGTCGTGCTCAACTCGTTTGCGAAGTTCACGAACCGCCGGTTTCTTCGATGGGGAGGAGTGCTGACCCGCCGCGTTCCGGCGCGCCTTGTCCACGCGGTCCGCTACGCGATCGACACACCCGCGCTTGCGCTGCTCGAGCGCATCCCGCGCGACCGGCGGCAGCGATTTCTGGACGTGGTCCGCCGTCAGCCGTTGTGCGGGTACGCCCGCCGGATAGAGCTGCTCGAGCGGCTCGACCTCACGAAGGAGCTTGCGCAGGTCTCGGTCCCGACGCTCGTCGTCTCGGGCGAAGCCGACCGCGTCGTCCCGTCCTCCTCCTCGCGCGAGCTCGCCGAAGGTATTCCAGGCGCCACCCTTCGCATCCTTCCCGGCGTCGGGCACGCGGCGCTCATGACGCCTGGATTCTCGCTTCTCGAATTACTGCAGAACTGGCCGCAGCCGAACACGGATGCACACGCGTAATCCGTGAGCATCCGTGTCCAAGTGGCCAGTTCCTGGCCTACTCGTTGTCGTAGTACTCGCGGCCAAGGTGCGTGATGAGCTCCTCGCCCATCATGTGCCGCAGCGTGTTCTTCAGCTTCACGAGCTGGATGAAGAGGTCGTGCTCCGGATAGAGCTCCGGCGCAGTCATCGGGCTCTTGAAGTAGAACGACAGCCACTCCTGAACGCCCTTCATGCCCGCTCGCTGGGCAAGGTCCATGAACAGCGCGAGGTCGAGCACGAGCGGCGCCGCCAGGATCGAATCGCGGCAAAGGAAGTTCAGCTTCAACTGCATCGGGTAGCCGAGCCAGCCCGTGATGTCGATGTTGTCCCAGCCTTCCTTGTTGTCGCCGCGCGGCGGGTAGTAGTTGATGCGCACGACGTGCGAGAAGTCCTGGTACAGGTCCGGATAGACTTCGGGCTGGAGGATGTGCTCGAGGACGGAAAGCTTCGACTCCTCCTTCGTCCGGAACGACTCGGGATCGTCGAGCACTTCGCCGTCGCGGTTGCCGAGGATGTTCGTCGAGTACCAGCCTTCGAGGCCGAGCAGCCGGGCCTTCAATCCGGGCGCCAGGATCGTCTTCATCAGGGTCTGGCCCGTCTTGAAGTCCTTGCCGCATATCGGAGAGCCAGACTTCGCCGCGAGGTCGCGCAGTGCGGGAATGTCCACAGTAAGGTTCGGTGCGCCGTTCGCGAAGCCGATGCCGCACTTCAGCGCCGCGTAGGCGTAGAGCATCGACGGCGCAATCGCCTCGTTGTTCTCCTTCATCGCGGCCTCGAAGGCCTCGATCGAGCCGTGCGCCGTCTCGTCGATCTCCTTGAAGATCTCTGTCGACGCGGCCCAGACCATCACGAGCCGGTCGCAGCCGTGCTCGGCCTTGAAGTTCTCGATGTCGGCGATGAGCGCTTCGGCGAGCTCGAACTTGTTCGCGCCCGACTTAACGTGCGTGCCGTTGAGGCGCTTCACGTAGTCCTGGCTGAAGACCGCCTTCATCGGCTTGATCGTGCGAAGGTAGTCCTTGATCTGGTTGAGCAGTTCCTTCTCCAGCACGCCAGCGTGAAGCGCCGCTTCGTATGCGTCTTCCTCGAAGATGTCCCAGGCGCCGAACTCGATGTCGTCGATGCCGGCGAGAGGCACGAACTCGCTGATCTTCGGCGATCGGCCGTCCGTGCGCTTGCCGAGCCGGATCGTGCCCATCTGCGTCAGCGAGCCGATTGGCTTTGCCAGGCCGCGACGAACGGCCTCGACGCCGGCGATTACCGTCGTGCTGACCGCGCCGAGACCGACGAGAAGGATTCCGAGTTTGCCCTTGGCTTCTCCGATGTTCAGTCCGCGTGATTCCGGCATTTGCATTTGCTCCCTTTTCGTTACTGTTCAGAGGTGTGCGGAGTATGTCAGACGGCTTGCGTTCGATCTTGCGGAGGTTCGGCGGAATCTTGCTCTGTTCTACAAAGATGAACACGGATAGAACGCCAGTCCGGGTGAATGGCTGGTCTGGTTGAAAGGCCGATCTGTGTCCATCCGTTAGTGCCGGTGGACAGCCGTGCTTCATCGGCAGTGGTACGATGTATCAGTCCGTATCTCTCAGGGCCTCTCCATAGTCTATGAACCACTTGATCTCGCCAGCCGTCCGCCTGGCCATCGCAGTTCTCCTTGCTACAACCGCGGTTCCCGTATCTGCTCAGAATCGGCGCCCGGTTGCCGATCTCGAAGTCATAAAGGCCATCGAGAAGGGTGAGACCCGCGATATCTCCAAGCTCGCCATTGCACGCACCGCTCCCGATAACTCCGGTTGGGATGCATTGAAGTACACCATCTACGTCGAGCCCTCGATGACCAGCGGCACGATCTCCGCCACTACCAGGATTGACGGTATCGCGACCGTTGCCGGGCTCACTTCGGTGAACCTCGACCTGGTCGGATTCACGATCGATGCAGTGCGGTTGAACGGATCGGCGGCTGCGTTTTCGCGCACTGGTGGCGGCCGCGTCGTGAGCGTCAGCCTTGCCACGCCGCTCGGTGCCGGGCAGACGTTCTCGATCGACGTCGTCTATCGCGGGACGCCCACCATCGAGGGCGGCCTCGGATTCGGATTTTCCTCGAGCGGTGCGGCTACGTTCGCCGAGCCCGAAGGGTCGCGCCTCTGGTTCGCGTGCAAGGACCGGCCATCGGACAAGGCCACCTACGAGGGATTCGTCACGGTTCCGAGCCAGTTCGTCGTCGCCTCCAACGGACGTCTCGTCGAGGCCACGCAGTCTGGGGGCAAGACGACCTACCATTGGCTCGAGACGCATCAGATCGCGACCTATCTGATTTCGGTAGCCATTTCGAACTATCGCGTGATCGAAGACAGCCACGGCGACCTGCCGGTCTGGCATTACGTCTATCCCGAGCTCGAATCCGACGCCCGGCGCGACTTCTCGCGCACGCCAGAAATGATTGCCGCGTTCGAGCAGCGGCTCGGCGTTGGGTTTCCCTTCGACAAGTACGGCCACGCGTTGTTCGAGAACTTCGGCGGTGCGATGGAGCACCAGTCCTGCACCAGTTACGGATCGCCGCTCATCACAGGCGACAACCGCTACGATCGCGTCGTCGCGCACGAGCTTGGCCATCAGTGGTTCGGGAACTTCGTGTCTCCCGCCGAATGGGAAGAGATCTGGCTCAACGAGGGATTCGCGTCGTGGACCGAGTACCTGTGGACCGAGCACGTGAACCCCGCCAGCCTCCCCGACCTGATGGCCGGCCGCGAGAGCTACTACATGGATTACGAAGCCGATGCGGGCGCCTATTCGCTATACGCGCCGCCGCCGTCCAGGCTCTTCGGCGCGACCATCTACCAGAAGGGCGGATGGGTCGTATCGATGCTTCGCTATGTGATCGGCGACGAGGCGTTTTTCACCGGCCTGCGGAACTACCTCGAATCGCACGCATTTGGAAACGGCCGAACGCAGGAACTCCGGGCCGCAATGGAAGCCGCCTCCGGCCAGGACCTCACGGCCTTCTTCGACGAATGGGTCTACGCGACGGGCTACCCGAAATACGAGACCGCCTGGACGTCGCGGGCCGTGCCCGGAGGCAGCTACCAGACGGATGTGCGCGTTTCCCAGACCCAGTCCGGCACCGTGTTCACGACTCCGCTGGAGGTCGAACTGGTTGGCCCGTCCGGCGAACGCGTCGTCGAGCGAGTGGAAATTGGCGGCAGGGAGTCGATCGTCAGTCTTTGCTCAAGCTTTTCGCCGGCGCGTGTAACCGTCGATCCCTCGAATCGGGTGCTCGGCACGGTGGACGCGCGAAACGGCACGGTGCCGAATCAACCGGTGGCCTGCGGGGAGAGTCCAACCGATGTCGTGATCACGGGCGTGACGTGGAAGCCGGCTGGCCAGGGCGCGCTGTCGATCACCGGCACTGGATTCGTCGTTGGCGACACTCGCGTCGAGGTGAATGGAGTCGAACTCGCTAAGACGAAGTATCCGCGCGGAAGCCAGAATCCGGACGGAACGACGTCTCTGGTCGTCGGAAAGCAGAAGAAGCTGAAGACGACCGTGCCTGCGGGAACGGCGGTGCAGGTGACCGTCGTGAACAAGTCGACGGGGCTTCGATCTGCCCCGGTGACGTTCACGCGTTGAAAGCGACGGCGCGAGGGGGCGATACCGTCGCTTACACTCGCGCCCGTTGCCCTGGCGGAGGACCGAAGCGGCAGTTTCGCGGCACACTCCCGAGCGATTCGCGCGCCCGTCAGCCGCGCCGCGAGAGCTCGCGGTACTCTCTTGGCGGGAAACCGGTCGCCTGGCGAAAGACCTTCCCGAAGTGGCTGGCACTCTGATAGCCGACGGAGGCCGCGACATCGGAGATCGAGCGGTCGGTAGCCGCAAGAAGCCGTCGCGCCTGCTCGATACGCAGTCCCGCCAGGTAGGTGTGAGGAGTCACACCCGTGATTCGCTTGAACAACCGCGCGAAGTGAAACTCGCTCAAGTACGCCGCTTCGGCGATCTCGGTCAACGACAGTTCGCGATGGAAGTTGTCGTGCATGAACTCGACGGAGCGGCGCAACCTCCGGTCCACGAGACCAGCACGCGACCGTTCCAGGCGCTCCATTCGATCGGTGGTCGAGTACGGGCCGACGATGTCGAACGCCACGAGCGCCATAACGAGGTCGAGCGCTTCGCCACGCCTTTCTCCATGACTTGCGAGCTCCAGTACTAGCCGCCGGATCGACGCGGCAAGCGCTTCGTGGACCGTGCAGACGGGCTTCGAAAACACTACCGGCCCACGCTCTTGCCGTCCGTGGCGCACAACCGCCTCGCTCAGCAGCGACTGCGACATGGTCATAGTGATCCGGTCGCCTTCCCCATTCACGCGGAATGCCAGCCCCGAGTCGATCAGCGCCATCGAGCCTTCCGCTACCGAATGGGCGGCTCCGGCAATCTCGACGCAATATGCGCCGCGCAGCACCGCAACCACTGTTGCGTCGATGGCGACGCCGTGCGACTCGCTGGCGGCCACCTCCGCCCGCGACACGTCGACCCTAAACTGCGGCCGCAGCGCGGCGAGCCCTACGGTCGATTCGGTCACGTGCTCGGTGTTCTCCTAGGGTTCGCGAAGCTGGTAGGTCACGCGCACGTCGTGACCAGTGGCGCCCGCATCCACCCGGACCGGGATTACGAAACGGACCTGTCGCACGAAGCAAAGACTCTCGGCGCCGGACCGACAGTAATAGAGCGCTGTGTCGACGACAAGCGTAGTAACTCCGGCCTTGGCTTCGAACGCCCGGCGGTACGGGAAGCTGACCGACCCGTCGCTTGCGTCGGCCGTTCGAATCACGTCGGGTGACTTCGCGGAAGCCGCGACGAACTGCGGAGCATCGGCACTGAGCTTGAGGCCCGGAGCGAGGGTCAACTCGACGGTGATCGAGCCGCTTCCAGGGACGATGCGCTGCTCCGGCAACTCGACGGTGGTTCCGTCGAACGTCGCGCCTGCCGGCAACGGTCCGCTCAACCGGGCCATTCCCTTCAGCGCGAACGTCTCGGCGCGCTTCGTCGCAAGGTCGAGAACTCGAATTACGTGGTTATTCGTGTCGGCGACATAGACCTTGCCGTCCGCGACGGAAAGTCCGCCCGGCTCGTCGAACTTCATTCGGTCGAAATCGCCGTCGGCGAATCCGCCCTCGCCCGTGCCCGCGAGAGTTCTCGACTCCCTTGCTCCGACATCGATTCGCTTGATCCTGTTGTTGTACGTGTCGGCGACGAGCAAGTGTCCTTCGTGCAGCGCGACGCCGAGGGGATGCTGCAGCCGCACCTTGGGTCCCACGCCATCCACGTCGCCGAACTCGAACAGTGCCTCTCCGACGACGGTGGACACTTTGCCACTGGGATCGAGGTCGACGGTGCGTATCGAGCTGACTTCGCTATCGGCGACGAAGAGCCGTGTCCCGTCGGACGCCAGGCCGGACGGTTGAGCGAGCGCCGCCTTGCGGAGCGGTCCGTCGGAGCGCGTCTCGCGGCCTGAGCCCGCGTAAGGATCGGCGCGCCAGGTCTTCAGGTCGACGGTCCAGATCTGGTGCGATCCCGCCATCGCAACATAGAGCGATCCCCCGTGCACGACGACGTCCCAGGGCGAGTTCAGCGGCACGGCCATTCCAACTCCGCCAACGTTGTACTCGCGCGCCTGCTGACCGTTTCCCGCGATCGTCTCGACTGTCCGTGTCTTAAGATTCGCGCGGCGGATCGCGTGGTTCTCGGTGTCGGCGATGTAGAGCTCGTCACCGTCCAGCGCTACGCCCTGCAGCATGTTGAACGTCGCCTTCTCGAACGGGCCGTCGTCAAGCCCTTTGGCGCCGGATCCGATGACGTCGACAATGCTTCCATCCACCCGGCTGGCGATGACGATGCGATTGTGGTTCGAGTCCGAGATGAACAGGCGATCCGACTTCGGGTCGGCCAGAACCTTGCCCGGGAACGACAGCAGCGATCGAGGCGCGCGATTGCGCTCGAGGCTCAAGGGGAGCGGCCGAGTGTCGAGTGTCTTCGCGGCGGCGGCCTCGCGAACGAGTTGTCCGATCGGCCCGTCGAAAAGGTCGAAAACGCCTTCTCCCGACGCCCTTCCGGCAATCTTGCCCCGTGTGTCGATCAGAACGAGAGTTGGCCACGCCCGAGCCGCGTATTCGCTCCACACCCGGAAGTCGCGATCGTTTACGACGGGGTGCTCGATGCCGTAGCGGAGAATCGCCTGCCGAATGTTCTCGGTACCCTGTTCGGTCGTGAACTTGGCCGAATGCACGCCAATGATCACGAGCGACGAACCGTACTTTGCCTCGAGCCGCCCGAGATCCGGAATGATGTGCATGCAGTTGATACAGCAGTAGGTCCAGAAGTCGAGAAGGACCACCTTGCCGCGCAACTGCGACAACTTCAGCGGCGAGCCGGTGTTCAACCAGTCGAGCCCGTCCGGGAACTCCGGCGCGTTCACCACTGCCTGACGCTCGGACTGCATTATCTGGCCCACTCCGGTACGGGCGCAGACCGTCATAAAGACGGTCGCCACCAGCAGAACGGCAATCCTACGCTTTCCCACGTCCACCCCCAAAGAAATCCACCACGGAGATTCGAACACACGCGCCCCTGCGTGTATCGCCGAACATCCGTGGAGTATTTCAGCGGAGGTCGAACGAAACGTCCACCTTGGTGAACGCCGCGACCGCACGGCCGTTCTTCATAGCCGGCGCGAACCGGCACTGGCGGGCCGCCGCAATCGCCGCCTCGTCGAGACCGAAGCCCAGACTCCTCAGAACCTTCACCTCACGAACCGAACCATCCGGGCCGACGCCGATGCTCAAGCGGACGTAACCGTGAATTCCCCGGTCGAGCGCGGCCTGCGTGTAGACGGGTCTCGGACGGTTGAGCCCCCGGACCGCAACGTCGGGATCCGCAACGTAACTAACGCCAAGCACTTCCGACATCGAGGGGTCGCCCGCAGGAGCCGCCGGCGCGTCGACCACGGGAACCCGGCCAACCGATCCGGGACCGGTGGCGCTGGCAACGAAGTCGGGCATCGCGCCTTCGGCAACGCCACCTGGAACGGCTCCGTCGGACGGCGCCACGCTGCCAGGCAGTGCGACAGGCGTTCCGGGAACCGACGCCGCAGCCGTCTCGACAGGTCGCGCGTCACGCACGCCAGCGCCAACGGCAGTAAGTCCGTTACGCGACACGCCATCCGGCGTCCGCGACGGAAGCTTGATCATCGTTGCCGGCAATTCGATCTCGACAACGTGGGCGACCGGTTCTTCGATCTGCCAGGGCTCACTGCCGAACGTCATCCACGAGAGCAGAAAGCCCCCGATTCCGACGTGCACGAGAATGCTGGCCGCGACCGCCATCTGAAAGCGTGAGCGCCGAGGCCGCGCAAGCCCCAATATCGGCACCGGAGACCTCTGGAAGACCGCTTCACCGCGCTGCTCGCTCATACGGCGCTGAAGCCGGTCAAGTAGCACCCGCCGATGATCGTGATCGGCCGCCGGGACATCGCCGCGGTCGTGAATCTGCCGCAACGTCTCGAGCAGGGAGTCATCGGTCGCGATCGTCTGCCCGCGCTTCATCCCGTCGACAAAGCGCCGCAGCTCTTCGATCTCGACTTCCTTTTTCCTGCGCCACACCATTTGTACTTCGTAACCCCTTGATCTTACTTCATTTACTGCGCGCTCTCGCGCTCCAGCACTCGCCGCATCCTCTTGAGGGCCCGGTGCAGCCGGACATACACGAGGTTCGTCGAAATCCCCATCACCTGCGCGACTTCCGGGCTCGACAACTCTTCATAGAACGTCAGCGTGACCACGAGTTGGTCCTGCTCGCCGAGCTTGCCGATGGCTTCTTCAACCTCCCGCCGTCGAAGCGAAGCAAGGATGCGATCCTCCGCCAACGGCCGCTCGTCCACGAGCGTCTTCACGTCGTCGATGTTCAGAACGCCCTTACCCGACTGTCCCTTACGCCGGAAATGATCGGTAATTCGATTGTTTGCAATTCGATAGAGCCAGGCCGAGACGCTGATGCCCTGCCAGGTGAACCGCGGCAGCGCGTCAAGCGCCTTCATGAAGACGTCAGCCGTGATGTCCTCGGCAAGTTCACGAGAATGGAGACGCCGGTACGCAAACGAAAAAATCTTCCCGTAGTAACGGGAATACAGCTCTTCGAAGGCGTCGGCGTGCGACTTCGCCCTTTCGACAAGGGCGCGCTCTTCCTCGGCCGCCTGTTCGCGGACCAGATCGGCCTGAGTGTCAGTGAAAGCTCCGAATCGAATCACGAATGGTCGCTCACCTGGGGCAATCGTTCGTCGACGGGCGTGTTAACGCTCCCGTAGTAACCTTCTTACAGCAATTTCAGGAAGGCGTCGAGGCGTGCGTCCTGCTACGAAGCACGGTCTTGCGTGTCAGGCGGCGTCCGGGACTTCTGACTTTTCCTTGATTGTCACGTTGACACCAAGTGCTGCGAGCTTGCGCACCAATCGCTCTCGCTCGCACCACTTTACGAACGCCGGATCGGCACGACCGCTTCGCGGTCGCGGACCATCCTGCCTCTGCTCGTTTCGTCCGAGGGGGTGCGCCGCAGGCGCTTGCGTACTTCTATGAATCGGGGTCCGGATCGACCTCGGTCGTCAGTTCCAGGTCGAGTTCGAGCAACTCGTAGCCGCCGTAGTGCCTGGTCGTTCGCACATCGGTAAGCGAATCGAGCTTTTCGATGACCTGCTGAATCCGATGGCCCTGACCCACGATATCGAGAATGCGGTCCCTGGTGGCCTTGTCTTCGGCGGCGGATTTTCGCAGCATCAGCTCAGCGTTTCCGATAATGGTGGTGAGCGCGTTGCTGATCTCGTGCCGGATAGTTGCGACCACCGCCTTTGCCGTGCCCAAACGCTCTAGAGCCAGCCGCTCGGCAAGCGTCACCGAAAACAGCATTTCGTCGAGCGACCTGCGTCCGGCAGGCATGTCGACCCGAAGAAAAACACCCGCAATGCCTTTGCCTTCAGCCAGTTCCGGGGCGTCGAAAGGAATCGCCTCGAAAATCCATACGGAATCTCGATCGGTTGCCTTTGGAAACAGAACCAGCCGACGCTCTAGAGTTTGTCCGCTGAGGGCAGCGTCGATCGCTGCCTGGACTGGAGATGATGGCAGCACGCGATCGCTTTCGAAACGATCGCCCCGCACTATCGCCTTTCCGTAGAAGTCCTCGAACTCTGTGTCGGAACACGCGAACGCGCCGCTTCCGTCGAGAACGAAACGCAACGCATCCTGAGCCTGCAGGTAGAGGTCCGGAGCAACTCCTCCGAAAAACTTCTCCCCGGAATCCGGGGTCGATTCGACATCGTTCGCCATGCGGGTGAAAACTCTCACCCGGACTCATCGGCGCTTTGGATGCAAGACTTTAGCCCGAATGGGCGCTTGCGTCCTGTTCCAACTCGGCCAACCTCTTGTCTCGAACGAGGTTGGAAGCACGGGCCAGACTCTCGAACGTTCCCGCGTCGGTCCACCACCCGTCGACGGCGCCGTAAGTAAGCGCATCCCAGCCGATGTATCGATTGTTGACGTCCGTGATCTCCAACTCGCCTCGCGCCGACGGTTCAAGTCCCTTGATGATCTCGAAAACCCGATGGTCGTAGACGTACACTCCCGTCACCGCGTAGGTACTCTTCGGATCTTTCGGCTTCTCGTCGATACGGACGATCCTGTCTCCGGAAATTTCGGGAACGCCGAAGCGCTCGGGATCGTCGACTCTCGCGAGCAGAACCCGGGCGCCACTACCGGGATAGCCGTGAACTGCAGGTCCGATCCCGTTCTCGAAAATGTTGTCGCCGAGCACTACACATATCGGTTCGCCGTCCGCGAAGTACTCCGCCAGCGACAGTGCGTCGGCGATTCCACCCTCGCCTTCCTGGTAGGTGTAGTTCAAGTGCTTCAGCCCGAACTCTTTACCGTTCCTGAGCAACTTGAGGAAGTCGCCGGAATTCGACCCGCCAGTGACGATGAGAATGTCCTTGATTCCGGCAGCCACCAGCGCTTCGAGCGGGAAATAGATCATTGGCCGGTCGTAAACCGGCAACAGGTGCTTGTTCGTTACCCGCGTAAGCGGATGCATTCGAGTTCCAAGTCCGCCCGCGAGAATCACGCCTTTCACGATAACAACTCCTTCAGTATTAATATTTTAGAAGAACTCAAGCCTTGTAGAACTCGGCAATTCGGTCGACGACGGCTTCCTGCTGACTCGGGGTCAGCTCTGTGAAGATTGGAAGGGCGAGCGTCTCTTTCGCCGCTCGTTCCGACTCCGGGAAGTCACCAGCCGAGTGACCAAGGCTGCGGAAACAGTCCTGCAGGTGCAGGGGGACCGGGTAGTAGATCTCCGTTCCGACGCCGCGCTCGCGCAGGTGATCGCGTAGCGCATCGCGGTGGCCGCCTGCGACGCGAACGATGAACTGGTTGTAGACGTGCCGCCGGTTCGGGCTCGTGGGTGGCGGCGTCAACTCTCCCAGGAGGCCGGCCGACTCGAAAAGCGCGACGTATCGCGCGGCGATGTCGGCGCGGCGCGCGTGCCAGGCTTCCAGATATCGAAGTTTGATTCGGAGCACCGCTGCCTGCAGCTCGTCGAGCCGCGAGTTGAGTCCGATCATCCTGTATGTGTATTTCGGCCGCTGTCCGTGGTCGCGCAGGATCCTGAGCTTTTCGGCGAGCTCGACGTCGTCGGTCGTGATCATGCCACCGTCGCCGGCTCCGCCAAGGTTCTTGGTCGGATAGAAGGAGAAGCAGGCCATGTGGCCGAGGACTCCGGTGCGACGGCCCTCGAATTCAGCGCCGATCGCCTGGGCCGAATCCTCGACTATCGGCACGCCGTGCAGGTCGGCGACTTCGCGAATTGCCGCCATATCGGCCGTCTGTCCGTAGAGATGTACCGGGCAGATCGCGCGAGTACGCCACGATATCTTCGGCTCGATGAGCGACGCGTCGATGTTGAAAGTGCCGGCCTCGATATCGACGAACACCGGTTTCGCGCCAAGCCGGGCAATGGAACCGCCAGTCGCGAAAAATGTGAATGGCGATGTGACGACCTCGTCGCCGCTCTTGATGTCGAGCGCCATGAAGGCCAGTAGCAGCGCGTCAGACCCGCTCGCGCACCCCACTGCATACTCGGCGCCAACGTAGGAAGCGATCTCTCGCTCGAAGGCCGTACCCTCCGGCCCCAGGATGAAGTGCTGGCTGTCGAAGACGCGCGTCACGGCCTCGAGCACCTCCGCGCGCATCGCGGCAAACGTCGGCTTCAGGTCCAGCAGCGGGACGGGACCGGCATCGACGCGGGTATCTGAAGTTTTCGATTCCATTTCGTTACTGGAAGAAAAACCAGCGGGATCGCTTAGTTTTCGGCGATGTGGCTTCCGGAACGTACGGCAGCGGAAGGCCGTCGACTACAGCCTTCGGATTGTCGTACACGAGCGCACGGGCGTGCTCGTCGCCCACGATGTCCCTGGCCGCGGCAAAAGCCCTTGAAAGGCCGGGACGGCGGCGGCGCGGCGAATGAGTGTCGCTGCTGATCGCGTGAACCAGGTTGTTCCTGAGCAGGGTCCTGGCCGTCGCTTCGGCGTCCTTTCCAAAGCGCCCGAAGAGACTTGCGGAATCCACCTGCGAAAACAGACCCAGTTCGGCGAGATTGAAGAAGAATTCCGGCCTCTCCTGCACCGTGCGGTTACGTTCCGGGTGCGCGATGAGCGGCCTGAACCCAGCCGACGTAATTCGATAGATCGCGTTCTCGCAGCCGTGTGGAATCGAGAATGGCGGAAACTCCAGCAGCACGTACGGACCGTCATTGATTCCCCAACCCTCTTTGGTCGTGCAGAGCTGCTCGACAACCGCGTGCGTGAAATGCAGTTCGCAGCCCAGGACGAGACGAATCCGGTCGCCGACCGCTTCCTGTATCAGACCCAGCCTCTCCCGAAGCAGTTCTATTGGATGATTCTCGTGGATACCATCGAAACGATGGGGCGTGGCGACCATCACCTCGGTTCCGTCGGCAGCCGCGAGCTCGCACATGGCGACCGAGTCTTCGAAGGTCTCGGCGCCGTCGTCGATGCCGTACAGAACGTGGGAATGCAGGTCGATCATCCGAATCGCCGAGCATAGCGGAAGCCGGGAACGAATACGAGCAGCCGACCGGCGCGATCACGGCTTCGGAGGCGTCTGCTCCAGATTGTCGGGAATGCCGTCGCCGTCATTGTCCGCACCGCCCGTCTGCGGCGCACCGTCTCCGCCGCCCTGGGCCGGAGCTCCGGTCTGAGCGCCCGGCGGCCCCTGCGGCAACGGCGGAATGTAGATGAAGATCATCTCTTCATACTTGCCCATTCCGAACCTGGTACGAACGGACGATCCACGCGCCTTGCTCACGACGCCAATGATCGGCCCGGTGCTGCGAGTGTTGCCGAAGACAGACTCCGCGGGACGCCGCGTCGGCTCCAGCACGCGCGGGCCATCTTCCTGGTAGGCGACAGTGACAAAGGGCGAGCCCGACGTGGGGCCCAGGCGAGCCCCATCCTCTTCTTCGTCTTCCTCGTCTTCCTCGTCGTCTTCGTCGAGGTCTCCGTCCTCGTCGAGATCCTCGTCCTCGTCGTCGTCGGCGTCGTCGGCGCCCGGTTGACCGTCGGCTGGCTTAGTAGTCGTGTCGACGATGGCGTTTCCGCCCATGTAGGACGCATAGATAGGCGGCAGTTGCCGGCCCGTCGCCTGTACCCACGCGCGGAAGAACTTGCGCAGCCGTGGGTCGCCGATGCGTATAGGCTCCCATTCGTCTCCCGTGAGCGGGTCGATGTACGCGCTGGCGCGGGCCAGGTAGACCTGCTGCGTACCGATCGTGATGCCATCACGCAGCTTGCGAAGCTCTGTGAGGTATCCGTAAGGCGGCGGAGGCGACTTTACGATGAGACCCGCGGGCGGCACCTTGCCACCGCCGGAGTAGTATCGCGCGATGGCCTCCGCCATCTGTTCGCCGCGATACATCATTTCAATCTCGAGCTGGCGGCGCGCCTGCACCTTCGCGTCCGGAATGGCCACCGCCATGCCCACCGCAAGTACGGTCATCGCGATAATGACTCCAAGAAGAGCGTAACCTCGCTCGTTTCGCCGCCGCCGCCGTCGATCGATTGGCTCCACGCAGAGGTCCTCCGTCAGGAATGCGACTTCGGCGTCAGACTGATCGCTTTTCGAATGTCGTTACGCGTGTCGAGCATTTCGACCTGCCGGTCGTTGATTGCGACGATCTTCCAGAGCACGGCGCCGTTCAGGGAATCGCCGACGCTGACGACCTTTGGCCGCTTGCCATCCTTGAAGCCGATCACCGCCTGATTCCCGATCCTGCCCGTGTAAATGAAAGACTCGTTGGGCTCGGGAGACGGTTGAAGCGTGAACGGAAGCTCGCGCGACCACAGCCGGTCCGGCTGCGATGCCGACACGACCTTGATCCTTACTGCACCGGGCGAAGCCAGGTCACGCCCCGTGAGTGTGATTCGAAGCGAAGTCTCGGACTGCCGCTGCGTTGCCACGCGATTGCCGTTGACCATCACAACTGCATCCGTCGGGAAGTATCGGCCGGTCACGGCGACCTGCACGGGTCTCGAGGAGCCGGCGATGGCGCCCCCCGGCGAGATGCTTCCGATGTTGATCGTCGGTGGCGGCTCCGTCACGGTCGGCGGCCGAGGCTCCGGCCTGGGTGGCGGCGGCTTCGGGTAGTCGAAGACGTTTCGCGACGCAGCCAACTCGCCGGTAAACAGTCCAAGCGTCGGCAGCACCTCGAGCGGCCCGAACGTCTCCCTGGAACCGGCGGCAACCGCTGGCGCCGCTGCGGCCTGGCTCGCACCTCCCTGAAGATCCGAATTCCTTACCCGGCCGTCATTCGGCTTCGGCGCAGGTGGAGGCGTCTTCGATGCAGGCCCGAAATAATTCCACCCCACAACAACGAGCAGCACCACCAGCAGCGAGCCGAGCGCGATCTGCTTCTTGCGATCGGACGACATGGGGGGTTTGGGATTGGCGGCTGCTGCCGTTGCCATTTTCTATCGTGCTCCACCGGTATCGAGAACCTGACGCAGCCCGCTTACAGCCGGCGCATCGGGTTGAAAGTACGCAGTCATCGTTACATCCAGAGTAATCGCTCCGGAATCGCCGTCGTCGCCCCGGCGACCGCTCGAACCATCCCTGGCGCTTTCGTCATTGGTAGAGATGGCTACCGATTCGATGACCGCAAACTGACGGCCAGTTTCGAACCTGGCGAGGAATGAACGGATCTGCGGATACGTGCCGGATATCGTCAAGGCCATGCTCAGCGAAGGATAGCTGCGGACTTCGTCCTCGGAATCGCGTGTCCTGCGGCCGGAGTCATTCTCGTCCAGGTCATTCGCGAGATTCCTGGTCTCGAAGACTATCGGCCCATCGAGCTTGACGCGCGTCTCGCGAGTCAGGTCGTTGACGAGGTTGATTATCTGCAGCCGTCCGGCAGTCCTCGGCTGCAGCGTCTGTCCGCGGAAGGCGTCGAGGCTCTCGTGAACCTGCTGGTATGCCGCCGTCAAGGACGCCGGATCGCCGGCCTGTTTGCTCAACTCCTCGATCTTCACCCTGTTGGCCGCAACCTCGTTGGACAATTGCAGGCGGCGCACCTGATCCGGAAGAATCCACGCAAAGTAAATGACGACTACGACTGCTGCGAGACCGACGAGACCCATCATCGCCGCCACTTCGACCAGGGAAATGCTTCGTAGAAACGTCCTGACGTCGAAGCCCGAACGCGCAAGCGATCGCAGCCTGGCCAACGAGGCCGCAGGCGATTGCGGCGCCGTCGCCGGATGACCATTGTGATGCTCAGCCATTCGCTGTCGCCCCAGTCGCGCCGCTCGCAATCCCGGTCTCGTCCGCAGCGATCGACGGCCGGTATCGCACATCGATTACGAAGCCGAATTCGCTGTTGTCCGAAAGCGGGCCATTCTCGACCGGGTCAGAGTCGAATCGCCCGCCGGAGCCGTCAAGCCGAGCCAGAAACGTAGTCATCTGGTCGAGGTCGCGTCCCGTTCCAGAGATCCTGAGCTGGACGACAAGCGAGGACCCGGACCCCTCGAATCCGACAATCTCGATTCCAGTGAGCTTCGCCCGCTCCGGAACGAATGGCTCCAGGTCGCCGAGCAGTCGCGACCAGCTGACCGACTTCCTCTCGAGCAGTGTCCGTGCCTCGTCAAGCGCCCGCCGGTCGGCGTCCGTGAACTGGGAACTGCCTTCGGCGGCCTTCATCTCGGCAATTCGCAACTCGAGGCCGGCGATCGATTCGGCCTGTTTGGCCGCCTCATCCGAGAACGCGACGGTATCGGCACCGACAGCGCCGGCACGGGCGAGAGCGATCACGAGCGTGACCAGCACCAGCAGGTACCCTCCGCTGACGACGAGCCAGAACACGGTGCGGTTGCGAAAAGGATCGCTCGAGAGATTCAGGTCAATTCGCATGCAAACTCTGACAATACACCGGCCTGCGAGGACGTGACTAGGTTGCCGCGGTCCGTGCCGCCGCAAACCCGTGGCTGAAACGCCAGGCTTCGCTCGAAGTTCCAGTGAGCGAATGGGAGGCAGCCTCTAAGCGATGACGGCTCGTGTTGACGGGCAATCCAGGCTCCTCCGTCAAACGGCAGGTCACGGCCGCCTTACATACGGTCCGAACACGCGATGTCATCGCTGGAACCGATCAGCTCGTTGGATCGCCGTCGTGGATCAGCGAGCGCAACTCGAGTCGCCGGTAGCCTTCCTCGTCGAAGCGGTCGCGCTGAGGGTCGTACTCGACGACTCGATTGCGACCGGTCTGTTTCGCGCGGTAGAGCGCGAGATCCGCCTTTTCGATCAGATCTATCGGGTCGGTACCGTGGATCGGAAACGTCGAGATTCCGATGCTGATCGTGACCGAGAGCCGCACAGTCGAGCCTTTGCGCGAGACGCTTATCTCGTGGCGGCCAATTGCCTCTCGAATGCGCTCCGCGATGAGCATCGCGCTGGATGTCGGAATGTCGGTGAGGTACGCAACGTACTCTTCGCCTCCGTACCGCGCCGCAACGTCCGACTTGCGCAAGCTGGCCTCGATGATCTCGCCGACCTGCTTGATCGACTGGCTCCCTACGACGTGACCGTAAGTGTCGTTGACCGTCTTGAAGTGGTCGAGGTCCATCATGAGGATCGATATCTGGCCACAATCGACCTGGTCGCGTCGCCGCGCGAGTTGACGCTCGAGCTCGACGACGAAGCTCCGCTGAGTAAGGAGGTTCGTAAGATCGTCACGGATGATCATCTGCTGGATACGGTCCTGGAACTCCGACTCGTCATCGTCCAGCAATGCGAACTTGAACACGTGCCGGCCGACGCGAATCTTGTCCCCGTCCCGCAGGACGTAGGGATCTTCCACGACCTGACCGTTGACGAAAGTTCCGTTCGTCGAGCCGAGGTCCACGATGCAGTAGAGTTGCCCGCCGGCAGCGGACTCGAGCCGGGCGTGGGCTCTCGACGCGAGGTTGTCGTCGATCCGGAGTTCGCAATCCGATCCGCGCCCGATCGTGAACATCTGCGCGCCAAGCGGAATGGACGAGCCGAGACTCTCGCCCTGCAGAACGATCAGCGTTGGCCGTTTTGTGGTGTTCGAACCGGACCCAACGTTGTTGAGCTTGACGGTTTGGTTATCGTCCAAGATGGCGTCTCCAGGATCAGGCGTATCATAAACTGGCAGTCGCCGGACGGGCAATAGAGCCTGCTTGACGCACAAGTCTCGCGGCAACTAGGATTTGTGGCCTTCTCATGAAAACGGACGAGACAGAACCGATCACGACCGGATGCCGGGCCAGCGCGGCTCCCGAACCCGATTGCCGGCCCTCACGCGGCCCTCTGACCGTGGAGCGCATTGCCGAAGCGAAACTTCCTACGGAGCACGGCGAGTTCCGCATAGTTGGTTATCGCAGCCTGACTAGCGACGAGGAATTCGTCGCCGTCGCGAAGGGCGACCTTACGCTGGACGAGCCTACCCTGGTGCGCATCCACTCGCAGTGTCTGACCGGAGACGTATTCCATTCGCTGCGGTGCGACTGCGGCCAACAGCTTACCCGGGCGCTCGAGCACGTCGAGGAAGCCGGCCGGGGAGTCATCGTCTACCAGCAGCAGGAAGGACGCGGCATCGGCATTTTGAACAAGATTCGAGCCTACGCTCTGCAGGAGCAGGGCCAGGATACGGTCGAGGCGAATCTCTCGCTCGGGTTTGCCGCCGACCAGCGCGATTACCAGCAGTGCGCCGAGATCCTGTTCGACCTTGGACTCTGCAAGGTCGTCGTGATGTCGAACAATCCCCAGAAGCTGACGGCGCTCGAGAACGCGGGGCTGCGCGTCGTCGGCCGGGTCGAGCTCGAGATACAGCCGTACGAGTCGTTCGCCAACTACCTGCGCACCAAGCGCGAGAAGATGGGCCACATACTCTGACGCGTTCCAGCCCGGAATACGATCCGGCGAATCAGATCGAGATTCGGCCGGTTCCCCGGTTGTCGCTTCCCTGACGGACGATCCTCGCGATCTGGTCGCCAGCGATCGCGCGTGCGTGCCCGCTCGATGTCTCGACGAAGATCTTGTCCGGCAGGTCTACGCGCCGCGGATACGAAGTTTTTCCGTGCACCGTCACGTAGCGCGGCTGGGTACGATCGAGCTCGGTCAACTCGTCGAGAATAACCAGATGCGCGTCGCCGCTGTGTTCCGTCACCGTGACGAAGACGTTGCGCGTGATGATCCTGCAGGTTCCGAGCGACTCGGTCCGCGCGCCGGCGCCGGGAAGCGCGCTCGGGTGAAACAGTTCAATGTCGTAGGTAAACGCCATGATGGAAGCCCGATCCTGGCCTATAGTCGCGCGCCGACCTGCAAGGCAAGCCGCTCGAGCAGCGGAGCCGGCAGTCCGACCACGTTCTGGTAATTCCCCGCGATCTCGGTGACGAAGAGCATTCCGCGGCCCTGGATCGCGTAGGCGCCGGCCTTGTCCGCCGGCTCGCCCGAAGCAATGTAGTCGTCGATCTCGGCATCCGTAAGGTCGCGGAATCGCACCAGCGTCTTTTCGACGTCGGCCGAGTGTCGCCCTGTGGCGGCGTCGAGAACGGACAGTCCCGTGATAACCGCGTGCCAGCGCCCGCTCAGCATTCGAAGCATTCGCCGAGCATCTTCCGTATCCGCCGGCTTGCCGAGCGGTTGCCCGTCGATGACGACCGCTGTGTCGGCTCCGATGATGACGCCTTCCCGGACGTCCTTCGAAATTGCCTCCGCTTTGGCATTCGCAGTGCGCATGACGAACTGCTGGGGCGATTCGCCAGCCAGTTGCCGCTCATCGATATCGGCGGGTCTCACGTCGAACTGGAGCCCCAGAGTCGTGAGGATCTCGGACCGTCGAGGCGAGGCCGACGCAAGAATGAACCGGTTGATCGACTCAGGCATCGCCTTTCTTGTGGCCCTCGTTTGCCCTACGGTATATTTGCCGCCGGAAACACCCTGCGATCACATCGGATTTGGTTGTGGGATTCATACAAGAGGCGACTGATTCGATCCGATCGCCGGCCAATGGAAAAAGGAGCACGAAGGTGCGTACTAAGCTGCAAACTACCGCAAAACTAGCACTTGCGATTCTCGTTGCCGTGTCATGGATTAGCACAGCGAATGTGCAGGCGCAACTGGGAGCCCCGCAGGCCGCCGTGAATTCGAAGGCGCTCGCCGAGCGGCTTGGTCCGGACGACGGATACGCGGTTACGATCAACTTCAGCGGAGACACGCACGGCAGTCTCGAGACCTGTGGCTGACCGAGCAACCCCATGGGGGGGCTGGCGCGGCGCGTCAGCTACGTAAACGAACTCGCAAATCAGTCTGGCCATTCGGTCGCCGTTCTTCAACTGGACGCGGGCAATTTTCTGTCAGACGATCTGACCCTCCCTGCAGCGGCGGCGCAGACGCGCGTCAAGAACGAACGGATGCTGAAGTCTCTGGAACAGTTCAAGTTCGGCGCTGCGAACGTCTCTAATCGCGATCTGCCGTACCTCGCCGAGTTGATGAAGAAGTCTGCACACTCACAGTCCGCCAAGGACTTTCCGTTTCTCGATCGACTCGTGTCGGCCAACGTCGTGCCGGCGACTCCCGACGTGGTCGGCTTCAAGCCTTACCTTGTCGAGGAGCTCAAGTCTCAACGCCTTGGAGCAAAACCACTCAAGGTGGCGATCGTCGGAGTCGCGGATCCTGCGGGGCCAGCCGGCACGGTGCACTCGGGCTACAAGTTCCTGGATCCGGTCGAGTCGATCAACAAGCTGCTGCCGGACCTGCGGAAGAAGGTCGACCTGATCGTAGTCCTCGCTTACCTCGATCGGCCGAGCGCCAAGAATATCGGAGCTCAGACGATCGGAATCGACCTGATACTCGCCGCGCATCAACTGCCTCTCATAAACGGTGTCGACGAGGCCGGTGACGCCGTCGTCGGCTACGTCGCCAACCAGACGAAGTGGCTCGCCGAGTTCCGGCTGTACCGCGCTGCCGAAGCAAAGAGCGCTGGAATCTCCAGCTACATCTTCCGGACCGTTCCCTTGGACAGAAGCGTGCCGGACGATCCGGTTGCGCTCAAGTTCGTCGAGGAAACTCGAGTGGCATATACCAAACTGGGCGCCGCCGGAGCCGCCGGAGCCGCCGGGGGCCACAGCCACTGATACCTGGTTCGTCTGGATAGCGCGTGCCAGGGACACACACATTGAACGGCGCCGGGTTATCGAGTGACGGCGCCGAAGTCGGGGGCGAGTACAACCGATGATCGCGCTTGGCAGGCTGCTTCCGAAAGTCGTTCGCGAATCCGGGGACGCTCCGGAGGCTGTTCGGCTCTGCGTCTTCGCAGCGTGGGCAAACGCCGCGGGACCGGCAACGCGCAGGGTCGCCACGCCAGTCGAGTACGACGGGCGAACCCTTCACGTCGCGACCGTCGATGCAAACTGGTGCACACAACTGGAAAGGCTCGCTCCCAAGTTTCTTTTCAGGATAAACGAAGGATTGGGAGCCCGCCTCGTCACTCGAGTGACCCACCGAGTCGATGAAATCGCCGTTATTGCATCCAGAGGCGAAGAGCAGCAGTCTATCGAAGTGGAAGGAGTCGAAGAGTACAAAAGGCTGCTCGAGCCGGATGTAGCCGTCATCGGCGATCCGGAACTGCGCGAGCAGTTTCTTCGCATGGCGGCGCTCTGCCTCGCCCGGCACACCGGGCATCCCCCTGAGAAATGACGAAAGCAATCGAAATTGCAGAACTCACCAAGGACTTCGAGATCGGATTCCTCAGGAAGCGGCCCGTTCGAGTGCTCGACGGCCTGACGCTGGAGGTTCCCAAGGGGGTTATTTTCGGATTTCTGGGGCCGAACGGCGCCGGAAAGACAACGACGCTGAAGCTGCTGATGGGTCTGCTTCGACCGACGTCGGGAACCGCGCGGATACTCGGCGAGCCGCTCTCCAGTGTCGCAATGCGCGCCCGAATCGGTTATCTCCCGGAACAGGCGTACTTCTACGACTACCTCACCGCGCGTGAGCTGCTGCACTACTATGGCCGGCTGACGGGCGTCGACGACGTCACACTTGCCAGAAGGATTCCCGAACTGTTCGGAAGCGTTGGACTGGAGGAATCCGCGTTCGACCGGCAGCTGCGAAAGTTCTCGAAGGGCATGCTCCAGCGAACGGGACTTGCCCAGGCCCTGGTGAACGATCCGGAAGTCGTGTTCCTGGACGAACCGATGTCAGGTCTGGATCCGATCGGAAGGCGTCAGGTTCGCGATCTGATCCTTGGTATCCGCGATGCCGGCAAGACGGTATTCTTTTCGTCTCATATTCTCTCGGACGTCGAGGCTCTCTGTGACGAGGTGGCGATTCTGAACCAGGGACGCCTGGTCGAAACAGGCAGTCTCTCCGATATCCTGAACCGCCGGGGTGGGCAACTGGAGATCGTCGTGACCGGCCTGAGCGACGACGCGCTCGGCAGGCTCAGGGCGGACGGTGTCGACATTTCGAAGTCTCCGGGCGGCGCTCTGATCCTCGTGCCGAGCGAAGCGATGGTCGAGTCGGCCCTAGCGAAGGCGCGAGCCGCGGGCGGACGATTGATCTCCGTAAGCCAGACCCGCAGCTCGCTCGAAGACTTCTTCATGCGGGAAGTGGGTTCGGGCGAGGGCAAGGATTCGCCGGCGGATAGCTGAAGCCGTTCGACGTCCGGCTTCCGCATCTGCCGGTTCGCACCGCCGGCCGCAGTACGGAGCCAGCACGCGCACTTCCTGCCCGGCGGCTACTCGACGCTGTATTTCTTGCGGATGCCGAGCTCACGCAACTTGTGCTGAAGGCTCTGCCGATGCATCTCCAGAAGCTCGGCTGCGCGCGTCACGTTGCCACCCGTCTCGGCTAGCCGCTTCTCGATGTACGCGCGCTCGAATTCCTTGCGCGCTTCCCTGAAATCTTCGACGAACGGCAACGTCAGAACATCCCCGTCTACGTCAAGCGACGATGCCGGTTGGCCCGCCTTCGTCGTCAATTCGGCTGACAGATCCGCTTCAGTGAGAGTCTCGCCGCCAGCCAGGACGACGGCGCGCTCGATCGCGTTGCGGAGTTCGCGGACGTTGCCAGGCCACTGATACTCGACGAGCCTGCGCATCGCCGCCGGTTCGATGTCTCGGCACCGCAGCCCGTACAGCGACGCGTACCGGTTCAGCATATCGTTTGCGAGCAAGGGAATGTCGTCACGCCGATCGCGCAACGGTGGTAACTCGATCGTAACGACGCGCAATCGGTAGTAGAGGTCCTGCCTGAACCGCCCCTCCGCGATCTCCGCCTCCAGATTCTTGTGGGTTGCGCTGACCACGCGCACGTCAACCGGCACGGATACATCGCCACCGAGCCGTTCTACCACCCGGCCCTCCAGCACGCGCAGCACCTTGGCCTGCGTCGTCACGCTCATGTCTCCGATCTCGTCCAGAAAGATCGTTCCGCCGTCCGCCGCTTCGAACTTCCCTTTCCTCCTTGCCGCCGCTCCCGTGAATGCGCCCTTCTCGTGACCGAATAGCTCCGACTCGATGAGCTCCGCTGGCATCGCCGCACAGTTCATCGCGACGAACTCGCCAGTTCGATGGCCGCTTCGGCGATGTACTTCCTGCGCAACGAGCTCCTTGCCCGTCCCGGACTCTCCACGGATCAGGACAGTGACGTCGGTGTCGGCGACCTTCTCGATGGTCGAAAACACCCGCTGCATCCCCTCACTCTTACCGATCATCGAGCCGAACCCGTTTGCGCCGGCCAGCCTGGTCCGAAGCGCCCGGTTTTCCTGCCGAAGCGCTACCGTCTCGACGGCGTTCTTGACGACGATCCGGAGGTCGTCGACCTCGAATGGCTTCGATATGTAGTCGTGCGCACCGCCCTTGATGGCGTCTACGGCCATTCTCTCGTTTCCGTGGGCTGTAATGATGACCACCAGAGGGGGGGCCGGAAGGGCCGCGAGCTCGGAGAGATACTCCAGGCCGCTCTCTCCGGGCAGGTTCACGTCGAGAAGGATGACGTCAGGCACGACTGCCGCAACGCGGCGACGGGCTTCGTAAGTCGACCCGGCCTCGTCGAGCGCGTAACCCTCGCGTGACAGGGCGCGCCGAATACCGTAACGGGCCGCTTCTTCGTCGTCGACGATCAGGACTCTTCGCGTCATCCGTCGACAGCTTACCGCATGGTTGGAACGGTTTCGACGATCCAATACCCGAGCAACGCCCTGACGAAACCAGAACCGGTTCCGGAGCAGTCGCAACAGGCCGCAGTGGGCTCAGATCCCGTCATCGCACCAGCCGGATCGAATCCAGCACCCGGCCGATGATCGGCCGGCGCGCGTCGACGGTCGCCGAGGGCACGACGATCACGACACCGAACACTTCATCGCCAGACGGAAAGAGAACTGCCTCGGCACGACCCGGCCCCGACGGACTGTCGAACGTCATCACGTACCGTCGAGCGGCGACCGACGATACGACGACGTCCGTCTCGGTCTCGATGCTCATCCCCGCCTTGGCGAAGCTCTCGCGATAGACGCTAGACGCAGCGGCCGTATCCTTCTGCGTTGCTCCGAAGTTGGCCACGACAACGGTGAAGTCGTCGGCCAGACTCGAGAACACGAGACGCGCATTTCCGGCCTGCGGACCGCGCTCCAGCCCCGCCGGCAGGTCGATCGAAAAGCCGTAACCGGTATCGACGCGCTTCAACCCGGCCGCCGGTTCCTGCACGGCAGATGCGGCGGCGCACGACACGACTGCAATCGAGACGCACGACAGGAACCGGGCCGAAATTCGCAGCAAAGCCGTCACTCGATCACGCCGGAGAGATCTGCTCGCTGTCCAGCAAGCGGGCAAGCACCTTGTAAATCCGTGCGTGACAATACGGAAGCGCCTTTATCGAATCGGCGAACGACTGCCCGCGATGCAGGCAGGCCCAGAGGTCGTTAGCCACGACGAAGTTCTCGTCATCGGGCCAATGAACATCGTCGTAGCGTGGGACGAACAGCCGGTCCGGATCCGGGAAGCGATCGATGAGCGCACGGAACTCGTCGACGAGACTGATGGCGCGAATCAGAGACTGGTCCAGCGGTTTGCCGATAAGCGGCCCGCGGTCCTCGGCAGGTAGCCGTACCCCTTCACGGAAGACGAACTCGCCTTCGATCGGCAACTCGAAAAGCTGGTAGAAGGCCTCGATCCCGCGCAGGTGTCCGAGCCGGGCGTACTGCAGAACGCCGCTCTGACTTTCGATCTCGGCGCGCCGCTCGCCGAGCCCGTTGTGGATGGTCAGCGTGCCCTGCGACCGGCCCAGCGCCTGAAGAATCGTGGGGATATCGAAGTGCTGCAGGCTTCCCTTCAGCTGCCGGCGGCGCTCGATCGTCTCGCGCTTGTACGCGGCCTCCAGCCGGTGCGCGAACACGACCATCATCCTCATCATGAGCTCTGGCGTCTTGCGGCAGAGATCTATGAACGCTTCGCGCCGAATCTCGAGCAGCTCAGCGCCTCCCGATGTGCGAGCTTCCGATTCTCGCCTCGAACCGGTGAGCATGATCGTCTCGCCAATCGTGTCGCCGGGCCCGAGATAGGCGACTACCTGCCGCTTTCCGTCCAACCCCATCCGCCAGATCTCTACAATGCCCTTCTGAACCACGTGCATCCGGTCCGACGGATCGCCCGGCGCAAACAGCTTCGTCGCAGGCTTCAACGAGACCGTCGTGCCCGCCGACGAGAGAGCTTCCACCGTGTTCGCCGTTAGCTGCTCGTAAAGCTCGGAGCGCGGCAAGTACTCGATTTCGTACCAGTTTTCAGCCATAGATGGTTGCGGGCACGTCCGAGAGTAGCCCGCACCTCAGGGGGTGTCAACCGTGCGTTCCGGCCGTCCACCTGCCCCGGGCCGCGGCTTGGCCGGGTCTATGACACCAACGGGTCGAGTCCGGCACAACCAGCGGGCTTCATCCCGAACTCCTGAGCCAACAATCCCCTTGAAAGCAGGCGGAATAGGCCAATTTGCATTTTAGAGACGGCGTTTCCTATACTGCCGCCGAATCATGCAGACCCGCTCGGAACCGGCCGGCGCCTCGCCGGCACCTCTTCGGGGGAAGCCCTCGACGCACCCTGCCGCGGCAGTTACATTCCACGGCCAAACGCGATTTGATGGAGACCGGATTTGAAAGGTAAACCCTTCTTCTCGTCCGTAGTGCAGAAGCTGGTGATCGGCATTACCGGTCTGCTTCTCTGCGGCTTCGTCGCAGCTCACCTCGCAGGAAATCTGTTGCTCTACTCGACGTCGGACCGCTATGCGGCCTTCAACAAGTACGCGACTACCCTTCACGACATGACCCTGCTCCCGGCCATCGAAATCGGCCTGCTCGTGCTCTTCGTCGTGCACATTGGCCTCACTCTGAGGATGCAGTTTCAGAGTCAGAAGGCACGCCCCGAGGGATATGCCGTTCAGAAGTCGAAGCAGGGCCGCGGTGCACTGGCGGCGCGGAACGTGATGCACTTGAGCGGCATAGTCGTGCTCGCCTTCGTCCTGCTGCATCTGGCGGACTTGCGGTTCGGATTGCGATTCAACGAAGCAGGGCTCGCGCCGGCACAGACCGTGCTTCAGGTGCTGAGGGACCCGATCTCGGCGATGTTCTACACGGTCGGTTCGCTACTACTTGGCTATCACCTGTTTCACGGATTTCAGAGCAGCTTCCAATCGCTGGGTTTTGGCGGAGAGCGGCTCACGCGGATCGTGAAGATCGTCGGAATCCTGTTTTCCGTCGCGATCGCGGTCGGCTTCGCGTCACTGCCCATCTGGGTCACGTTGCTGAGAAAGTGAGGCTGCCAGGATGACACTCGA
The DNA here is from genome assembly GCA_021463145.1 of Blastocatellia bacterium. Taxonomy (GTDB): domain Bacteria; phylum Acidobacteriota; class Blastocatellia; order UBA7656; family JADIYM01; genus JADIYM01. Next base: position 19,678 of record JAJTWZ010000004.1, on the reverse strand, counting down.
ATCGAAGGTTCCGAGCGGTCCGATGGACAAGAGATGGTCGCGCCACAAGTTCGACCTCAAACTCGTCGCGCCGGCCAACAAACGCAAGCACACGATCCTGGTCGTCGGCACGGGACTCGCCGGCGCTTCGGCCGCCGCGACGCTGGCCGAGCTCGGTTACAACGTGCAGGCGTTTTTCTATCACGACAGTCCACGCCGCGCGCATTCGATCGCCGCACAAGGCGGTATCAATGCCGCAAAGAACTACCAGAACGACGGCGACAGCGTGCACCGGCTCTTCTACGACACGGTGAAGGGCGGCGACTTCCGCGCCCGTGAAGCGAACGTGCATCGCCTTGCCGAGGTCAGCGTCAACATCATCGACCAGTGTGTCGCCCAGGGAGTGCCATTTGCGCGGGACTACGGCGGCGAGCTCGCGAACCGCAGCTTCGGCGGCGCTCAGGTTTCGCGAACGTTCTACGCGCGCGGTCAGACGGGCCAGCAGCTGCTGCTCGGGGCCTACTCGAGCCTCATGCGCCAGGTGGACCTCGGCAAGGTGAAGCTCTTCCCTCGCCGCGAGATGCTTGACCTCGTCGTAATCGACGGCGTTGCGCGCGGCATCGTCTGCCGGAATCTCGTTACCGGCGAGTTCGAGTCGTACGCGGGAGATGCCGTTCTGCTCTGTACGGGCGGTTACGGCAACGTCTTCTACCTTTCCACGAACGCGAAGAACTGCAATGTAACGGCAGCCTGGCGCGCCGCCAGGCGCGGTGCGTTCTTTGCAAATCCTTGTTTTACTCAGATCCATCCGACGTGCATTCCCCAGAGCGGTGAACACCAGTCGAAGCTCACGCTCATGTCGGAATCGCTCCGGAACGATGGACGAGTCTGGGTTCCACTGAAGAAGGGCGACACACGTTCTCCGCGCGAGATCCCCGAGGCGGAGCGCGACTACTTCCTGGAGCGCCGTTACCCGAGCTTCGGCAATCTCGTGCCACGCGACGTGGCGTCGCGCGCTTCGAAAGCCGTCTGCGACGAAGGAAGAGGCGTCGGGCCGACCGGTCTTTCCGTCTACCTCGATTTTGCTGCGTCCATCGAGCGCGATGGCGAGAACACGATCCGTCAGAAGTACGGCAACCTCTTCCAGATGTACGAGAAGATCACGGACGACAACCCGTACGAAGTGCCGATGCGGATCTACCCTGCCGTGCACTACACGATGGGCGGTCTCTGGGTCGACTACAACCTCGAGAGCACGGTGCCCGGCCTGTTCGTCCTCGGCGAGGCCAACTTCTCGGATCACGGGGCGAATCGGCTTGGCGCGAGCGCCCTCATGCAGGGGCTCGCCGACGGCTACTTCATCGTTCCATATACTCTCGGCAGCCACATAGCCGGCCGGACGCTTGCCAAGGTGACTACCGACCATCCGGCGTTCGCCGACGCCGTGAAGGCGAGCCGCGACGTCACGACCCGGCTTCTGGCCGTACAGGGGTCGCGATCCGTCGACAGCTTCCATCGCGAGCTCGGCATGACGCTCTGGAACAATTGCGGAATGGCGCGTAACGATGCAGGGCTGCGTTCGGCGCGAGAGAAGATTCGTGAGCTGCGCGATCAGTTCTGGTCTAACGTGCGCGTCACGGGCAAGGGCGAGGAGCTGAACCAGACGCTGGAGCATGCAGGCCGCGTGGCGGACTACTTCGAATTTGCCGAGTTGCTCGTCATCGACGCCACCGAGCGCCAGGAGTCGTGCGGCGGCCACTTCCGGGAGGAGTACCAGACGGAGGAGGGCGAAGCGAAACGCAACGACGACAAGTTCCAATACGTGGCGGCCTGGGAATTCGCCGGCGTCGGCGAGGATCCGAAGCTGCACAAGGAGCCGCTCACGTTCGAAGAGGTGCACCCTTCACAGAGGAGCTACAAATGAGCGAGTCGATCAACGTTACCCTGAAGGTGTGGCGCCAGAACGGCCCCGGCGAGGCGGGCCGGTTCGAGACGTATCCGCTCGAGAACGTCTCCACGCACGCATCGTTTCTCGAGATGCTCGACATCCTCAACGAGAAGTTGATCAACACGGGCAAGATGCCAGTCGCATTCGACTCAGACTGTCGCGAGGGCATCTGCGGCTCCTGCGGCCTCATGATCGACGGACAGGCTCACGGACCGGACCGCGAGACTGCAACGTGCCAGCTCCACATGCGACGGTTTTCCGATGGAGACACCATCACGATCGAACCGTGGCGGGCCCGATCGTTCCCGATCCTGAAGGACCTGGTAGTCGACCGCAGCGCATTCGACCGGATCATCGAAGCTGGCGGATACAACTCGATCAATGCCGGCAATGCGCCTGACGCCAATGCGATCCTCATTCCGAAAATCGATGCCGAGGCGGCAATGGACGCCGCGGCGTGCATCGGCTGCGGGGCGTGCGTTGCCGCGTGCAAAAATGCGTCGGCGCTGCTTTTCGTCAGTGCGAAAGTCATGCATTTTGCACGGCTGCCCCAGGGCAAGCCGGAGCGCGAAACCCGCGTGGCCAGGATGGTTGCCAAGATGGACGAGGAAGGCTTCGGGTCGTGCACCAACACGACCGAGTGCGAGGCTGCGTGTCCGAAGGGAATTTCGTTCTCGAACATCGTCAGCCTGCGGCGTGAGTCGATGCGAGCGCAGTGCAGCGGCCGTTCGACGAGATAGCGACAGCCGTTCGCGCGGATCGAGGCGCCTCCTCCGATCCGCGCCATCGCCCGAGGGGGATCCGGCGTGGAACTGCTCAAGCTCGTCGGCGTCCTGATCATCGTCGCCGGCTTCGTCCTGCGCCTGCGAGTCGCGGCGGTCGTCGTCCTGGCCGGTGTCGTTACCGGGCTCGCGGCGGGAATGCCGTTCGCCGGTACGGAGTCCGCACCGGGAGTGCTCGACACTCTAGGCCGGTCCTTTGCCGGCCAACGGATCGTCACGCTCTTCGTGCTCGCGCTGCCGGCAGTCGGACTCTCGGAACGCTTCGGTCTCCAGGACCGCGTGCGCGAACTCATCCGGCGACTCCGCGCAGCGACGGCCGGCCGGCTGCAGTTCGTCTTCCAGTTGCTGCGATACGGAATCGGCGCGCTCGGTATCCGGCTCGGCAGCGGCCACGTCACGTTCGGCCGGCCATTGTTTCTCCCGATGGCACTTGGCGCAGAACGGCTCGATGACGAGTCTGAAGCGGATTCCGGCGCCGTCGAACTGGTAAAGGCCGCTACCGGCGCCGCCGAGAACTACGGGAACTTCTTCGGTCAGAACCTCTTTTTCGGCGCCGCCGGCGTCGCGCTCGTCGTGACTACCTGTGCGGACCTGGGTTACACGGTCGACCCGCGCCGGGTTGCCCTGTGGTGCATTCCGGTCGCCATCGCGGCAGCGGTGCTTGGCGGCGTGCAATTCTGGTGGCTCGATCGGCGGCTGCGCCGGACGCGGACGCGGGCGGGCGGCGATGCAACGCCGCCGGAGGGGGTCGGATCGTGAGGCTGTTCGACCTGCTCTTCACGCTCGAGGCCGTGTTCGTATTGTCGGGCGTGTCGCTCGGGGCGATCGCCGTGCAGTCGTTTGCCGACCGGTCCAATCCATCGCGCGCGGGCACGGGTGCGTTCTGGCTGCTCCTTGCCGTGACGTTCGCCGGTGGATCCCATATGCCGTCGTGGCTGACTGGTCTGCTCGTGCTCGCGATGGTCGCGATCGACGCAGCCGGGCACGTGCGGCACGGCAACTACGGCGAACCGGCTGCATCGGAACGCGCGGCTGCTGCCCGGCGCATCGGGAATCGGATTCTCGTGCCCGTGCTCATGATCCCGCTGCTGACATACGGCGCGTCGGTCGCGCTTGCGCCACTGGAACTCGACGCGAACCGCGTCGTCTACGCGAGCCTCGGATACGCGTCGATCATCGCGGCCGTCGTTGCGCTTCTCGTGACACGCGCGCGGCCGGTCGACGTCGTTACGGAAGGACGGCGCCTCTCGGACGCGATCGGCGCAATCGTCATTCTTCCGCAGTTGCTCGCGTCGCTCGGCGCCGTATTCAAGGCCGCCGGCGTGGGTGACGTCATCGCCAGCGGCGTGGCCGCGATAGTTCCCGCCGACAACCTGTTCCTGGTCGTCGTCGTGTGCTGCACCGGTATCGCGGCGTTTACCTTCCTGCTTGGCAACTCGTTCGCGGCATTTCCGCTCGTCATGGCTGGCGTCGGAGTGCCGATGATCGTCGTCCCGTTCGGCGCGGATCCGGCGCTCGTCGGGCTCATGGTGATAACGGCGGCGTCGTGCGGCACGCTATGCACGCCGATGGCGGCGAACTTCAACATCGTACCGGCCGCGCTGTTCGAGATGCGCAGCACGTACGGAGTGATCAGGTTCCAGGCGCCGTTCGCGGCCGCGATGCTCGTCGCGCACATCGTGCTGCTGTGGGCCTTCATTGCGCTGGGCAGGTAGACTTGCGGTGATGGCTCGCCTGCTCCTCTCCGCCTTCGACGCATTCGGCACGCACACGACCAATCTCTCGTCAGTCGTCGCGCGGCGCATCTGGGAGGAAGGCATCGACGGCGTCGACCTCGCGGCAATCGAACTGCCGACGATCCGGGGTGTCGCATCGTCAAGGCTAATCGATGCTTTCGGGCAGACGCGCCCCGATGTCGTCGTCATGCTCGGCATTGCCGACAAGCGCGACGAGATTACGCCCGAACGAATCGCGATCAACGTCGATGACTACAGGATTGCCGACAACGCCGGAAACCAACCCGTCGACGAGCCTGTCGTCGCCGGCGGACCAGCGGCGTATCTTGCGACTCTTCCGATCAAGCGTATCGTTGCGCGGCTCCGCGAGGCCGATATTCCGTCGAGTGTCTCGAACTCGGCCGGGACGTTCCTCTGCAACCACGTCTCGTACTCGATGCTCCACCATGTCGAGCGCACGGGAATTCCCTGCCGGGCCGGCTTCATCCACATCCCCGCCGACATGCCGCTAGCGCTCGCGGTGCTCGGCGTCCGCCTCGCGATCGAGGTGACTTTGGAGCCGGATACGGTCGTCGCGCTCTGATCCGCGATCCGCTCCCGATGTCTGTCAGGATTGCTCCCGGCGTTACGGCGTGACCGGTCACGCCAGGAGCGACGGTGACGAGCGGGCCGTGCCGCGACGGTCTACTCGTTCGATTCCACCCCCATCAAAGCGATCTGGAGTTCCGCGAGGTGTCCATCCGGTACCGCTGAAGGTGCGCCGAGCATTAGGTCGCGGCACTGCTGGTTCTTCGGAAACGGCACGACCTCGCGCAGGTTCGGTTCCCCGGCGAGCAGCATGACGATCCGCTCGATTCCCGGCGCGATGCCCGCGTGCGGCGGCGCACCGAACCTGAACGCCGAGATCATGTGACCGAACCGCGCGTCGACCTCGCTCCGTTCGTATCCGGCGATCTCGAACGCCCGGTACATCGTCTCCGGGTCGTAGTTGCGAACGGCCCCCGAACTCAGCTCCAGCCCGTTGCAGAAGATGTCGTACTGGTTCGCGCTGATCTCCGCCGGATCCATCGTGTTCAGCGCCTCGAGGCCGCCGCGCGGCATCGAGAACGGATTGTGACTGAAGTCGATCGCGCCCGTGACCGCGTCGCGTTCGAACATCGGAAAGTCCGTGATCCAGCCCCACGCGAGCACGTTCGGATCGCGCAACCCGAGCACGTCCGCAGCCTCTACCCGCAGGACGCCAAGCACGCGGCTGGCGTCGAGCGGCTTCGCGGACGCGCACAACCACACGATGTCGCCCGTGACGGCGCCAGTGCGCTCCGCGAGCGCGTCGAGTTCGCGCGCCGAAAAAAACTTCGCGTAACCGAGCCCGTACGACGACGACTCCTCGAATCCGATCACCACCAGCCCCCCCGCTCCCAGCGCCTTCGCCCGGTCCTCCATCTTCTTCATCGCCGAGCGGGTCCACGCCGCAGCCCCGGGCACGGCGATAGCCCGCACGGCTCCGCCGTCGCGCGCGGCTCTGGAGAACGTCGCGAACTCGCTCGTCGCAAACAGGCCGGTAACATCCGCGATCTCCATTCCGAATCGCAGGTCCGGCTTGTCGCTTCCGAAACGCTCGAGGCTCTCGCGGTACGTCAATCGCGGGAACGGCATGGTCTTCACCTGCTTGCCCCCGACCTGCTCGGTAAGCGCGATCATCAGCGGCTCGACGGCCGCAAATACATCTTCCTGTTCCGCGAACGCCATCTCGAGGTCGAGCTGGTAGAACTCGCCCGGACTGCGATCCGCCCGCGCATCCTCGTCGCGGAAACAAGGTGCGATCTGGTAGTACCGGTCGACGCCGGAAACCATCAGCAGTTGCTTGAACTGCTGAGGCGCCTGCGGAAGCGCGTAGAACGTGCCGGGGTGAAGCCTGGATGGCACGAGATAGTCGCGCGCTCCTTCGGGAGAACTGTTGGCGAGAATCGGAGTGTGAACCTCGAGAAATCCGGCTGACTCCATGAACTTGCGGATGAACGACACGACTTGCGCCCGAATCCGCAGGTTGCGCTGCATTCGCTCCCGGCGCAGGTCGAGGAACCGGTAGGTCAGGCGCAGGTCCTCGTGTACTCCATCGTCGCGGGCGATCTGAAATGGCAGCGGTTCGGCCGCCGACAGGACTGCTACGGACCGGGCATGCACCTCGATCGTTCCGGTCTCGAGCGCAGGATTGTCCGTGCCTTCGGGCCTCACTCGAACCTCTCCTTCGATCCGCACGACTGTTTCGTGATGCAGGTGGCGAGCGACGTCACGCGCTTCCTGATGAGTGTCGTCGAACACGACCTGCGTCTGGCCGTAGTGATCGCGCAGGCTCAGAAAAACGACGCCTCGATGATCGCGGACCGTGTGAACCCAACCCGAAAGCCGGGCCGAAACACCTGCGTGTTCGTTTCGAAGTTCTCCACACGTGTGCGTGCGGTATGCATTGGTTCTCATGTTAAGGGCTCCGGAAAACGAAAAGGCAGTAAGCGGCGGGACTCTCGTCCGCTGCCTACTGCCTTCTCAGACTGTCGCGAAGGATCGCGACGGTTACGGAATGATGGTGAACTCCGTCTCGGGCGTAAGCGTCCTCTGTGCGACGCGATCATTAACCCGGACTTGCAGGGTGTAAGTGCCAGCAGGAAGGTCGGTAGTGTCGATCGCCCTCGCGATCGCAATCTGGCTTCCCGTCAGATCGTAGAACTTGCCCGCCGTCTCGAGCGGAACCCGGCGAACTTCCTTGCCTTCGCGCGTGACGATGTATTCCCCGTCGACCGATGGCTTCAGGGTAGTCTGATCCATCTGGGCGTCGTAAATCTGCAGGAACACTTCGACCGGCTGCCCAACGCGATAGGTGTTCGAGACGTTAGGTATGACCTTGAACTTGCCGATGATGAACTGCGGCGAAGAAGCGCGATTACCTGCCTCCTCGATCCGGGAAGCGAGCACGACGCTGCTAGTGGCAAGCTTCGCATCGTCGTATCGCGGCACCACGAAGCTCTGCGTGATGTAACCGGTCTTGCCGCTGGTTGTGTCGCGAGCGATCACTTCCACCTTGTAGCGGCCCGGCGCCATCAGGATGTTCTTCTGGAAAGCCGACTTCTGAAGCTGGCCGGCGGCAATATTGTCCTCACCGTAACGAGGGGTGAGGATGACTTCCTGGAATTTTCCAGCTGTTTTGCCGGAAAGCGGCGTCAGTTTGCCGGAGACGTTGATCGAAGCCGAATACACGCCGCCCTTGTTCTCGAAAGCCAGGTCCTTGTGCTCGAGTTGCAGCGTCAACGATACCGCAACGTCCCGGTCCGAAACGCGGAAGAAGTCCGTGCGGACCGCAAACGGCAGGGCATTCTGCTCGATGCGTGGATCGTCGGCCCTAAGGCCAAGGTCGTCGAAGCGGACGTTTTCGCCAGGCCCACGGTCCAACGCGGCCAGCTTCGTCAGGATCTCGAACTGACTGTATTTCGTCGGCGGGTTGTAGGTCTTTCCACCACTCCCGCCGTAGGCCGCGCGTTCGTTGCGGTTCGCAACTCCGAGCGCTTCCAGTTCCGTCGGACCTGAGTTTCCGACATAAAGCATTGCGTCCTTCTCGAACGGCGTTCGTGCAATCCGGTACTCGCCACTGCCCGAAGGATCGACGAACTCGATTTCGATATCGTCACCGACGCCTTCCAGATGGCGATACCACCAGGTTTCGTATGCATAGGTCGTCGTGCTTCCGCCGCCCTGCCACTGCGGGCGATCGTAAACGTGACCCGTCGGATTGGACTCGATGCTGTCGGGCTTGCCCCACGCCACGTACATCCGGCCGCGATCGGTGCGCCAGCCGGCGCGCCCCGAGGCGAAGTGTTCGTTCGCGTACGCGATCCGGCGGTAATGCTCTTCCCGTGTCGGGTTCTCGGGGGTATCGGGATCAGGGTCGCGACGCACCCAGAACTGCTCGATGAACTGCTCGCGCTCTTCGTCGGTTGCGAGCTTCTCGAAGGCGGCTTTCTCTTCCGGCGAAATGATGTAGATGACGTCCTCCTTCAACCAACGCTTGAAGACATCGTCGATCTCTCGCTTCTGACTCTTCTTCTGGGGTTTCTCGTCCCCGGACGCCGAAGCGAACGCAGGTGCGCAAGAACCGGCCGCAAAGGCGAGAACGGCGACCCCCGCCGCCACTCGAATCCCCAATGTTGACGTACCCATGTCGAAGACTCCTTGTCTGCCGAAAGGCGATTACTCGCAGAGGTTCTGGAAAACGCAAGTGTACGCGAGCGTCTTGCAACGTGGCAACCGGGCATTCCGGCGAGCTGTCAAAGTGGCCGCACTCCTCGCGCAAAGGTCGAAGGGCCTGCGTTTCAGCGGAAATCGCAGGCCCGACGACGACTACGGAATCATTTCGCCGGTTGGTTCTATTCTCCGTCGCCTGCACTAGCCAGCGCCTCCGCGGCCGCCTTTCGAACCGCTGGGTCACGGTCGGATTTCGAAACGTCCGTCAGCGCCTGCGTAGCTCTCTTGTCGCTGAATTCCGCAAGAGCGTAGGCCGCAGAGAGCCGAACAGATTGCGAGCCGTCCCGCTTGAGAATCTCGACCAGAGGACCCACCGCCCTCACATCGGCTACGTACCCGAGCGACTCGACCGCTGCATCGCGGACGATCTCGTCGGAATCCGCCACCAGCCCGAGCAGGGCAACCGTTGCTTCCTCCGACGAGTACGAACTCAACGCCTCGGCGACGGCAGCCCGAACGTCGGCAGACGAATCCTTCGCCGCCGCAATCAGAAAAGTAACGCCCTGTTTCGCATTGAAGGACCCGAGCGCGTCGGCCGCGGCCGTCCTCACTTCCGCATTTGCGTCCGACGATAGCGCCTTGGCGAGGGGCGCCGCACATTCCTCCACGCCGAGCTGACCCAGACCTTCGGCCGCTACCGACCGAACGTCCGCATCGGTGTCCTCGAGCGCGGCGGAAATGATGGGAAGAACTCGCGAATCGTTCGTCAGAGACAATGCGCGAATCGACTTGACCTTCTGGTCCCTGGAACCGGTTCGGACCCTCTCACCGTGAAATGTAATGGCCTGGTCGTACTCGGCATTCGTCGAGAGCGCCTTCGGCTCGCGGACGCCGGGAGTGGACGGCGGCGGTGTCTTGGCCCTGGCCGACTCGGGCAGGTCCACTTCCATTCCCGGTCGCATCGCCTGGGCCTGCGCGACGCGCTTCTGCTTCGCCGCTTCGCGAACCTTCGCGCTCTTGGCCTGCTCCTCTGCCAGTTTTCGGGCCACGGCTTCTTCCTTCTGATTGCGAGGCTTGGCGTTTGGAGTCGCCTCGGGCTTCGGATGTGCCGCAAGTCTCGTCTTTGCCGCAGGCGGCGGCGCCTGTCCAGCGGATTCCGCGTCCGGCTTTGCGGTCTGGTCCTGCGCCAGTACCGAAACCGAAATACAACTGAAGGCGAGAGCCGCGATGGCGGCCGATGCAAATGATTTCACGGAAGTCGTACTCCTGTTCTTTGACTCGAAGGCCGTCAAACGCATCGGTCCCGTGTTCGTTCCCCGAATGACCGCGCGCTGCCGGCCCGGCGAGTCCGGCCGCTCCTGCCGGAACCTCAAATTCTACAACACATTGCAATCGAGGTAGTTGATCAGCGTGCGGACGCCGAAGCCGGAAGGCCCCTTCGCCATGAAGCTTTTCTTCTCGTTCTGCCAGGCCATCCCGGCGATATCGATATGTGCCCACGGGGTCCCTTCAGCGAATTCACACAGGAAGTGCGCTGCCGTAATCGTTCCAGCAGGACGCCCGGTGGAGTTCTTAAGGTCCGCCACATCGCTTTTCACGATCTCGCGGTATTCGGGATCCAACGGCAATCGCCACAGCTTCTCGCCCGACAGCCTGCCGGCGCCGATCAACTTCTCGACGAGTGCGTCGTCGGTCCCGAGGATCGCCGCATTCACGTTGCCGAGCGCGATCGAAACCGCTCCGGTAAGAGTCGCGAGGTCGACGATCTCGGTCGCACCGAGTCGCCGGGCATAGGAAATTGCGTCGGAAAGGATGAGCCTCCCCTCCGCATCCGTGTTGAGGATCTCGATCGACCGCCCGGAATGGCCCTTCACGATGTCGCCAGGCTTGAGCGCCCTGCCGGAAGGCATGTTCTCGACGAGTGGGGCGATGCCCAGCACGTTGACCTTCGGCTGCAACTGCGCGATGGCACGCATGGCCCCGAAGACCGCTGCCGCCCCGGCCATATCGTACTTCATCTTCTCCATCCCGTCCGACGGCTTGATGGAGATTCCACCCGTATCGAACGTCACACCCTTGCCGACGAGTGCGACGGTGCGATCGGACGGCGCGCCTTCGGGCGCGTACCGGAGGACGACCATCCGCGAAGGTTCGTCGGAACCGCGGCCTACGCCCAGAATCGCGTTCATGTCGAGCTCGGCGAGGCGCGGCTCGTCGAGGATGTCGACCGCGAGCCCGTATCGCTCGGCCATCTCACGCGCACGCAGCGAAAGGACTTCCGGCGTCATCGAGTTGCTCGGCTCGTTGACGAGCTCACGCGTGAAATTCGTCGCTTCGCCAAGTATCTGCCCACGATCGATTCCGCGTTGGAGGTCTTCGGCGTCGCCGCCACCCGCAGTGCAGAGGACGAGCGCCTCGATGCGACGCTCTTCCCTGTCCGACGTCCGATAGACGTCCGGTTCGAATAGTCCGATGAGCGCTCCCTCGACAACCGCTTCGGCTGCGGCGACGATGTCGATCTGCGATCTGCGAAGGATTGCGATGGTCCGCGCCCCCTTGCCGCGCAGATAGCGCGCCGCGGTTCCGGCCAACTGCCTGACCGAGTCGAGGTCGTAGTCCTCGCGCTTGCCAACGCCAAGCAGCAGAACGCGCCGGGCCTTGAGATTGCCCGGACGGTAGAGGTACACCGTGTCGCCGGCCTTTCCTCGCAACTCGTCGGAGCCCATCAGGTCCCCGATCAGCCCGTCCATTGCCGCGTTGACCTCTCCGAGCACGCCGGCAGCCGGATCTTCGCCCTCGAATACTGAGACAACCAGCGCGTCGGCTTCGACCTGGTCGAAGCGCCCGGCATCAGCTTTTACTTCCATGCGGTCTCCTCGGTGGAATTGGGACAGGCAGTATAGGCCTGCCAGGCGAATTGCGGCAATCCGGCAGTCCGCCCGTCAGGTCCGTCCCGTAGTCCGGTCCTTGAGGGCCGCCTGGGTCTCTCGGTCCACGGTTCGCTTCAGCGACGCCTCTCGCTTGTCGTAGAGCTTCTTCCCGCGCGCGAGTCCGATCTCGACCTTCACCCTGCTGTTCTTGAAATAAAGCTTCAGCGGCACGATCGTCAGCCCTTTCTCGACCGTCCGTCCCTTCAGCTTCTCCAGTTCGGCACGGTTGAGCAGGAGCTTCCGCGTGCGCCGCTCCTCGTGGTTCTCGCGGTTGCCGTGGGAGTACGGACTGACAAAGAGGTTCATTAGCCAGAGTTCACCATCCTTCAGTGAAGCGTAAGCGTCGCGAAGGTTCGCCTTCCCCTCGCGGATCGACTTCACCTCGGTTCCGGCCAGGACGATTCCCGCCTCCCACGTTTCGAGAATTTCGAAGTGGTGGAACGCTTCCCGATTCTTGATAGTTGGTTGCCGGACTTCACCCATGTCTTCTTATTCCCTCTTGAGCGGGCGACCCATCAGCCGGTCCGCCATTAGTCGCGCGTCGCCGTTCTCGTAGAGCAGATCGTGAACCGCCTCTGTTATCGGAAGTTCGACGTCGAGCTTCAGGCCGAGCTCGAACGCCGAGCGCGTCGTGCGCACGCCTTCGGCAACCTCGCGCATTTCCGTGAGGATCTCTCCAAGCGGCCGGCCGCGCCCGAGTTCGACACCGACGTGCCTGTTGCGCGACAGAGAGCCCGTGCACGTCAGCACCAGGTCGCCAAGTCCGGCAAGCCCCGCAAGCGTCTCGACGCGTCCCCCCATCCGAACGGCCATCCGCGTCATCTCGGCGAGGCCGCGCGTGATGATCGCGGCGACGCTGTTGTGCCCGAAACCCAGTCCCGTAACGCCTCCCGTCGCGATGGCCATCACGTTCTTGAGAGCGCCTCCGAGTTCCACTCCCACTACGTCGTCGTTCGTGTAGACGCGAAACGTGCTGGACGAGAGCTCTCGCTGGACGGTTCCGGCCCAGTCCGGATTCGACGACGCAGCGACTATCGCCGTCGGTTCGCCGCGCGCGGTCTCGGCCGCGAAGCTCGGCCCTGAGAGGACCACGTAGCGCGGCTGGTAACGGTCGCCGACTTCGTCACGCACGACGTCCGAGAGCCTCATGAGCGTTTCGTTTTCGATCCCCTTTACCGCGCCGACAAGGACGGCACGGGACGAAACGAATGGCAGCATCTCTCGCAGGACCGCGCGGACGCCGTGCGACGGCACCACCAGCAGCACAATCTCCGCCTCGTCGAGCGCGCGGCCGAGCGACGACGTGGCGTGGATGTTCGGCGGAAAGGACACGCCAGGAAGGTACTCGGCATTGACGCGTTCGTCGTGATACCGCGCCGCCGCTTCCGGGCGGCGCGCCCAGAGCCACACTTCGTGGCCGTTTCGAGCGGCCGCAAGGGCCAGCGCCGTCCCCCAGCTCCCGGCTCCGATGCAGGCAATTTTCATGATTCGGATTTCGAGGTGCTGGAGAACCGGTTTTCGGTTCCCTCGAGCAGGCGGCGGATATTCTGGCGATGCTTTGCAATGACGACAACGCACCCGATGCACGTCGCGAGCGCAGTCTGCCAGGCGCCTGGACGCGGCCAGACCAGACCGTACCAGAGCAACACCCAGACCGGCACAAGCGCTGTCGCCACTATCGACGCGAGCGAGACCATTCGCGATCGCCAGAAGATCAGCGCCCAAACGGCGAGCGTTGAAAGGACCGCGAGTGGCGCCATCACCAGATATGCGCCCACTCCCGTTGCAACGCCCTTTCCACCCTTGAAGCCCAGGAATACTGGAAAGATGTGTCCTAGGATTGCCGCGGCGGCGGCGAGGCCGAGCCAGAGCGGTTCGCCAGTGACCCAGAGCATGCACGCCACGGCGGCAATTCCCTTCGTCACGTCGAGCAGGTACGTAAGCGCTCCGGCCTTGAGGCCCGCGGTCCGCGTCACGTTCGTCGCGCCGGTGGAGCCGGATCCGCCCCCTCGCACGTCTTTCCCGCTCGCCACGCGCACGATTACATAACCGAACGGGAGGGCGCCAAGCACGTATGCGAGCACGAGCGCGATTGCAAGCGGAACCATCTTCGTTACTACTCCCGTCGAGCCAGCCCAAGGGCGTCATCATACGGACTCGCCGGTGAAGGGAGAAGCTGACCACGTTTCGGCCGACAAACAAGGGCGAAACGGTCCCGGCAATCCGAGTCCGTTTCGCCCGCGAATCGATCACTTCGTAGTCTTGCGGAGCAGGACCGGCCGACACCGGTCATGGAATCGCCCGCACCACCGTGTTGTTCGACTCGTCGCTCTCCAACACCACTGCCGACGAGTCGATCACTGCCACTATGTAACCGAAATCTGCCGGCCGCTTACCGGATACCTTGATTGACGCCGACTGCTGGGGCTGCAGTTCGGGCACATCCAGGGTTACGAGCACAACGGCATCCGGATCGACGCCAGCAGTCGGTGAAAAGAGCACCTGAACTTCAACCGGTCCGCTCGCAGCCTGACCGCCGTTCCGGCACTCGATGGTCGCCTTTACTTTACGTCCCGATTTCCGCTTGACCTTGGTCCAGGTGCCCACCAGGTCCGGCCGATCGGGGGGTGGCGGCGCAAGCCCGGCGACTTCGAAGGCCCCGACGTCATAGACGCCATCCTGGGGACGGGCGATGCCGAGGAAATCGGATTCGTGACCGGTGACGGCACCGGCGTCCGCAGCAGGACTGTCGGCGTCAATCTGGAAGTCGCCAGCCGCCGAATCGAAGAACATCGGGTCTCCTGCTATTGGCGCCGCATCCCAGGCGGGAGCATCGCCGCCGTTGAAATAGAGGTTGTGGTCGGCAATCATCGCCCCGGGTTCGGCCTGTTCGAGGACCACGTGCGCCTGTCCCGCGTCACACGCCAGGATGTTGTTGCGCAATGTGATCCGCCCAATGCCTCCGCGTTCGACGTAGAACTGCGCAAAATCGTTCCCGGCAATCGTGTTCTGCTCGACGATCACCGTACCGGTCGGGTCGTTGATTCGAAGTCCGGCGTCGGTTGCGCCAACGATGACATTGTTCCAGACACGCACCGTGCCGATTACATTCGTGGTGCCATCACTCCCGCCAATCACGATGTTGTTTAGTTCCGACCCGCGAATGAAGTTGTCATGGATGCGCACGTCGTCCATCAAGTCGCCGTCCAGGTGGCCGTACATCTGATTGGCACGCCCGCCCAACTGCTGGTCGATCTCGTTCCAACCGAAATCGATGTCGCGGTTCGTACCGTATCCGCCGATATAAAAACCGTGGCGGAATTTGTTGCTCGCCTCGCCATTGCGGTAAAGCCGGTTGCCAAGAACCTCGATATTCGAAGACTCGCCGTTGATGCCCAACAGTCCGTCGTAACTCTCGCCACCTTCGAAGAAGTAATTGCCGATGGCACGATGGCCGATTCCGGTGAGTCCTAGCGCGTACTGGGACTCGCTGAACACGAGGTTAGCGAAAACGAAGTAGTCCATCGCGCCCGCATCGGTGATGAACAATATGCCGCGGCGCGCGCTCGGATTGGCGATCATGGCGCTCTCGCCCGGATATCCCACGTAGGCCACCGGCCGACCCTCCGTTCCGGCTCGTGACGTCGTGCCATCCAGGAGCAGTACGGCGTCCCACCCGGCATAGTCCGGATCGAACGAGTCGTAGCGACCTTCGCGAACGTAGCAGATGTCACCCGGTTGCAACGATTGACGAGGCCGGTAGATTGTCCTGAAAGGCGCCTCGAACGTACCGGCGTTATCGTCGCTCGCGCCAGGATCGCCAGGCGCCACGAAGTAGATTGAGCCGTCGCGAACGGTGAATGGCACGCCGTTGCTCGACTGGCCATCGACGGTGACCACGACGTTGCCACCAGTGACGTTTCCACCTGGCTGCACCACGATGAGGTCGAGGTTGCGAGCTCGCGCGTTGTCGGCGCCCCAGATGACATAGCGGGCGACCTCGACTCCTCCGATCGTCACCGTCGACGCTCCCCTGCCGGCACCGAAGAACTCACCGTAAATGAAGATGAATGCGCCGTGCCCGCCTTCGCCGCCTGTGACAGGTCCGGACTGAAGGTCGGTAAAGAAGATCCGGGGTGCGGGCGCAGAAACCCCAGCTGTGGCTGGCCCCACCTCGCAAACTGACAATGCGCAAAGGACCGATAACAGGCTGACGATTGCAACCGTCTGCCTAAACACATTCACGGATAATTGGAGATTCACCGCTTATCACCTCCTGGCGGGATTGGCCTGGAGGGACTGGCGCGGCGTTGGCAATCTATCGCAACGGCTTACTCGAGTCGAGTGCCGGATGGCGCACTCCGAGTCGCGTCGGCCGCCCCGGTGCGCGCGCACTCTCGCAAGAACGCCGCTGAAGCCCCGAGGCGGTTGCACGGGTCCGAAAGGCGAACTGCAGACCGGTCACGCCGGGCCGACGGCCCGAAACGCCTCTCGGGCGGCGTCGAGTGTGAATTCTACGGCGTCCCCCGTGTGCGCAAGTCCGACGAACGCTGCCTCGTACTGCGAGGGAGCCAGGTAGATCCCGCGGTCCAGCATCGCGTGGAAGAAACGTCCGTACCGCCTCGTGTCCGACGCCGATGCTGTGTTCCAGTCCGTGACCGCCGGCCCGTCGTGAAAGAACGTAGTCCACATCGATCCGACCCGGTTCGTCACCGTTGGCACACCCGCCTCACCGGCCAGCGCAGTAATTCCGTCTGCAATCGCCGCGACCGTGGCGTCGAGTTGCGCGTACACGGAGTCACTCTCCAGCAATCGGAGTGTGACGAGCCCGGCCGTAACCGCCAGTGGATTCCCCGAAAGTGTCCCAGCCTGGTAGATCGGGCCGGCCGGTGCGACGCGTTCCATGATGTCGCGGCGGCCACCGTAGGCGCCAACTGGCAATCCGCCGCCGATGATCTTCCCAAGGCACGTCACGTCAGGCGTCACGCCGTAGCGCGCTTGCGCCCCGCCGCGCGCGACCCGGAAACCGGTCATCACCTCGTCGAAGACGAGCACGGCGCCGTGACGCGTACAGAGCTCGCGCAGTCCTTCGAGAAATCCCGGAGCCGGCGGAACCGTGCCCATGTTCCCGGCGACAGGCTCGACGATGACGCACGCGACGTCGCCGTCTGCAGCCTCGAACAACGCGGATACCGATCCGAGATCGTTGAATCGAGCGACGAGCGTGTCGGCGACCGCGCCCGGCGTCACGCCCGGCGAGTCCGGCAGTCCCAGTGTCGCGACGCCCGACCCCGCCTTCACGAGCAGCGAGTCGGCGTGACCGTGGTAGCAGCCTTCGAACTTGATGAGCTTCGATCTCTCCGTGAAGCCACGCGCCACGCGAATGGCGCTCATCGTCGCCTCCGTTCCCGAGCTCGTCAGCCGGAGCATCTCCATCGACGGAACCGCGCCCGCGATTGTCTCGGCGAGTTCGACCTCGAGGCCCGTCGGCGCGCCGTAACTCGTTCCGCGCGCGAGCGCCTCGGTGAGGGCCTCGACGACTTCCGGATGAGTGTGGCCGACGATCATCGGTCCCCAGCTTCCGATGTAGTCGATGAGCTCGTTACCGTCGACGTCCCACATCCGGCAGCCAGACGCGCGCGCAATGAAGCGCGGCGTGCCACCCACACCGCGGAATGCGCGTACGGGACTGTTGACGCCGCCGGGAATGCGGTGCCTCGCCCGCTCGAAAAGTTCGTCGCTGTGCATCGTCATCGTCCTCCGGTCTCGAGGGTCGTCACGACGAAAAGTCGTCGTGGCGCACGAATGGTCCGCCGCCATACACGTGACGGCCGGAAACGTCCGAGGCATGTTGCAGATCCGTCCGGTTCAGTTCAACTCCGCCGCCGGAGGCGGCCATTGTCGCCTTCACGCGCCCGTTGTTGACGAGTCTCAGTGCCATCCGAGCGACCGGATTCTCAGTTTCGAAATCGTCGCTCGAAAGTGATCCACCCGAGACAGTCGCCTCTTCCGTTCGGTCGCGTTTACGCACTCTCACGCACACGCCGGCAAATGCCACCAGGCGTAGCCCGACGCACTACACGCAACGTATGGCCGCAGGGCGGGGTGCGACTCGCAAGTGCTTGCGTTCAAACGTACTTCGCCGCGCCCCCCCCCCGGCTTACCGGGCGGCACACCGTTTGCCAGTGATGTGGGAGAGGAACTCGAGGATCAGCATCCACTACAGGCCGGAGGGGGATTCGAGTCCGTCTCGCCTCCCTGAGAATCCGATCAACTGCAGGAGAATCGCAATGATACGAGTGCTTACGACTATCCTGATCGCCTTGACGATCGTTCCGTCGGCGACCGTGTATTCCCTTCCACCTTCCATTATGCCCCCGTCTGCCGTCGTTGCCGTGTCGCTCGACGTGCCCGAGTTCACCGTGCGCGAACTCAAGTACCGTGTCTTCTACAACAAGGGGGAGGTCAAGCGAATTCCACTTGAAGGCTATGACTTCAAGGCGGCCCTGAGCGACGAACTCCTGAACGCGCTCGCCGAGGACCGGCGCCAGTCGTTGCGAATGGCGGCCACCGGCGAGGCAATCGACGTAACGGGTCTGTGGAACAAGAAGGTCAGGCCCCCAGCGATCGAGGCCGACCGCATTCTGATCGTTCGAGTGTGGGAGTACGGCGCATTCCTCGCTTCCCTCGGTCCGGACAAGTTCTACATCTACGTTGGTTTTCGGCTCATCGATGGCAGAACGGGCAAGAAGATCTGGGAGAAGAAGATGTATGAGCGAATCGATCTCGACGGAAAGATCGCCGATCTCCAGGCCGACAGCCAGCGCGGGCTGAAGGAGGGCATCAACAAGGTGCTCGAGAAGGTATGCGCCAAGGTGGCGACTGAGTACCGCAAAGCGAAGCTGTAAGGAGAGTACGATGTTCAAGATGAGAATGGCTGAATTGCTCTTCTTCCAGTTCGTGTGTCTGTGGCTGGCAGGCCCGGCCGGTATGCCTCAGGAGGCAGGTGTCGCACTTGGCACGTTACGCGTGAAGTCCGATGTGGCGGAAGTCCTTGTGATCCTCGACGACAGAGAGGTTGGCCACACGCCGCTGACGCTCCGATCCGTTGCAACCGGGCGGCACGAGGTGCTGCTGGTCAAGGAGGGCTATGAAGACCACGCCGAGCAGGTGGAGGTCCCTGCGGCAAAGACCGTCTCGACTTTCGTCGTCATGAAGCCCGAAAAGGTCGAACTGCCGGAGCTGCCGGTCGGCTTCAAGGCAATTCACCAGCACCGGTTCGGCTACTGCGCCGGAACACTCACGGTGACGGCGGAAGCACTGGATTTCGAGGACGAAAAGGGAGAGGACCGCTTCCACCTTCCGATTCGCTCGCTCGGATCCGTCTCGCGATCGTGGGGACCAGTTGCTGGTCTGGCGCCATTTGGGATCAACACGTCTACCGATCTGATGGCGATGCGCGTCGAAGCTCCCGGGCGCTCGTATGGATTCCTGGCCTACAAGGACAGTCTCGGTGCACCGATGAGCGTGGCGTCCGAGGAGACGAAGCGCCTCTTCAGGGTGGTCTACGCCTTGTGGACGGCCGGGGTTGGAAAATGAACGGGGAGTGGTCTCGTCATTTCGACGTGACTCCCCTCGATTGCCGGCGACGTGCCTGGAGCGGCGGGGGGCGGCCGTACTCAACGGCGCCGTGAGAGCTACCGACGGATCGGCGGCGTCGCACCGCGAGCGGCAGCGAGCGGATCTGTCGCAGGCATCAGTACCGCGAGCAACAGCGAGCGGGTCCGTCCCGGGCATCATCTGCGGGACGATCGCAAGCCTCGCGCCGCCCATCGCCCGGGCATCAGTACCGCGAGCGGCAGCGAGCGGGTCCGTCCCGGGCATCATCTGCGTGACTATCGCAAGCCTCGCGCCGCCCATCGCCCGCGCATCAGTACCGCGAGCGGCAGCGAGCGGGTCCGTCCCGGGCATCATCTGCGTGACGATCGCAGGCCTCGCGCCGCCCATCGCCCGCGCATCAGTACCGCGAGCGGCAGCGAGCGGGTCCGTCCCGGGCATCATCTGCGTGAC
>JAJTWZ010000039.1 GCA_021463145.1 Blastocatellia bacterium | reverse complement strand
CCAAAAGCAGGTGGCGGAATACTTTCCAAAGGAACTCACACCCGGAGACGAGATCGATGTTTACTTCGTAGGCCTTGGCGGCGTGAAGGAAGGTGGCGCGATGCAGTTGGTATTCCTCGTCAACGAGTTTCAGAGCCTCGAGTGACTTTGACCCGGCGCCGAACTAGCGCATCCAGCTGAGTTCATCTCATTGCTTTGCACTGACAGGGCAATCTGAAGCTGGGAAGAGCCTGTACCTGGAATCAACAACGTACGGGTGCGGTCTTGAGAGCGCGCGCAGCGGGAGTTCACCCTTGACGCCGTCGCGCGCGCCCGCTGCTGCGTGACGTTGGGCTGCCTCGCATCTCTTAGGTATTCTCTCCCCGCAATGACTGAAGAAGATCGATTGATCGAGAAACTTCGCCTCATAGAGGCTCTGTTCGCCCGTCCTGGAACCCAAGGCGAACGCGTGACAGCGGAACACGCTCGCGAGCGCATCCGCGCCCGCCTTGACCAATTCGAACGCGATGATCCACCGGTCGAATACCGCTTCACGTTGAGCGACCGGTGGTCCCGTCGACTGATGACTGCGCTCCTGCGTCGATACGGACTCAGGCCATACAGGTACCGTGGTCAACGACACACAACCGTAATGGTTATGATCTCTACACGGTTTGTCGACGAGACGCTGTGGCCTGAATTCCAACAGCTTCATCGCACCCTGACGGAGTACTTCAATGAGTTTACTGAGCGAGTCATCTCTGAGGCGGTGCACGCCGATACAAGGGAGGCCGAAGAAAGGTCTGGTCCGGACACTGGGAGCCGCTCGCTTCACACCGGACAGCCCTAGTAGCGCATGCAGCGGAGTTCATCTCAGGACTTCGCACTAGCAGGGCAGTCTGAAACTCGGAATCCGCAGGGCCTGGAATCAACAACGTACAGGGAATTGTTTCGAGAGACGACCGTCTCGGCCGCACGGGCTGCCCCCGTACATTCGGCCATCCTCTGCAAACGCGGAGCGGTCGATGTAAGAGTTCCCCGCGCGCCTGCGGCGTACCCTCGGGGACGAAACGAGCAGCGTTTCGGGTCCGCGGGCCATTCTGAAGCGCCGGAGCAACGGTGTTTCCTGTCAACGTGGAAATGCTTCGAGCTTGGCCTTTCGAGAGGCAAACGGGTCCGCGGTCGCAGACGCGCTGGCGCACGACCCAACGGCTGCTACGGAAAACGGCCGTGCGTTGGTGCCTGCACTGCGCCCGTTTCATTCCAGGGGGTACGCCGCAGGCGTGTGGTGAACTATTGTCTGTGAAGTTTCGCGGTCAACGCGTCGCGGCCATCGTCAGCGACCGCGGAGCGAGCTGAGTCCAGTTCGGGGTCCCGCGTCTTTCGCGTTCCACTCGTCGCGGGCATCAGTTGCGACAGCGGAGTTCAACTCATCGCTTAGAACACGCAGGCCGGGCTGAAACTCGGAATCCTCCGAGCCTGGAATCGATAACCTATCGGGCAGTTTCGTGAGAGCGGGCGTACAGGTGCCCGGATGTCTTCCCTTTACGCCGTCCTGCGCGCTGGTGTTGGCCGTATGTCGGCGCAAGCGCAAGGCACCTGGCGCGTTGGTCCAATGCTCCCACCGGGTTCTCCGGTCACTCTCGGGTCTCGCGAGCGCGCCCGGTTATGCCTGCCGTAAAGTTGATGATGAAAATATTCCGGACAATAAGCATCCTGTTCGCCGTCGCCGGCTGTGCGGCAGCCGACTTCGACCAGGCACCCAGAATCGACGGAATACTCGAAGCAGGCGAGTGGAAATCCGCCGAAGTCCACGCGCTCCAGGGAGGCGGCAATATCCGCCTGCGCCGTATCGGGAACGATCTCTATATCGCAGTGTCTGCCATGGAACACGGATTCCCGACGGTTTTCGTCGGTAACTCGGACGCAGTTGAAGTGTTGCACGCATCTGCCGCTCAGGCATCCGTGACGTACACGCGCTCCGGAGATTCTTGGATTCCTGCGGGCGCGAGCTTCGATTACATGCTCAGGCAAGACAGCGGAGGCCAACAGGCACCCAAGGCCGCACGAGACGAGTTCCTGAAGAACTACAATTGGCTATCCACCTCGGACAGATCCCACGGGGCTGACCGGGAGTTCCTGGTGAGACTTCACGCGGGACGGCGCTACGTAGCCGTCTCGTTTCTCGGCATACCTTCGATGAGCATCCACGGTTGGCCAGAAAATTTGCCGGACAGCACCAAAGACCCGCGCCTCCTGCGAGGTGAGGTTCCGCTCGATCTGAAGTTCTCACCGTGCTCATGGCATCCAACCGGCTGGCAGCCTGGCAACCGGTAGGAACAGACGTCGCCCACGGCACCCTCGACCCGGGCGCCGGCCACGACGGTCTCGATTCAAATCGTGGAAATCGAGTGCGGCTTCCCGGCTACGCCGTCCACACGCGCCGTACAACCAGGACCTACAGCGAAGATCACCTCAACTCTTCGCACCGACAGGGCGGGCCGAAACTCGGAATCCACCGAACCTGGATCACGCTACTCACGGTTGAGCCTCTCTACAGAGCGCGCGGATGGCTGCGCGGGTACCCCCTTGACGCCGTCGCGCGAGCCCGCCGATGCTTGTCGACGATCGCCCGACGTCCTGGAGGTTATCTGTCATGTACGAAGTCATCTGCCCGCACTGCAAGAAGGCATTCAAGATCGACGAGGCCGGGTACGCGGACATCCTGAAGCAGGTTCGCGATCGTGAGTTCGAGCGGCAATTGCACGAGCGGCTTGCGTTGGCCGAGCAGGAGAAGCAAAGCGCGGTCGAACTCGCCACAACCAGGGCAGCCAGCGAATCTCAGATAGCTGCCGCAGCCAAGGATGCCGAGATTCTGGCATTGAAGGCCAAGCTCGATGCGGGTGAGGTTGCGCGTAAGCTGGCCGTGACCGAGGCCACGACGGCCGTCGAGAAGGAACGTGACGCGCTCGCAAACGCGAAGGATGCGGAAATCCGCGACCTGAAGGCCAAGCTCGATGCGGGCGAGGTTGCCCGGAAACTAGCGATAAACGAGGCCGTCGGTGCGGTCGAGAAGCAGTGCGCCGAGTTGCAAAGCGGCCTCGAACGAGCTGAGCTGGAGAAGCAGCTCTCCGAGAAAGCGCTCAAGGATAAGTACAAGACACAAATCAAGGATCGGGACGACATGATCGAACGTCTCCGCGATTTGAAGGCTCGCCTGTCGACAAAGATGGTTGGGGAGACCCTGGAACAGCACTGCGAGACCGAGTTCAATCGAATTCGAGCGACGGCATTTCCGAAAGCATATTTCGAGAAGGACAATGACGCGCGATCCGGCAGCAAGGGCGACTACATCTTTCGTGAAGTCGATGAGACGGGAACGGAGATCATCTCGATCATGTTCGAAATGAAGAACGAGAACGACAGCACCGCTACGAAGAACAAGAACGCGGACTTCCTGAAGGCGCTCGATAAGGACCGAACCGAGAAGAAATGCGAGTACGCGGTGCTGGTCTCGCTCCTGGAGCCTGACAGCGAGCTCTACAATACGGGGATCGTCGACGTGTCTCATCGCCATTCGAAGATGTTCGTTGTCCGGCCGCAGTTCTTTATTCAGATCATCACGCTACTGCGGAATGCGGCGATGAGCTCGCTCAAGTACAAGTCGGAACTTGCACTCGTGAAGGCACAGAATATCGACATTACGAACTTCGAGAAGCAACTCGACGACTTCAAGTCCGCGTTCGGCCGGAACTGGCGCCTTGCTTCCGAGGGTTTCGACGAGGCGATCAAGCGAATTGACGAAGCGATCAAGGATCTGGAAAAGACGAAGGAAGCGCTCCATAAATCGGCGAACAACCTGCGGCTTGCAAACGACAAGGCTGACGACCTCAGCGTCAAACGACTTACGCGCGGTAACCAGACGATGGCGGCCAAGTTCGCCGAGCTCAAGGGTGACAACCCTGCAGGCGGGAAATGATTACGGCCGTGCCGGATCGCCGGAAAGCTCGGCCTCGGGCTACTCGCTCGAACTGGCGCCAAGCTTCGGTACTTTTCCCGTCGACGCCGTCGCGTGCGCCCGCCGATGCATGGCGCCGAGTGGCTTACGCCGGGAGCAATGACGAAGAACGAGCCCGATGCGACAGATCGACAAACCAACCGCGAACGAGCACGTAGAGTATGTGAGCCGGTACATCGACCTTGTGCCGAACGACGGACGCATACTTGAACACCTTCGAACGAACCTCGACGCCACGTCTGCAATGTTGCGGACGCTTCCTGAGGACCTGCTGCTGTACCGCTACGCCTCCGGCAAGTGGACGATCAAGGAGATCGTGCAACACCTGACTGACGACGAGCGGATCTATGCGTATCGGGCCTTGCGCTTCGCTCGCGGCGACACGACGGATTTGCCTGGGTTCGACCAGGATGCCTATACCCGGGAGACGGGAGCCAACAGGCGGGGACTCGACGAACTGCTTTCCGAGCTGGGGTCGGTGCGGGCCGCGACGGTGTCGCTCTTTGAAGGGCTCGAGGAGGATGTACTCACGCGGGCAGGTATGGCGAGCGGGAACATTATGAGCGTGCGGGCGAGTGCCTATCACATCGCTGGGCACGAACTGTGCCACCTGCGGATCATCCGGGAACGGTATATGCGGGCCGCCACTATCGGGACGCCGCCCAATTAGCGCATCAACCGGAGCGTACTGTGCCTGGCGCGTGCGCAATTGCTTTCGGATGTCGCTGGCGCCGGCCGGTTCACGCCATTCGGCAGTTACCCGGCGGAACGGCATTGGCGGGAGGCAATTCGATGTAACCGTCACTCGGCGTCCTCCTCCCTGGCAACCCGGGACTTCTGCTGCGGCGTGCCGAAGCCCCAAACAGCGCAGGCGTTCCGAGGCGCGGCGCCGGTTAGCCGGATCGAATTTCAATCGAGGTCAGAAGGCGACGGTCAACTGCTCGGGCAATCTTCGAGGAAAGCTACGGAGATCACGGGTCGAGACCGCGCCCGGCGACGAATAGCCTGAGCCGGCGCGGACCGGCCCGGAATCGAACGAAGTCGATCGACGTCACCGATACGCCCTAAGGCGTTTCGCCCACCCGATACGTCGCGATGCCGCCGTTACTGTTCCGGAAGCTCACGATCGCCACTCCACCGTGGCTCGCAATGTACTGTCCGATCGATTGTCCAGTGACCAGCGTGCCCTTCTGAACGACCTTGGTGGCCTCGTTCTTCACTCGCGCCGCTCGCGCGAACGGAATGCCGTCGACGAAGACCTGTACTTCCTCGGTGAAACCCTCTCCGGTCGCGACGATCTTCGAATTGCGGACTCTCACGGTCTCGAGCTCCGCCGCATCCACGTTCCCACTCGCTTCGTTCGACGGGCCGCTCTCTCCAGAGTCGTACTGCCCGGTCACGACGAAGAACGAGCCGCCGGGCGAAGTTGGCACGGCCACCGTCGTCGTTCCGGCCGGCACCTGAGTGAAGAAATTCGCCGGCACCGGCCCCGCGCCAGGCTGATTCGAGCGATAGATGTTGTAACCGACGAGAGTTGCGCGAGGCCCTCGTGCGATACCGGGCAGATCGGGCCGACTCGTCGAGTGCACCGTCACGGCGTTCGATGGCAACGGCGAGACCGTCAGCGATCGTGGCGGCGGAAAAGGAACCGGTTCATTGGGATCGGGCGGAAGCCAGGCGAGTTGCACCGGGTCGCCCGAGCGAACGTCCAACTGCTCGAGACCGGAGTTGTTGAACGGGCTCGGATCGGACGACGAGCTGCTCGTGATCGCGCTGATCAGAAGCGAGCTTTCGTTCGGCGCGATCACCTGCACCGCGATTCGCACTGTCGCGGCCGAACCAGCGACCATCGCGCCGAGCCGTACCCGAACGGTTCCTCCTTCGCCGGGATCCGGCGCCGAGACGCTGCCCTGCGTGGTTGTCACATCTCGCAGCACCGCACCGGGAGGAAGCGTCTGAGTCAGGACGACATCGGTTGCGGGATCGGGCCCGGCATTCGCCACTTCGATCACGATGACTGCGTCGGACCCCGTCACGACTTCCTGGGGTTCCAGGGCAACCGTTGTCGAAATGTCGGATTGAAGCGCCGTGATCGCAACGTCTCCGGAAGCCGACGCGGCGTCGTTCTCTCCGTCAGGGTCGGCCGTCAGCGAAGAAATCGTCGCCGACGCAGTGATCTCCTCACCGTCGTCGGCGGTGACCACGCACGCGATGGTGATCACCACGACAGCCCCGTTCGGCATGTCGCCAATGGTGATGGAAATCGGACCAGACTCGCCTGCTGCCGGCGTCGTCGCAGTGCCGGAAGTGAACTGAATGGAGCTGAAAATCGTTCCAGACGGGGTTGAAGTATTGACGACTACGCCTGTCGCACCCACAGGCCCGTTGTTCGTAACCGTCATCGTCGACACCAGGGTCGATCCGGGTCCCACAGGATCGGGCACGTTGACGATGGTCAACGACAGATCGGCCGTGTGGATCACGGTGGCGCTGCTCGACGCAAGGTTGTCGGAGTCGATCGGATCGACTGTCGACGACGAGACGGTCGACACGTTGCTTACGAGCGCTCCATCCGCGAGTGTCGTAAGGGCGCGAACCGTGATCGTAGCCGTCCGCGTGGCCCCAGCCGGTGTGACGCCCGGCCAGGTGCAGATCACGCTTCCCGAAGTGGCTCCAACCTCGGGAGCGGTACACGTCCCGCCATCGGCCGTTGCCGACTCGAACGACGTGCCAACGGGAACGGGTGTCGACACGACGACGTTGAGCGCATCGCTCGGTCCGAGATTGTTTACCGTAAGCGTGAACGTAGTCGTCTCGCCGGCGTTGACGGTTTCGGGTTCCGACACGCTCGAGAGTGTCAGGTTCGCGGCCGTGCCTACGATCGTCGACGCAGCGGCCGAGTCGTTCGCGACGATCGGGTCAGTTACCGCGCTAGAGACACTGGCCGTCGCCGGGATGTTCGAGCCGTCGGGAGTGCCAGGAGCAACCGATACCGTCAACGAGAACGTCGCGCCCTGTCCGTCCGCGAGTGACGGCGCCGTGCAGGTCACGGGACCGCTGCCGCCAATCGGAGGTGACGTGCAGCTCCACGCCGGCGGCGCCGTAACGGCGAGGAAAGTAGTGCCAGCCGGCGTCGCCTGCGAAACGGAAACCGATAACGCGTCGGCCGGACCGTTGTTGGTTACGTTGACCGTATAGGTCAGCGCGTTGCCGGCAACCACGGGATCCGGCGAGTCGAGGAGCGAAATCGACAGATCGGCCTCCGCATCGACCGTCGTCGTCGCACCTGCTGAATCGTTGCCATTGTTGGGATCGAAAGTCGCCGACGACACCGAAGCGGTCGACGAGATCATCGACCCGTCTACTGCGCTCGAAGGCACATCCACTGTCAGCGTGAAGACCGGAACGGCTCCGGCTCCGATCGACGGACTCGTGCACGTCACCACTCCGGACCCGCCGAACGGCGGCGTCGTGCAACTCCAACCCATCGGTGGAACGAAGGCGGCGAAGGTCGTGCCCGAGGGTACCGGTAGTGAGAAACTGCCCGACAGCGCGTCACTTGGTCCGGCGTTCGTGACAGTTGCGGCGAGCGTCAGCTGTGTGCCCGCGAGTACCGGATCAGGCGTATCGACGAGCGAAACGGACAGATCCGCTTCGGAGTTGACAGTCGTCGTAGCACCGGCGGAGTCGTTACCTGGCGTGGGATCGGGCGTCGCCGCCGTGACGTTCACGGAACTGCCAAGCGTGGATCCGCCAGCAGATGGCGATACGTCCAGGTTCACGGTGAAGATTGCCGATGTCGAAGGGGCCATCGCGGGAGCCGTGCAGGTGATCGGTCCATTGCCGCCCGGCGGAGGCGTCGAGCAGGACCAGCCACCCGAAGGCGCTATCGACACGAAAGCCGTCGCGGCCGGCATGACCTGGGTGAAAGAGAGCCCCGTAGCCGCACTTGGACCGGCGTTTGAAATCGTGATCGTGTACGTGAGGCCATTCCCGGCAAGAACTGGATCCGGCGCATCGACGATCGACGACGAGACGTCCGCGATCTCCACTACCGTCGCGCACGCCGACAGCTCGGAGGTTGCCGGGGCAGGTATCGATATGTTCGTGGCCGTCGCGACGATTGTCGATCCGACAGGCACAACGGGAGCATTGAACGTGAACGGCGCGTTTCCCGAGCCGTCGGTTGTCACCATCTGCGTCCCGAGCACCGTTTGGGCTTCGCCGGGATTGCACGCTGGATTCGAATAGAAAACCAGATCGAAGTTCGTGCTCGCGAGCGAGTTCAGGGTGCCCGATATCGTCGTTCCTCCGGGAACAGACGTGGCGGACGCTATGACCGGAAAGTTCTGCAGTCCGTTCGGCCCGGAATCAACGTCGTTGACGTCGTTGGCGGTGGGTCCGTCGGAATTCAAATCGATCGCGGGGGCGCCGCAAGCGACGAAACGGTTGAGCCTGAGGTCCGACGAGGCCGCGCCCGTCACGAGTATCGGTTGCGTGACCTGGACGAAGATGTTGTCGATACAAGCGACATTCGCTGAGATCGCAACGCCGGCGGGACTCTGTCCGAAAAAATTGGTGGCGATAAGCGCACCGCCCGAGGACGCGACCACACAGGTAGTGTTTCCGAAAATGTTGTTCGACGTGATAGTGCAGGTCAGCCCGTTAACAACCACGCCAGCTGTCGAGTGACCGACGATATCGTTACCGTCGATGCCCGTGTTGGGCCCGCCGACGACGATGCCGTTGGCGCCGTTGCCGAACGAAACGGTGCCGTTCGCGTCGAGACCGATGTAGTTGTTCTGAACGGACTGCGAATTCACGGGCAGGTTGATACCGCCGCCGAGGTTTGCCGTCACGACATTTCGGTCGTTTGCCGTCGGCCCGCCGATCGTAGTGGCGCTTGCGCTGACGACATCGATTCCGAAGAGGGTATTCGGCGCTGGGCTCAGGCCGGTGGAGTCCACGCCGACGAAGTTCCCGGCGACGGTGTTGCTGGTCGCGCCGGTCTGCAATGCGAGCCCGTTCTGGCCGTTCGCGGACATCACGTTGCCGCTGCCAGCCGTGTTCCCGCCGACGGTACAGCCGAGCGTGTTGATCAGCCGGCATCCCGAGAACAGGCACCCTGGGCCACCCGCGCCGGTCACGTCCAGTCCCAGCCAGTTGCCGATCACCATCGCGCCGACGGTGTTGCTGAGCTGCACACCGTCCTGGTTGCCGACGGAGAAGTTCCGCGCCGCCGCGACCGTTCCGCCGATCGTGTGGTTGTCGGACCCGGCTTCGCCCCGGATTCCATCGCTGCCGTTGCCGATCGAAGTCAGGCCGTCCGTGGAGAGGCCGACGAAATTTCCCTCTATGATGTTTGCGTCGCCGGATCCAGACGGAAAAAAGATTCCGCTTCCGACAAGCACCGTACCCGGAAATCCCGTGATCGACAGCCCCCTGATCGCAGTTCCGCCGCCGACGACCGTCAGCCCATTGGCAGTACCCATGATGGAGCCGCCGTGGACCCGGACCACCGGCATCCCTCCGAATCCGGGCTGGGTGGTGCCGTCGATCGAGCACGCTTCCGTGATGTTCGGCAGACTGGTTACAGGAGCGATGACGTGGGGGCCGCCGCCTGGGATGGAGAAGACGATGGTATCGAACCCGGCCGCGCCGTTGGCGTCGAGTATCGCCTGGCGCAGAGAGCCGGGGCCCGCGTCGCCCACGTTCGTAACGGTGAACGTGGCTCTTGGTGACGACACGATGGCCGAAAGCTGACCGGACCCTACCAGCACGAGGTCCGCCAGCGCGTCGCCATTGAGGCGCATCGGGAGGACGTCAGTCGACTCGTCAAGCGTCGAGATCCGCTCGATCCGCGCGTCGAAAGCAGGCCCACGCTTCTGTGCCGTCTCGTCGGCGGCGTTGACGACGACCGAGATCGTAGCGGCGCCCTCGAAGACGATCAGGTCGTCGTAATCTCCATCCGACATCCTTGTGCCAACGAGCGGCCGTCGCCCGAACACAGGAGAAAGCGGTTCGAAGACGTTCTTCACGAGACGCCAGTCCGACTGGGCATCCAGCGAGCGAAGGGGCGGAAACGACGAGGCTGGAGCGTCGTAGTCGCGCACCCCCAGCTGAGCCAGCACGTGAATCCGGCCATCGCCATCCGCCAGCGCGATGTCGCGGCGCCTGGAACCGGCGAAGTTTCCAATCACGACGTCGATGACTTCGAACGGAAGCGAGGCCGATACGGCACGATCGTCGAACGACCGCTTGTCGGAGCTGTCAGGACTGAGTCCGTTCAACATCCATATCGTCGAGCCTGAAGCCGCAACAACATCCGACGGTCCGTCGTCGCCAACCCGGCCGATAGCGAGTGAAGTGGCCACCGCCGGGATTGCGATGGTTTCAGGCGACACGCCAAAATCCGGAAAGCCCGCGCGCAGCACGGCGAGTTTCGGCGCGCCGTCGACCACAAGTCCGAGGAGCAGGTCGTCGTGTGCGTCGAGTTGGCCGCCATCGCCGCTCGCGAACGCCGTGATCCGACCGGGCAATTCGATATCGCGGACGGTCTTTATGCCGCCTTCGCCATTTCCGGAAAGCAGCGTGATCGTCGAGACGCCGGCACTCGCGAGAGCCACGTCAAGGTGGCCGTCGCCGTCGAAGTCGCTTGCCGCGACGAATTGCGGGGCGGCGATGGTGGCCGTTGTAGAGAGCGTGCCGAGAAACGGTGCGTTCGTGAACGTTCCGTCCCGCCGCCGGGCCTGTGCTTCCGGTGCGTTCGGGTAAATGGAGTCGACGTTTCCACGCCAGATAACCAGTCGTCCCGATGAGCCATCACCGAATGCAGCCGCAAGGTCGGGAGTGCCGTCCTCGTCGAAGTCGGCGCGTGAGGCGCCTGCCGGGCGCATCCCAGTAGGTGAGTCGAGACCATCTGCGAACGCCTCGGGCAGGGCAGGGATCGCAACCAGCGAAAGGCTCGCGCCTGCCGATCCGTCAATGGTTACGGCCGGTGCCGCGCCGGTTCGGGCCGGCGAGAGCGATCTGGTGAGTGAAGAGGCGTTCCCCCCTGCCGTCCAGACGGCCGCAAGGGATGTACCAACCAGAAAGAGGCCAATGGCCAGCGAACTGAGCAGGCGGCGAAGCGGCATGGGGAGCCCTCGATTTTCTTGCTGTGGAGAAAGCAGAAGTCACAGACACGAATACCACCATCGAGTGCGGTGGGCAAATCCCGGCGCGAGTCTGGTCCTTCTGTCGTAGACTTCGGCAAGTGAGCGAGTTTCATTACCGAATCGTGATCGCCGGCGCTGGATTTGCCGGCATCGGAATGGCCATCACGCTCGAGCGCGCCGGAATTGGCGACTTCGTCGTACTCGAGCGTGCCTCGGGCGTAGGCGGAGTCTGGCGCGATAACAGCTACCCGGGGTGCCAGTGCGACGTTCCATCCCATCTCTATTCGTTCTCGTTTGCCCCCAAGCCTGACTGGAGCCGGTCCTATGGCCTTCGCGACGAAATTCGCGACTATCTCGAGGCGTGCACGGACCGTTTCGGGATTCGGCGGTTCATTCGATTCGACACTGCCGTCGTTTCGGCCCTGTGGGACGATGACGCGCGGTTGTGGAGAATCGAGACGACTGGAGGATCGCTTACGGCCGACGTCTTCGTGGCCGGCGTTGGCGCGCTCTCGGAACCCAGCTGGGCCGGAATCCAGGGAATGGAGTCGTTCGAGGGCGACGTCTTTCATTCCGCGGGTTGGCGGCACGACCTCGATTTGAGAGGACGGCGAGTCGCCGTCGTTGGTACGGGCGCTTCGGCAATTCAGTTCGTGCCGGCGATCCAGCCGCTCGTTGAAAGGCTGGTCGTGTTTCAGCGAACGCCTCCGTGGATCGTACCGCGGATGGACGCGGCGATCGGCCCGTCGTTGCAAGCGCGGTACAGACGGTATCCGTGGATGCAGCGAGCGGTACGGCTCTGGCAGTACTGGAGCCGAGAGGCCATGGTTTATGGATTCACGCGGCGCGCCCCCATCCAGAGATACGTGCGGCACGTGGCGCTGAAGCACCTGCAGCGACAGGTTGAGGATCCTGAGCTTCGGGCGCGGCTGACGCCCGGCTACGAGATCGGTTGCAAGAGAATTCTGCTCTCGGACGAGTGGTATCCGGCAATTCAGCAGCCGAACGTCCGGATAGTGGATTCCGGAGTTAGCGAGGTCCGGCCGCGCTCGGTCGTCGCGGCGACCGGCGAGGAAGTCGACGCTGACACGATCATCTTCGGCACGGGCTTCAACGTGACGGCGCATCCCGGATTCGACCGTATCGTGGGACGATCGGGCGCGAGTCTTGGCGAGCAGTGGCGTCAACACGGCATGGAAGCCTACGCCGGGACGACGGTGGCGGGCTTTCCGAACCTGTTTCTCATAGTCGGACCGAACACGGGACTGGGGCACTCGTCGATGGTGTTCATGATGGAGGCGCAGTTCGCCTACGTGCTCGGTGCGATCCGGACGATGAACGAACGGGGCTACTCTGCCGTCGAGCCGAAGCCGGGCGCCCAGGCGGAGTTCAACAGCGCGATTCAGGCACGACTGAAGAGGTCTGTGTGGAATTCCGGTGGTTGCAGGTCGTGGTATCTCGACGAACGTGGCTGCAACCCGACGCTCTGGCCGGGTCCGACCTGGGAGTTCAGAATGCGCCTGCGCCGATTCGATGTGGAATCCTATGACCACGTGGATCGGGCGAGCGTCGCGCGGGAATCGGTTGCAGGTGAGGCGGCCGGCGTTACGGAATGATCGCGGCGGTTACTCAGTCAGACTTTCGACGCGAGGCCGGCGTCAAAGCCGGCGCCGAAACGCTTTCGAACCGCTTCGGGTCGCAGGACCGGTGATTCGGCCCATCCTTACAATTCTCTGGAGCCAAGAAAATGAATGGTGTCCGAAGGAAACTGCTCGTCGCCTCGATTGCACTCACTCTGACCTTCGTTGTGCCGATGACTGCGCCAGCGCAGGACGAAGGAGATCGCGGCGGTCGCGTTCGCGGAAAGATAACCTCGATCGAGGGCGCTTCGATATCAATAGTGCGTCGTGACCAGACTGCTTTAACGCTGCAGACGACCGCGGAGACGGTCTTCACGATCGATCGCGAACCGGCCACGCTGGCGGATTTTGGCGTCGATGACCCGATTACTGCCCGGGTTCATTCCGACGGAAGCGGGGGACTGATCGCCGATGCCGTCTTTGCCCGCAGCGAGCGTCCGCCACATCACGGTGGTCGAGTGCACGGACAGGTCGCGAGTGTGGATGCTGCCGAGGGGTCGATTTCGATCACCGGCAGGGAAGGCAACGTCCTCGTGATCTACACCACCCCTGAGACCCACATACTGCGCAACCGCCAGCCGGCGACCGTGGCGGACTTCGTCGCCGGCGATCGGGTCAAGGCGCACGGCGAACGCGACCCGAACGGGAACTTCATCGCCGACCGCGTGCTTGGTGGCTCCGGGCGCCCGGACTAGGAACCGAAGGTGGACGGGATGAACAGGAGCGCGCGAGGATCGGCGGGGAAAGGCAACGAGCCGGGTATCCTGCAAATCCTCCGAGACTCCTGTTCTTCCTTTCCGTTCTCTACTTCGGGTTGTGCCAGCCGCCTACGTCGTCCGCGAACTTGTCCGCCTCTTTAGGACCCCACGTCCCAGGTTCGTATTCGTAGACTGGCGTGACGTCGCCGAGAATCGGCTCGACGATCGTCCATTGAGCTTCGACGACATCCTCACGAACGAATAACATCGAGTCGCCGCGCATCGCGTCGGTCAGCAGCCGTTCGTAGGCCTCCATCTCGTCGTTCTGGTCGACCTTCACCGGAGATAGTTCCACCGACTGCGACGCCATTTCCCGCCCCGGCTGCTTGATCCGCGCTCCAAGTCCGATCGCGAGATCGGGACCGAGCCGGAATCGGAAGTAGTTTCGTCCGCGAACGCTGCCGAGCGGTGGGCGGCGGAGTTTTACGAGCGCCTCGGTCGCGGTCACAGGCAGATTCTTCCCTGCGCGGATGACGAACGGAACGCCGGCCCAGCGCCACGAGTCGATCTCGAGTTGAACGGCGGCGAATGTCTCGACGTTGGAATCCGGCGCCACACCAGGCTCGTCCCTGTAACCGCGGAACTGCCCACGGACTACCTGTTTCGGGGTGAGAGCGGGCATGGTTCGAAGGATCTTGGAGAGCTCGTCGCGAAGGGCTTCCTCGTAGTTGAGTGTTGGCGGCTCGATGGCGAGGAATGCGATGACCTGCAACAGGTGATTCTGCACGACGTCGCGTATGGCTCCGGTGGCGTCGTAGAACTTGCCTCGGCCGGCAACACCGAAGTTCTCGGCCATCGTGATCTGGACGCTCTCGATGTAGTTGCGATTCCAGATCGGTTCGAGGAAAGCGTTGGCGAACCGGAAGAAGATAAGGTTCTCGACCGAATCCTTTCCCAGGTAGTGATCTATGCGATAGATCTGCGCCTCGGGAAAAACCGTGTGTAGCGTGCGATTGAGCAGTTGTGCCGACTTAAGGTCGTGACCGAACGGCTTTTCGACCACGACACGGGCACCGTCGGCGCATCCCGATGCGCCGAGGCTTTCGACCACCGTTCCGAACAGGACTGGCGGAATTGCGAGATAGTGGGCGGGCCGTTTTGCCGGCCCGAGCTCGGACCTCAGTTTTGCGAACGTCGCAGGATCGGAGTAATCGCCGTCGACGTAGCGAAGCAACCCGATAAGTTTCTCGAACGCGCGCTCGTCGATTCCACCGCCGTGTTGCTCTATGCTGGACCTTGCGCGGTCCCGCATCTGGTCGATCGTCCATTCCTGTTTGGCGACTCCGATGACCGGCACGTCGAGTGTGCCGTGCTTCACCATCGACTGGAGTGCGGGGAAGATCTTCTTGAACGCGAGGTCGCCGGTGGCGCCGAAGAAGACGAGCGCGTCGGAGTGGTTCACCGACAGCGACTGATTCGTGAGCAGCATTGTCGCCGCTGAGCGTCGTGAGGTCATGGGGCGGTTGATCCTGGGGGGCTGAAGTTCGAAGCAAAGGGC
Organism: Blastocatellia bacterium; assembly: GCA_021463145.1. Lineage (GTDB taxonomy): Bacteria > Acidobacteriota > Blastocatellia > UBA7656 > JADIYM01 > JADIYM01. Next base: position 23,523 of record JAJTWZ010000039.1, on the reverse strand, counting down.
CTGACGGCAATGCGTCGCCTTGTAGAACGCGGCGCGTGAGCGGGGCAACCCACGCGCCAAGCGCACCTAAGGCTGCGTAAGAACGACAGTGAAACCGATTGGGGTAACAAAAGCCCCGCCTGCCCTCAGATTGGGTGAGGAACCACAATTCTTCTCGAAATAGAGAACACGAATGGTCTGCGTCTTGCTGACGCCCGGGACGTAATCAGGATCGTGGACGATCACGGCGTCCCAGTCTGTAAGTGGATAATTGAACTGGATGCTCTTTATTTCATTGCTGCTACCTCCCGGGACAAGGACCAAGGCAGTCTTGCCGCGCCCCCTCCCGATGCTTTCAGGCTTCGTGGAAAAAACGGAACTCCCGTTACTATCTAGTAGTCCCACAGAAAGTGTCTCTTTGCGAGGAGCAAGGCTATCACCTGGCCAGAATGCCTCTATTGTTGCCTGAGTGAACGATCCTTCACGAATCGGAATCGTACCTCCCGTCGGTCCCGCTGTCGGTGGACTCGCGTTGCCGTTCCCGTTGTTCGCAACCGGGACCACGTTGATATTGGAGGGGCCGCCTTCGTTCCTTCCATTTCCTGAACAGGACAAGGTGGAAAGCACGACCGCGCAGATCAAGGTGAGCCGAAATAGTGGACTTGCTGACAGACAATCTCGCATGGTGTCACCCGTTAAAAGGTAGAATCCCCCTCGCGTGCCGGTATACCGCCGCCGCGAACGACATACAAGCGAAATCGTACGACTCGAGACGCGATTCCACATCCGGAACTCGCTCGACCTGGGACAATGCGTTTCTGTCCACTTTGCTCTTCGGAATTCGACGAAGCGGTCGGTGTCTGCCCGCGTGACGGCACCCTCCTGGCTTCGGATCCGTTGCTCGGCGCGACCGTCGACGGGAAGTACCGGATTGAAGCGCGCCTGGGCGCCGGCGGAATGGGCGCCGTTTACCGTGGAACTCAACTCGCGTTGCAGCGGCCGGTCGCCATCAAGGTAGTACTCGGCGCGAGTTCGGGAGTCCAGGTAGCCGTCAAGCGTTTCGAGCGTGAAGCGCTCGCCGTCGCTCGCCTGCGGCACCCGCACATCGTAGCCGTCCACGACTACGGCGTTGCAGTCGACGTGGGGGCCTATCTAGTCCTCGAGTACCTGGAAGGCAACACACTTCGCGACGAACTTCGTCGCCGGGGCGCCTTGCCCCTGAGCGAGGCCATCGCCTGGTTCGGGCAGATATGTTCAGCGGTGCAGGCAGCCCACGTCGCCGGCCTCATCCATCGCGATCTGAAGCCTGACAACATAGTGCTCGAGCAGGTTGAGGCGGAACGCGTAGCCAAGGTGCTCGACTTTGGGATCGCCAGGTTCTTCGACGAAAGCGATCACGGCCGGACGCCGCTCACGGGACCGGGCGGTATACTCGGAACGCCCTACTACATGTCGCCCGAGCAGTGTCGTGGCGAGCCCGCTGGCCCGCAGAGCGATGTTTACGCCCTCGGTTGCCTCCTGTTCCAGATGGCTACGGGCCGGCTCCCCTTCGAAGCTTCCTCTGCTCCCGCATTGCTCTATCAGCACGTCTCGGTTGCGCCACCTCCGCCATCGGCCTATTCGCCGTCGATTCCGTCCGCACTCTCCGAGACCATCCTCAGGGCGCTCGCCAAGGATCCGCGCGAACGCTTCGATTCTGCCGCCGCGTTTCGCAGTGCGGTGACGGCTGCGTCTGCCGGCGACTCGGCAGCCACGCTTCCGCTCGCACACGGAGTTGCGTCGGAGGGCATTGCAGGGGCCAGCAACCGCGTCCCGAACAATCTTCCGGCCGAGATGTCGCGGCTGATCGGGCGTGACCGGGACGTCTCCGGCGTGCGGCTCGTGCTTCCTGGATCGCGACTCGTCACGGTCACTGGACCGGGAGGCATAGGCAAGACGAGGCTCGTCCTTTCGGTGGCTTCGTCGCTCCTCGAATCGCATGCCGACGGCGTATGGCTTGCGGACCTGGGCTCACTTGCCGATCCCGGTCACGTAGCCGGTGCGGTGGCGGACGTATTCGGACTCGGCGGTCAGTCTGGCCGATCGATTCTCGACGTGCTGCTCGGCCACCTCAGGAACCGGCGTCTTCTGCTGGTTCTCGACAACTGTGACCAGGTCATCGATGCGTGTGCAACGCTGGCGACGGCGCTGTTGCGTGGCTGTCCGAATCTCAAGCTCCTCGCCTCTAGCCGCGAGCCGCTTGCCATTGACGGCGAGCACGTGTACCCGCTGGAACCGCTCGCCGTGGCCAGCGAGGCGCTGGCACGAACCGCGCAACAGGCCCTGGAGTGGGACGCCATCGGGCTCTTCGTCGAGCGGGCGCAGGCCGCGCGACCATCCTGGAAGTTGACGGACGCAGATGCGCCTCTCGTGGCCCGTCTTTGTGCGAGGCTCGACGGCATTCCTCTCGCGATCGAGCTCGCGGCAGCTCGCGTTCACGCGCTGTCGGTCGGCCAGATTCTCGACCGCATTGGCGCCCAGCACCTGCTGTCTGGGGGCAGCCGTTCGGTTCCCGCCCGGCACCGCACGCTCGATGCCGCGATCGATTGGAGCTACAACCTGCTTTCGGCCGATGAGCGTTTGCTGCTCGAGCGAATGTCGATCTTCGCCGGCGGTTGGACGCTCGAGGCAGCGGAAGCCGTCGGTGCTTCCGACGATCTCGATACCGTGGAGGTCTTGCCGCTCCTCATCCACCTGGTCGAGAAGTCGCTGGTCGTAATGGACGAGCGTCCGGAAGCGACGCGCTATCGAATGCTCGAGACGATCCGTGCATTCGCTGGCGCCCGGTTGCCGAACGACGACCGTGAAGCTGTCGCCGAACGGCATCGCGCGTGGGTGCTGCACGCGGTCGAAGCGGCGTTCGTGGATTTCGGCAGCCCACACCACGACCGATGGCGCCGAAATGTGGGTGCAGAGCACGCGAACGCGCTGGCGGCGCTCGCCGCCGGGCGCGAGCGGCAAGACCCGACTGGCAAGAACCTGCAACTCGCGCTTGCGCTTGGGGCCTATTGGGAGGACTTTGGCCATTGGGAGCTTTGCCGGAATTGGATCGAAAACTGTCAGGCCGCAAGTCCGGATGCCGACGGAGTGCTACGGGCGCGGGCGAGGTTCCGCCTTGCGTCGATTTCGCATCGGCAGGGGTTCTATTCTGACGCCGAGACGCTTTTTCGAGAGTGCCTCTCGCTGCTCGAGGGAACGGATCGGTTGCGTCTGCGCGCAGAGGCGCTGTCGCAATTGGGCCGGATCGTCGGAGCCCAAGGTCGACTCGACGAGAAGTTGAGCCTGCTGACGGAGGCGGTAGGACTGCACCGTTCATCCGGAACTGCGATTACGATCGCAAGCGCGCTTCAGGGTCTCGGAGAGACGGCGCGCCAGCTCGGCGAGCTTCGCGAAGCGGAACAACGGCTGGACGAGAGTCTGGACCTGTTCAGAAATGCGGGCTTCTCCGAGGGAATCAGTGTTGCGCTGCTCGAGCGGGCGAAGATCTCGCTGGCGGCTGGAGATGCGGTTCAGGGGTACATTCGGGCATCCGAGTCGCTGGACGTCGCTCGCGCCGGCAGCTTCGAATTGCTCGTATCGCAATGCCAGGCGGTGGTTGGCGAATCTCTGATGGCACAGGGCGAGTGGGCCAGGGCCCGGACGTCGTTGAGCGACGCGCTCCGCCGGGCGAACGAACTCGGTGCGGTGGGTGACGCCGTAGTTGCCATTGAAGGACTCGCGCGTGTTGCCTTACACGCCGGAGACTGCTCTGCTGCATACAGGCTGGCTTGCTTTGCCGAAGCGTATCGCGAATCGGCGCACGATCCATTGCCGGTGCGCGAGCGGCTTGCCGCCGAGGCGTTCCTCGAGCAATTGCGAGGTATTCTCGGTGTCGCGGCGGCGGACGCGTGTGCCTCTGGCGTCGCTTCGATGCAACTTGCCGATGCGGTCGCGCTTGCAATGCGCGGCGGGGGACAAGATACCGAGACGGAACGGCTCTGAGAGGCCATACGTCGAGATGGATTCACGCCAGATCTGATCGCAGCGCGACCGTAGCCCTTCACACCGGTGGCTGTGGGCCACGAACGAAATGAGGCGCGAACCCGATGGTTCGCGCCTCATTCGTCGGCTTCGGGATGCGTTGCTGATCAGTTGTCGTCGTCATCGTCGTGATCGTGCCGGTCGCGCCGGTCGTCGCGCCGGTCATCTCTGTCGTCACGCCGGTCATCGCGGCGGTCACGCCGGTCATCACGCCGGTCATCGCGGCGGTCACGCCGGTCATCGCGCCGATCGTCGTTCCGATCCCAGCGGTCATCGCGCCAATCCCTTCGCTGGTTGTAGCCTGCGCGGAACCCGTTCGAGTAACCGTTCGAGAATCCACGATCGAATGCCGTCTGCATACTGCGGCGAGCCGAACTGCGCCCGCTCCGGCCGCTTTCGTAACGGCCGTCGCGGAAGCCGACGCGATAGCCTTCGCGGTAGCCGCGAGCGTACTCGTAAGTCGTCGAAACGAATCGTCGAGCCGAGTCTCCCCAACCGTGCGCGGACGCCGGTGTGGCGGTAAAACCGAGTGTGAGTACCGTGCCGAGAAGCCCGACAATGAGGGTGCGACGGATGTTCTTCAGATTCAGCATTGGAAGCCTCCGATTTGCGGAGAGTATTTGGGGCCGGGTCGGTGGTGTGTGACTCACCCGGTCCGTTGCCGCGCCCTTAAGCGAATACCGTGCCAGAAATGCCGGACGGAGGGAAAGTATTGATATGGTTTCACTTGCGCGGGCCTGTCTCCATCGGCTGGGGCGATCTGCCCTGTAGGGTGCACGAGATCAACAGGCGACTACACGATATGGTTAGGGGGCTAAGGAAATATGCCGGTCGTGTCCTGGGGGCGTGAGTTGGCACGTGTGCCCACGGGGCTTGACGGGCAAGGACAAACCGGGGGCGGCGTGACTGGCTGGCGTGAGCGACAGAAAGGAACGGACGAGATTCAGATCCGGGTGTGTCGATTCAACTGTATCCATCCGGTCCCGCCACGTTGTTCGACAGCCCCAGTCTGTCGATTCTCCTTGCAAGCCGATTCAAGTGGACTCACGCTCGAACTTCGTGTGTGACGCGGATCAAGGAGCGTGCTGTACAACGAAGTAGCCAGATACTAACGGGTCCGCACGCTACCCACGGCTCGTGCCTCAACCGCTCCGCGGTCCAAAGCACCGCGAGAGCACCGGGGCCCATGGCGCAAGCCGTGGGAAGTTTCGAAAACAACCTTCGAGCCCCTCAAGGGGCGAAAGGCCGGCCCGCCGATGGCGCGCCGGTCGCGAACCCAAAGTGCCGTAGGGATCAACCGGCAGCGCAACCCTATCCCAGTCCGAGATCCTCGAGTCGCGGCCTCCACTGCACGACCTCGATCTTCTCGCCGCCGTATCCGTCAAACACCCGCCGATGTGCCGAGTAGGAACACTCGTCCTCGCGAGTTGCGTATTCGGCTACCCACGACTGAAGGAACGGCAGCATGCGATCCTGCTCCTCGATCGACGAGTACTTGTGCGGCTCCCACTCACGTTGCCGATTGTTTCGAAGGCACGCGTCGATGCCGGGATTCAGGAAGATCAGCCGCGGGTCCTTTGACAGCGCACGCTCGACGAGTTCGGCGTAGCATCCTTCGATCACCCACGAGCCGTTCGCTCCAAGAAAAGCATCCAGGTCGGCGTGCACGGCGTCGCTTGCCCGCTGCACCGCGACGCGCCCCGGTTCCCAAACGATCTCGTCGAGATCGAGACGCGACACGGCGTGACGCTCCGCGACCGCCCGCGCCAGAGACGACTTTCCGGAACCGGAATTTCCGAGGATCACAAGTTTCATCGCCGTGCTACAGCCTGCAACGCACGCGCGTCTTCGGTCAACGGGCATCCCCAACCGCTGCTGGCGAATTGACGCCAATGGCGCTCCTTCGTAGGATCGACCGCGCCGGCTGCTCTTCCCGGACACACTCCCGATCTGAGGTCACTGCGTGCGAGTCTTCCTCCTTTTTCTGATTGCAATCGTCGTCGGATCTGCCGCCGGATCGATGTCGTCGTGGTTCCTCGTATCCGATCCGCAACCGCTTGCCGTTGCGACCAACGTGGCGCCCGACCGTGCACAGCCCGCCAATGCTCCCCGTCCTCTCGACGCTGCACCGTCTGCCGGCGAAACATCGGCCGAGTCGTCCGGCAGGCCGTCACGCCCGGCAGGGGGCGGCGATTCTCTCGAGCAGCAGGCACGCGAGATGGAACGGATGCGGCAGCGCGAAGAACAGGCGCAGGAGGCGGCCGCAGTCGAGCCGCCAACCGTCGTTCCTGCCACGCCTCCATCGGTTGCGAACGATGCGACTAATGCCATGCCTTCGAACCGCCCGGCACGAGCCTCCGTCGCGCCCGTCGAGCCGGCTCGCGAGACATCGCAGTACATCCTTCCGGTCGGGATTGGCCTAATCGCCGCGATCGTCGCGTTTCTGGCAGCGAACCGCCTTCTCAGCCACGACATTTAATTGCTGGAAGTCTCGCGAATGCTGCTGGAGAGTTGCGCCTGCCACGACCGGTCCGAGCCTGGAACGCCGGCGATCGGGTCCGGCGCGCTCGCTGCCACGTTGGTCGGAACTCGACACATCACTGAAGAATCGGGCGAAGCGGTGTCGGGTTCGATGGACGAGCCCGCCACTGCTTCCCTCGTCTCCGACATTTCATCGGACGGTTACCTTTGACGGTTCAGCTTCTCGCAGCTGTCCTCATCGTCGCGGGCGCGATGGTAGCTGTCCAGCGAGTGGACATCCGGCTCGTGTTGGGCGGATGCGCGCTTTCGATTTTCCTCCTCGCCGGAAAGCCTTTGGGGTTTTTCGTCACCTTTGCCGCTCAGATGTCGAACCTGAACACGGTGGTGCCGATCTGCTCGGCGATGGGCTTTGCATTCGTCGTTCGGATGACGCGCTGCGATCGTCACCTCGTCCATCTGCTCACGGCACCGCTGCGCCTGGTGCGGGCGCTCACGATTCCAGGAGGTGTTGCCGTGCCGTTCGTCGTCAACACCGCCATCGTCAGCCAGTCGAGCACGTCGGCGACCGTCGGCCCCGTTCTCGTTCCGCTCGCGCTTACGGCGGGCGTTTCATTGAGCACGGCCGCGTCGATGTTGCTGCTGGGATCGTCGGTCGGCGGCGAGCTCTTCAATCCGGGAGCGGTCGAGATCGTGACGCTATCCGGACTGCTTGGCAGCCAGGCCACGGCTACCGTCGCTCGAGTGATGACGGCGAACCTGATTGCGAGCAGCGTCGCGCTCGTGACTTTCTGGCTGCTGGCCGTGCGTCTCGAGAGATCGATCGCAGGATCGGGAGATGGGATACGGCAACCCGCGACGCTTCCTGGTTTCGGCAAGGCATACGACAGGGATGAGGCCGAAGGTGAGCCGCCGTTCAAACTCAGCTTCCTCAAGGCCGCCGTCCCACTGGTCCCTCTCGCCATTCTGTTTACCGCCGTGAACGTAGACGGGAAGCCGAAGGAACTGACCGAGACGATACTCATCGGCGCGGCAATGATCGCCGGCGTAGTCGTCGCCGGCATTGTCGTGCCACGCAGTGCCGGCGAGTTGCTGCACGCATTTTTCGACGGCGCGGGATATGCGTTCACGCACGTCATTTCGCTGATAGTGACGGCGGTGCTGTTCACGGAATCGATCAAGGCGGTCGGGCTGATCGAACTGCTCGCCTCTTCGATGTCCGGAAGGCCAGTGCTCCTGCTTGTCGGAGCAGCCCTGCTGCCGTTCCTGCTCGCTGTCGTCACTGGCTCCGGGATCGCGCCCGCAGTGGGATTCATGCAGATTCTGGTACCGCTTGCCGAGCCGATGGGCGTCGACCCCGGAACGGTGGGCGCATTGTGCGCGGTCTCCGCTCAACTCGGCCGCACGACGAGTCCCGCCGCCGCGGTCGTCATGATGACGTCCGCCGTGACTGGGGAACCACCGCCGAAACTGCTTCGCCGGGTTGCTCCACCGCTCGTGGCCGGACTGGCCGTGCTGCTGATCGTGGCACTGGCAGGGGGCATTTGAAGCACCGGCCCGGCGTCGATTGACGGCTCGTGGGTTGGCGTGTAGAAGTCGTTCCCGGAATCCTCTCCGACTGGTCTTGTCTGCCGATGTCCGTCGAACGCTCAGTCATTGTGACCGCCGCCGAGTGCAGCCGCTGCCGCGGTACCGGTTGGGAATTCGTTCAGGGCAAGGGAGTCCGCAGGTGCGACTGCCGTCGCAGCCCGACGGCGCTGATGGCCAATGCGCGAATCCCCAAGCGTTACGAGGCTTGCTCGTTCGACACCTACTATCCGATGAATCCGTCGCAGGAGGCGGCCGTTTCGTTCGCGAGACAGACGGCGGAGGGCTATCCCAGCAGCGATGTAGGACTGCTCCTTCTTGGGACGTGCGGCGTTGGAAAGACGCACCTCGCCGTTTCAATTCTGAAAGCGCTCGCGGACAAGAACGTCAACTGTCTCTTCTATGATTTCCGGGATCTTCTCAAGGAGATCCAGGACAGCTGGAATCCGTCGAAGCAGACTTCGGAGCTGCAGGTTCTGACACCCGTTCAAGAGGCCGAGGTGCTCGTGCTCGACGAGCTTGGCGCCACGAAGCCGACGGAATGGGTCAAGGACACGATGACCCACATCATCAACAAGCGCTACAACGATCGAAAAGTGACGATCTTCACGTCGAACTTCCTCGATGCAAAGGCGACGTCGCATGACGAAACGCTAATGGAGCGCGTCGGCGAGCGACTCCGGTCGCGTCTACATGAGATGTGCAAGATCGTGCCGATCTCGGGCGACGACTTCCGTAAGCAGGTTCGGCAGGAACAGATCCGGCGAGTGCGGATGTAGAGATCCCGGCGGATCCGGGGTGTCATCTGCGACGCGGCGAGACCTCTGCGTCTTTGCGAGAAAGCGCCGGTTCGGGACCGGGTCTTCTCGCAGAGACGCAGAGGTCTCGCAGAGCAACGCCGTGAGACGTCGCAGGTCAGCCGTTGTGTCCCTACGGGATCACGAACGGATTCGAGCGGCGGCCGTCCGCATTCACCACCGTCACCACGGAGCCCGAGACCACCGGGTACGCGGGTATCGGCTTGCGCACTCCGGGCTTGTTGGGGACCGGCACCGTGTCGACGAGGACTGCATCGACTTCCGCCGTTAGAGTCTGTGTGAAGCCGCTGCCGACGATCTTCTTGAGGAGACCGGCCGGGTTCCGCTTGGCCTTCGTGACCGTCGGAGACGCCGTGCCGTCCTGAACCGAGATGCTCACGAACATGATGCTCGTGTTGCCGCCGGCCTCGGGCCGGTAGTCGGACAGGCGGAGGTTGTACACGCCGCTGGAGGGCAGCTTCACGTTGAAGGCGGAATCCAGGTCATTCGGTCCGCCGTCGTCGTTCCTGAAGAGCTTGTGCCCCGAGGAGTCGTAGAGCTCGACAACCGGGTCAACGGGGAACCCGAACTCTGCCGAGTTGATGTCGACGATGAGCTGGTCGCCCGCGGTTGCCTGGAACTGCACCCAGTCGACGTCGCCGGGGCTTCCGATCTTCGGGGCGTAGAGCGCCGGAAGTCCAACCTGATCCGCTTCGCTCGCGTTGTCGTTCGGTTCGACCTCGGTGGCACGGGACCCGCCCACGGGAAAGGCCCAGAGGCGGTACGTGTAGTTCGATCCGCCTTGGCTCGTCACAGCCGAAAGAACGACAAAGCTGATGCGTCCCGTCGCGGGCGCCGTGAATTCGATGAACGAGTCGAGGCCCTGATAGTCGTCGTTCTGCGCCAGGACCTCCTCGGACTGCCCATTCTGACGGAGGATGACGAGCCCCGGATCGAGCGGTGAATTGAGGATCCCGGCGACGACGAACACGTGAAAGACCTGGCCAGCCTCGACGTCGACCGAATAGTAGTCGCGGTCGTTGGGCAGGATAGCGCCTCGCGCCGTGAACGGAGCGTCCTTGGCGTGCGTCGCGATGGCGCCCGCGTCGTTCGGCTCGACCTCATCGAAGTAACCGCCGCCGGTGCCCGCGCCGTGAGGAGCGGCGAGGAGCGCAGAGTGGGGCGTGCCTGCCTTCTCGGCAGGCACTGTCTGGAAGGTTGAAATGAGGGTGTCGGCGTAGACCGCGCCGGTCGGGACGGGCGGCTTGTTTCCGGCGAGGACGGTGGTGGACAACATTGCGGCGCAAAAGACTGCGCTGAGGTTCTTCGAGAGGTTCATGACGGTTTTCTCCTGGACGATCTCCGCACCGCGCGGCGCTGTCAGCGGGCCGGCCGATACGGTAGATTTGGCGGCACGGGTTGGCCGAAGCCGTTCCCGCGCTCATCCCCTTAGCGCTGTCCATGCGGAAACGACGCCAGATCGCGAAGATTTTCTTTCATGGGTGACGACGCACAGATCACAGCGCTGCTCGACGAGATCCGCGACGGCAACCGCGACGCGGTGGAAGAGCTCGTGCCCCTGCTCTACAGGCAATTGCGGCTGATCGCCTCCGGATATCTGCGCCGCGAGCGTGACGGACACACGCTCGAGCCGACCGCGCTCGTGCACGAAGCCTACCTCCGGCTCCTTGGCCATGAGGAGATCGCCTGGCAGAACCGCGCGCACTTCCTGGCGGTTGCGTCCCAGGTGATGCGGCGCATCCTGACCGATCATGGTCGCAAGCGCGCCCGGGCAAAACGCGGCGGGGGCGGCGTGCTCGTGACGCTCAACGAGTCGCTCGTCGGCGTCGGGAACCGTGATCTTGATGTCGTCGCCGTCGACGACGCGCTCGGGGCACTCGAGCAGGTCGATCCGGAGCTGTCGCGCATCGTCGAGATGCGCTTCTTTGGCGGGATGACGGTCGACGAGACGGCCGAAGCGCTCGGCCTCTCGCCGCGAGGCGTCGATCGCGCGTGGGCCACCGCGCGCGCCTGGCTCCAGCGCGAGCTTCGATCTGACGTGAGCTGAAGCCCGCGCTGCGAGGTCTGCGAGTCCCCAGCGTTCTCTCTGCGAGAAACGCCTCACCGTATTGCCTGGTTTATCGCAGGATTCGCAGAGGACTCGCAGTGCGTGCACCGATCAGGAACGTATCGCGCCCCTCGCCGCCTCGAGCCCGCGCACGAGCGCTGCGTCGAGTGACATCGTGGCGCCCTCGCGCTCCGCCTCGGCGACCCGCTCCGGACCAAGTGCTTCGACGGCAGCCCTGAGGTGCCGCTCGACGGCGGCTCGTTCGAAGCTCTGCGCCGACCAGCCAAGCTCGCGCCGTGCCAACCGCGCCGCAGCCTCGATCGCGACCGCGTCGCCGGCCCGGCCGAGTACGGCTGCCACTCGAGCCAGCCCCTCGACCACTGCGACTTTTCCGTGATCGCTGCTAGGTTCGCGGACCTCCGCGGCCGCCCGTTCGAGAAGGTGCACGGACTCCGCCGCGTCGCCGGAGTCGAGCGCGACCGCGGCGAGCAGCGCGAGCGTGAGGCCTGCCATCAGCCGGTACCCGAGTTCCGTCGTGACGTCGAGGCTCTCCTGGAGCAGTTCGCGGGCACGAGCCGCGTCGCCGAGGTTGTAATGCGCATTCGCGAGCTGGTGGAGCACGTGCGCGAGGGCCCAGGGGTCACGCGTACGGCGCTGGAGGGCGAGCGCTTCCTCGCACCAGGAGACGGCCTCGCCGAAACGGCCGGCGTTGAGAGCCAACGCCCCGAGGTTGTTGAGCGCGCTGGTCGTCGCAAGCAGATCCCCGGCCTTCCGCGCGTGGAGAAGCGACTCTTCGAAGGGCTCGCGCGCGGGCTCGGCGTCTCCCGACATGAGCAGGACGTGGCCAAGCAGGCCGAGCGTCAACGCGAGTTCGCCGTCGTCGCCGTCTTCCCGCGCGAGGGGCACCGCCACGCGCAGCGCCGCCGTGGCCCGCACGAATTCGCTCTGAAGATTGAGGGTGAACGCGAGACGCCGAAGTGCCTTCGCACGGTCTCCGGGCGGGGCCGAAGGTGCGCGATCGAGGGCCGCTTCGATCCAGCCGCGCCCCTCGGTCAGGCGACCGCGGGCAGGCCAGTACCGGCCGAGGGTGCCACACAGGCGGAGACATCCTGCCGGATCGTGGTCGAGCGAATGGGCGAGCGCCAGCCGGAGGTTGTCGTGCTCGCGGTCGAACCTCGCGAGCCAGTGCGACTGCCCGGCACCAACCAGGTTTCGGTCGCCTTCCTCGGCGAGTCTGGCGGCCCAGCGGCACAGTCCGTCGAGCATCGCGCTCTGCTCGCCACTCTCCTTTAGCTTTTCGTGCGCGTACGCACGCGTGGGCTCGAGCATCCGGAATCGCACTTCGCCGGCGACGTCCACCGCGTCGACGAGCGATTTGTCGACCAGGCGTGAGGTCACGTCGAGTACGGCGTCGCGATCGGCGCCCCCAGCGACCTCTTCCGCCATTTCGAGCGTCCATCCACCCGCGAAGACGGCGAGCCTGCGCAGGAGACGGCGCTCCTCGTCGTCGAGCAGGTCGTAGCTCCAGTCGATCGCGGCGCGCAGCGTCTGGTGGCGCGGCGGCGCGGCCCTGGCGCCGCCCGCGAGCAGGTCGAACCGCTCGTCGAGACGCCGCGCGAGATCGTCGACCGCCAGCACCTTGAGCCGCGCGGCGGCGAGCTCGATGGCGAGCGGTATCCCCTCGACCCTTCGGACGAGGCGCGCGACGGCCGGCGCCTCGGCGGCGGTCATCGCAAAGCCCGGCCTGTAGAGTCGTGCCCGTTCCTCGAAGAGACGCACGGCCGGAGCGTCGGCGATGGCGTCGTCCTCGGGGAGCCCGAGCCTCTGAACGCGCAGCATGCTCTCTCCAGCGACTCCGAGCGGCTCACGGCTCGTCGCGATCATGCGCGCGCCGTCGCTCGAGCGCACGAGCCGGGCGGCGAGCGCCGAGCACGCGTCGATCGCGTGCTCGCAGTTGTCGAGCACGACCAGGACCCTCCGGCTCTCGAACCAGGTGGCGAGCGTCTCTTCGAGCGGGCGGCCCGCCTCTTCCTTGACTCCGGCGGCGGCCGCGACGGCGGCGGACACCGACGCCGGACTCTCGGGACCAGCCAGCTCGACGAACCAGACGCCGTGCGGGAAGGCGCTCGTCGCCGCGGCGGCGGTCTCGAGCGCGAGACGCGTCTTGCCGATTCCGCCAGGTCCGACGAGCGTCACGAGCCGCTCCGTCTGGAGCAGGCGCCGCAACTCGGCCACCTCCTCGTCTCGCCCGACGAAGCTCGTGGCCCGGAACGGGAGGTTGGTCGGCGCCTCGGCGGCGGTCTCGTTGCCCGACACGCCCGTATCGGGTGTGGGACCGGCCGTGTTGACATCGACAAGGAGCCTGGTCGCCTCGGTGTCCATGTTGGTGGCGTATCGCAGCGCTTCGACGAACTGACCGGCACTCGGGTAGCGGTGGCTGCGGTCCTTCTCCATCGCGCAGGCGAGTGCGCGTGAGACGCCTTCCGGGACATCGGCGACCTCGTGGAGGAGCGGGGGTGGCTGTTCGACGTGCATCCGTCGAAGCTCCTCGATGTCCGCGGAGAAAAACGGACGCGAGCCGAGCAGCAGTTCGAAGGCGATCACACCGAGTGCGTAGACATCGGCGGTGCCTTCGACGCCTGGCCGCCCGTCACTTGCGGGCTCGCCCCACTGCTCCGGCGACATATAGGACGGGGTGCCAATCCAACTGCGCGAGCCCACGAGCGCCTCCGACTCCTCGGCCAGCTTCGCGATGCCGAAGTCGAGGATCTTCACGAGCGGTGGCTCGCCCGCGCCCAGCATGACGTTGTCCGGCTTGACGTCTCGGTGGACGACGCCGGCCGCATGCGCGGCATCGAGGGCGCCGGCCATGGCCGTCAGCACCTCGAGCGCTTCAGGCAGTGAGAAGCGGCCGCGACGCCGGAGCCAGTCGCGCAGCGTGCGCCCTTCGACGTACTCGAGCACGAGGTAGGTGGTCCCGTCGGTCGACGTGCGCAGATCGTAGACGGCGACGGCGTTCGGATGGCGGAAGCGACGCGCCGCCATGCCTTCGTGGCGGAACCGGCGAAGCCATGCGGCGTCACGTCCCCACGGCGGATTGATGATCTTGATCGCCACGCGGTCGGCAAGCAGCGTATGGCGGGCGCGGTAGATCGTGCCCATGCCGCCGCGCGCGACGAACGCCTCGATCTGGTAGAGGCCGTCGAGCACGGTGCCGACGCGTTCATCCGGCGGCTCGGATCGGTCCGCATCGAGGAGGGCCGCGGCATCGATCCCGGGCGACTCGAAGCGACGGTCGTCCGGATCGAACGCGTCGAGGAGCGACTCGACTTCGGCGCGAAGCTCGGCATCGTCGCCGCATTGCCCGGCGACGAAGGCGAGTCGCGTCTCGGGCCCGAGATCGAGCGCGGCCTCGAAGATCCGCCGCGCTCGCCTCCAGAGATCACCGCGATCCATCAGTCGATCGCCTCGAGCGTAATCGACGGTCCGCATCGCAAGCGAGCGGCTCCCCGACGACGCAGCTTCACGTCGCCGTATCCGGGAGGGGCTGCACGGCGTGGAACTCCTCGAGCACTCGCCGCTGGTACTCCACGATCAGTTCGTCGACCCGCTCCGGCCGGTCCGACGCCACGATCAGCCCGACGTGGTAGTCCTTCTCGAGCCGCCACACGATCTCCGGATCCGTGAAGTGCGACGTATCCGGCCGCTCCTGCCGCGCCAGCGAGATCACGATGCCCGCATAGTCGTTCCGGTGCGGCGGCAAGTGGTAGGCGACGTCGTCGAGGTTCAGCTCGATCTGCGCCCATTCGTGCCAGAGGTTGATCCCGGTGGCCGCTTCCACCGCTTCCGCGATGTTCGCGCCACCGACGCGCGCCGCCGTCTCGAGGAAATAGAACCGGCCGTCAGCCGCGCCCTTGATGAACTCGGTGTGCGTGACGCCGCGGACGAGCCCGAGCGTCGCGATCAGCTCGCGGTTGAGCGACTCGAGCGCCTGCGCATCGACCGAGTCGCGCGCAAGGGTTCGCGTCGTGAAGATGCCGCCCTCGTGTGCGACGGCCATTGGCGGAGCGCCGTACTTGTGCGCGACCGCGAAGACGACGTCGCGCTCCGAGACGATGCCGTCGATGTGGAAGATGTCTCCGGGCACGAACTGCTCGAGCACGTAGTAGGACCGCCGGTCGCCGAGCGCCTCGAGCAGCGGCCACAGCTCCTCGGCCGTCCGGACCTTCTTGATCCCGATCGCTGCGGCCTCGGACCGGGGCTTGAGCACCCACGGCGGCTCGACGCGCGCCGCATATTCGGCGACCGCCTCGTCGTTGAGCGCGTGAACGAATTCGGGCACGAGGATTCCGTGCTCTTTCGCCTTCACCCGCATTGCGAGCTTGTCGCGGAAGTACCGAGCCGTGGTGTCGCCCATGCCCGGCACGCGCAGGTGCTCGCGCAACAGGGCCGCCGTCTCGACGTCGTAGTCGTCGAGCGCGATGATCCGGTCGATGCGCTGCGACCGCGCGAGGAAGCTGACCGAGTGGATGATCTCGTCGCGCGCCCCGATCGCCGGCATCTGGTAGAACTCGTCGATGGAGTCCCGCGGCCAGCCTTCACCCGCGAGCGAGTCCAGCGTCAACAGAATGACGCGGCAGCCAAGTCGTTTGCACTCCTCGATGAACTCGTCGCCTTTGTGGTAGCTGGCGAGACACAGCACGGTGATCTGGCGCGCATCCGTCACGTTCCGCAATTCCTCGTTTCCGGCCTTGTGCCGGTGCGACCGGCCACCTGATTCATAGGCTATACTGCCGCCGATGAGCAAGGAACACACGAACCAGGGAGCGGAAGGCGATCCCGGTGGATTGCGCGAGCAGGATGCACACGACGATCCGATCGAACAGTTCGGGCGCTGGTTTTCCGACGCGTCGGCGACGGCAAATCCGATGCCGAATGCGATGACGCTCTCGACGGTGGATGACAATGGTTGTCCATCTGGCAGGGTCGTCTTGCTCAAGGGATTCGATCAGGGCGGCTTCGTTTTCTACACGAACTACGAGAGTCGCAAAGGCCGTGAGCTCGATTCGAACCCGAATGCATCGCTTACGTTCTACTGGCCCGAGCTCGAACGGCAGGTCCGCGTGGATGGCGTCACGTCGAAAGTTGACGCAAGCGAGTCGGACGCATACTTCGCAACGCGGCCCGAGGGAAGCCAGATCGGCGCGCTTGCGTCGGCGCAGAGCAGCGTTCTGCCGAACAGGGAGGAACTGGACACGCGATTCCGGCAACTCGAGGTCGAGTTTGCGGGCCGTGAGATTCCGCGCCCGCCGCATTGGGGCGGCTATCGCCTCGTGCCGCGTGAGATCGAATTCTGGCAGGGACGTCCGAGCCGGCTTCACGACCGGCTTCGATACAGGCGCGAAGCGGACGGAGCCTGGATTCGCGAGAGGCTGTCTCCGTGACGGATGACGCGCCGGTGCTTCTCTACGATGGCACGTGCGGATTCTGCAATGCGTCAGTCCAGTTCATAATCGGCCGCGACAGACGAAATACGATGCGGTTCGCTCCGCTCCAGAGCGAGATTGGCAACGGTGTGATCGCGCGACATCCATCGCTCGAGGGCGTCGACTCCGTGATCTACGTCGAGGCGATCGGGCAGGGCACGCGCGAGTCCGTCTCTGTCAGGTCCGATGCCGCATTGAAGGTTTGCCGATACCTTGGAGCGCCGTGGTCGTGGGCCGTTATTACCCGCGTAGTCCCGGCCGCGATACGCGACTGGTGCTACGACCTGTTTGCCAGGAACCGCTATCGGTTCTTCGGGAAACACGACGCGTGCGTGCTCCCGCCGAGTGACGTGCGCAGCCGCTTCATCGAGTAGCCCCCGGGCTCCACAAGACTGGATCTGCGGAGTTCGTGGAGGAATAGCAGGAATCGACTCTCGTTGTTGTTCCTGTAGATCCCCTCCGGGTCCCGCAAATCCTGTCCACTTCTCTCACTACTCGAGAACTCCGAACGTCACGGACGTCGGATAGGCAGCCGAGTGGAAGATACGGATGGTCGCCTTCCGGAAGTCGCTCTCGCTCGCTTTGTAGATGTCGCAGAACGTCTGCGGATTGCGATCGATGAGCGGGAACATCGACGACTGGATCTGGATCATTATCCGGTGGCCCTTCTTGAACGTGTGGAGCACGTCCTGAAGGGTCAGGTTCACCGGCGTCACCTGTCCTGGCACGAACGGTTCGGGCTTTTCGTAGCTGTTGCGGAACTTTCCGCGCATCACCTCGAAACGGATCATCTGCTGCGCACCGCCGAGGGGCTCGAGGCCGGCGTCCTCCTTCGGAGTTGGGGTGTCATCGGGCAGCACGTCGATGACCTTCACGATGAAGTCCGCGTCGGTGCCCGTCGTGCTGGCGAAGATCCGTGCCGCGATCGGACCCGAAACCGTCACGTCGTTGGCGAGCGGCTCGGTCTGGAACACGAGAACGTCGGGCCGGCGGGACGCGAACCGCTGGTCTTCTGTCATGTACTCGCGGCTGCGCTGGTCCGTCGTGCGCATGGTGTGCGGCACCGGATGCCACGGGTCGCTCACGTACTCGCTGAAGGACTCGCCCGTGGCGGCCGGTTTTGTCCACGACAGCGTACCGCCTTCGCCAGCGTAAATCGGCTTCCGGGTCGCGTTCGACGGCGGCCAGGCGGGGAACTCGCGCCAGACGTTCGCGCCGGTGTTGAACACGATCGCCTCGGGCAGATCGGCGGTGCCCTTGTCCTTCAGATGTGCGTTGAAGAACCGGAGTTCCACCTCGGAGTTGTACCAGGGAGACGTCTCGGCGCCGAATCGCATCTGTCCGAGCCGCTCTCCGCTTCCACGCGCCCAACCACCGTGAAACCACGGTCCCATTACGATCGTGTTCCGGGTTTCCTTCGGGCTCTGGCGTTCGATCGCTTCGTAGACGTGGAGCGCGCCGTAGAGATTCTCGGCGTCGAACCATCCGCCCACGGTCATGACGGCGGGCTTGATGTTTCGGAGGTGCGTGGCAACCGCGCGCGACTTCCAGAAGTCGTCGTACGTACCGTGCTCCATCATTTCGTTCCAGAACGAGATCTCGCCCTTGAGGTAACGCTCGTCGAGGTTCCTGATCGGCCCGGCCCTGAGGTAGAACTCGTAGGCGTCTGGCGTTCCGTATTCGACTCCCCGCGTCCACTCTGTCGTGAGTTTCGGGCGCGGACGGCCGAACGACGAAAAGAAGCGGAACCCGTCCATCAGGAAGAGCGCGCCGTTGTGATGCATGTCGTCGCCGATGAACCACTGCGACACGGGCGCCTGAGGGGACGCGGCCTTGAGCGCCGGATGCGCATTGATCGCGCCGGCTGCGGCGTAGAAGCCGGGATACGAGATGCCATAGATGCCGGCACGGCCGTTGTTGTTCGGCACGTTCTTCACGAGGAAGTCGATCGTGTCGTACGTGTCGGTGCTCTCGTCGATCGCCTTCGGATCCTTCGTAGCCGCGCCAGTGAGCTGCGGACGGACGTTCACGTAGTCGCCCTCCGACATGAACCGGCCGCGGACGTCCTGGTAGACGAAGATGTACTTCTCCGCTTCGAACGGCCGCGACGGTCCGACTCGTTCCCGGTATTCGTCGTCTCCGTACGGACCCACCGAGTATGGGGTCCGATTGAGCAGGATCGGATAGGTCGTCGACGTGTCGCGCGGGCTGTAGACGACCGTGTAGAGCTTCGCGCCGTCGCGCATGGGGATGCGGTAGACGGTTTTAGCGTAGAGATCACGGACCGTGACTTCGGCTTTCGCCGGCGCGGCTGACTGTGCGGGCGCGACGGTTGGAGCGGCAAGAAGCGCTGCTCCAGCGAGAACCAGGATCGAAAGGGTCGTGCGGCAACGGAACGTCTGCATAGGTTGGGCCTCCGGAATGGCGAAATCACCAACTTGTTCGGATTCTGCTCGAAAAGGTTCTCGAGAGCGTGCCCGTATGCGGACGAACCCGTGCGAATTGACAATTTCTGCCGAGACCGGGGATGATCCGGCATCCCGCGTCCGCGGACCCTCGGAATCCCAACAACACGGAGTTGCTGTATGTCGCGAGTATCGTTTTATCTTGCGCTCGTCGCGCTCGTCTTTCTGGTGACGATGACCTCATCGGGTGTGAATCGGTCCGTTGGCGCGGGCGGATTCGACGAGGCCGCGGCTCGAGCCGCAGCGCGCAATCCCGAGGCCGTGCTCGTTCGCGTAGCGACGCCAACTGGCTCGCACCGCGAGCGTGCGGCCGCACTGGGAACGCTCGTGGCCGATTACGGCTCTTCCGTGATGGTGGCCGCGAATGCCGGAGCGCTGGAAAGCGCTCGCAGGCCGAACGGAATCGCTTTCCGCCTCGACCTCGACGTCGTACCGACTATCGTCAGCCTTCGGGGATTTCAGTTCGATCCTCTGAGAGACGATCCTGCTCGGGCATTTGCCGGGAGCGGCGGGTACAAGCCGGCCGCGGACGCAGCGGGTGATTACTACCTCGTACAGTTCGTCGCCCCGGTCACGGACGGCTGGTTACGCGCGGTCCGCGACGCGGGCGGCGAGGTCGTCCAGTACATTCCGCATCAGGCTTTCGTCGTGACGGCGACTCCGCAGGCGATGGAAGCTATCGAGCGTTTACCGATGGTGCGATGGACTGGAATCTTTCATCCCGCGTACAAATTGTCGCCCGACTTGCTTTGGTCCGTCGGTGGGACGTCGAAGGACGCGTCTAGCGGCACCACGCACGGTTTTGGACGCTCTGGCGCCGCCTTGTACGACATCGCGGTTTTTCGCACGGGAAACCTCCAGGCGGTATCGGCTGAGGTGTCGAGGGGGCAGGGAGTCGTCATCAAGGAGATTGTTCTTCCGAACAATTACTTCCACGTGATTCGGGCGCGGCTCCAGCCCCAGCAGTTGCGTGCCATCATCGGGCTGCGCGACGTCGTGGCGGTAGACCCGTACCTGCCTCCGTCCGCAGAGGACGAGCGGGCTGCACAGGTCATCGCGGGTAACTACACCGGCGTGACCACGCTGAATCCTGCGGGCTACAACCCCCTCGCGCAGTTCGGCGTCGACGGCACGAACGTGACCGTCTCGGTTGTGGACGACGGAGTCGCAATTCCGGGTGACGGCGGCTTCTACGTCACGGCGTCGAACACGGCCCACGGACCACTCCGCGGCGCCACGAACGCGGCGCAGGGACACGGACACCTGAACGCTTCGATCATCGCGGGCGATGCGCCGTTCAGCGTGCTCGATCCTACGGGCTACAACTATGGCAGCGGAGTTGCGCCGAAGGCGCACATCGTGAACATACCGCTGCTGCGGTCCGGATACACGGGCACGGAAGCCGACACCTGCAACGACACGGTGGTTACACCGGGCCCGAATGGCGTTCCGGGATTCATCACGAACAACAGCTGGGGGAACGGAACGAACGGCAATGCATACGACTCGCTTGCGGCGCAGTACGACGGATTCGTTCGTGATGCGTCGGCGGCGTCCTCGATCGATCCGCTTGTCATCGTGTTCTCGGCCGGCAATCAGGGCGCAAGCGGACTTACCCGGCCGAAGGTCGCGAAGAATCTCATTTCAGTGGCGGCCTCAGAAAACGTACGCACGGAGTTGAGTCCGGCGGCGGACCACGACAACCTGCAGGATATCGCCGATTTCTCGAGCCGCGGCCTGGCGGCCGACGGCCGCGTGAAGCCCGATCTTTCGGCTCCTGGTGCTGGCGTTACGGGGGGACGGTCCGGCCCGGACGCATTGTTCGGCAACATCGACACGTTTCACCGATGGAGCGAAGGCACGTCGCACGCGGCTCCGAACGTCGCCGGCGCTGCGGCGCTTTTCGTGAACTTCTGGAAGAACACGCACTCCGGTGTCAACCCGAGTCCGGCGCTCGTCAAGGCTGCGCTGATCAACAGCACTACTGACATGACGGGCGCTTTCGCGAGCGCTGCGCGGCCGAACGGTTTCGAGGGCTGGGGCCTCGTCAATCTGAAGAACATCCTGAACACCGGAATCGCCACGGAATACGTGGATCAGACATTTTCGCTTTCGGCCCCCGGTCAGGTGTCGACGATGACGGGAACGGTTGCCGATGGTTCCAAGCCATTCAAGGTCACGCTCGTGTGGACGGACCCGCCGGCCGCCAGTGATCCGGCTCTCGTCAACAACCTCGACCTCGAAGTGACGGTAGGAGGACAGACTTTCAAGGGCAACGTGCTTGCGGCCGGGGTCTCGACGACTGGAGGCACTTTCGACACGAAGAACAACATTGAGAACGTTTTCGTGGTTTCGGGTCTCACGACTGGAGGCACGTTCAGCGTGAAAGTCACGGCGACTGGACTAAATGGGGACGGCGTTCTCGGAAACGGTGACACCACCGACCAGCATTTCGCACTGATGGTCCAGAACGCAGTCGCTGCGCCGGCCGCGGTCGTCAACGGATCGAATCAAGCGCTGACTTCGGAGAGCTGCGCTCCCGGGAACGGGGTCGCCGATCCGGGCGAGTCCGTCACCGTCGATCTCACTCTCCAGAACATCGGGACGGCATCGACTTCGAATCTCGTGGCGACGCTCCTCGTGACGGGCGGCGTGACCTCGCCGAGCGGACCGCAGAATTACGGATCGCTGGCTTCGGGCGGCGGCTCCGCGGTGCGCCCGTTCACTTTCACCGCTAACGGCGTGTGCGGAGGCACGGTCACGGCCACGCTTCAACTTCAGGACGGGCCGACGGACCTCGGTACGGCGGCATTCACTTTTCAGCTTGGCGTACTTGGAGCGCCACTGACGGCGACATACTCGAGCGGCGCGATAAACGTTCCCGTGCCGGCAACTGGAACCGTGGGCGACATGGCGGAGCAGATCATCGCGGTTTCTGATACCGGTGCGGTCCAGGACGTCAACGTTCGAGTGCGGCTGAATCATTCTTACGACGGCGACCTGACGATCTCGCTCGTTGCGCCGGACGGCACCGTTGTTGCGCTCTCGGCGGCACGGGGAGGCGGCGGAGACAACTTCGGCAGCGGAGCAACGGACTGCACAGGGACGAGCACGGTATTCGACGATGCTTCCGCCACTCCGATTGCGAGCGGGACGGCGCCGTTCGCGGCAACGTTCAGGCCTGACGGGATGCTCTCGTCGTTGAATGGAAAGTCGGTAACCGGCAGCTGGCGGCTTCGCATCGGCGACAGCGCGAGCGGCGACAGCGGCTTCCTCTACTGCTGGAGCATCGAGGTCACTCGCGCCTCGTACGAGTGCTGCGGTGGCGCGCCAGTCGTCGACGACACGATCGGTGTCTACGTTCCAGCTTCCGGCACGTTCTTTCTTCGCAACGCGAACAGCGGCGGCCCGGCGGACGTCGTTGCCTCGTACGGTCCGGCGGGCGCCACGCCGCTCACCGGTGACTGGGACGGAAACGGCACTGATACTCTCGGAATCTACGTGCCGTCATCGGGAGCCTTCTTCCTGAAGAACTCGAACGCGCCAGGCGGCGCCGACGTGGTTTTCGCCTACGGCCCGCCCTCATCCACTCTGATTCCGGTCGTCGGAGATTGGGACGGTAATGGCTCCGTTACCGCGGGACTTTACGCTCCATCCACGGGCGCGTTCTTCCTGAAGAATTCGAATGCGGGAGGCGCCGCGGACATCGTGTTCTCGTTCGGCGCCGGGGGCGTTGGACTCGTTCCCGTCATTGGCGACTGGAACGGAGACGGTACCGACACGATCGGAGTGTACGATCCGGTGACCGGTGCCTTCTTCGTCCGCAACTCGAACTCCAGCGGCGCTGCCGACACCGTGTTCTCGTTCGGCGCGGGCGGAGTCGGTTACATGCCGATTGCGGGCGACTGGAACAACGATGGCTCGGACGGTGTTGGGCTTTATAGTCCTTCTACCGGTGCGTTCTTCCTGAAGAACACGCTCGGCAACGGCGCAGCGGACTTCTCGTTCTTCTTCGGCGCCGGGTCGCAACTGCCGGTGGCGGGAGATTGGAACGGATAACGATTCTCAGGAGGGCGAAAGCGGAGCAACTCGGATTGGACTGATCGAACGGATCGGGACGGAGCGGACCAGCCGGTCCGGTCCGCCTCGTCCGCTCGGTCCTTCAGATTGGGGTTGCTCTACTTCACCGCCTCGGCATCGTCGCGTCCGGCCGCGCCTTGAACTCGCCGCCCTCGCGTCAGGTCGGGATCGCCGCCGTATTCGCGACTTGCAGCCCGATGTGGAACGCGAGCTGCAGTTCCTCGACCGCTCTGGCGAGATCCCACGTGTCCTGCACTTTGTCGGACGGCTTGTGGTACCGCAGCGACGTGTACTCCTTCCGCGTCGTCGCCCCGCGTCCGGATCCTCCGGCAACGCGAACGTGCCAGCCCCCAGCCTTTTGTACACACACACAGAAAACCGGTTCGATCCCACATCAGAATCTTCACGCGATCCCGTCGGCGATCGAGAAAGACGAACAGGTGTCCGCACATCGGATCCCGATTGATCACGGACCTGGTGAGCGCGGCCAGACCGTCGAAGCCGCGACGCAGGTCGACGGCCTC
>JAJTWZ010000038.1 GCA_021463145.1 Blastocatellia bacterium | reverse complement strand
TTTCGTGCGCATTGCGACCTCCAGGCGTGGATGAATCCATCGCCCTCAGCCTACGCGCTAACCGCCCCACCCTTCCCGCACTCTTGCCGTCAGGTCACGCAATGTCGAAGGAGTGTCCACTCAGACATACCACCCGCGCGACTTCGCGCAGGAGGCGCTGTCCACAGTTGCGAACCGGGCATCGCAGCGGCGCCGTCATACCGTCATCGCTTTCCGGCCGGAACACAAGACCGCCGGCACAATCGGCTCGCAAGCCGAGTCACCGGCGGTCGCACGTGGTCTACAGGCGCGGATCGGAAAGCCTCATTGCGGCAGAGTCATCCACCCGCGAGTCATATAGTCGTTGAGCGTAAGCACCAGGAAAATGACGAGGAACAGAAACGACGACGACACGAATACCCACAGCAGTCTGCTTCCGTACTTCACTTCCATGAAGTACATCACGATGATGGTGGCCTTCACGACGGCGATCAGCATCGCAATCGGCAGGTTGAGCGAACCGAGAGGCACGAATGCCACGGCGACCGTAACGATCAGCAGCAGCATCAACGCTGCAAATACCGTCAGGTAAACGCGGGTAGGTACGACGTGTCCTGTGCTCATGAGTGTGCCCTGTCCATCAGATAGAGAAGCGGGTAGAGGAACACCCACACTATGTCGACGAAGTGCCAGTACAGACCCGTCATCTCGACAGGCGTGTTGTATTCCTTCGTGAACCAGCCCTTCTGGTTCAGATACACCAGCGTTCCGATCATAAAGATGCCAATGATCACGTGGATGCCGTGCAGGCCGGTCATCGCGAAATAGAGCGCGAAGAACAGCTGCAGCTTGCGGTAATCGTCGGTAAAGACCGGCTCGAGCGGCGCCTTCGCCGTCGTCATCTCCGGGTGTCCGTCGTGCATAACGGGCCCGGGGCCATATGGACCCATCGGGTCATAGACAGTCTCGGACCCGGCGGACGCTTCCATCTTCGACGGCGGATGGAAGACCTCGCCGTACTTCTTCTCGTAAATCTCGATCTCGTGCGGCGGGATCTGGAAGTAGCGGCCAGGAATCACGCTCTCCTCGTATTTGTGGTGGTACTCGAACGTCTTCACCACGAGGAAACCGAACGCCAGGACAATCGTCAGAATCAGGCACACGTTCAACCGCTTCGTCTTCCCCAGTTGCGCCGACTGGACGGCAAGGGCCATCGTCAGCGAACTGAAAAGAAGAATGAAGGTATTCAGGCACCCCAGCTTCCAGTCGAGCATGTGACTGCCCATGTCCCACATCACCGGATAGCGGTAACGGAACACGGAATACATCACGAAGAGGGCGCCAAAGAAGAGTACTTCCGTCGCCAGGAATGCCCACATCCCGAGCGTTGCGGAATCACGCTGCTGGACGGGATCGTCGAACTGGTGCGCGTGGGACGAGTGTCCATCGTGACCGTGAGCGTCGTGAAGATCGAGTGCTTGACTAGACACGTTCTGGCTCCAACAGCGGGTATTGGTAAGGCTCTTCGGTCACGACCGGCACTTCCTCGAAGTTCACGGTCGGTGGAGGCGACGGCACCTGCCACTCCAGTCCGGTAGCGCCCCAGGGATTCGCGGGCGCCTTTTCCCCGTACTTGAGCGACCAGAGGAAGTAGAACACCGGGAACGCATAAGCGACTCCGAGAATAGAAGCGCCAGCCGTCGACATCACGTTGAGTACCTGAAATTCCGGCGCGTACGTGTGATATCGGCGAGGCATTCCCCAGTAACCGACGATGAACTGCGGGAAAAAGGTGAGGTTGAACCCGGCGAAGATGAGTACGGCCGATATCTTGGCCCATCCCTCCGGGTACATGCGGCCGCTGATTTTCGGCCACCAGTAGTGCATCCCGCCGAGGTACCCCATCACCGCGCCGCCGACCATGATGTAGTGGAAGTGGGCTACGACGAAGTACGTGTCCGTCACGTGGATGTCGATGGCGATTGCGGCAAGGTAAAGTCCGGTCAGCCCTCCGATGAGGAACAGGCCCATGAAGCCCATCGCGTAGATCATCGGCGTGTCCCAGGAGATCGAAGACTTGTAGAGGGTCGCCGTCCAGTTGAAAGTCTTGATTGCCGACGGCACCGCCACTAGAAACGAGAGCACCGAGAAGACCAGGCCAGCGTAAGGCGACTGTCCACTGACGAACAGGTGGTGCCCCCAGACGAGGAAGCTGAGCGCAGCGATGGCGATCGACGAGAGCGCAATGAAGTGGTAGCCGAAAACAGGACGGCGCGAGAACGCCGAGATCAGCTCAGAGATCACTCCCATTGCCGGCAGGATCATGATGTAGACCGCCGGATGTGAATAGAACCAGAAGAGGTGCTGGAAGAGGATCGGGTCGCCTCCAAGCGCCGGATCGAATACACCGATACGAAACACCCGCTCAACGGCCACCAGCGCCACCGTGCTCGCAAGCACCGGCGTTCCCAGGATCATGATCAGACTCGTCGCGTACTGTCCCCACACGAAGAGCGGCAGCCGGAACCAGGTAAGGCCGGGCGCGCGCATCTTGTGAATCGTCACGATGAAATTCAGACCGGTCAGGATTGACGAGAAGCCTGTGATGAAGACACCTACCGCCGCCATCGCGACGTAGGTGTTCGAGAACATCGAGCTGTAAGGCGTATAGAACGTCCATCCAGTATCGATGCCGCCGGTCAACGCGACGACGAGGGTGAAGAGCCCACCGACGATGAACACATACCAGCTGAGAAGATTGATCCGCGGAAACGCGAGGTCGCGCGCTCCTATCATCAGCGGAACGAGGAAGTTACCCAGGACAGCCGGGATCGACGGCACCAGAAAGAAGAAGACCATCACGACCCCGTGGACCGTGAACATCTTGTTGTAGGTCTCGTGCGCCAGCAGATCGCCTTCCGGAGTGATGAGCTCGAGCCGCACGAGCGATGCCGCCAGCCCGCCTATCACGAAAAAGACGGATATCGAGATGAGGTAGAGAATGGCAATCCGCTTGTGATCGTGCGTCAACAGCCACGACTTCAAGCTGAAGCCGTTCGTGAGGTAGTTGTCGCCGGGTGAAGCGGCCTTAGCCGGTTCGATCGGATATGTGAGAGCTTCTGAACTCATAAATGCACCCTGCTACTCGAGCGTCTTGATGTACGCGATGAGCTGGAACAATTCCTCTTCGCTCAGCTGACCCTGGAAGGTCGGCATGATTGGCTTGAAGCCGGCCGCGACCTGCTTTTTCGGAAGCAGAATCGAATCACGCAGGTAAAGATCGTCGGCGGGAACTACAGTGCCGTCGTCGAGCGGCACGGGGCCACCCGAGATTCCATTCAGAAGCGGCGCCCGGACGCTGGAGTTACCGGCGTGGCATCCGCTGCAGCCCTTGTCGCGGAACAGCCGCTCGCCCGCCTGCACCATCGATTCGTTCGTCGATCCCGCCTGCAGCCATTTCTCGTAATCCTGCGGTTCCATCGCAACGACCGAACCGATCATGCGCGAGTGCTCGGTGCCGCAATACTCGGCGCAGAAAAGGTGATAGGTGCCGGGCTTGGTCGCCTCGAACCAGAGCTGGGAATAAGTTCCGGGGACGACATCCTGCTTCACGCGGAACGCGGGGATGAAGAACGAGTGGATGACGTCCTGCGATGTCATCGTCAGCTTCACGGGACGCCCGACAGGAACGTGCAGCTCGTTGATCTCGCGTTGACCCGTCGGGTGCTGGATCTTCCACATCCATTGCCGACCGACCACGGTCACTTCCATGGAATCCGCCGGCGGATGGACCAGGTCGAAGTAGACGTACGAAGCCCAGGAGAAGGCTCCGATCGCAAGGACGAGGGGTATCACCGACCAGGTAATCTCGAGCTTGAGACTTCCGTCGAGAGGATTCGACCGGTCAGCCTTGGATCCCCGCGTGTATTTGATTGCGAAGATCGTGAGCACGACGCTAACCAGCACCGTGAAGAACACCACGAGCGCCGTAAATACGAGAAAGAGCGTATCGATCGCGACCGACTGCGTCGACGCCTGTTCGGGGATTGGCAATAAAGACAGCAACATTGAATACACGCTGGAGTTCCCTATCCTTCGGCACCTGCACTGGGCTGGGAAGGCAGAGCCTGACCGTGCTTTTCCCGCCGCATCAACAAGAAGAACCCGCCGATCATGGCGAGCACCGTGAAGACACCAAACACGCGGACGAACGTCATCACCGCGACGTTGTACTTCCCACTCGACGGGTCGTAGTGGTAGCAGAAGAGCAGCAGCTTATCGACCGGAGAACCGATCTTGTTTGCCGATGCTTCGACCAGGCCAAGGCGGACGTCGCCCGAGTCGTACTGCACGCCATAAAAGTAGTGCGAAATGCGGCCAGTAGGCGTGAGCACGGTAATGCCGCTCGCGTGTACGTACTGGGCCGTCTGCTCGTCCCAGAAATACTTGAATCCTATCGAGTCCGCAACGCGACGAATCTCGGGCTCCTGCCCCGTCAGGAAATGCCATGAATCGAACGTGCCCTCGCGGTCGTAACGGCGAAGGTACTGATTCTTCTTCGCCATGGCGTTTACGGGCCCCTCGCGCGGGTCGATGCTGATTGTGACGACTTCGTATTCCTTGCCCGCCGTGAACTCGAGCTCCTGCATCATTCTCAACGTGCCGTTGAGAATCTCGGTGCAGAGCATCGGGCATTCGTAGAAGACCATCACGAGTATGACGGGCCGCTTTCCGAAGTACTGAGCGAGTTGGACCTGTTTTCCCGACTCGTCGGTGAAGACCGAGTCAAGGGGAACCTGCTCGTTCAGAAGCTGGGCGTAGTCGACCTTCTCGAGCACGGCCTGCGCTTCCCGCTCGGTCGGACGCTCCTGCGCCGCAACGGTAACTGCGAAAGGCATCGAGCACAAAAGTGACGACACGGACAGTACGAACGCCGTGACCGTCTCTCTTGTGAATCGTCGTCGCATCGGGCTCGAAGGCTTCATAACCAACCTCTAATGTCCGCCGGGTTTTCCATCTGCCGGCGCCTTGGCGGCAGCAGGCGCCGATACCGGGGCAGGCGCAACCGAAGGCGTCGTCGTCGAGACCGGAGTCGCCGGTGGGACTTCTCCCGCGGCCGGTGGAGCGCTTCCGGCAGGCGCCTGTGACGGTGGCGTGCTGGCGTACTTCACCTGCTCCGCGTTCAGGATGACGCCACCCACCATCTGCTCGCCGGGACGAAGCGTCCAGTCCGGGCCAGCCGGCAATCGGCCCGCCTCGGCTATCTTCGACATGGCATCGTCGATCGACAGTTTGTCGCCGCCGCGCGCGGCCAGCCCGGAGTCGTTCTCCGCGTTTATCGACTTCAAGACCGAGGGCTCGTCGATCTGTACTTTCGGATCCGTGATAGGCGTCTCGATGTTCACGAGCGGAGAGGATCCCGTGTTTCGCGTCGCGAAATTCGTGTACCAGAAGTTGTAAAGCGCCAGGATCACGGCCATGGAGCCGAACATCGTGACACCCAGCACGAACGTGAACTTGACGACCGGTGAAAGCGGAATCTCCGATGCCTCGTGCAGAGGCGATTCGCCGTGCGCGTGGTGACCGGCGCCAATGACATCGCCGGAACCGGCTTTTTCGAGTTCGTGGTCAGCCATGGAGGTACACCTCGTGCTTCACCGGCGGCCGGTCGTGATGCGACTCGTAGACGGGAAGAATGAGTTTCGACTTGAGGAAAAGGCAGAACGCGAAGAGCCAGATCCCGCCCATACCAACAGTAACGGCAACGTCCGTCCACGCAAAATGCGAACCGGGCTGGCCGTCGAACGCCGGCTTCACGAACCACCACAGGTCCACGTGGCGCATGACGATGAACAGAATCCCGACCATGGCGATCATCGCCGGGGCTTTCTTGATCGGCCGCAGAAGTAGAAGGAAGAACGGCAGAACGAAGTGCAGCACGACGAGTGCGACCGCTACGTTCATGAATCCGTGGCTGAGACGCTTGCTGTAGAAGCCCGCCTCTTCGGGAAGATTCCCCGCCCACCCGATCAGATACTGTGAAAACGCCATGTAAGCCCACAGCATCGTGAACGCGAGCATCAGGTTTCCAACGTCGTGGAACCGGGCCCGAACGAGGACCTTCGACAACGGTTCGGTGCTCTGGAACCGCCACATCAGGATCACGAGGATGGACAGCGTCGACAACGCCCCACCCACCATCATCAACAACGCGAATATCGACGACATCCAGTGTGTCTCGAGCGACATGGCGAAATCGATGCTGTAGAACGTGTACACCAGGACGTAAACGAGCAGGCCTGGAGCGCTGAGCAGGCGAGCTTTCACGCGGAAGGAATGGCTGCCGGTCTTATCGACGTCAGCCGACCATACGTTGAGAAGAACCGCGGAACCGGCCCAGAAAAGGAAATAGAAGGCAACGCGGCCATAGAAGAAACCAGTGTTCAGGTAGGGCGCCTTCTCATGCAGCACGTGCTCCGACGCGACCTTCGCCGGGTTCGCCCACTCGTAGAGATGAGGCAATCCGAGGAGGATCGGAATGCACAGGACGCCCGTGACGATCGCGGTCATCGCGCCCGCTTCGAGGAACCGGCGGTTGACGAATCCCCAGTCCCCGCCCACGACGTGATGAAGCATGAGCAGACCGAGGAATCCAACGGCAATGCCGTTCCAGAAGAGCCAGCCGATCAGATAGGACTGGTAGATCGTCTCGGGCTCCATCGAAAATCCGGCCCCGATTGCCAGTACGCCAAGAACCATCACCACGGAAGCGAGGCCTTGAATCTTGTTGATCAGTGGACGGGAATTGTCAGTCACGCTGGTCATCAGTGATTGCCTCCAGAGGCCGCAGGTTCGGATGGCGCGTGCGCCGGAGCATTTGGACTGGAAGCGGGTGCAGCGCCGCCGGGCTTCTCCGGGGTGGGAGGCGCTGCAGCCGGCAGAGCAGCGGCGTCGAGCCCCTTCGGGAACTCGCTGAACTGGAGTGCGCGAATGTAGGCGGCAACAGCCCAGCGCTTCTCCGGAGTCTGGATGCGATCGGCGTAGCTGTACATCACGCCATAGCCGTTCGTGATCACGTCATAAATGTGTCCAACCGGCGCGCGACGCAACCGCTCGATGTGGTAGGAAGGCGGAGGCGGAAAGCCACGGCGCACAATCACACCCTTTCCGGCGCCGTCGGTTCCGTGGCACACCGCACAATAGATGTTGAACTGCTTCCTGCCCTCGGCGAGCAACTCCGCCGTCACGGGAAGAGGAAGTTCCGCCGTCGGCTGCCCATCGGGATTGAAGCCGGTCAGCAATGCCGAGTTCGGGTCTCCGAATTCAGGACGGTGCGGAACCGTGCCGGGCACGAGCGGCCGCGAAGATCGGCCGTCGGCGAATACCGGCGAATGCTCGTACGGCTTGATGCGCGAGTTGTCGCGCATTTCGAGATTGCAGCCGGCGCCGAGCCCCGCAAGGCCCGCGACGGCAAGCGCAACGAGCAATCGCGAGCAGCGACGATGGCTGCCGTTAGCGTTCGACATCGTAGACTCCGATTGGATTGAGTTTCTCGAGAAACGAGCGCGTCGTCGCAAGGTCGAAATTGGGATCGTCCGCCTCGATACAGAGAAAGAAGCCGTCGCGCGACGCCTTCCGAAACTGCGGGACGTTGAAGACCGGGTGGTAAGGCATCGGCAACCCGTTCAGCAGCAGCATCCCAATGACGGCAGCGAACGACCCTAGAAGGATAGTCAACTCGAACACGGCCGGCACGAAAGCCGGCCAGCTCCAGAGCGGCCTCCCGCCGATGTTCTTCGGATAATCGATGACTTCCATCCAGTACTGCATCCCCACGCCGCTCGCGAGGCCCATCAAAGCGCCTGTCAGCACGATGATCGGCATCTTCGACGGCTTGAGATCCATTACGTCGCTCAGTCCGTCGACCGGGAATGGCGAGTAAGCGTCGAGCTTCTCGTAGCCGGCTTCGCGAGCGCTTCCAACGGCCGATACCAGGGAATCGACATCGGAGAACGACGCCATTACGCCGTGAATTCCTGAGGGCTCCTCGAAGGTTCGCATTCTCAGTGGCCTCCCTCGGACGGATGATGCGCGAGCCCGTGGGCTTCGTGCTCCTTGTGTCGCAGCAGGTGCTTCATCTCGAAGATGTTGATGGCCGGCAGGAACCGGATGAAGAGGAACAGCAGCGTGAAGAAGAGGCCGATCGTGCCGATGTACGTGGCCCAGTCCCACACCGTCGGGTAATACATTCCCCACGACGAAGGCACGTAGTCGCGATGGAGGCTCGTGATGACGATGACGAAACGCTCGAGCCACATTCCAATGCTGATCGACATGCACACGATGAAAACCAGCGGCAGGTTGTAACGAAGCTTGCGGAGCCAGAGGACCTGCGGAATCGCGACATTGGTCAGGATGAGCGACCAGTACGACCACCAGTATGGGCCGAACATGCGGTTCCAGGTCATGTAACGCTCGTACTTGTTCGCGCTGTACCAGCCGAAGAAGACCTCCATCAGGTAGCCGTAGCCGACGATCAAGCCGGTCGAGAGCATGACTTTGCACATCATGTCGACGTGCTTCATCGTGATGAAGTCCTGGAGCTTGTAGAACTTCCGGAACGGGATGGCGATCGCGAGCACCATTGCGAACCCGGCGTACACCGCGCCAGCGACGAAATAAGGCGGAAAGATCGTGGAGTGCCAGCCCGGAAGGATCGATACCGCGAAGTCGAACGAAACGATCGAGTGCACGGAAAGCACGAGTGGCGTCGACATGCCGGCGAGCAGCAGGTAGGCCATTTCGTAGTTGTGCCAGTGTCGCGCCGACCCTCGCCAACCCATTGCGAGCAGTCCGTAGATGCGACGGAACCAGACGTTCCCGGCACGGTCGCGCAAGGTCGCCAGGTCGGGGATCAGGCCGACGAACCAGAACAGCAACGAAACCGTTCCGTACGTGGAAACCGCGAAGAAGTCCCAGACCAGCGGGCTGCGGAAGTTCGGCCAGTATCCAAAGGTATTCGGATACGGCGAAAGCCAGTAGGCAAGCCATGGACGCCCAAGGTGAAGCACCGGGAAAAGGCCCGCGCAAGCCACCGCGAACAGCGTCATCGCTTCGGAGAAACGGTTGATCGAGTTGCGCCAGTCCTGCTTGAGCAGAAGCAGAATCGCCGAAATGAGCGTACCGGCGTGGCCGATTCCGATCCACCAGACGAAATTGACGATCGCGAATCCCCAACCGACCGGCTGATTGATGCCCCAGATACCGGGACCCATGTAGATCAGGTAGGTGGCGGCAATCGCGAACACGTTGAGCAAGCCGAACGAGATCAGGAGCCCGAACGCCCAGCCGAGCTTGATGTCCTTCGAAAGAACGATGTCGGCAATGCGATCGCTGATCGTTCGATACGTGTTGCCCGGAGCGATTACCGGCACGAACTCCGCCGGATCCGCCGTCTTCGTTAATGACTGTTCTGACATAACTCGGTTACGCCTCGAGCTCGGGATTGGGGTTGGTTACGCGACCGAGATAGCTCGTTCTCGGGAACACGTTCAGCTCGTCGAGCAACGTGTAGTTGAGCTTCGTGGCCTTTAGTTTCACGACACGACTCTCGTGGTCGTTGGCGTTGCCGAAGACGATGGCGTCAGTCGGGCAGGTCTGCTGGCACGCGGTCCGGATCTCGCCGTCGCGAACCGGGCGGTTCTCGATCTCGGACGCGATCCGTGCCCGCCAGATCCGCTGGACGCAGTAGGTGCACTTCTCCATCACGCCTCGGGCACGGATCGTGACGTTCGGATTGGCGCGAAGTTGCGCAAGCGGGCTCTGATCCGAGTACTTGATGAAGTTGTAGCGCCGGACCTTGAACGGACAGTTGTTGGAGCAGTACCGCGTGCCGACGCAGCGGTTGTAGACCATGTCGTTGAGGCCTTCCTCGCTGTGAACCGTTGCGCCAACTGGGCACACGGTCTCGCAGGGTGCGTTCTCGCACTGCTGACAGGGCACGGGCTGGAAGTAGGTCGCGGGATCTTCGACATTGCCTTCGAAGTAAGTATCGATTCGCAGCCAGTGCATCTCCCGGTTGACGAGAACCTGCGCCTTTCCGACAACCGGAATATTGTTCTCGGACTGGCAAGCGACGACACACGCGTTGCAACCAATGCAGGCCTGCGTATCGATCGACATCGCCCACTTGTTATTCTTGTACTCGAACTGCCGGTCGAGCATGGACGGGTGATGAGAGCCGCCACCTTCGTGACCGCCCTCGGCCGATGCGCCGTGGCCGCCGCCGCCCTGGAAGACGAGCGGGTCGGCAAGGAACTCCTGCATCGTGGCAACTCGATAGAGCTCGCGGCCTCGCTGGCCGTCTACGTAGGCCGGTCCGGCTCCGACGGTCTCGTTACCGCCTGCATAGTGGTCGCTGAGCGAGCCCGCCTCATCGGCGTGCGAGCCAGCGGAAATCATATTGTGGTGTTCGGTGACGGCGAGGTCGTAGTGCTCGCCGGTTGGCCGGACTTCCAACCCACTCGCGAGCCAGAGAGCCGATGCCGTGCGCAGCGCATAAGCGTTGGCGCCGACGCCATTGCCCACGCTGCCCGCGCGCTCGCGGCCGAATCCGAGGTGCAACGTGACGAAGCCCTCAGGGTGGCCCGCAAGCACTCGAGCTGGAGCCGTGACCTTCCTGCCGCCGAGTCCGAGCTCCACGACTGCGCCGTCGACGAGTCCGAAGCGTTCGGCCGTCCGGATTCCCATGATCGCCGCGTTGTCCCACGTGAGCTTCGTGAGCGGCTTCGGCAACTCCTGCAGCCAGCCGTTGTTCGCAAGGCTGCCGTCCCACAGGCACGGATCGGGCCGGAAGGCGATCTCGAGCGAATCGCCGGATGGGGCCAGCGGCTGGGCAAAGATCGCGGGATTCACCGCCGGTGCGGCAGGCGCAGACACCGGCGCTGCTACGGGCCGTACGGCCGTGGTGGCTGCCTGACCCGACGCGGCCGGGGCCGGAGCGCCGAGTGTGGCCGCGACGACCTGCGCTGGAGTCTCGCTTGGGAGAGTCACGCGGCCATCGTTGAGGGACTTCTGCCAGAACACATCGAACTCGGCCGGCGTCGGCAACTTGACCGTTGCCGTCCAGTGCTCCCTGACGAGATCGTAAACCGGTCTTCCGCCTTGCCCCATCAGCGCGTTCAGAACTTCCTGCGGTGTCTTGCCGTCGTACAACGGCGCGATGAGCGGCTGCATGATCGATACCGTTCCATCGTAGGACACCACATCGCCCCACGACTCCAGGTAATGAGCCGCATTCACGTGCCAGTTGCTGAGGAACCCGGTCTCGTCGTACGACTCGCCCAGGTGTACGCGAAGCCGGACCTTGCCCTGCATCGCCGCTGCGAACGCGACATCGGCGGGCGCGTCGTAGAACGGGTTCACGCCGAACATCACGAGCATGTCGACGGCGCCAGCTTCCATCTCGTTGGTGAGTTCCACGAGTTGGGCAGTGTGATCCACCGGCTGGGCTTCGACCGCGGGAATGACTCTGACGGTAGTTCCGACGTTCCCAAGAGCCTGATTGAGCGCGAAAACAAGCGCGTGGACGGCCGGCGGTTGCGTGTCGCCAGCAATCACGACGCTCCTGCCCCTGGCCGCAAGCAGGTCCTTCGAGACGGCCGTAATCCATGCGGCCGCGGCTGCGTCGAGTCCTGAACCCTGCCCGGCGGTTACGCCGGCGCCCTGCGCGATTGCGCGCGCAACGACTTCGACATGGCTCGGCTTCACGCGCAGGCGATGGTCGGCATTTGCCCCGGTAAGGGTAGGGCTGCTCTCGACCGCATACAGCCTGGAGATCTCGGTCCTGCCGTCCGAGACGCGACGACGATCGGCGAACTGCCGAGCGTAAGCGAGATGTCCCGGACCTTCAACGAGGAAGTTGGAGTCGATCGACACGACAACGTCGGCCTTGGCGAGGTCGTAGACGAAGTCGAACGCGCCCCCGAGCGCTTCCTTCGACGCTGCGTGATGGTTCGCGCGACTGACAGGCGCGTACTGATACCACTTGGCGTTGGGGTAGTGATCGGCCCCGAGAAGAGCTCGCAACTGCGCGACTATCGAAGGCGAAGTGAGTGGGCCGGTGAGGAACCGGAGCCCGGCTCCGCCATTCTCCCGGTGCTTCGTCCGCTCGCGCTGCATGGCGGCCAGGAACCCGTCCCACGATCCCGTCCGGCCGTTGAACATTACGGACTGAGACCGGTCGGGATCGTAGAGCGATAGGACTGAAGCCTGCATGAAAGCATCGGCCGCGCCAAGGCTGGCCGGATGCATCGCGTTGCCCTCTACTTTAGTCGGCCGGCCCATGTTGCTCTCGACGAGCACGCCGGTACCGTAGCCGCCGAAAGGCATCGCCGTTGCGAAAAAGAGCGGTTGACCGGGTGACATTCCCGCCGGAGGATTCGACGCATAGGGATAGATCAACTCGGTCGGCTGAACCGGGCTGCAACCCGTCGCTCCGGCGAAGGCAAGCGACGCGCCCATAACCTTGAGAAAAGATCGGCGCGTGACCGGATCGAGCACCTCTTCGAGTTGCGACGGAAAGTGCCGCTCGATGAGCGCCTTGAAGTCGTCCGTGCTCGACCACTCGTCGAGGCTGCGCCAGAAGCGCCTGCCCGTCTCGGCTCCGAGGTTCTTCCGAGCTTCGGGAGCTTCCGTTGTTAGGGTGTTTGGATCGTTCGTGATCATCGGTGGCACGTCGAACAGCTCGTCAGGAGCTGGCGGTTGGGGATGTTGTATTCCTTGGCGAGCCTTGCGCCGACCTCTTCCTGGTTGAGCGGAGGTTCCCAGGTCAGATCGAAGACCTTGTCGCGGGGTCGCAGCACCTTCGTCGGATTCCGGTGGCAGTTGATGCACCACTGCATGTAGAGCGTCTCGGTCTTGAAAGTGAGCTGCATTTGATCCAGCCGGCCGTGGCAGGTCGAGCAGCCGACGCCCTTGTTCACGTGAATGGAATGGTTGAAATAGGCGAAATCCGGCGTGTCGTGAACACGAACCCAGGGAAGGGAGCGATCCGACCTGAGACTTGCGCGAACCGGCTCGAGCAGAGGCGAGTCCTTCCAGATCTGCGAGTGGCAGGTCATACAGGTCTTGGTGGACGGCATGCCGGCCGACGCTTCGCTTTCGACGGAGGTGTGACAGTAGCGGCAGTCGATCCCTTCGCCGCCGACGTGGTGAGCGTGGCTGAAGGGAACGGGCTGCTCGCGAACTTCACCGACACCGGTGACCGCCGACGAATAGAAGAACATCACCATTACCCCCAGGACGGAACCGGCTCCGAGGATGCCGAGCAGAATGCTCGTCCGGGCCAGGGTGTTGGCGCTGTGATGGAAAATCTGAGCCATCGCGAAATCCTTGAGAGTGGATCACTGACCGAGAACGGCCGCCGTGGCCGCCGAGACATAGGAACGGTCGATTGCCATTGCGAGGAACAGCAGAAACAGATAGGTCATCGAGAACTTGAAGAGCGAGCTCGCGTGCGGACGGTCAGGCGTCTGGAACAACTGCATGCTTCGCAAAAGCAGCACCGCGTTAAGCGCGAACGCGGCCACCAGGTAGATTCGGCCGACCTCGCCAAGAACCAGCGGCATTGCCGAAATTGCGGCCGTGAGGACGGCGTAAAGGACGATCTGGATTACCGTGACCCGTTCACCGTGAACAACTGGCAGCATCGGCACGCCGGCCTTCGCGTAATCGTCCTTGATGAGCAGCGCAAGCGCCCAGAAGTGAACCGGTGTCCAGAGGAAAATGATCCAGAACAGGCACCAGGCGAACCAGTTGAGATCGCCCGTGACCGCGGCCCAGCCTACGAGCGGCGGGAACGCGCCAGCCGCACCGCCGATGACGATGTTGTTCCAGCTTCGGCGTTTCAAATAGAGCGTGTAGACGATGACGTAGCAGACGAGCCCCGCGAGCGCCAGCATCGCGGTCAGCATGTTGGCAGCCAGCCACAGAATCAGGAACGACAGTCCAGCCAGCGTGTAAGCGAACAGAAGTGCATTCCGCGAAGAGATCTGCCGGGTGACGGTCGGACGCTTAGCGGTTCGCTCCATCCGGATATCAATGTCGCGATCGATGACCATGTTGATCGCGTTTGCCGATCCGGCGGACATGTAGCCGCCGATTGCAACCGCGAGGAATAGCAGGGTCCCTGGCCAGCCTCCGGCCGCGATCACCATCGCGGTGAGAGTCGTGAAGAGGAGCAGGCTGATTACGCGCGGCTTGGTCAGAGCGATGTAGGCGCGCCAGGTCGGTTCGACCGCGCTGGCCTCGAGCGCCCCGGCAGCGGGAGTGTAGTTCCGGTTCTCGATGTGCTCGACGCCGACGGAGCAGGCTTCGATGATGATCAGGACCAGCGCAACCCAGACGACGTCCGCCAGGAACAGGTGGATGAGTTGCATGGCGACCGGCGCCAGCAGAACTAGGTTCACCAGGCCCACCAGCATCTGGAGACCGAAGAGTCCGATCATTACGCGTGCCATCCGGCGCACCTGCGGCGACGGCCGGAAGTGCACGAGGAGGCCGGCGAACAGAAGCAGGTAGAGTCCGACCGATCCGGCAACGAGTGGATGCAGCGGCCGAAGCCGGACGAGGAAATGCGCCGTAGGGCTGAGATCCTGCAGGACGCCGTCCTGGAGACTCGTTGCGGGAAAGAGAGTGTCGCCAAGTGCGGCGATTGCGCCGGTCGCAGCCAGCAGCGCAGTCGAGGCGATCGCAACGCCAATGGCCCATCCAACCGCTCCCTGACTGCGAAATCTGAACGCGCGTCCAGTCGAAGCGGACCAGGCCGTGATCGTCAGGGATCCCAGAAGCAGGAAAGTGTTGATCAGGTGGAGCGGCATCATCACGGCGCGCGCACCGGATCGATCGCTCGCCACCAGTTCGAACAGCACCAGACCGGCGCCAAGCAGGGCTTCGGAAAGCGTGAAAAAGAACGAGAGAAGCGCGAACCGGAATACAGAGTGGCCAGCCCCGTAGCGCCGGTAGGCCCAGACGGCCAGGGCCAGGGCCAGGATGAACGCAAGCCCGCTCGAAGCGCGATGCACGAACTCGATCAGGGTCTCGATGCGCGGCGCGAACGGGATGACCTCGCCGTTGCAGAGAGGCCAGTGACTGCCGCACCCCGCGCCAGAATGAGTCGCCCGGACAAAGGCTCCCCAGACAATCACCAGGACCATGAATCCCA
Organism: Blastocatellia bacterium; assembly: GCA_021463145.1. Taxonomy (GTDB): domain Bacteria; phylum Acidobacteriota; class Blastocatellia; order UBA7656; family JADIYM01; genus JADIYM01. The sequence goes on along the minus strand of JAJTWZ010000038.1, from coordinate 24,500 downwards.
GGACTCCCCAGGCAAACTTCTGAAAATTGAGCTTCGTCAACAGGCTGGACTTCATGCTTCGGAGCGGTTTTGGTGCCAGGAGCACTTGCGACTGCGACTGCGAGCCGCTTCGAACCGGGAATCAAGGCCGTACCACTGGCCAATGAATGCAAATATTTGAAAGAAGAAGGGTTCCGTCTCCGGTACCGGATCGTTCGATCCAGCGTAACTGCCGGTGGATTTTGCGCAACCCGATCACAAAGCAACGGTCTGTGGGGCCGGCCGCGCTCTTTATCAACCTAATAGGACTACCCTTGAGCGCGAACGTTATAGCGCAGAGCGCGAATTAGTTCAAATCAAATATTGCATTGTTTTTCACAAACCACGCATATCTGCCGTAAGTAGTTGTGTATGAGAGACATGCGCAATGACTTAACCGTGACTTCTGTTGAAGCTGGTTTTCGGAGAGTCGGAAAGTCGGCCTGTGGGCAGAGCTCGAGCGAGTTTTGTGGGTAGTCGAAGGACGCGTCGCCGCTCGAGCTTCAGGTGAGATTCCCGCTTCTCGCCAAGCAGCGACGGTTGTATGGCCGGGCGCAGTTGGCACGGCCGTGAACTCGCAACGTGTCGAGCACGCGATTCCGATGCGACCATTGCTCCTAGGAATCGTACCCGGAGCGACGGCGACGGGCCGGCCTCGGAATTTGGACCGATCCGGTGGCGGGGCCGGCCGAAAGCCAGAGCGTCCGCCGGACCCGCCGGCTGTATCTTCGGCGAACTCCGTCAATCCGCCGTCTTGAGTCCAATCTCCCGCAATCGTTCGTCCAGATACGTCCCGGCAGTGTGACTGGAAGACAGCCGCACTTCGGGCCTCGGATGCAGGAAGAGCGGCATCGAGTATCGCGGCTCACGCGATGCATCCCCCACGGGATTCACCACACGGTGCGTCGTCGATCGATAGAACCCCCCGCTTGCCATCTGGAGCATGTCCCCGGCGTTCACGATGATCGCCGCCGGATCGCAGGCGACCTCGTGCCAGGAACCCGACGTGTCGAGCACCTGCAGCCCCGGCGCCGTGCCCGCTGGAAGCAGCGTGAGCAGGTTGATGTCTTCGTGTGCGGCCGAACGCACGGCGCCGGGCTCGGCGTCCTCGACGATCGGCGGGTAATGCAGAATCCTGAAGAGCGTCCGCTGGCTGCCTTCGATCATTTCACGAAGCGGCTCGCTGAACCCGGTGCGGATACCCGGCGGCGTGTTGTCTTCGATCCAGCCCAGTATCGTTCCGGCGAGCCGCTCCAGTTCGGAGTGCAGCGCGCGCGTGTTCTCCGACACGCCCGCCGGAAGCGGCGCCCACTTGTAGACGTGGTAGAACTCCTTGAGGTCCTTGAGACCGCTGTCCTTCGCATTCTCGGATCTGAACGGGAAGTAGCCCCACTGCCCCTCGACCGCCTCCTGGAACGGATACGCGTGCTTGACTTCACTCGCGAAAAAGCTCGCCCACTCTTCGTACGTCGACGCGACGAGCTCCCACGGAATCGGATGCTCCGTAATCACCGCGAATCCAGTCTCGCGAATCGACTGCGCCAATCGTTCCGGCGCTTCGTCGGAAGTGAAATCAACCTGCAGTACCATGCGCGCTCCTTGCTGCTTGCCGATGCGGCGAATCCTAGCAAACAGGAATGGCAATTCAATCATTCCCGATGTGCTATTCCGGCGATCGGCTTGCTACACTCCATTCGCGTGACCGGTCTGCCCACGTTTCGAAGGATCTGTCGCCCGGCTCTGGTGGCGCTTCTTCTTTCCGCCTCCCTGCCAGTCGCCGGATGTGGCGAATCGGCGCCTCGCCAGTCGTATCCACTCGAAGGCCGCGTGGTGTCGGTGGACGCCGAACGCGGGCGGCTTACAGTCGATCACGGCGACGTTCCCGGTTACATGCCTCCGATGACGATGCCGTTTCGCGTCAAGGACGACTGGGTGTTCCAGGCCGCCACGCCAGGCTGCCGCATCAGCGCAAACCTGATTGTCGAAGGCAAAGCCACCTGGCTCGAGAACGTCGTAGTGACGCCGGTGCCCGGTCCGGCCGGCGCGCCGAGCATGATCGACGGCGCCACCGAACCGGTTCCCGGCGAGGCAGCGCCTCCCTTCTCTCTCACTACACATCGTTACAAGCCGATATCGCTCCAATCCCTGAAGGGCTCCGCCGTCCTGGTGACTTTCATTTTTTCCCGCTGTCCCCTGCCCGACTACTGTCCGCTGATGACCGAGCGGTTCGCCGAAATCGACCGATTGCTGCTGGGTGACCCGAGGTTCGCCAGCCGTGTGAGGCTCGTGAGCATAACGATCGACCCCGAATTCGACACTCCTGGAGTCCTGAATGCTCACGCCAGCGAAGTCGCGACGATCGATGGCAAGGTGCCGGAGAACTGGGATTTCGCGACGTCCGATCCAGCCACCATTCGCAAGGTCGCCGAAGCCTATGGACTGGTCTACGGAAAAGAGGACGGCCAGATCGTCCACTCGTTGCGAACGGCGATCGTAGGACCGGACGGGACACTCGTGAAGGTCTACCGCGGCAACGAATGGAAGGTGGCAACCGTTGTCGAAGACCTGCGCTCGACTTTGAAGTGATTCAGGTCAGTCGCGCATCAGCGCCGCGAATACCTCGTCGTCCCTGATCTGGTCGAAGTCTGGATCGAACTGCGCGCGGATCCGGCTTATGACCTTCAGAGTCCGCATCGAATTCTCGAGGTGCTCGGCGGCCCTCACCGCATTGCCGCGAAGCGCCCAGAGGCACGCGATGTAGTACCTGGTCGAAGGGTCGTCCGCGCCGATCGCCACGCGAGATTCGAATAATGTCACAGCCTGCTCGAAATGCGCCTCGGCTGCTTCGACGTTCCCGAGCCTGTGATTGGCGGCGCCAAGTTTCTGGTGAAGCTCGATGAGAGCCCTCTCTTTGAGCGCGTGCGCAGTCGACGACAGAAAATCCAGCTCGAGCTCGTACTCGCGGATCGCGTCGTCGTAGCGGCGCCCGCAGTAGTACACGTAGCCAAGTCTTGTCCGCGCGCCGACGATGAGAAGGCCGACCTTTCCGGAGATGTGCCGCTCCTGCAGATCTATCGCCCGGCGGCACATGGCCTCGGCCTTTGCGTAGTCGCCCTCGAACGTGTAGAGCAACCCGAGTTGCAACAGCGTGTAGCCGGATCGTGGCTCGAGTTGCACGACGCGCTCGAACTCCGCGATGGCCTCCGCGATCATTCCCTTGCCCAGCCAGTACGCCCGGCCCAGCGACTGCCGCGCCGACGACAGATTCGGATCCAGGTCGATCGCGCGCTGCGCGGCCTCGATGGCCTCGTCGGACATCGCCACCGTGAGGTACGCGCCAGCCAGCCAGTCCCACGCGCGAGCAAGCCGCGGATTGAGACCGATCGCCCTCTTTTCGCATTCGATCGCGGTGTAAGCGAGGTCCGTCAGGCTCTGGAACGATGCCTTCAGGTCGTGCGCCGCGCCCAGCGCGGCCCACGCCGACGCGTATTCCGGATCGTACTCCGTCGCCTTCGAAAGCAGGAACACCGCCCGGTCGAGTGACTCCGGCGTCGCGGAGCGCAGGTTCATCATTCCACGCGAGTAGCACTCGTAAGCGTCGACCGACTGCGTCTCGTCCCGTTCGATCTCCAGGATCTCGTCGTCGGCAAGCTCGAGGTTCAGACCCTTCATCAATTCGTAGACGATCCGATCCTGAAGGTCGAATATCTCGCCGATACTTCCATCGATCTTCACCGACCGCGACAGCGCTCCCGTCGACACCTCGAGGAATCGCGCCGTGATGCGGATGACGTCGCCGATGCGCTGGAACCCCCCGCCGATGATCCACGTAGCACCGAGAAAACGGCCGACTTCGATGGCCAGCAACTCGTCGGACTCGATACCGTCGGCGGATCCGAGCGTCTTGAGCGAGTCGAAGACCCGTTCGCGCCCCATCACCCTCAATCCCTGAACGTTCTTCAGATCCGCCGTCACCGTCTCCGCAATGCCCGCGCCAATCCACGCGTCCGCCGGTTCCTTGGTGATGTTCGCGAACGTCATCACCGCCACTGCGTTCGGCACGCGCGGCGCGGGCGCAAACGCGGTCGCAAGTTGCCTGCTCGTCGAGGCCGGCGCTATCGCGCGGTCGAACGGGCGCAGAATGGCTGTCGGGGCGGAGTCGTTTACGTTCCGCAGGCACTCGTGAAGATCGATGTAAAGATCTCGCGCCGTCTGATAGCGGTAGTCAGGACTTTTCGCCAGCGCCTTTCGCAGGATCTGCTCGAGTTCCGGCCCGACGTCGCGATTCGTCCGCGAGACCTGAGGAGGATCGTTGTGAACGATCCTGTCGATCGTTTCGGTCGGAGATGGCGACTCGAATGGCAGAACGCCGGCAAGCATCTCGTAGAGCACCACGCCTAGAGAGAACAGATCGGAGCGCGTATCGACCGGCTTGCCGAGCGCCGCTTCCGGCGACATGTAGTTGACCGTGCCGACGATCGCTCCCGGCGTCGTCTCCAGGGCGGGCAGGAGAAGCGTGGGCGCCATCGCTACGCCGCCGCTGTCGTCGGGCGCGATCACCTTGGCAAGTCCAAAATCGAGGACCTTGACCAGTCCGCGCGGCGTGACCATCACGTTCGAACTCTTGATGTCGCGATGGACGATGCAACGTCCGGCCGCTTCGTCGAGGGCGTCGGCGATCTGCGCCGCGAAGTCGACGGCATCGCGAACCGGGAGCGGGCCTCTGCGTATCCGCTCCGAGAGCGCCTCGCCATCGACAAGCTCCATAACGATGAAGAAAGCGTCGTCGGCCTCGCCAATGTCGTAGATGTGGGCGATGTTCGGCGAACGGAGCGCAGACGCGGCCTGGGCCTCGCGCAGGAAACGCGCGCGACGGCCAGTGTCGTAGTGAAACGACGACGGCAGAAACTTCACCGCCACGTCCCGATTCAGCTTGGTATCCGTGGCGCGGTACACCTCGCCCATTGCGCCCGCGCCGAGCCGGTTACCGATCTTGTAGTGAAGAACCGTCTGTCCCGTCATCGCTGGTCACGGCCGGCCAGCATATCACGGCGTCGAGAGCGACAGGTCGAACGCGACACGTGTGGCATTCACGGGAACAACGCACGTTGGCCCCATTCAATCCAACTGACACCGCAAATCCACTTCGAATCCCTCTCGTTCTGTCCGCCTTCTCTACGGGACCCGAGATTTGTACGCATCGTACAGCTGCGTCTGCCGGCTCACGAGCGGGATATTACGCCCTCGGATGAACAGATACTTCACGTCCGTCCTCGGCTCGAGTGGATCTCCGTTCGTAACGAACAGGTTCGCCTGCTTGCCCACTTCCAGCGATCCGATCCGGTCGGCCACGCCCCAGATCGTCGCTGGCCAGAGCGTCAGCGCCCGAATGGCATCGTCCTTCGACAATCCTCCGTATGCAACGGCCATCGCCGCCTGATACGGCAAGTCCTTGGCCATTGCGGAGTCTTCGGAGGCGAAAGCGAATGGCACGCCGGCCCTTGCCAATGCTCCTGGCGCCTGCTGGGGCATGTCGTACCTGTCGTCCTCGTCGGAAGGCAGCGTGTACATCGGTCCAAAGATCACCGCGATCTTCTTCTCCTTGAGGAACGACGCTACCGCTGCAAGGTCGAACGGCCCGAAACTCGCGTCGGACCGCAGGATCATTTTGACGTTCTGTTTCTCGCAGAACTCGACGGCGCGCTTCACGTCGCGAAAGTCGTTGGCAGCCACGAAAAGCGGCAGCTGACCGGAGAGCACGGGCTCCAGAGCCGCGAGACCGAGGTCCTCCTCAAGCGGCGGCAACGTGGGGTCCGACGCCCGCGCCTTCACGGCCTTAGCGTAGGAACGCGCCCGGTCGAACAGCCCGGCAAGATCGTCAAGTCTCTTCTCACGCGCCTTTCGCGCATCCGAATCCGAAGACCGCTTGACGGAGAACGTAGCAAAGTCGAACGACTCTCCACCGACCCCGGACGGAAAGCTGAGCGCCATGGCGGCCGACGGACGGATCGCCATCTGTTCGATCGAGTAGCCGTCGAGATCCGCGACAACCACCTGACCCGCAATCAGTCCCCCACCCGGAGTAGAAACCGCTGTCGTGATGCCGTTAATGCGAGCCATCGGAATGAACTCGTTCGCCGGATTGAAACTCTCGAACGCACGAAGCTGCGGCTTGATGTCTCCAATCTCGGAAGCATCGTTGGTCGCCGCGATAGATCCGACCTCCACGAGTCCAAGGCGCGACGCCGCGTCGATCATCCCCGGATAGACGGACAAGCCCGTGCCGTCGATGCGCTTCGCGCCAGCCGGAGCTGTCACCGTCGCTCCGACTGCGGCGATCTTGCCATCGACGATTACGATCGAGCCCTTTTCGATCGCCGGTCCCGAGACCGTCACAAGTCGGGCGTTCTCGATTACGTACGACTCCGCAGCAGCCGGCCCGGATCCCAAAGCAGCCGTGCCAAGCAATGGAAGCGCCAGCAGTGCCAGAGGGCATACCGCCGCGACACGAACGGACATCCTGCGTTTCATTCTCCACCTCCTTCGCAAGCGTCGTCGTGGTGAAGCCCGTGCCTCGGAGCCGGCGCCGTCCTAGGAGCGTCAGGGTTCGGCTTCGCGCTCTTGTCGGCCTTTTCCTGCTCGACCAGCCGCTTCGATTCGGCACGTCGCGCCTCGGCATCCCGAATTGCAACCGCGCGGTCGAACTCGAGATTACCGTCGACGTAGACCTTCTCGGCGACCGCGTAAGAGCTGAGTGGATGCGCCGACCAGATCACGACGTCGGCGTCCTTTCCCCTCTCGAGCGAGCCGACCCAGCGATCGATCCCGAGCTGCTTCGCCGGATTGATCGTGATCATCTTCAGCGCTTCGTCCTCCGGAACGCCTCCATAACGCACGGCACGCGCAGCATCGGTATTGAGCCGGCGCTGCCGCTCGCCATCATCGGAATTCAGGGACACGAGAATGCCCGCCTTCCATAGCATCGCCGTGTTGTAGGGAGTGGCATCGAACGCTTCGATCTTGTATCCGCCGAAGTCCTGAAAGGTGGAAGCCCCCGCGCCGGATGCCAGGATCTCGGGAGCGACCTTGTAGCCCTCGAGCACGTGTTGAAACGTCGCGATCCGGAAATTGAAGTCACGGGCAACCCGAATGAGCATCAGGATCTCGTCGGCGCGGTAGCAATGCGAATGGACCAGCCGCTTGCCCTCGAGCACCTCGACGAGGGGCTCGAGCTCCAGGTCGCGCCGCGGGACGGCAACCCGCTTCTTGCCGGCCTTCACGTCGGCGTTGTAGCGCGCCCATACCTCGCGGTAGTCGCGCGCTCGAGTGAATGCATCGCGGATGACGTTCTCTACCCCCATTCGCGTGCGCGGGTAGCGTGCGGGGTTCGCCTGGAAGTTCGACCGCTTCGGATTCTCGCCGAGCGCGAACTTGATGCCCGGAGGCGCATTCCCGTAGATCAACTCGCCGGCCGGACGGTTCGGCTTCATCTTGATCACTGCATTCTGACCGCCGATCGCGTTCGCCGAGCCGTGCAACACGTTCGCCATCGTCACGCCGCCGCTCAGCCCGATGACGATTCCACTGTCAGACGAATCGATCACGTCGGCAATGCGCACCATCGACGTGACCGAAAACGAACCTTCGTTAACACTGCCGTCGACCGCGATGTGCGAGTGGCAATCGATGACGCCGGGCGTGACGAACTTGCCGGCGGCGTCGATCACAGTCGCATCGGCAGAGGCCTTCACGCTTGTCCCGACATCGGCAATCTTGCCGTCGCGTATCAACACGGAGCCGTTCTCGATGACTCCTTTGGTCACCGTCATCACCGTGGCGTTACGGATCAGGATCTCGCGCGAAGCAGGCTTCTGGGCAAGCGCGGGAGCCGCAAGCGCGGCAAGCGCGGCGACGGCGACGATCGAGTTCGCACGTAACCGAAGTCCTGCTCGGAGTGGTCGTAATCTGATCATCGAAGCTTGCCCCCTTTTGGTTTTCGCGCTCCCGTAAAACTCATCGAGCCCTGGCCAGCCACACTCGACGTGCCCTTCATCGTGTCGCCTTCAACGTCGCCCGCGAACGTGATGTCCAGCGGATTGCCGCCGATGTTTAGCATCACGTTGACCGTGAGCTTCTTGCCCGACACGAACGCGGATTTCACCTCGCTCGATCCGAACATCTCCGTACGGAACATTCCAGTGACGCTGTTTCCTTTCTGCGTCATCTCGAGCGTCGCTTTCTGAGGACCGTCGGGCGTGGTGACCTCGATCTCCCACGTGCCGGTGACGTCGACGGCGGCAGACTCGGCCGGCATCGGCGCCGGCTCGTCCTTGTACTCGAAACGTTCGCCATCGACGAAGGTGAAGCGAACCTTGGTCTTCTCGTCGAACAGATCGCCGCTGGTCACTACCAGGTTTGCGATCTTGCCGGGCTCGAGCGATCCGAGCTGATTCGAGACGCCGAAAATTTCGGCGGGCGATAGCGTAAGAGCCCGAAGCGCGGCGTCGGCGGGCAAACCGGCCTTTATGGCCTTTGCCGCGTTTGTCAGCATCTGTTTCGGTGACCGGATACCGCCTGATTGAAAGGCAAATCTGACTCCGGCCTTTGCCAGCTTCGCAGCACAGGCGGGCGCCTCCAGCCGATCGCGAACGTCCTTCAATTCCTCTCGCGTTTCAGGATCGAGGTCCATAGGCGCCTCCGGAAAATTCAGAGAGAGAAGCACTGGGATTCTTCGCGACTCGAGATCGGCCGCGACCTTCCAGGCTTCACGCCCGCCGGCGATCGTTCCCGAGAGCCGGAACTCGTCCACGAGCTTGATCGCCCTGGCGATCTCACGGTCGCGATTTGCTTCGAACGAGATTGGAAGCGAGCGGTCGAGAATCGGGATGAGCGACTCGTACTCGCGGCTGAAAGTGGGCCGACGCAGCCCGGCCGGCGAAGAGGCGTACTGCTCGCGAAGCTGCCGGTACTGTGTGGCGTCGAGCATTTTCTGACGGATCACCGAGAACACGCCCATCAGAGAGCCGGGATACTGGGCGAAACCGCCTTGCGGCTCGAACGAGAGGTGCATCGCTACCGGCGACTTCACCGTCATCGCCCAGCCGCTTGCACCCGAAGTGTTCACCAGAACGCTCTGCCCGCGGAACACACCGCCTTTCGGAACTGCCAGCATCGACGTGAATCCGGCGGCACGGAGTCCCTCCATCCGTGCGTCGTTCTTCACCAGGTCGATGGCCTCGCGTTGCGGCGTAACGCCCGGAGGGTTCTCACGGTCGGGAGCGCGTGGCTGGCCCTGCGGCGGCCCGTCGGGTTTCGTCTCCGGCTCGACGAACGCAAACGAGTCGATAAGACCGGGGTACACGGTCAGCCCGGCTCCATCGATCAACCTGGCGTCGGCCGGAGCGACAGTCGCGGCGCCAACCGATTCGATCAAACCGTCTCGAACGACGATCGTTCCCTTTTCGATCGGAGGTCCAGAGACCGGGACGATTCTGGCGCCAGTTATCGCCCAGACGTCGAGCGAGCACACGAGCACGCAGGCCTTCCTGGCGAATCCTACATTCATTGTGAGTGGCTCCTCTTGAAGCAGAGTGATGGGGCACTACGGTACACGTTCGTGAAAGGTTTCGCACCAGATGGCTTCAGGATCGGGATGGGCGGCGGGAGGCGCCGATTCTCCGGGCAAATCGGGCCGCTTCGGCTGCAGGTTCTGATCTGACATCCGGTAGACGTATAGTGCCGCCATGAAACGAATCTCGCTCGTCGCACTGCTGATCGCCTTTCTCTGCCCATACGCGGGCGCCCAGACGCCGGCACGTGATCCGGCCCTCTGGAAACGGGCGGCACGGCTGCACGCCGCCGCAATGGTCGTCGACACACACAACGACGTGACCTCGCGAATTGTCGACGACGACTTCGACATGGGCGCGCGAAGCAAAGACGGGCATACGGACATTCCCCGAATGAAGGAAGGCGGGCTCGACGCCGAGTTCTTCGCGATCTATGTCGACAAGTCATTCGCACAGAAAGGCGGATCGGCACGGCGCGCGCTCGATATGATCGACATCGTCTACGAGCAGGTCGCCCGCCATCCGGAATCGCTCGAGATGGCTTTCACCGTTGCCGATATTCGCCGCATCACGAAGAAGGGCAAGATCGCGGCGCTGATGGGCATCGAAGGCGGACACGCGATCGAAGACTCCCTGTTTGCACTGCGCGAGTTTTACAGGCTTGGCGTGCGTTACATGACGCTCACCCACACGAATACGAACAACTGGGCCGACAGCTCGGGCAGCTTCGGCGCGAAGGTGCCGGACGTGAAGCGCTGGGGCGGGCTAAACGATTTTGGCCGCGAAGTCGTGCGCGAGATGAACCGGATCGGAATGATGGTCGACCTGTCGCACGTGGCGGACGAGACTTTTTACGATGCGCTCGAAGTCAGCAAGGCGCCGGTCATCCTGTCGCACTCGTCCTGCCGGGCCCTGTGCAGCCACACGCGGAACATCGACGACGACATGCTTCGCGCGCTTGCGCGCAACGGCGGTGTAATCCAGATCAACTTCTACGAGACGTTCATCGATCAGCGGCGGGTCGACGCATCGATCAAGTACAGGCCCGAACTCGATGCCATTCAGGAGAAGTACAAGGGCGACGACCTGGCGCTATATCGGGCATACGAGGAGTTCGAACGGACGCACATTCCCCGCACGCCGCTGTCGGTGCTGGTCGACCACATCGACCACGCGGTGAAGGTCGCCGGGATCGACCACGTCGGGCTCGGGTCGGACTTCGACGGGGGCATCAGCCTGCCGGAAGGACTGGCGGACACGAGCGAACTGCCGAATCTAACCTACGAGCTCGTGAAGCGCGGATACTCGGACGCGGACGTGAGGAAGATCCTCGGGGAAAACCTGTTGCGGGTGATGCGGGAGTGCGAGGTCGTCGCGTCACGGCTTCAGAAGGAGACGCCTGTTCCGAAACGGCTGGAGTATCGCGGGCAATAGCGAGCGGGCCGCCTCGCAACTGGCGGCCCTCCTGGCAGCTCCCCCTGACGGCGCCTTCGGTCCGCCGCGGTGCATTGCCTTTGTTGACCTGCCCGCGGCTCTACCGGCGCCACGACGGCGCAACCAACCGCCGCCGCCCATCCTCCGACATCGCGATGTCAGGCTCGTCGAGGTCAACCCGATCCCAGAGCTTGCAAGTCACCTGTTTGTGCATCTGGTCGAGCCCTTCACAGTAGTTCGTGAACTCGCAACGGCGCACCTCGCTTCCCAGCCCGCGCCGTACCTTCTCGAACCAGTCAGGATCGGCAAGCGCCTGCCGCGCAAACCCGACGACGTCGGCATCCTCGCGCGCGAGCAACGCTTCGGCCTCGTCGAACGTGCCGATACCGCCAGCCGTCACGATTGGAGTCGAGACGCCATCCTTCCGAATCGCCCGCCGTATCGCCGCGGCGAGCGAGACGTTGCGGCCAAACGGCCCCTTCTCGTCCGAATTCACGGTCGGCATGCATTCGTATCCGCTCCGCCCGGTGTACGGATACACGGCTTGCCCGACCTTCGGCTGCTTCGCGTCCTCGAACTTCCCGCCCTTGGAAACCGAAAGGAAATCGAACCCCGCTGCGGCGAACCGCCGGCCGAAGTACACCGCATCGTCGATCCGGTTGCCACCCTCGATTACCTCGTCGCCCAGGAACCTGCAGCCTACGACGTAATCACCGCCTACGCTCTCGCGCACCGCCTCGTAAACCTCCAGCGGCAGCCGAACGCGCTGCTCCCTGGCTCCGCCGTAACCGTCCTCACGCGTGTTCCTCGCCGAAAGAAACGACGCCATCGTGTAAGCGTGGGCGAAGTGAAGTTCGACCCCGTCGAACCCGGCCTCGCGCGCGCGCACCGCGGCAGCTGCGAAGATCGGCGGAAGCACTTCGGGCAGCGAACGGATGTGATCGAGGTGCGTGTCGGTAACCCGCTCGCGATAACCGAATCGCAGGGACTCGATCTCCCGCTCGCCCAGCACGTGTACGAGGACGTCGTCCGCAGCCGCGCCGAGAAACGCGCGCACGTCGTCGTCCGAAGCGCTCGTCCAACGATCCGCGCCAGTAAGGTCCGCAATCGCGCGCCGATGCCGATCCGTCACGTCGAGGAAACGGGCGAAGTACTTCGCCGGATCCGGACGCCGCCGCACAGACAGGAAATCGATGATCTGAATGAAGAGCCGCGTGTGGCCACCGCTCGCCAAACGCACCCGCTCGACGAGTCTCGCAAGTCCGGGGATGAACCTGTCGTGTCCGATCCGGAGCAGCGGGCCGGACGGCACGTCGCGAACACCCGTAGCCTCGACAACTATCGCGCCTGGACGGCCGCTGGCGAACCGGCCATACCAGTCGAGGTTGTCTGGCGTGACGAATCCGTCATCGGTCGCTCGCCACGGCACCATCGCGGGAACCCACGTGCGCTCGTCCAGACGAACGTTACCGACGTCAACTGGGCTGAAGAGCCGTGATGCCGCAGCTTCGCCGGCCGATGGCCAGCGGGCTGCCGGAAGCGAATGTCTGACCGGCTGTAAAAAACGCCACATCGCCGGTGACGTTAGCACAGGATCGGCGACCTCCCTGGGTTCTCGCAATGCGAAGTTGCGACAAACACTGCGCGCTGCGCGTTCGCGCAAGCGTGCCGGAGGAGGGCAGATCCACCGATCCCGCATGATTCGGCTCCCGCGGAGGCCTGCTGATGTATCATCGCGCTCGTTCCAATCGGCTGCACGTCCTCTCCACAACGCCATGACAACTGCTTCACGATCCCACGCGGCGTGGTTCGTCCGCGGCGACATCGACGGTTTCTTCGGGCTCGCCCTCGACAACTTCGTTCAGCTGCTGCTCATTGGCGTCCTCTGCCGCACGGTTCTCGGCTTCCCCGACGAACTGCTCCTCGGCCGGATCCTGCCGGGTGTCGCCGTGTCGCTCGTCATCGGAAACGTCTACTACGCCTGGCAGGCGCGCCGGCACGCGATCGAGACGGGACGGCCCGAAACGTGCGCGTTGCCATTCGGTATCAACACCGTTTCGCTCATCGCTCACGTGTTCCTCGTGATGCTGCCCGCGAAGCTTGCGGCCGTCGCGGCCGGGCATCCGGATCCGGTGCGTATTGCCTGGCAGGCCGGTCTCATCGCCACCGTTGGATCGGGGCTCATCGAAACCGGTGGCGCATTCGTCGCCGACTGGGTCCGCCGGCTCACGCCACGCGCGGCGATGCTCTCAACGCTTGCGGGCATCGCCTTGACGTTCATCTCGCTCGGGTTCCTGTTCCGGACTTACGCGAGGCCGCTGGTCGGATTGACGACGCTAGCGGTCGTGCTGCTCGTCTATTTCGGGCGTGTGCGCTTCAAAGGCGGAGTCCCCGGCGGGCTCGTGGCGGTCGCGATCGGCACGATCATCGCGTGGGCGACCGGCGCGGCGCCGGTAGGGCCACTGTCTTACGAAGGCGTCGGCCTTTACCTGCCAGTCCCGGTCGTGGGCGATCTGGTGGATGCGTTCACCGGCGGCCACATGCTCACCTATTTGTCGATCATCATTCCGATGGGCGTCTTCAACGTCGTCGGCTCGCTGCAGAACCTGGAGTCGGCCGAAGCGGCCGGCGACGCCTTCCCGACCCGGTCGTCACTTCTCGTAAACGGAATCGGCACCCTTGCGGCGGCGCTGTTCGGTTCGTGCTTTCCAACGACAATCTACATCGGCCATCCCGGGTGGAAGGCGATGGGCGCCCGATCCGGATATTCGATACTCAACGCAGTCGTGATGGCGGGCGTCTGCCTCACCGGTTCCCTGGCGGTGCTCGCCTGGGCGATTCCGATAGAGGCCGGAATGGCGATCGTGCTATGGATCGGGATCGTCATCACCGCACAGGCCTTCCAGGCGGTGCCGCGCGAACACGCGCCGGCTGTCGTCCTGGGACTGCTTCCGGGAGTTGCGGCGTGGGGAGCGTTGATGGCGAAGACCGGATTGCGCGTTGCCGGGTTCGGCGCGCCGGGCGGGCCGCAGTTCGGCGCCGATCTGGTCGCCGTGTTTCGAGCTTCCGATACGTGGATCGACGGTGCGTTCGCACTGGAGCAAGGGTTCATCTTCACGGCGATGATCCTGTCGGCTGCCACCGTCTGCATCATCGAACGCAGGTTCCGGACCGCCGCCGTCTGGTTCCTCATCGCCGCCGCTATATCGGCTACGGGCCTGATGCACTCCTTCGTGTGGACGCCGGGCGACACGGCCCTCGTCCTCGCGCCGGCCTGGCCCTGGGTGTCCGCATACGGAGCAATGGCGGCCGTCGTGTTTGCCGCGAGATGGGTAACCGAACCTGGCGACGGGCACTGACCGCCGCCTCCCGCGTGACCGGCGAACGCGCAACAACCCCTGGACGTCGAGCGAATTGCCGGCCGCGCCATTGCCGAATAGTGCCAGTCACGAGCGAACCGCCTGAACGAGTCACCCGCTAATCGGACTACCCGTTCCTGTCGAGAAACATCCGCGGCACTCCGGCAAGCAGTCCAATCCCTACAACCGTCAGGATTACGGCCGATGCGCCAGCGCCGAGGCTGCTCCCCAACATTGGCACCCGCAGAAGCGACAGCCCCTGGGACACGCCGAATGATAGGAGAAGGGCATACCACGCCCATCGCTCGCCTCGCCGGTAAGGACCGGCGATGACGAGAACCGCGAGCAGACCCATTGCAAGCGCCCATCCCGAGGCAGTCAACCTACGGCCACGCAGGGCGTCTGCCGCTTCGGGCCTCCCCGTCGCAAGCTCGTCGATCGACAACCCCGCAACGATCGTATCGGGCCTGCGAGATAGCGCCAGGGAAGCAGAGAAAGCCGAAATCCCTGAAATCGCCACTGCGAGAAGCAGAAGCAGGACCCAACTGGCGACGAAAATAGACGGGTGACGCATGTCCGGTGGACTCCCTTGAACCAAAGTGCAGCTTGTACGGGAACTCGCAGGCGGGGTTTCCGCTGAAATGAGCTTCGAACGGAGTCGAGTTACGTCGCGTTGTAGATCACTCCGTCCAGCTCGCGATAAGTCTCCATCACTGCTCGCGCCTCGCGGCCCCTGATCCCGCGTACAACCTCGATGCCGCGATCCTCGAGGTACGACCACGACTCCGGAAACACCGGGCCTTCATCGAAGGCCAGGTCTCGCGCATCGTCGCCCGTAGCGCAACACACGATCCGCTGCACGCCAGACCAGAGTGTTGCGCCGAGGCACATAGCGCACGGCTCGCAAGACGTCACGACCTCGTACCGTCGGCCTTCCGTTCCGGCAAGCGAATAGCTGCCCAGCTTCGCCTGAGCGAGCATGAATGCGACGACTTCCGCGTGAAGCGAAGAATTGTTCGCCGGTACGACGAGGTTGATTCCCGCCGAGACGACTCGCCCCGTGCCCGATTCGAACACCGCCGCACCGAACGGCCCACCCGTGCGCTTCGTCACGTTGCGGCGCGCGAGCTCGATCGCGAGCGCCGCCCGCTCGTCGTCCGTTGAGTAAATGCGGTCCCAGCCGACCGTCTCGTCGACCCAGCCGGGCACTCGGAATCGGATCTCGGGCTGCACGGCCGCGAGTGTAAACCGGTTGGGCGCAAGACAACAGCGCCGCGCGCGATAGCGAGCAGGTACCGGCAAGGCGGCCTCGCGTACCGCCGGAACTGCCGGTCGTGACCTGCCAGGAGTCTCCATCCGATGAGCGGCCCGCCTGCTACCCCTCGCGATACCGATACGGTACTATCTCGGGCTTTTTCAGATCCGTCTCCGGAGGTTCTCATGCAGCCGATTGGTCCCGCCGTTCCGCAAGGTCACACGACCGTCCCTGAAATCCTCGCCTCGGCCGCGCCGGGCGACGCCAGTGCGGCCCACGCCGACGCCCACGTGGTCACGGGCCGCGCTTTAATCTTCTGGGACCCGAAGTCGCCGGATCGGAAGCTGGATGCCATCGACACCGACCAGATCACCCCCGCCGCGGACTGCGTGTCCGAAAGTCTCGAGACCCTCGACGAGCGATGGAAGGCGGGCTCGTTCCGCTACCTCATGCCGGACTTTCGGAAGCGTGTGCACGCCGGCGAGACATTCCTCGTCGCTGGCGACCGGTTCGCGATCGGCAGCTCACGCGAAATGTCACCGGCGGGTCTGAAGGGCATCGCCGAAGAAGCCGGCCTCGAGATGGTCATCGTTTGTGGAAACAACATGGGCGATATCTTCCGTCGCAACGCAATGAACCTCGGCCTGCACGTCGTGCAATGCCCGGAGGCCGTCGCGGATGCAGCCGACGGAGACGAGTTTTCGTTCGACTCCTCGACGCGCGGGCTGCGCAACCTCACGCAGGCAAAGTCCTACACTCCGGTCCCGCTCTCGGACAAGGAGGAAGAGATCCGGCAATCCGGTGGCATTTTCGCCATCGGCCGGCGTGAGTTCATCGAGTCGCTTTCGGTCAACCCTGAGATCGCCTTCCCCGACGCCGACCTTGCGCGAACGATGACGACGGCCGAGCAGATCGTCTGGGCTCACCGCGTCGACAAGGCAGCTCGAGTCGCTCCCGGTGAGACGCTTCGCGTCTATGCCGACCTGTTGCCGGCGTCGGACGGTACCGGCCCGTTCTCGATATACACGTTCAACACGATCACCGGAGGCGACACGATCCTGCCGCGGCGGGCCGCGTTCGCAAGCGACCACTTCGTCTTCACCGGAAAGGAGTCGGACGACCGCCAGACCGCCATCTCGCGCGAGTTCGCGCGCCGGCACGACATCCGGGCGCCCTGGTGGGCGGAGCCGGGTGACGGGATCTTCCATTTCTTTTTTCCGCAACAAGGACTGGTCGTGCCGGGGGCGTTCATTCCGGGCGCCGATTCGCACTCGCGCGCATATGGCGCTTACGGCGCGATCGGGATGGGCGTCGGCTCCACGACTCTAGGATTCGGGTGGGCGACGGGCTCCATCTATTTCACGCTCGCGCGCCAGCGAAGGGTCGTGCTGGACGGCACGCTGCAGCCGTGGGTGAACGGCAAGGACATCGTGCTCGAGTTGCTGCGGCGCTGGGGCGCGGCGCAGTCGCAGGGAATGAGCGTTGAGTTCGTCGACGCTGCGCGCCAGCTGCCGATCCCGTTCCGCAACACGATCTGCAACATGATGGCCGAGGCCGAAGCGCAGAACGGGCTCTTCGCGCAGGACGACATTACGACGGCCTGGTTCGAGGAGCGCGGAATCGAAATGCCATATCCGCGCATCGCGCCGGGCGCCGATGCGACGTATGCCATCGACGAGCGCTTCGACCTCGCCGGCGTCGTCCCAATGGTCGCGAAGCCCTTCAGCCCCGGCAACGCGTTCCCGGCCGACGAGGTTGCGAAGGAACGCATCGTCTTCGACAAGGCGATGATCGGGTCGTGCACGAATGGGGGATACGACGACCTGCTCGGCGCGGCGTTGCTGCTCAAGGCCGCGCGCGGCATCGGCCTCGACCGGATCGCGGCCGGTCGCGAGTTCCTGGTTTTTCCGGGCAGCGGACTCGTCAAGAAGCAGATCGAGCAGCCGGATCAACGGCTTGGCGGCGACTCGATCGGGGACGTGTTCCGTGCGGCCGGCGCCAGGATCCGCGAATCCTGGTGCGGGCCCTGCTTCGGGCAGGGGCCAGACGCGCTTACGGCAGGCCAACGGGCGATTACGACGTTCAACCGGAACTGGCAGAACCGGATGGGACTCGGGGGCGAGGGATATCTTGCGAGCCCGCAGGTTGTCGCGGCGTCGGCGCTCGCCGGCTACATCGCGTCACCCGCCGAGATCGGGCTGAAGTGGGACGCAAGCGTCTTCGCGGTGGGCTGAGCAGATTCCTTGCGAAAGGGCCTGGGCGGATCCACGCGCACCGCCCTGGCCCCTCCCACCTCCTCTCACGGCCGGTTCGCAAACAACCCGAATCTCTCCCGGTGCATCTTTGCGCTTTGACCCGCAAAGTACTTCGCTCGCAGGAGATCGCTGCCATGGAACCGCTCTGCCTCGCCCACCCGACGCTCATCCGGCTCAACACGGATGCCAGGCTCCAGATACTCGACCTCACCCCGCGCATCTCGGCGCGTGTCCGGTCGGGGGGCATCCGCGACGGACTGGCTCTGGTGATGTCGATGCACACGACGCTGGCGCTTTTCGTCAACGAAACGCAGAACGCGCTCCTCGACGACATCCAGGACTTCCTCTCGGAACTGGTACCGCGGCACCGCCCGTACCGGCACAACGATCCGGACCTCTCTGACTGTGACCGCCTGAATACCGACGCGCACCTGAAGGCGTCGCTGCTCGGCCACAGCCTTGCCATTCCGATTCGCGACGGCGACATAGTACTCGGCACCTTCCAGGCCGTGCTTGCCGCCGAACTTGACGGACCGCGCCAGCGGTCGGTCCATCTTCAGATTCTCGGCTCCTGACCGGTTGCGCGACGGCGGGCAGCGCGCCAGCATGCCCACCGTGGAAAAGACCAACGCGATGCGTCAACTCGACCGCTCCGGCGTTTCGTATTCCGTTCTCGAATACGACGTCGACGAATCCGACCTCAGTGTAGAGAACACCGCGCGCAAGTTGGGCATGCAGCCGGAGACAGTCTTCAAGACAATCCTTGCGCGTGGCGACCGCACCGGACCGCTCTTTGCCCTGATTCCAGGCGGTTCCGTGCTCGACGAGAAGCGGCTCGCAGCCGTGTCCGGCAACAAGCGAGTCGACGTCGTCCCGCTGAAAGACGTTCTCGAATTGTCCGGTTACATCCGTGGCGCTGTAACCGTTCTTGCCGCGCGACGGGCTTTCCCTGTCTTCGTCGACGAGACGGCCGAGCTCTGGGACAAAATCGGGATCAGCGGCGGGCGGCGCGGTCTGGAGCTCGTACTTCGGCCCGCGGAGCTCGTCCGTCTCGTCGGCGCGACACTCGCCGACATCGCCCGAGTTCAGAGCTGAGAGGGTCGTGGCGCCGGGGGCGGCACGGAAAGGTGTCCGCCCCTCGCCTGGAAGCGCCTACTTTGCCGTTCCGCCGAATCTGACGACCGCCGACTCGAGCCTCTGGCAGGGCGCGAGGCTGATTCGAACTCCCGCTTTCTCGGCCGCCGTCCGCAACGAAGCCCGCTCCTTCGCGTTCCACGCGGCGGGAAAGATCTGCCTTGCCGGGACATCGACGCTCTCGGGCCCGCGTGTTACGACGAAATACTCGCCTGGAGCGACATTCCGGACGTCGAACGTGCCGTCGCGCTCCGTCGCCGTTTCGTAGTAGTGCACGACATCGTCAGCCTGTTTCCGGTCCGCGGGGACCAGACAGACAACAACCCTTGCGGGCAGCGGCTGGCCTTCCTTAGACGGAACGACGCGGCCCCTTACACGCGCTGCTCCCGCCGCAATGACGAAGCGGACCCCCTCGATTTGCGATTCCCGCGAGACTCGAATTCCGTCGCGGGCGATCGGGAGCGGCGCCGCCTTCGAAGCCGCCGTTGCGGCTCCCAAGCCTGGAGCTGGCTTCGCCGGCTTCGAGTTCATCTCCAACGCTTCGACGTATGCGGTGTCGTCTCCGAACTCGACCCAGAGCCGGTAGTGCCCTCCCTCGAGCGGCTTGACGACGAATTCGCCGGAAGCCGAAGGTTGCGCCCCTCCGCTCGTCTTTCCATCCATTCGCCGAGAGCGCACCGACACGTCTATGGGTCGGATCGGAGCGTGTGTGCTTCCATCGGCCAAAGCACCGCACGCATCGGCTTCGGTGCGTGCCGCGATGTCGATGCGGCCCGCAATGTGCGTCGTTGGCGCAAGTAGCAGTCTCACTCCAGTCACATCCGCCCCGCGGACGCGCACGCTAGCCCGATCGGTCGTGTCGTAGACTTCGGCATCGATCGATCGCGCAACGAGCTCGTAGTCTCCATCGTCGATCGCCTTGAAGCTGAACGACGTGTTGACTCCACCCGGCTGGACGACGACAGTGCCATCGGGCACCTGAAGGCCAGCCCGAAACAGTTCCACTACCGCCTGCCGTCCGATCGCACGGCCCGAAACGGCTGTCACGGTGCCGGAAATCCCGTGTCCGGCGTCGCCGCGGAACACGATGTCCGCATTGGCGATCTCGTCGCCGCTTCGCACCGTGATCTCAGTGGCATTCGCCCGGCCTGTTCCCGGGTAGTAGGTGCGGGTGCGGTCAGAAAGATAGGTCTCGCGTTCGAAGTAGCGCTGTGGCGGCGCGACTCGAAGGACGTACGTTCCCGGGAACACTCCCCATAGCCTGTAGACACCCCGATCGTCGACAGTTCCGCCCTGGGCAGGCCGATCTCCCTCTTCGACGCGAATTCCGTCCGAGTCCCTGGTTCTCAGCGGACTGACCACGAGTCCCGTCATCGGACTTCCGTCGCGGTCGAGGACCTTTCCGGTGATCGCGGCGCCACGCGCCATCCGGATGGACATCGATTGCCCAGGTCGCGCTCCCTCCACGGGAATTCCCTCCACTGCCACCAGCGGATGGAACACCACCGACACCGAATAGGCCCCGGAATCCAGATTCGGAATCACGAATTCGCCCTCACTATTCGTGCGAGCCGAAGTAGACGACGACCGCGCCGGACCGAAGCCAATGCCGAAGGCCCGCACCATCGCTCCGTCCAAGGGCTTGCCCGACTCGTCGAATACGCGGCCTCGAAGCGGCAACCGCGCCGGTGTCGCGCCGCTATCGGCCGGGGACTGCCCGTGTGCAAGGGCCGCGCACACTACGAGCGCCACAGCCGCGGCCAACGGCCGCCGTGCACGGTCGAGTATCCTCTCGAGCTTCACGGCGCCTCCTCGGGATTCGTCGAGCGCGGACCGAGATCGAGCTCGATCGTCACCTCGACGGTTCCGGACTTCGGGATCGTGACCGTCACGGGTTTAGACTCGATGGGTGCGTCCGCGCCAAGGGCAATGGCGGACGCTCGATACTCGCCGGGTGGAACGGATTCCATCTGGAACGTGCCTTTCGCGTCGACTCGCGCAAATCCTCCGATCGTCTGACCACTGGCAGACGTCAATCGCACGCCAACGCGCTCGAACGGAAGCGTTCCGTTCTTAACGCTGACCACACCTCGCAGGAGCGCCTCCGCTCGCCCGATCACGACGCGCACGTCAGAAATCTCTACCGCTTCGGAAATCCGAATCGGGCCATCGACTGGCGATCCGGCGATCTCGACTCGCGCCACGTACATACCCTTCGACTGCGAGTATGGATTGAATGCCAGCGTGTACTCGCCAGTCCTGAGGCCGGTTGCCCGAAACGTAAGATCCGGCTTGACGCGAATCTGGGCCGAGGAAAACGGAAATCGGCCGGTGTCGCCCGGCTCCGGACGCCGATTCAACGAGATCGCATCGCTTCGAATCGCCGACAGGTCGAGTCCGGGCTCCGTCTCCAGACCAACGACGACACCCGTGATGGACGCGGCCTCGCGCATCTGCACGACCACACCCGAAACGTCGCGATCCTCGACGGCCACTTCCACCGTTTCGCTGTAATAAGACTCGGCATCTGGCGACCCCGGCATTGCCATGATTCCCCAGGATCCACGCGCCCTGCCGGCCAGAGTGAACTCGCCATCTTCCGACACGGCGCCACCGCCGGAGACTGCCATCATCCGGCCATTCTGAATCGGTCCCGCGAAGATCCGCGCGTCACGGACCGGCTTACGGGTTGCCGCATCGACGACCCTTCCGGAGACCGAGAAGCCGGACTCGCCTCGCACGAGAACGAGGTCAACATCGCGGACTTCGGAGCCCGATTCGACCGTCAGGCGCCTGGCTTCACCCGGGCTGTCGCCGCCGCCGAAGAAGGCCATCGCGTACAACCCATCGGCGTAACCGGCCTTCAGGTTGCCAGCGCCAACGGCATATCGGCCGGGTGCCAGTCCGTAAATCCTGTACACGCCCCGGTCGTCCGTAGTGCTGTCGGACTGCATCCGCAGCATCTCGGTCGCTGTCTCGTTCACCCTCTCTTCCGAATACAGATGGATGGCTTCGCCAGCGACCGGACGTCGATCGATGTCGACGACTTTGCCGGTGATCACACCTCCCGGCTGAAGGTCGATCGTTATCCCGTCCACGCTCTCGCCTGCGCCGACGGTGACGAGTGTGGCTCGGCGCCCTGCACTAACTTGAACCGCCGCCCCGGGCACGTAGGCTTCGACGTAATAAGACCCGCGCTCGAGTCCATCGAAATTGAAGCGCCCCATCTTGTCGGATACCGTCCGCGCTGCAGGACGTCCGCCGCCTCTGGGTCCAGGCGTTGCGTCGCTGAGCAGGACGCCGACACCGGCTGCCGCGGTGCCCGACATAGACACCACGCCGGAGATCGAGGAAGTCGCTACCTTCTCCTGTACCGGCGTGGCCCACAAGTCACTTGTCGGGAGGAGCACCAGCACGGCCGACAAAAGGATCGAGTACTTGAAATCCAGTGTTCGCATTCGAAGCCTCCAGTTTCCCGGTCAAGCCGTCCAGAACTCCGTGCAGGCGTGATAGACCCACCTGCACGTGCTATACAGTCCGCGAACAACTTCACAAGGGGTGATCAATGCGCGTGTCCTCGTGCCGTCTCCGGCATCGCTTGATTTCATTTGTCGGCTTTGCGGTGTTGGCTCTTCAGCTTCTGCCAGCCGAAGTTTTTGCTCAAACGGACTCTCAGAGCGAGACCGATCTGGCCCTATCACTGGCCCGTGCGATTTCGGCTTCCGACTTTGTCCGAGCTGGCGAGATGTTAACTCCAGATGCGGTCGTCACGTTCCAGAATGGCGACAGTGTCGTTGGCCACGACGCGATCGAACGCTACGTGAAGGGTCTGTTCGCAGGCAAGGGCGCTCTCATCCAGGCTTATGCCGGCGAACCGGTCGTGAAGTCCGTGACCGAGGTCGACGCACAGTCGAAGGTTCTGGCGGGGACGTCGACCGATACGCTCACATTGTCGAGCGGAGCGCCGATGGTGATCGAAACTCGATGGACCGCAACTGTCGTTCGGCGCGACGGGGCCTGGAAGATAGCCTCGCTTCACCTTTCGACGAACATGCTCGACAACCCTGTAATCGAGAAGATGAAAATGACGTCGTACCTTCTCGGCGCATTTGGTCTCGTGATGGGGCTGACGCTTGGCCTGGGCCTGATGATCATCCTGCGACGTCGCGCCGCGCCTGTCGAGGCGCAGTAGGACCCGGAAGGAGCGTGGGAGGGAACCCGGTTTTCTGAAGCGCAACGGGTGCCAGCTGCAGCGGTGCTGACTGCGGCGGCTCGGACCGCATCGCGCTCGCATATGAACGCCGCGGGCCGCGGCGGCGGTCGATCCGATCCGCCGCGATCCCCGGCAATCCTGCCTGTCAGCTACGCCGTCTGCTCCTGGGGCGCGTAAACCAGGGTTCGGCGCGCCCGAATCAAGAAGTATCGGCCGCCTATCGCCGCCTCGAGACCGAGCGTTGACCACTGATGAGGATCGGCGACTCGATCGTCTCTCCATTCGGCGTTTGTGCCACTACTCGAAACGTGAGGCTGCCCCGGTAGTCCCCAGGGACGGGCCACGAAAAACTGGAACTGCCGGTCGTGCCGACCGACGTGAACTCCCCACCCCGGTCGTAGGAAACCTGAACGTCGAACTGAGTCCCCGTGTCGAGATCCGTCTCCCACGAAAGCTCGAGGTTCTCGCCGGCGAAGACTTCCTTCGGGAAAGTCTTCAGGCTGATCTCTCTTGGCTTGCGGTCGCCTGGAACGATCTTGAATCGGAACCCCTTCTGCAGGTTCCGAACCTCGTGCGGCAGTCCGTCGGCCTCGCAGCCGTAATGAAGGTCCAACATGGCCTCGTTCGTGGGAGTGTTCGGGACGACCCACTGCGTGACTCGGGCAGCCGGGTCAAGCCTTATCGTGATTCGCCGATCGATGGTCCGGCCGTTGTCGAGCGACAGGTAAATCTCCTGCTCGCACCAGCGCATCTGGTCATCGGTCAGGATGACTCCGCTGCCGTCCACGAATTCCCATTCGATCGTAACGACGTCGCCGACTTTCACTGTCTCGCCTGCCGACGGGCTTACCTGGCGGATCCTGGGCCTCCTGCGTTCACGCTGTGCACTCGCCTCAGGCGCAGTTGCGAAAACGCTTCCGCCGACGAGCAGCGCCGACGCAAGCAACATCAAACTCCTCGATAGCATGGGGAGCCTCCGAAATCCTGTTACCGCTCCCGGCAACGGGGTCGATGAATTGAATTCACGGCAGGGGGGTTACACATCGAATTTGCGATCGCCATCGTAAGTCGGCGGCCTTGGAAGGTCAACAATTCGACAAGAGCGATCGCCCGAAATCGAATCGAGTCGCGAACGGTCCGAAGGTGTCTGGCGCCACTTTCTCGGGGCCATGCAACCGCGAAACTGCCGGGAGCAACGACGTATGCCGTGGGTATCCAGGCATCAGGACGAAGAGTCACCCCGCCGTGGGTCGCGCGCGGCGA
>JAJTWZ010000037.1 GCA_021463145.1 Blastocatellia bacterium | reverse complement strand
CAGTGACGACCTGCGACGTCGGCGCCGACGCGAGTATACGGCTCCCCTCTGCCCGTTTCATCCCAGGGGGTACGCCGCAGGCGTGTGGGGAACTATTACATCGACCGCTCCGCGGTCGCAGAGGCTTGCTGAATGTACGGGTACAGCCTGCGCGGCCGAGACGGCCGTCTTTCGAGATACTCCCCTCCCAGCTCTTGATTCCAGTTCCTGCGGATTCCGAGTTTCAGACTGCCCTGTCAGTGCGAAGCAATGAGACGAACTCTCAGGAAACTCCCCTGTAAGTTGTTGATTCCAGGTTCGACGGGTTCCGAGTTTCAGACTGCCCTGTCAGTGCGAAGCAATGAGATGAACTCCGCTGGATGCGCTAGTTCGGCGTCCCCTTGAAGACAGGGATCGGGGCCTCGCGTGAGCGAACCAACCAGTGCACGAGCGCGAAACAGAGACCCAACGTCAGGCCGAAGCCGAGCGTGGCGGAGTCGTGCCAAACGATCAACTTGAGCCACAGTGTCTCAAGCAAGACAACCATTGCCGCGAACCGCGTGATTCGAGTTCGGCTCGTCAGGACGGCGTACGACAGGAATAGCGCGTGGCCCGACACAAGCGGGACGTCGCCGATGATTCGCCACATCGCCAGCGACAGCACGACGGAGTCAGGTGCCAAGGACCAGGAGGGCGCTTGCCGAGCCGAACGAGAACGTTCGATGAGAAACGTGACGAACGGGAAGACGATGGGAACGTGGTACACCAGGTTGAGCGTGGCTTTCTCTGGTGGAAAGCGGAGCACAGCGTAGAGGGCCCACGCGGCTGAGGCAGCGAGTGCGAGCAAGACAACGTGGAGAGGGCGCGACAGCCAGTCGGATGCTCGTTCGGCAGAAGACGTAGTGTTGCGGGCCATCGAGAGGGAGTTGAGGCAGCCGAACGTCAAGCATCAGCGGGCGCGCACGACGGCGTCAAGGATGAATGACGAACCCACACTGTGCGCGCTGCGTCTTCGATGACCGGGATGGAGCGCGTAGCCACGGCCGGCCCGTCGCACTGTGGTCGACCGGCGCTGGGTCGCCTGTGCGGCGGACCGCCACGGGTCGCCCCGGCCGGCCCGTCGCGCTCCGGGTACGACCGGCACTGGGTTGCCGGTCCGTCGGACGATGGAGGATCTCGGCGGTGGCCCGGTTCTGCTCGCGCCCGGGCCCGGGCTCGGGTGGGTTCGGATGCGCCTTTCGTTGCGAGATCCACGATTGCCCTGGCGCGTTGGTCGGCGTCGCGCGGGGAGTTCAGGACTGCTCGAGCGGTACGGCGAGCGCCGATCGTTGCACGCGGGCGACGGATTCCGGCTTCTATCTGGCCGACTGCTGGCTGGAAGGGCATCTGGCGCTGCCCGAACTCCGATGAAACAGGCTTGGGAATCTCGTCGTATCAGGCGGCGTCCGAATCAACAGCTTACGAATGGAACGAGATACAGGTATGCGCACACGTTCGACGTCCTTTATGACCCGCCCGCGGATTGTTGGCACGATCCTAACCGCCGCATTCGTCCTCGCCCCGGCCGGCGCATTTGCCAAGGGGCGGCGACCCGCTTCGCGCAGTGCTTCGAAAGCGGCCGCGACCGCCAAGTCCGCACCCGCGGCGACGGAGGCCGCAAACGTCGAGACCTTCGACGAAGTGCCGCCGATTCAGAATCCGGCGCCGGCTCCGCCTCAGGATTCGACGACTCCCAACAATCAGCTCACGGCGCCATCGCCGCTCATCACGTTCGTCGACGTGCCAGCGACGAGAATAGGTGTCGACCAGTCGAATGTGCTCTCCCTCACGATGCACGATGCCATCAAGATGGCGGTAGCTAAAAACCTCGGAATCGAAGTCAGCAAGTTCGACGTCCGGACGTCCGAATACGATCTGATCGGTGCCAAGGGTGGCTACGATCCCGTTCTCAACGCCGACTTCGGCTTCACGTCGAACACGTTCCCGGTTACCTCGCTGTTCCAGGGCGGCGGCACGGATGCATCGGTCACGCAGAAGGAACTCACATACAACGCCTCGCTCCGCCGCCTGCTCGAGTCGGGCGGCAACTTCACCGCGACGTTCAACAACACGCGTGAAACGACTGACAGCACGGCGACAACACTCAACCCGATCTACCGCCCGACGCTGACCTTCGACATCTCTCAGCCGTTGATGAGGAACCTGAAGATCGACGCGACGCGACGCAGCATCAAGCTCGCAAAGAAGAATCTCGACCTTTCGGACGCCCAGTTCCGCCAGCAGGTCATCGATACCGTCTCAAGCGTCCAGCGCGCTTATTGGGATCTGGTCTATGCGCTCCGGAACGAACAGATCCAGCGTGAAGCGGTGGAGCTGGCTCGCGTCCAACTCGAGAACAACCTGCGCCAGGTCGAGGCGGGAACGCTCGCGCCGATCGAACTGCGCTCCACCGAGTCGAACCTCGAACAGCGCAAGGAGTTCGTCATTACGGCGCTCCAGTCGATCACCACAGCGGAGAACGCCCTGAAGAACCTGATGTTGAACGATGCCGGAGACGCCACCTGGTCCGCCCGCATCGTGCCGGTCGATCCGGCCGGACTCGTTCCCGTGGGCGCCGACCTCGACTCGTCGATGAAGGCGGCGATACTCAATCGTCCGGAGCTCACCCAGCTCAAGCTCCGCACCGAACTCAAGCAGATCGATCGCGATTTCTTCAAGAACCAGCTCAAGCCGCAGGTCGACGCGTTCTTCCAGTACTCGTTGCGCGGCACGGCGGGCACGCCAGCTGTCGATACTTCCGATCCGGTATTCGTCCCGGATCAGTTCATCGGCGGCTACGGCCGATCGCTTGGCACGCTGTTCAGCACTGACTTCCCTACCTATTCGGTTGGCGTGCGATTCAGCTTCCCGATCGGGAACCACGTGGCCGAGGCCAACTACGGACGCAGCGAGGCCGAGTTGAGGCAGCTTGACGCCGAAAGCCGGCGGCTCGTTCAGAACATTCAGGTCGAAGTCCGCAACGCATTGCAGTCCGTCGACGCGGCGCGCCAGCGCTACGAAGCCTCCAAGGCCTCGCGCGTGGCTGCCGAAGCGCAACTGCGGGGCGAGGAAGAGCGGTTCCGGGCGGGCCTTTCGACCAATTATTTCGTGCTGGACCGTCAGAACCAGCTCTCCGAAGCACGTGGACGCGAAGCGCAGGCCCTTACGGACTACAACAAGGCGATCGTCGATCTGCAACGTGTCACGGGAACTACGGACTCGGTGAACGGCGTTACGATCGAGTCTAAGGGCGAGTGACCGAACGCGGAGCAACCGCGGCAAAATCAGTACTCGAAGCTCCTGGAGCGCGGCACCCGTTTTACCCGGCACGGCGCTCCATCTGCTTTGACCATTACGAGAGAGCCTGGCCCGCCGCGACGGGCGCCTCCGGCGTGCACACTCATCTCACGTTCAAATCGCGAGCCGCAAACGTGTCGCCCTGTCGAATATCGCCCGTCCGGTAGCCGCGGCCGAACCACTGCGACCTCTGCGCCGACGTGCCGTGCGTGAACGAGTCAGGCACGACGTAGCCCTGCGCCTCCATCTGCAGCTTGTCGTCGCCGATCGCGCTCGCCGCCTGCAGCGCTTCC
Organism: Blastocatellia bacterium; assembly: GCA_021463145.1. GTDB lineage: Bacteria > Acidobacteriota > Blastocatellia > UBA7656 > JADIYM01 > JADIYM01. Next base: position 38,129 of record JAJTWZ010000037.1, on the reverse strand, counting down.
TCGATGTCGCCGGGCTCGAGGATCTTGAACTTCTGTTGCGCGTGATGCGCCCAGACACCGGCGTAAAAGTCCGCCTGCAGCTCGAGGCGCACCGACAGCTGGTTGTACTCCTCCTTGCTCACACGACTGCGCATCTGGTCAACCTTGCCCGACGTGCCCAGCAGGTTCTGCACGTGATGGCCGACCTCGTGCGCGATCACGTAGGCCTGCGCAAAGTCGCCAGGTGCGCCGTGCCGCCTTCGCAGGTCCTCGAAGAAGCTTAGATCGATGTACACCGTCTGATCGGCAGGACAATAGAAAGGTCCCACGGCCGACGAAGCGTTGCCGCAACCCGACTGCACCGACCCCGTGAAGACGACGAGCTTCGGTTCCTGATAGGTCCGGCCAAGAGCCTGGAACTGTTCCTTCCAGACGTCCTCGGTGTCCGCAAGGACAACCGCAACGAACTCCTTCCATTCGTCCTCCTGCGGATTGGTGTTCGCGGGCTGCTGCTGACCTCCCGCCGGCGCCTGACCCTGCTGGGGAAGCTGCTCGATCAGTTGACGCGGATCGGCTCCGAGCAGCAGCGCGATAATGAAGATCACGATGGTGCCAAGTCCGCCGCCGATCGCAAGGCCTCCACCGCGTGACATCCCCCGTCGATCCTCGATGTTCTGACTCTGGCGCCGATTCTTCCAAAGCATCCTGCTCGCCTCCGTATCTGACGGTCGAACTCGAGGACCACGTCGAGTCCCCCGCCATTCTCGCGAACCTCACCACCCTGATCAACCGAATGCGCAAGCGCGCCACTTCCAAAGACATCTGGCGCGATCGGTCCGCCCGTGCGATAACCACGCCGTCGGTTTCGTTCGAAATGAAGATCACGGCCACCGTCATCGCGTTCAACGAGGAAAAGCGCATCGGCGCCGCACTGGCGTCGCTCGATTGGGCTGACGAGATCGTCGTCGTCGACTCAGGCTCAGCCGACCGGACCGTGGAGGTCGCTTCCAGATTCACGGATCGCGTCTTGCACAATCCCTGGCCGGGCTACGCCGCGCAGAAGAATCACGCGGCCGAGGCGGCCACGCACAACTGGATCTTCTCGCTCGACGCCGACGAGGTCGTCACCGGCAGCCTTGCAGCATCGATCAGGGAGCTGCGCAAGCGAGGACCGGAGGCCGCCGGCTATCGGATGTCGCGCGTCGCCTGGTACATCGATCGCTGGGTGCGCCACGGCGGCTGGTATCCGGACTGGCAGGTTCGGCTCTACGACCGGCGGCAGGCGCGCTTCGAAGGCGACCACGTGCACGAGTCGGTGAGGCTTCCCTCCAGAGCCGGAACGCTCGAAGGCGACATCGCGCACTACACCGTCGACAGCCTCTCGGATCACCACCGCCGCATCGATGCCTATACGACGCTCGCTGCCCGCGACCGCGCCGCGCGCGGGCGGCGATTCTCCTCACTCAGGGCCGTTTGCCAGCCGCCTGTCACTTTCCTTCAGACTTACCTGCTCAAGCAGGGATTCAGGGACGGCGCGGCAGGCCTCGCAATCGCCGGATTTGCGGCCTACTACGTATTCCTCCGCGAGATGAAGCTGCGACTCGCGCCTCGAATGCCGGAAAGCCAGGACTGAAGTGCGAGGCTTCGCCCTGCTGTTGCGGTTGAGAGCCCGAATGGGTCGACGGTGGCTACGCGCCGAGTCGTTCTCAATCTTCGTAATGGCGCCGCTCGTCGTCGGAGGCGCCTCCCTGATTTTCGAACCGTTCATTGCCGACGCCGCTCGCGGCCTCCGCGAGGGAGCCCTTCCATGGATCGCGACCAATGCCGCCGGCCTGGCCGGCGCAGTGGCAGTAGCGGTCATCGTCGCCCGTCTCTCGGGAACCATTCGCGACGCGTACGCCGTTCGCGAGGCCGACTTCGCCCTCGACAGCCTTCCGATCGGGCCGATGGCGCTCGCGCACGACCTGCTGGCGCGCCGTGTGGCGAAGGCCCTGCCCGTAGCCGTCGCAATCGTCATCGCCGCTGCATTGGCGGCCGGGGAAGGGTCGGGACGAGTCGCCGCAGCCGGTTCATTGGCGATTCCGGCTCTTCTCGCTGCCGTCGGCGTGGGGATCGCCGAGTCGGGGGCGGCAATGCTGCTCGTGCACGCGCGCCTCGTTCGTCCGGTCAAGCTCGCCGCTGTCGCCGTCCTGGCGGCGGGAGCGGCATTCGCTGTCGGGTCGTTCGTCTGGGCACTGGCTCCGGCCGTCGTCGCTGGAGGTTATGCCGTCACGATCCACGCGTTCAGTTCGTGGAGGATGACCGATAGAGATGCCGCCCGATACGCGCTCGCCCGGGCGCGACGATCGAGCACCGCAGTCGAACGCCTGGCTGGCCGGATGCTCGGGCCCCGAATTGGCGCTCAGGTCTTACGCGACATCCGGCTGGTCCGTAGGGGCTTCTCGTCGGCGGTATACGCATCGATCGGGCTTGCCGTGGTGCTGCCTGGCGCAGCGGCCTGGTGCGCGGAACGATTCGATCTGACGACCGTGGGCCGTTCCCGCGCGGCCGGAGCGGCCACGGCCGGCGCCTCGTTCGCCCTTGCGGCGCTTACTCACGCGCTTGTCGCCTATGAGCGGCCGCGAGTCTGGATCGACCTGGTCAGCGGTGTCTCGCGGCAGGAGATCCCGCGGGCCAGGCTCTGGACCGCGCGACTGCTTGCGGCGCCCGCGTTTCCATTTGGAGTGCTTACGGCCGTTGCGGCCGGCGCTCCGATCGACCTCATGAGCATCGGCACGCTGGTGTGGGTCACCTGGGCGACTGCGTCGCTCACCGGAGTCCTGTGCTACGAGCTGAAGGAACGGCCGGCCGCCGGACTGCTGCTTTCGGCGGTGCTGGCCGGTGGCGTCAGCCTGATCATCGTCGTGAACGATCCTTCCGAGATCATGTGGTACTTCGGCCTGTTCGCGTATGTCTACGGGATGTTTCACCTCGAAGCGCGAGCCGCCGACAAGGTCGCCTGGGCGGACTGACACGAAGAATGTCCCGCGTTCCGGCGAAGCGTGGCGACACACTTGGGGGCGGTTTCCCGGCGCCGGACGGACGCTTGCGAATCGGCTGGCCGGCCGTTCACCCGGGCCGTACGAAATAGTCCGGCTGTCCGTTACACTGGCCGTATCCAATTCCTCCGCCGAGAGAATTCACCATGAATCGTGCGTCCCTCCTCGCCCTGATAATTGCTGTCGGTATGTCCGGTGCCTCCACCCTCGCGCAACAGCCGGCGCCTTCATCGCCCGAACTGGCGGCCTACGCAACGCTGCGCACACTCGTACTTTCCGGCGAAGTCTGCACGGTCGCCAACGTCGTCATACATCGCGATGCCGGCGTGATGACGCTGAAGTCCGGAGAAATCTATTTCGCGACGGCCGTTGAAGGCCGCGTCACCGCAGCGGTATTCGTCGGCGATGGCGAGTTCGCGATGACGCCGCCCATTGCGTGCGAGAAACAGTCGCTCTCGATCTTCACGAAGACGCCGTCGATCACGGAACCGTTCACGGAGGCAGTCCTGAGATTCAGCGACGAGACGTGGGCCGAGCTGAAAGAGACTGAGACGGCGACGTTCTCGACGAGCGGCGCTCAACTCGCCCGCGCGAGCGACCTGCTGGCCGAACATCAGCGGACCCTTCGCACCACTCTCAACCTCAACTTCGACCTGCGCACGTTTTCCGACCTTTACTCGAAGGAAAAGGAACGACACGGATACTTTGCCGCATTCATCAAGGGAAAGACCTTCCCGAAACTCTATTTCCAGGTCGATCCGCGCGGCATCTCGCAGGTCGCTCCCGAGCAGGTGATGCTTGCGAGCTACGACAACGAGACCGGGGGCATATGGGCGGCGTTTCCGCTGAAGGCGTCGGGCGCCGGCGCGCCGCTGGTGGATTCGCGCACTTACGACATCCGGCAACACGACATCACTGCCACGATCGATGGCACCATGCTCACGGCGACCGACAAGGTCACGCTCCGCGGCATGCGGACAGGCGTTCGCGTTCTCGTTTTCGAACTGTTCCCGACTCTGCGCATCGCCAGGGTGACGGACGCTTCGGGCGCGAGCCTCCCGTTCATCCAGCAGGGAAAGGACGAGGGCGCCGAGGTCGGCGTGGTACTTCCGGCGGACCTGCCCACCGAGACGGACACGTCGCTTTCATTCGAGTATGCCGGCAACGAGGCCATCCGGAATTCAGGTGGCAACAACTTCATACTCGTGCCCCGCTCCACCTGGTATCCGAACAACGCCAGCACGTCCTTTGGCGACCGTGCGCTCTTCCGCACTTCCTACACACTTCCCGACAAGCTCATCCTCATTGGCACCGGCAGCCTTGCCGAACCGGAGACGACCCAGGGCGGCAAGCGTATCTCCAAATGGACGAGCGGAACGCTGGAACTCGCCGTCGCCGGATTCAATCTCGGACAATTCAAACGGGTCGAACTGGCCGATCCGGAAGCAGGCTACACGATCGAGTTCTACGCGAACACCACCCTCCCGGACGAGATTCGCCGCATCCAGGTCGAGATCCAGGCGGCCGAAGCCCGCGGCGACGTCACCGGCACCACGCTCGGCGCGGTTTCGACTACGGCAATGGCGAAGACCGCGCTCTCCGACGCGCAGAACGCAACGCGCATATTCAACGCGTACTTCGGAAAGCTGCCATATTCCCGAATCGCGATCTCACAGCAGCCAGCCAGTAACTTCGGGCAGGCCTGGCCGACCCTGGTCTACATGCCGTACACGGCCTTCCTGGACACCACGGTGCGTACGCAGCTGTTCGGAAAGGGCGGAGTGAACTCGTTCTTTCAGTACGTCGGGCCGCACGAAGTGGCGCACCAGTGGTGGGGACATATCGTCGGCTGGGAGAGTTACCGCGACCAGTGGATGAGCGAGGGATTCGCCGAATTTTCCGCCTCACTCTGGGTCGAGCGCGTGAAGGGACAGGAAAAGTACATCGAATTCTGGGAGGACCACCGGAGGCAGATCGTGCAGGCGACGCCAGCGACGGACGACAAGCCGCCGTACACGATCGGTCCCGTTACCCAGGGCTACCGTTTGAGCTCAGCGCGAAATCGCGGCGCATATCGAAATCTCGTCTACCCGAAGGGCGCCTACATCCTGCACATGCTGCGAGCGATGATGTTCGACGCCAAGACTGGCGATGCCGCATTCCAGGCGATGATGAAGGACTTCATCCAGTCCAATCACAACAAGGACGTCTCGACCGCCGACTTCCAGGAAGTCGTGAATCGCCACGTGACACCGACACTGAATATCGACGGCACCGGCCGCGCCGACTGGTTTTTCGATCAGTGGATCTACGGAACCGAGGTCCCGGCGTTCGCCTTCGAATACTCGCTGCGCGAAGAGGGCGGGAAGACGGTGCTGGCCGGAAAGATCACGCAATCCGGCGTTGGCGACAACTTCCGAACCCAGGTGCCCGTGTATCTGGACTTCGGAAAGGGTTGGTCGCGGCTCGGCCTGGTTCAGATGACTGGAAACAGCAGCAAGGACTTCTCGGTGCCACTGCCCCAGAAGCCGAAGCGTGTGACGATCAACGCGCAGGGCGACGTCCTCTACGTGAACCAGTCCGTCTCGGCGAAATGATCGTACCGGCTTCTCCGCAAGGCAACGAGGTGGAATGACGCCGCCCTCGCGCCAGCCACGCGCGGCGGCGGTGCTCGTCGCTGCCGGCATTCTGCTGAGCCGCATCGCGGGCCTCGTACGTCAGCGGGTATTCGCCCATTACTTTGGCAGTTCGGACGCCGCCGATGCTTTCAGTGCAGCGTTCCGGATTCCGAACTTCCTGCAGAACCTGTTTGGCGAAGGCGTCCTGTCGGCGTCGTTCATTCCGGTGTACGCCCGGCTCGTCGCCGAGGGCGATGAAGAGGAAGCCGGGCGCGTGGCCGGTGCCATCGCGTCCATCCTCTTCGTCGTGGCGTCGGTCCTCGTGCTGGGCGGCGTGCTCGCGACGCCGTGGCTCATCGATGCGATTGCCCCGGGATTCACGGGCGAGAAGCGCGATCTCGCGATCCGGCTGGTCGAGATCCTCTTCCCTGGCGCCGGTCTCCTCGTGCTTTCCGCCTGGTGCCTCGGCATCCTCAACAGCCACCGCCGGTTCTTTCTCTCCTACATTTCGCCGGTGATCTGGAACGCCGCGATGATAGGGACGATGGTCGCGTTCGGTAAGGGCCTCGGACGGGCGCAACTCGCCGAAGCGCTGGCCTGGGGCTCGGTTGCCGGAAGTGGACTGCAGTTCGCCGTGCAACTCCCGGTCGTAGTGCGGCTCGCGACGCGGCTTCGTTTTTCGCTCGACCTGCGCGCGGCGAACGTCTGGACGGTCGTCCGGAACTTCGGGCCCGTTTTCGTCGGCCGCGGCGTCGTCCAGATCAGCGGCTACGTCGACACGCTCTTCGCCAGCCTTCTGCAGACGGGAGCAGTCGCCGGATTGCTCTATGCACAGACGCTGTACCTGCTGCCGGTGAGCCTGTTCGGAATGTCGGTGTCGGCGGCGGAACTGCCTGCGATGTCCAGCGCGACAGGCAGTGACGATGAAGTGGCGGAGTTTCTCCGGAAGCGGCTCGACGCCGGCCTTCGGCAGATCGCATTCTTCATAGTGCCGTCGGCGATGGCCTTCTTCGCCCTCGGCGACGTCATTGCAGGCGCGCTCTACCAGTCCGGCGAGTTCGGCCGCGACGATGCGGTGTACGTCTGGGCCATCCTCGCGGGCGGCACTATCGGCCTGCTTTCGATCACGCAGGCGCGGCTGTACGCATCAGCATTTTACGCGCTGCGCGACACTCGAACGCCGCTCGTGTTCGCTATCGTGCACGTGGCGCTCTCGGCGCTTCTCGGCTGGTTCTTCGCTTTCCCCGTGACCGCGGCTCTCGGCATCGCGCCCAGGTGGGGAGCGGCGGGGCTTACCGCAGCAGCGCGAATTGGCGGCGTCGTCGAGTTCTTTCTTCTGCGGCGGGCCCTCAACCGGCGAATCGGGCCGACCGGGATTGGGTTCGATTCACTCGCGAGACTCTGGGCCTCGGCCGCGGCCGGAGCGGCGCTCGGATGGGCGGCGAAGACAGTCGTGGGAACCCAGCGGCCGATACTGACGGCGATCGTCGTCCTCGTTCCGTACGGGCTCGGTTACATCGGCGTCGCCACCGTGCTCGGGGTGCCCGAAGTGCGGTCTGCATTTGGCCGGCTCCGGCGCCTGCGCATTGGAAGGTGAGCGGTGGTAGGGTGACGCCTTCGCGCTCCGAATCGAGTTCGAGTGATGACCGACGCGCCAAAGTCCGCCCTGAAGGAGTCGCCTGAAGGCGCCGGTCCGCTCGGCCTGCGAACGGAGCGGGTGGGGCTGACGAAGTCTGCCGGCGTCGTTTCGGCTGCTGTCATGACGTCGCGCGTCCTCGGACTCGTGCGCGAGGTGGTCCTGGCGTCACTCTTTCCGACCGGGCTCGCCCTTGACGCTTTCAATGCGGCATTCCGCATTCCGAACATGCTGCGCGACCTGTTCGGGGAGGGGGCGCTCTCGAAAGCGTTCATCACGACTTTCACGGAAACAGGTGTGCGCGAAGGCGAGGAGGCGACGTGGCGCCTCGCCAACAGGTTCGTAAACCTGCTGGTTCTCGTTACCGGCGTGGTTGCGCTTCTCGGCATTGTCTTTGCGCCTGCCATCGTGGCGGTAATGCTGCCCGGCGAGGGCTTCGACGTGCCACTCCCTGCCGGCCAGAGTTACGGATTCGCCACGAAGCGCGATCTGACGGTCTTCCTGACGCGTGTGATGTTCCCATTCCTGCCGCTCGTTTCGCTGGCGGCGGTCTCGATGGGCATTCTCAACAGCCGGAAGCGATTCGGCATCCCCGCCCTTTCGTCGGCGTTCTTCAACGTCGGATCGCTTGTCGTCGGCGTGGCGGGGTACCTTGCCGCGCCGTCCGCAGGGATGCACCCGGTATGCGGGATGGCCGTTGGCGTTCTTGCAGGCGGCCTCGTTCAGTGGCTCGTGCAGGTGCCATCGCTTCGCGCAATCGGCTACCGGTGGAAGCCGGAATTGAGCCTTTCGGATCCGGGCGTTCGCCGCATCGGGAAGCTCATCGGTCCGGCGACTATCGGAATCGCGGCCGTCCAGGTCAATGTGTTCGTGAACACACTCTTCGCGAGCCTCGGAACCGGCTGGCTGTCGTGGCTGAACGTCGCGTTCCGGCTCATGTACCTGCCGATCGGCATATTCGGCGTGGCGATCTCGACGGCGAATCTTCCGGCGTTGGCGGCGCACCTGGCTGCCGGTGACCGGGCCAGCTTTCGGGACGTGTTCGGTCACTCGCTGCGGCTGATGCTCGTGCTCACGATTCCGTCGAGCGTCGGGCTGGCAGTTCTGAGCCGTCCGATCATCAGCCTCATTTACGAGCACGGCGTGTTCTCGGCTCACGATTCGGAAATGGCCGCCGCCGCGCTTGCCTGCTACGCCGCCGGACTGTGCGGCTATTCTGCGATCAAGATCGTGACCGATGCGTTCTACGCGCTCGGCAACACGACCACCCCGCTGATTGCATCGGTGCTTTCGATCGCACTCAACGTCGCGCTGAGCACCCTGTTCGTGGCCGGCCTCGGTTGGGACCATCGCGGGCTCGCGCTTGCGACCTCGATCGCCGTGACGGTGAACTTCGGCATTGCCTGCTTCGCACTCCGGCGGCGATTCGGTCCGCTTGGACTGAGATCGGTGGGCGTCGCCACGGCGAAGTCGCTCGCTGCGTCGGCGCTGATGGCGCCTTGCGCCTGGCTCGCCGCCGAGGCCGTGGCGCAAGCGTTCGGCCGCGTTTCGACGACGATGCGCGCGGCGCAGGTGCTAGCCTCTATAGCGGCAGGTGTTGCCGTATACGGCGCCGCGGCTTGGATCCTGCGAATTCACGAACTGCGCGAGATCGTCTCGTTGCGCAGGCGAGCCTGAACCCGTCCCGATCGCGCAATCCCGCTCAGCCGCTTTCAGTCGTCAGCTTGCAGATTCCAGTCTCAGCTGGAAAGTCCGCCGCCAGCCACGCCGCGGTACCGCCGACGACGTTGACGACGTCCCTGAACCCGTGCCGCGCGAGAATGCTCGTGGCCGCGCTGGAGCGGTAACCGCTCTGGCAGACGACCGCGGTTGCAAGGCTGGAGTCGAGCTCTCCGGCACGGTCGCCCAGCGCGGCGAGCGGCACGTTGACGGCGCCAGGCACGTGGCCGGATTCGTATTCCGCCGGGCGACGAACATCGACGATCTGAAGGTCCGGCTTCGATTCTCGAAGCGATCTGAGACGATCGACGGATACCTGCGGTGTCACCGCCTCGCGAAGCCCGGCATCCTCCCACTCGTGCATTCCACCCTCGAGATAGCCGACTACCGACTCGAACCCGACTCGCGCGAGTCGCGTCCAGGCTTCCGCAACCTCGTCCGTTTCGCCTGCCACGATCACGACAGGCGTCGAGATATCGATAAGGGAGCCGGCCCAGGACGCGAACTGACCGCCGAGGCCGATATTGATCGACCCCGGAATGTGGCCGGCGCCGAACTCCGCGCCGGTACGCACGTCCAGAATGACGGCGCCGTTTTCGACGAGCGCCGCAATCGCGTCCGGCGTCAACGGTTCGGGCATCCTCAGACTCTCCAGCCGCGCCGCGCCGGTGCGATTCATCTCGACATCCCTCGCGAAATAGCCCGGCACCTCGGGGAGGTTCTCCGTCATCGTCTCGACGAAGGCTTCGCGCGACATGGGCTTCAATGCACAGTTGAACTGCCGCTGCATTCCGATGGTCGAACTCGTCTCCTTCGACATGTTCCGGCCGCACAGCGAGCCGGCGCCATGCGCAGGATAAACCTCGACTGCATCGTCGAGGGTGAGAAGCTTCCCGTGCAGACTGTCGTAGAGAAGGCCTGCCATCTCCTGGGGCGAGTAGCCCTTCGAGCCTGCGAGGTCGGGGCGCCCGACGTCGCCAACGAAAAGCGTGTCGCCAGTAAGCACCTTGGGCGTGACCGACCTGTCGGCACTGTCGGCCACGAGAATCGAGATGCCCTCGGGAGTATGCCCCGGAGTCTCGATGACCGAGAGCGTGACGGAACCGACTCGCAGCACGTCGCCCTCTTTCACCGCACGATGAGGGAACTCGGCTCCTGCCCGATGCGAAATGACGATCTCGGCTCCAGCCCGTTCCGCGAGTTCGCGATGGCCCGAGACGAAATCCGCGTGGAGGTGAGTTTCGATTACGAACTTGATCCGGAATCCCTTCTCCTCCGCCTCACGCAGGTACTCGTCGACGTCACGCCGTGGATCGACGACAGCGGCTTCTCCATTCGAACCGATCAGGTACGATGCCTGCGCAAGGCAGCCCAGATAGAATTGCTTGAAATACACTTCTGATCCCTCCCGGCGGCCCCAGGCTCGGCCACGCTCACGAAACTCGCGCGGCCAGGCGTACCGATATTCTCGCGGCCCCTGCGAACAGACTAATCCATTTTCGTGGGAAAGCGGGAGACCATCGCATCGGAAAAGTCACCCTGGCGCGGTCCGGCCGGTTCGCCCGGTACGGCACCGTACGGCGCCGTACGGCGAGGTACGGCGAGGTTCGCTGCGGGGACTGTTTCCGGGCGCATACGGCCCGTGATAGCCAATGCTTCACTCCTTCCAGTAGAATGCGAAGTTTGGGCCGCACGCCATGAACATCGATCACGCATCCGCCGGCACATTTGTTCGACCCGCTGCCAGTCCGTCGAGGCTTCGCTCGTTCCTGTTCGCTCTTGGCCTCGCGGCTTTCGCGCTCGTCGCGTTGCTCGCGACGGTCGTCCTTCTATTTCTGTCGGCACGTTCGCAAATGAGATTCCAAGTCTCGCCGACAGATATCAAATACGCGCCTCCGCAGCGCATCCCGGCAGCGAACGAGAACAAGAACGACTCGAAGGATCGCGACGACGACGAGGCAGGTCCGGCCATTCAGCCGAGCCTTTTGCCCGGCATCATTCCCGGATTTCCCGGAATCGGGGCCGGTCCGCTCTTCCCTGCCTCGCCCCCGGCTCCCGCGTACACGCCAGCGCCCTCACGCACGGAACCAGACCCGAGGCGCGAGTCGACGGCGCCCCGCGTCGATCCGGCGCCAAAGGTCCCAGGACCTGCGGCTGATGCAACGCCGCGGCCTCCGCGTTCCCGGGCATCCGGTCCGGCCGGCGGAAACAGCACGAGGCGCGTCGGAAACAAGACCTTCACACGCGACAGTAGCGGGGTGCTGGTCGACTCGGCCTACGATGCAGCCAATGGGCTCGAAACGATCACGCTGGTCGCCGGCAGCGACCCTTACGTGCGGCTTCTCGAGTCGCGCCCGGACCTGCGGCAGTACTTCCGTCTCGACGACCAGTTGATAGTCGTCGTCGACAAGGTCGTGTACCGCGTTCTTCCGAAGGACTGACTGCTCGCGGGGCGCACCAATGGCGAGGAAGAAGCGAGTTCGAGCCGGCCAGGGCGAGAGATCCCTCCCTGAATCCGCCGGCCAGCCCGTCGACGTCCCGGCGAAACCTGCGGATTCGGACGGCGCCCCCGATCCGGTCCCTGCTTCGGCCGTCCAGTCTGGTGCGGGCGACCGTCGAATCTGGATCCTGCTCGGAGCCGCCCTCGTCATCATCGTGGTCGCCGTCTTTGCCAACAGTCTTCCAAACGGATTCGTGTTCGACGACGTCGACCTCGTCGTCCGTGACGGACGGATTCGGAGCCTCTCGAACTTCGGGGTGTTTCTGGGCGACAGTTACCGTCCGATCCGCACCGTCAGTTATGCGCTCGACTACGCGATCTGGGGGCTCAACCCGGCCGGATTCCGGTTTACGAACATCGTCGTGCACGCACTCAACGTGCTGCTCACTCTCTGGGTCGCCCGGCGGCTCACGGGTGGAGCACGTATCGCGTCGTTTGCGGCGACCGCATTCTTCGCCGTCCACCCGGTTCAGTCCGAATCGGTCGCCTACATTTCGGGACGTCGCGACGTACTGTTCGCGCTCTTCTTTCTGGCAGGCTTCTTCGCGTACGTGAAGTTCCGTGAGTCGGAGTCGCGCGCGCGGGCCACGCGTTGGCTCGTGGCAACCGGCGCGTGCTTCGGCCTGAGTCTCATGTCGAAGGAGATGGCGGCCAGTTTTCCGTTCGTGTGCGTGCTGTGGGATTTTGCCCGTGCCACGGAAACCGGTTCGGACGGCTCACGCCCGGCGCTGTGGACCGCGGTAGCGCGCACCATCCGAAAGGGAGCCCCGCTCTACATCGCAGGCTTCATCGCGTTGGCGGGCTTTGCGTACTACACCCTGTTCGTCCGCTCGGCGACGACGCGAATCGGAGATGCAGGTGTCACCTACTGGGGCGGGTCGTTTCTGACGAACCTGCTGACGGTGCCGCTCACCTATGCGCATTACGCAAGGCTCGCAACCTGGCCGAGTCACCTCGCCGCGCAGTATTACGGCGCGTTCGATCCGGCGACTGGCTTTGCCGATGGCCGAGTATTCCCGGCGATCGTGTTTCTCGTTGGGACTGCGGCGCTCGGCCTCTGGCTGCTCGTGCGGTCCTCACACCGCGTCGCCGGCTTCGGTTTGCTCTGGTTCCTCGTCACGCTGCTCCCCGCGAGCCAGATCCTTCCCCACCACGAGATCGTCGCGGATCACTATCTTTACCTGCCGATTGCCGGCGCCGGATTCGTCCTTGCCGACATCGTCCAGTCAATCGGCCGGATGAAGCTGTCGGACGGCGCGCGCGCGGGCCTGCTTTCCATCCTCGTGATTCTGGTCAGCGCCTTCGCGCTCCGGACCGTCGTTCGCAATGCCGACTGGAAGGACGACGCGACGCTCTGGGAGGCAACCTACGCTACCGTCCCAACCTCGCCACGTGCCGCCTACAACTACGGACTCGTGCTCACCAACCGCGGTGAACACGAGCGCGCGATTCCTTTTTACCGGCAGGCAATCGACGAGGATCCGACCTTCATCTCGTCGTACTTCAACCTCGCCTCGACCTACGCAGGACTGGGCCGCTTCGACGAAGCGCGCGACGTGTACGCCAGGGCTCTCGGAGGCGACATCGATGCCGCGGCGCGACAGTGGCACATGACGCCTGACGCCCTGCGTGCTCTCTACGAAACCGAGATGGCAATGCTAGACGTATCGGCGGGCCGCACGGCCGATGCGCGCCGCACGCTCGAAGGAGTATTGGCGCGAACGCCGAACCTGATCCGGGCCCAGGAGTCTTACTCGAGCCTGCTCCAGACCAGCGGCGAGACCGCGACCACCATCGAGGCGCTTCGCGTCCGGCTGGCCTCCGTGCCGGACGACAATGCTTCGCGGTTGGTCCTCGGCCAACTGCTCTGGAAATCGGGCCGCGTCGAGGATGCGCGCACCGTTTTCGCCGAAGCCCTCGAACGAGACCCTGGGAGCGCGGTGGCCAACTTCGCCCTCGCGCGCTATGCGCGTGACGTGCGGCCAGGATCCGCTGCTGCGGCCGAGCCATATTTCGAGGCCGCGCAACGATCGGCGGTCACTTCATTCGACCGCGAAACGATTCAGAAGGCCCGCGCTGGCGGGCCTCGCTCAGGATGATGGCGACGGTCAAACCGCCAGACGTGACGGTCGTCGTCGTATCCTGGAACACGCTCGAGCTTACCCTCGAGTGCCTCAGATCAGTATTCGATCACGGCGCGGCCGACGGCCTCACTTGCGACGCCGTCCTGGTCGACAATGCGTCCGGCGACAGAACCGTGGAGGCAGTCGAAGAGGCGTTCCCCTCCGTTCGCATCGTCGCGCTGGACTCGAACGTCGGGTTCGCCCGCGCCGCGAATCGGGGCATCGTCGCATCGGCAGGCCGGTTCGTACTTTTTCTCAACTCCGACGCGCAACTTCCGCCGGGAGCCGTCGCGCGGCTCGTCGCCCACCTCGACGCAAGTCCGCGCGCCGGTGCGGTCGGAGCGGCACTTCAGGGCGCCGATGGTTCCAGTCAGTTCGCTTGCGGACGCTTCCTGACACCGTGGAATCAGTTCGCGGAATCGGCCGGACTGTCGCGGTTGGTTCCGTTCGGCGGATTCAGGCGGAGTTACGACTTGACCGAGCTGGACGCCGAGTTCGTCGATGTCGACTGGTGCGTCGGCGCGTGCCTGCTCGTCAGGCGCGACGCGCTCGATGAAGTCGGACGGTTCGACGTCCGTTTCTTCATGTACTCGGAGGATGAGGATCTGTGCCTTCGGCTCCGGAAGGCCGGGTGGACCGTAGTCCACGCCCCTGCCGTCGTCGTATCGCATCGCGGCGGGGCTTCCGCCTCTCGAGCGCTCGACCGCATGCGCAAAGAGGCCCGCGAAAGCCAGAACGCATTTGCCCGCAAGCACTTCGGTCTGCTTGGCTCGTTCGCCTTCCGGCTGCTGATGTCGATTGCGCGTCTCAAGCCACGCAGAGACGCCTCGCTGGTCGGCTGGGGACGGTAAACTTCGCGCGACGGCGTGGCGTCGTAGGAATTCTACGAACCGAAACAACTAGGAGGAATCAATGCGACTCGGATCGCTCCTGCTTCTGGCCGCGCTTGTCATTTCCGGCGCCGCGCCACTCTCGAACGCCCAGGATGGAACCGCTGCGGACAAGGCCGCGCCGCGAATAGACACCGTGTCACCGGACGGCGTGCCGGTTAGTCCGGCGCCGGTCTCCGTTACCCTCAACGGCCGACTCTTCGCCAAGGGCGCGGTCGTTCGCGCACGCGTGAAGGGCGAACGGGGTGGCGGCATCGGCCTCGAGACGATTTTCGAAGGCCCGGCGCAGGTTCGGGCAACACTTACCGCTCCACTCGTCGCAAAGGCCGCCACGCTCGAGTTGAGAGTCAAGAACCCGGACGGCGCCGTCTCCGATTGGGTGGCGCTCGAGGTGCGGGCCGCCGTCGCCGTGCCTACGCCGGCGATATCCCGCGTCTCGCCCGTCGAAGTGAAGGCAGCTGGCCGCGACGTCTACGTCACGGCAATCGGCCGCGACCTGGTTGACCAGGCGATCGTCACGCTCAGCTCGGCGGCCGGCAAGTCCGAGATTCGCGGCCACGCCGTTCGCGACGGACTGACGTTCAAGGTCCCCGACGCCCATCTCGCCCTTCCGGGTGCTGTCACGTTCACCATCACAAATCCGGGCGGAAAGGCGTCGGAGCCGGCAAGATTCGACGTCGTGGCCGCTTCGCCTGGCGGAGGAAACGAGGGTGTGTCGATCGTTTCAGTGGTACCGGAGCGCATAGATCTGCGAACGGCCGTGTCGGCCAGCATCAGGATTTCGGCGAAGGGGGTGGAACTGGGAAGCGCCCGCGTGCTCCTGCGACGGGAAGGCGACGGCAGCGACGGAAAGATCATCCCGCAAACGTCGCGAACCGAGAACGCGGGTCTTTCGGAACTGACGGTCACGATCACCAAGGCGATGGTCCGGGAGCCGGGCAACTACGAGGTCCGCATCATCAATGGCGACGGCAACCAGTCGACCTGGATGCGGATCGTCGTGGCGGGCGGCGGAGCACCGATCGGAGGACCGGAAGCGGTCGTGCTGGCGGTTCTTCCCGGCTCCGTCACGCTGACGAGCCAGTCGGCATCCGTGCCGGCGGAGATCTCCGTGCGAAACGCCGGCTCCAGTCCGATTCGCGTCACGAATTTCCGGGTCCTCACGCCGGACGGCGCGGTCGCGAAACTCGACGGCCTGCTGACGGTCGAGCGCGGCGGCGCCGGCCAGACCCGGCTCTCGATTCCCGTCCCGCTGGGTGTCGGCGACGCAAATAAGGGCGATGCCATGGTCAGTCTCGCCCTCGCCTGGAGCGTGTCGGCGACCTCGGGACGTGGTCCCGCAGTCGAAGGCCGATACCCGGAGAAGGATTTTGCCGGTGTATCGGTACGAAACCAGATCGCACGTCAGCCCATCGCGCGAGAATTCGTCGCCGCGACAACCGCGGGAGCAGCCGGGGGATGGCGATTCTTCAAGCCCGCGAGCAACGAGCCGGCCGATGCTGCCAAGGCGGCCGACTTCTCGTTGTTCGTCGAACCGTTCGGGGACGCGGCTGGAATCAAGACCGTGGAGTTGCACAACTATCGGCCGGGCGACACCGACCGCGGTCTCTTCTTCTTGACTCTCACGTCGGCCGAGAAGGCGCCAGGCGATCCGCGAACGGCACGCGAGCGGGGCGCACGACTCGGTTATCTGGTAACTGACGCGCGGACGGGACTGGTGCCGTTGTATCGCTGGGCGCTCAGCGACGGCAAGCGTGTCGTCAATCACTACCTCACGATCGAAAAGGATGCGGCGAAGTTGCCGCGCAACATGCAGCGTAAAGGCTGGAAGCTCGACGCAACCGTCGGATACGTCGTTCCCGCCATTCCCTGACGTCGCAGTGGCTCCGTGCCCGCGATCCGGCGCTCGCATTCGAGTCGCCGATCGCGGGCACGGATTCCAGTTTCCCGAGTGGTGTACCATTGCACGTTGCCCGCTCGACGCGCTGGCGCCAATCCCTGGATCATTGGAGTTCGATCGTGAGCAAGTTCATCTCGACGGTACTCGCTATCATGATTGTTGCGGCCGGAAGCGCGGCCGCACAGCAACCGGCGCCTGACGGCGGCCAGGCCCAGCTCGAATCGGTCGAGGTACTCGTCGATGCCGTAGTCCTCGACAAGGACCGTCGCCCGATGGCTGGTCTCACCGCGAGTGACTTCGAAGTGCTCGAGGACGGGATCCCCCAGCCGATCACACGCGTCAAGTCGGTTGGCCGAATCGCGGATGCGTCTGCCGCTCGCGGTGCGGGAGCGGCGCCTTTGCCGAGCGGAACTGCGACGTATCACACCATCGTCGTCACGGACGGAACTGTCGAGGACGTCCACCTCGCGGACGTCCGTGCCGCCATCGAGAAGTATGTGCAGACTGTGATGACGTCGGACGATTACGTAACGCTTTTCACCATCGGCACCGGCGGACTGCGGCTCCTCCAGACGACGACGAACGACAAGCAGGCTATCGTTGCCGCGCTGGCGAACACGAAGACGGGCGGAATCGGAACGTTGAGAGCGGCCGAGAAGGCGGGCATCGACCTTGCGCGCGTGCGTCTTCCTGGCGACGCCTATTCGACGTACGCGGCACCCGGCACCGAGGAGGGCACGAGTTCGTCGGGTACGGCGGGTGTCGGCGCCGCGGAGGCAGCGACTCCGCCCGATGCGGGCGAAGTTGCGCTGCGCCTCGCAAAGCGATCGATCGAGCAGGCCGAGGAAATGCAGGCGCTCGGTATCTCGTGGACGATCTACGACGCATTGACTGCGCTCATCGACGCCCACCGGGTCTTGCCGGGACGCCGCAGCATCACGCTCTTCTCGGAGGGCCTGCTGCAGGTAAAACAGGTGCAGGATGTGAAGGAACGGGTGCTCAACGCCGCGGCCGCGGCCGGCGTGACGCTCTACGTAATCGACGCTCGTGGACTCGATACGGCATCGGAGAGGGGCTCCACATCGCGCGCCGAAGTGGACAGGGTTCAGAACGCGGCCGGGATGCGAGGAAGCGATTTCAACTCCGAAAGGACGTCATCGATCCGGGGCGGCATCTTCGACAACATCACGCGCAATTCGAACACGAGAACCGACATACTTGCCGAGTTCGCCTCACGGACCGGCGGTCTCTTCATGAAGAACAGCAACGATCTGTTCAAGGGACTCGCCGAGATCGATCGCGATCAGCGAAGCTATTACCTTATTTATTACGCGCCGACGCGTGACTGGGAAACGGGCGAGTACCGGAAGATCAGCGTCAGGGTAAAGAACCACGCGGGCGCGACGGTCCGCGCTCGCGAGGGGTACTTCGCAATCCCGACCGAGGCGCGGGGTCTTTTCAGGCTCGAGGATCAGCGGCTTTACATCCGGGCACATCAGGACGGCGCCAGGAAGTCGCTTCCCTTCACTCTTCGATCCTACGCCTTCGGCATTCCGGCAGGCGGAACGCGCGTCAGCTACGCGCTCACGGTGCCCGCCGAAGCGATTTCGCTGACGGAGTCGGACGAGAAGGCGCTGACGGGCAGTTACTACGGGCTTCTGATCGCGCGAGACTCCGCCGATCGTGTGCTTGCCACGGGTCGCATTCCGATCAACCTGAACCTGACGCCAGAGCAGGCGGCCCTGGTCCGGGCCGAGGGCCTGCGGCTCGAGGGCGGCTTCGACGTGGCCGAAGGGGACGTTGTGCGCGTCGAGGCCATCCTGTCGGGCGAGCAGACCGGATCGATCGGCAGTTCGGTTCAGCAGGTGCGCGGGCTCGACTGGTCGTCTGGTCCGGCGGCGAGCGACATCGTCCTTGGCCGCAACGTAGTCGCTCCGGAAGGGGCCGGCGAACCGAGCTTTCAGACTGGCGGCAAGTACCTCGTGCCGCTCGCGACGCCGGTGTTTTCACAGGCGGACGCGATGACGATTCTCGCTGCCGTCTATTGGCCCGAGGGCCGGGCAATGAAGAAGCCCGTACTTTCGATCTGGCAGGGCAAGCAGTTGCTCGCATCGCTCGAACTGGACTTGATGCCGGCATCCGGCGGCGCGAGTGGCTGGGTGTTCACGGCGATTCCGTGCAAGGACATTCCGGCTGGCGATTACCTGATGCGGCTCAACGTCCGCGACGAGCAGGGTCGTTCGTCGATGCGGGAATCGAAGTTCTCGGTGAAATAGCTCCCCTCTCCGCGAGTCGTACCCGGAGCGCAAGCGACGGGCCGGCCGTCCACCTCACGCGGCGCGGATGGCACGGCCGGCCCGTTGGCGCTCCGGGTTCGACGCCGCTCAGCCGGCGGCGCATTCATCCATCGATCCACGGTCGCGGACACGCGTCCGCGACCTCACCGGAACAGGACGGAAATCAAACTCGACGACACGCGCTCCTAGTGGTGATGCAGGCTCTCCCGGATGTAAGGGTCACCCTTTGGAATGATGTTGGCCGCACCCAGCGCCGAGCGGACGACCAGGATGACCGCCGCAATCGCGCCGATCGTCATTCCCGCCTCCCAGATGCCGAAAACCGGTCCGTCCGGCGACTGCGACGGGAAGATCATCAGGTATAGATCGAACCATCGCCCTACCAGTACCGCGACGGCCACCTTCGTGAGCGCGCTCGCGTTGCGCTTGACCGGAATCGTCATCAGCACGACGAACGGCACGACCCAGTTCAACAGCAGACTCGCCATCGAGAACGGCATCCACCATCCGCGCAACCTTGCCGTGAAGTACACCGTCTCTTCCGGGATGTTGCTGTACCAGATCAGCAGGTACTGGCTGAACCAGAGATACATCCAGAACGTGCTGAACGCGAAAAGCAGCTTGCCCAGGTCGTGCAGATGCGCTTCGTTGATCACGCCCCGCAGCGGCCCGCGCCTCTCGAGCCATACGACCAGCAGGATGATAACCGCCAGCGCGCTTTCGAACTGCCCGGCAAAGTTGTACCAGCCGAACATCGTGCTGTACCAGTGCGGCTCCAGCGACATGATCCAGTCGACACTGGCGAGAAACGACGTGATGCCGAATACGGCGAGAAAGCCAGCCGACAGGTGGATGTTCGACTTCGTGTGCGAAACGTCACCCGTCTCGTCCTGCTTTCGCGAATGCCGAAGCATCGCGTACCCGAATGCCGCCCAGAGGGCCATGTACACAGCAGCCCGTACCAGGAAGAATGGCCACGACAGCCATGCCTGCTTGAACCACGCCAGTCCCGGCGCCGCGTCGTGCGCGGCGCCCTGCCAGGGATACAGGGACGGGTGCGCGAGGAACACGACCCAGAGCCCCACGAACCCCAGCGGCAGGACTGCGATCATTGCTTCCGGGACACGCCTGAAGGCCGCTGCCCACCCGCTCCCGACGATGTACTGTAGCGCGATGAAGGACAAGGCGCCGACACCGAGACCAACCAGCGCGTAGCTGAGCAGCAGAAGGTATGGCCATACCGAAGCCGGGGAAAGGACAGCGCCCGCAACCAGACAGATCGCGCCGGCAATTGCGCACAGTCGTGTCGCAAACGACGGCGCCGAGTGAGAATCGAATTCGAGTGCAGGGATCATCATTGCGCTGGAGGAGCCGGCGGAACTGGCGACTGCGCCGCTGCCGCGGCCGCCGCCTGTTCCTTCTGTTGAATGACGTGGACGAACAGGATGGCTTTCCATCGATCCTCCTGTGATACCTGCGTCGCATAGGACGGCATGTTCTCGCCGCCGTAGGTGATCAGGTGGAACATCTCGCCGTCGGCCATCGCGAGCGACTTGGCATCCGTGAATGCGGGCGGCGGGGGAAAACCGCGCATCGCAACGGGTCCGTCACCCTTTCCCGTGCCGCCGTGGCACACGGCGCAGTAGCGGCCGTATATGACCGAACCGCGACGGACGGCATCGGTATCGGAAAGCTTGAACGGATTGGTCAGTTCCTGCCCGGCCCTCTTCGCCTCTTCAGTCCCCGTAGAGTAGTGCAGCCGGACCGCGCCGCGCGGAATCGTGCCGTCGGGCGGTAACTGGAGCGTCTTGCCGTCGGCGAAATTCGGGTTCTCGGCAAACGAGTCGTAAGGAACGGACTCGACCATGTTCGGCAGGAAGACGTAGTTCGGCTTCGATGGATCGCTCTGGACGATCCATCCGGCCGCCGCAAGTCCCGCCAGCAGCGCGATGAGTATCAGGTTGACGGTTCTTCTGCCCATCACGGCGCCTCCTCGGAAACGTGCTCACGGACCTCGACTGCACCAAGGCCGCTGAACAAACGCCTCACGTCGTCGAGATCGAAACCGGCGTCAGCCTCTTCCAGAACCATCGCGAACCGGTCGTCGGTCACACGCGGATCCGGAACGTGCGCCGGCCTTCCGGGATACAACCGGCACGCCACGAAAAACGTCAGCACCATTCCGATGCCGCCTCCGAAGACCAGTGCTTCGAAGGTGATCGGTATATAGGCAGGCAGTGAGTTCCACGGCTTGCCGCCGACGTTTACGGGCCAGTCGACAGCTCCGACCCAGTACTGGAAAAACAGCATCGACGAAACGCCGAGCACGGCGAATACCGCGCAGGCCCAGGACATCCACGAAGGCCGGACCCCCAGAGCCGCATCGAGACCGTGCACGGCGTACGGCGAATGGACGTCGACGATCTTGAGCTTGCGCTCGCGCGCGGTTCGCACCGCCGCGAGCAGATCGTGCTCGTCCTCGAACAGGCTCACCACGTACCTGTTGTTCATTTCGCTTCTCCCCCGGTTCGCCTGCCGAACGTCAGCACGCCCTTCACCTCGCCCATCGCGATCACCGGCAGAACCCGGCAGAAAAGCAGGAACGCCGTGAAGAAGAGACCGAAACTGCCGACGAGCGTAGCGATCTCGATCGAAGTCGGCGCATAAGT
Source organism: Blastocatellia bacterium (assembly GCA_021463145.1). Taxonomy (GTDB): domain Bacteria; phylum Acidobacteriota; class Blastocatellia; order UBA7656; family JADIYM01; genus JADIYM01. Next base: position 16,760 of record JAJTWZ010000037.1, on the reverse strand, counting down.
CGCCCAACTGGACGGCAGGAAATCCCTGTGAAGCGACGTCACGATGATGACGAACCGCTCGAACCACATGCCGATGTTCACGAAGATCGTGAGGATGAAGACGACGACCAGATTCGACCGCAACTTCTTGAACCACAGAAACTGCGGCGTGATCACGTTGCAGCAGACCATCGTCCAGTAGGCCCACTTCATCGGCCCGAGGGCACGGTTCATGAAGACGAACTGCTCGTAGGCGTTCGCCGAGTACATTGCGATGAAGAATTCCGTGGCGTAGGCGATTCCGACCATGCCCCCGGTGGCAATGACGAGCTTGCACATCGCGTCGATGTGCCTCTTCGTCAGGTAGTTCTCGAGCCGCATCACCTTGCGCACGATGATCATCAACGTCAGCACCATCGCCATCCCCGAGAAAATCGCGCCGGCGACGAAGTAGGGCGGGAAGATCGTCGTGTGCCAGCCCGGGATCACCGCGGTTGCGAAGTCGGTGCTGACGATGCTGTGCACCGAAAGCACCAGCGGCGTCGCAAGTCCCGCGAGAAGCAGGTAGACGAGCTCGTAGTGATGCCAGGTACGGAACGACCCGTTCCAGCCGAGGCTGAGGATCGCGAAGATCGTCTTTCGCAGTCCGGGCTTCTCGCGGTCCCGGATCGTCGCCAGATCGGGGATGAGACCGATGTACCAGAAGACCGCCGAAATCAGGCCGTAGGTGCTGATCGCGAAAAAGTCCCAGACGAGCGGCGATCGGAAGTTGATCCAGAGCGGACCGCGCGTGTTCGGATACGGAATCACGAAGAAGAACATCCACGGCCGGCCCATGTGGATGATGGGAAAAATCCCCGCGCACATTACGGCAAACAGCGTCATCGCCTCGGCCGCGCGGTTCACTGCCGTTCGCCACCGCTGCCGGAACAGGAACAGGATTGCCGAGATAAGGGTCCCGGCGTGCCCGATGCCGATCCAGAACACGAAGTTCGTAATGTCGAACGCCCATCCGACGGTTCTGTTCAGGCCCCAGGTTCCGATTCCAGTCGCGACCTGGTAAGTCACGGCGGTGGCGCCGACGAGCATCGTGGCCGACGACACGAGAAACGCGGCCCACCACATCCACGTCGGTTTGCCCTCCATCGGAGCGCAGACGTCGCGCGTCACCTGGCCGAGCGACGTGTCGCTCGCAACGAGCGGCAGCCTGAGAGCGGAAGCAACCTCAGCCATGATGGCCCTCTCCTCCTTCACGATTGCGGACGACCGCCCGGTAGGTAACCGAGGGCTCCGTGCCTACTTCTTCAAGGACGCGATAGCTACGCCGGCCGTGGTTGGCCTTCGAAAGCGCACTGTTCGGATCGTTCAAGTCTCCGAACGTAATGGCGCGTGCCGGGCACGTCTGCTGGCACGCCGGTTGGATGGCGCCGTCGGCGATCGCTTCGCCTCTCGCCTTTGCCGCGATCCGCGCCTCCTGTATGCGCTGCACGCAGAAACTGCACTTCTCCATCACGCCCCGCGATCGAACGACCACGTCCGGATTGAGCACCAGATTTTCGAAACGATCGGCGTGCGGATAGTCGAACCAGTTGAAGCGCCTGACCTTGTACGCGCAGTTGTTGGCGCAGTACCTCGTACCGACGCAGCGGTTGTATACCTGCTGGTTCAGTCCGTCCTCGCTGTGCAGGGTCGCGAGCGCGGGACAGACGGTCTCGCAACCGGCCACCCCGCACTGCTGGCACATCATCGGCTGGAACGAGACGTCGTCGCCGTCGCCTTCGTAGTACCGGTCGATGCGGATCCAGTGCATCTCTCGATGCCTCATCACCTCGTCCCGGCCGACCACGGGGACGTTGTTCTCTACCTGGCACGCCACGACGCAGGCGGAACAGCCCGTGCAAGCGGACAGGTCGATCGACATTCCCCATTTCGGGCCCGTAACCGGATGGTCCTGGGGCCAGAGCTCGCTCGGACCGCCGTGATGTTCGCCGTGCCCGCCGTGGCTCTTTTCGTCGTGCAGTTCGGCGAAAGTCGTCTGGCGAACTATGTCGCGCCGCTCGAACCCGAGGCCATCGAGCTCCTCCGGGGCGGTCAGCGCGTGATGCAGCTGAACCGCCGCTAGCGGCCGGCTGCGGCCCGTCGGCGAAACCTGCACCGGACGGCCGTCGAACAGACGCGCTCCCTCGCGCATCGTCACGAACGGTCCCGCGTGCCGGCCCACTCGGCCATCGTCGCCAACCGCCGTCCTGCTCTCGAGCCACTGCGGACCGACGTTTGCGAACCGCTCGCTCAGGCGGCTGCCGTAACCCATCGGCAGAGAAACGACGCCCTCATGCTGTCCGGGTTGAATCACGACCGAGCACTCGACGCTCGCTCCCGGCTCGGCGGCCGCGACGCGCACGACGTCACCCTCCGAAAGGCCGAGCCGCTTGGCGGTCGCCGGCGCCAGGCACGCGTAACTGTCCCACGTGACGCGCGTCATCGGGTCGGGCATTTCGTGAAGCCAGGCATTGTAGGCGTGGCGCCCGTCGAGCATTCCCACAGTCGGGTAGACGACGACTTCGAGTTGACCGGCCGCGGCGGCGTGCGCCTCGCCGGCCGGCTTTACCGCCGCCAGGTTGAATGCAGATGCCGCGACGGGCTCCGGGGTGACCGTGCAGAATCCGTCCTGTACGGAGCGCTCCCAGAACGTGAGGAACACCGGCTGTGCCGTCTGTCTGGGGAAGACCTTCGTTTCCCAGGTCGATCGGACGATGTCGAGAATCGAGCGGGGCTCGCCCATCCAGGCCGACAGCGACTCGAGTACCGACCGCGTTGCCAACAACGGCCGGGTGGCTGGCTGCGACAGGTTCACGATTCCGCGGACCGGCTCGGAGTCCGTCCACGACTCGAGCGCGTGGTGGTCGGGGCAGACGAACTTCGACGCTACGGCCGTCTCGTCGTTGCGCGACGCAAAGTTGACGACCAGCGGAACGCGTCGGATCGCGTCGGCGAGTTCCGTCGCGAGGCCGAGGTCGTAGACGGGATCGACGCCATCGATGAAGAGCGCCTTCACGCGCCCTCCGCGCAACTCGTCGAGCAGCGCGGCAAGCGCACTGTCGCTTCCCAGCCTCTGGTTCGACGGCGCCGTAACGTCGAGCGTCTGGTCGTAATTGCCAAGCAGGTGATTAATGAAGTTGCAGAGCGCCTGGACCTGGACATCCTGGCTGCCGCTGACGACGAGACATTTCCCTTTCGCCGCCCAGAGCCGCTCGGCAACCTCGGCAAGAGCTTCCGCGTGTGCCGCCGGCGCCGCGGCTCCCGCGAGCTCGGTCCCTGCCTTCCTCGCGACGAGCGCCGCAAGTCCGGAAACGAGCGCGCCCATTTCGGATGGCGCGACCCTGAACCTCCGGTCGGCCTTTCCACCGGTCGTCGAAAGCCGCGATTCGAACTGCACGTGGTACGACATCGGGACGGCCGGGTCGTCGGGAGTCCGGCGCGCGCGATATCCCGCCGTGTGCTCGACCGGCGACGTCCACGTTCCGAGGAAGTCCGCGCCGAACGAAACGACGACGTCGGCCTTTTCGAAGCGGTACCGTGGAAGGACACGCGCCCCGTGCGTCCTTTCGTGCGAATCCAGGATCGCCGACGACGAGATCGGGTCGTACATCACCCAGCGGGCGTCCGCGAAACCTCCGAGGAACTTCTCGACCACCGTGCGTGAGGCCGGCCCGCTCACGGTTCCGGAGAGGTAACGGACCGCGCCGCCCTCCGCCTTCACCTTGGCGATCTGGGCGGCGATCTCGGCATCGACATCGGTCCATTCGACCGGCTGGCCGTCGCGCCGCGGGCCGGAGAACCTCAGATTGTCGTAGAGGCCAAGCAGGTGGGCCTGCCCGACCGCGCACACGCCCCCCTGCGAAAGCGCGTGATCGGTGTAACCCTCGATCTTGATCGGGCGGCCGTCGCGGTTCTTCACGAGCACTCCGCAACCCGACGAGCAGCCACTGCAGGTGCCGGCGTAGTAGACCGGCCTGCCCGGGACGACGTCCTCCGGCTGGACCAGGTACGGAATCGCGTGATGGATTGGCGACGACTGACAGCCCGTGATCATCGCGCTGGCGAACGTGAAGCCCGCCGCGCGGAGGAACGTGCGCCGTGATGTCATCCAGTCATCGGCTGGGGTCGTCGGTTTCGGATCGGATTCGGACATAGTCAGTATCTCAACCTCAGTGATGGCACGTGGCGCAGTCGATAGACGCGTGAACTGGCTTCCCGGCGACACCCGACTTGTTCGAAGTCCTGTGGCAGTTGACGCACCAGCCCATTCCAAGGTCGCTGTCCTGCCTGAGCCGCTCCATTGCCTGCACCGTGCCGTGGCACTGCTGGCACGTCACGCCGGCGTTCACGTGTGCGCTGTGATCGAAGTGGACGAAATCGGGAACGGTGTGGATTCGCACCCACTGGATCGGCTTGGGAGTCTTCGCCGGGTCCGGCTTGCGCGCGTCGTCGAGCCCAAGCGCGTCGTAGAGCTTTCGGAGCTCGGCGGACACGATCTGACGGGGCGGCCGGCCTTCCTTCTTCGCCAGGTCGTCCTCGGCCCTGAAGGCGCCGAAGGTCGACGTAATGTTCTTGTGGCAGTTCATGCAGGTGCTGGCCGCCGGAACGCCGGCGTGCCTGCTCTTCTCGGCCCCGCTGTGGCAGTAGAAGCAGTCGATCGCAAGTTCTCCGGCGTGAAGCCGGTGCGAAAACTTGATCGGCTGCGCCGGCTCGTATCCCTGCTGGTCGCCCGGGAGGCGCATCGGGCCGAAGCCGGTCACGAGCAGCGCGCTCCCGAATATCAGCGCAATGATGAGCAGCGTGGTCAGCCTCCGGCTTCCCAGCCATCCCGTTTCGGTTGCCTGTTGCATGCGAACCTCCTCCGCCTCCTCTTCCCGATCAGTTGGTGTTCCGTATGTCGTTGCGGTTCCAGTTCCACCGGACGACCTGCGGCTTGCGCCACAGATACGGATTCGGAACCACAAGGATGTGAACGAGCCGCGTGAACGGGAAGAACCCGATGACGAGCCAGGCATTGACGACGTGCAGCTTCACGAGGAACGGCACGGCCGACACGTACGCGAGGTCCGGGTTGAGCTTCACGATCGACCAGAGGTACGGCGCGGCGGTCGCCGCAAACCAGGAGGAACCCCACGGATAGAGCAGCGCCACGAGAAGGCCCGTGACGACCTGGTTCGCCAGCAGCCCGTAGAGTATCCAGTCCGGCAACGATGTCACCCGCCTGACCTTGCTGTACCGGACGCGGCGGATGATCAGGTTCAGCAGTCCTACTACCGTCAGCACACCGCCGATCAGCATCACGAACTCCGTGATGTAGAGGCGAGGCAACGCGCGGTTCCAGAGCAGGACCTGCGCCGGAAGCAGGAACGCGATGATGTGCCCGCCCAGAACCGTCAGGATGCCGTAGTGGAACGGAACCAGACCCCAGAAGTGATCCTGGTTCTCGAGCATCTGCGAGGAGAGGCTCGAATAAGTGAACTTCTGTGACCGGTAACGCTGGATCGTCACCAGAAAGAACGTGAAGAGCGCGACGTACGGAAGGATCGCGAAGAACAGCAGGTTCAGGAATGCAGTCGTCAGTTCCATGATTTCCCTCCGTCGGGCTTTTCGTCCGCGCCGGTATTCGGGTGCCGAAGCTCGAGCACTTCCCTGATGGCTTCGAGCACGTTTGCGTACGGGTTCGACTTTCCCTTGAGGCCCTTGAGCATCTTGTCGACCGCCGGCTGCACGCACGCGGCGGCGAATCCGTCCGCGCGCTCATCCTCCATTCGTCCGAGGATCGCAAGAACGTGCATCAGGTGGTCCGGAAGCTCGGTCGACTCGGGCAGATCGAGGTCGCGCAGGGTCTGGCGCATCGATACGAGGAACTCGCCGCGGCTGTAGTTCTCGCCGAAGAGTTGCCATCCGACCTCGAGCGAACAGATCGGATTGATGTCGAACGTCCTGGTGAACAGTTCGTCGACCTCCTCGACCGTTTCGCCCCTTATGGCTTCCTCGAAGCAACTCACCAACGTGCCGGCCCTGGGGCAATCCGTCTGGAGCGCCTGGCGGCATTCGGCCACGTCGTCGAAGAACGACGCTTCCGGGTAGGCGACCAGCCGCGCGAGCAGGTCGTAGGAGTTTGTGGACTCTGCAATCACATCCCCCTCCTCGGCCGGGCAACGAACCCGAAGCCCACGCTCTGCTTGTGCTCCATTGGATCCTCGAGCATCTGGATCGCCTCTTCGCGGTGCGCGGGCGGAATGACGAAGCGGTCGTCGAAAGTGCACAGCGACGTCAGCTTGTAGATCGCCTCGGCTTCCTCGACGGTGCAGTCCGCCTCGGTGAGCATCCGCATCGCCGTCTCCATGTCGACGTCGCCGACGGTGATGGCGCGCCGATACCACCTGACCGCCTTCTGCTTCCTGAGCGCATAGCGCACCTTCGCCTCGTGGCCCGCTCCGAAGAGGTTCGCGAGGAACTGCATCGGCACGCGCGACTCGTCGATATCGTGGAACAGGTTGTCGGAGATGTGGTCGACGGTTTCGCCCTCGCGGCTCGCCATTACCGGAGACATTGGCGGCACGTAGAAGAGCATCGGCAACGTGCGGAACTCGATGTGCGGAGGCAACGCGATCTTCCACGTCTTCACATATTTGTAGACGGGCGACTTCTGCGCGGAGTCGATCACCGATTCGTGGACGCCGTTGGCGAGCGCCGCTTCGATCACGGCCGGATCGAACGGGTCGAGGACCATGTCGCGGTGCGCGTCGATGAGCTCTTCGTCGGGGCGCTTGGCGACCGATTCGATCTGCTCGGCGTCGTAGAGCAGCACGCCGAGATACCGGATTCGCCCGACGCAGGAATGGAAGCAGGCCGGAGCCTGGCCGGTCTCGATTCGCGGGAAGCACAGGATGCACTTCTCCGACTTTCCGGTGGACCAGTTGTAGAAGACCTTCTTGTACGGACAGGCCGCGATGCACGAGCGCCACGCGCGGCACCGGTTCTGATCGAGGAGCACGATGCCGTCCTCGCCGCGCTTGTAGAGAGCACCCGACGGGCATGCCGCGACGCAGCCGGGGTTGAGGCAGTGATTGCAGATACGCGGGAAGTAGAAGAAGACGAGCCGTTCGACCGCGGAGAGCTGCTCGCGCTGCTCTGGCGTCAGTCCATCGAGGTTCGGATCGTTCTCCGCGTAGACAGGCGAGCCTCCGAGGTCGTCGTCCCAGTTCGGCCCCGCCTCGATGTCGAGGTACTCGCCAGTGACCATCGAGATCGGAATTGCCGTCGGCTGATCGGGCCCCTCGGGCGCGTTGAACAGGTTCTGGTAGTCGTAGGTCCAGGGCTCGTAGTAGTCGTCCATGCTCGGCTGGTGCGGATGGTGGAAGATGTTCGTTATCGTCCGCCGTTTGCCGGTCGACTTCAGGCCGAGTTTGCCGTCGCGCAGTTCCCAGCCGCCTTTGTACTTCTCCTGGTCCTCCCAGGCGGTCGGGTAGCCCGTGCCTGGCTTCGTCTCCACATTGTTCCACCACATGTATTCGGCGCCCGGGCGGTCGGTCCAGATGTTCTTGCAGGCGATGCTGCACGTGTGGCAGCCGATACATTTGTCGAGGTGAAACACCATCGAAATCTGCGAGCGTACGTCCATTGTGTTTACCTCTCTCCTACCACTTCAGCTCGGGCAGCTTGCGCACGAGGATGTGGGTGTCTCGGTTCGGCCCGACGGGGCCCCAGTAATTGAAGTGGAAGGTGAACTGCCCGTAGCCGCCGACCATGAAGCTGGGCTTCAGGCGCGTACGCGTCAGGCTGTTGTGACCGCCGGCCCTGCGATCGCCACGCAGTGGCGATTTGGGCACCGAATAAGTTCTTTCGGGCGAGTGGTACTGGATACAGATCCCGCGGGGAATCCGCGCGCTCACGGCCGCACGCGTCACCACGACGCCGTGATCGTTGTGCACTTCGACCCAATCGTTGTCGTTGACGCCGATCGACGCAGCATCGTGATGGTTGATCCAGAACGGCTCGACGCCTCGCGAGAGCGTCGTCATTCGCTGGTTGTCGCCGTAGGTCGAGTGGATGTGCCACTTCCCGTGCGGCGTCAGGTAGTTGAGCATCAGCGTCGGGCCGACCTCGGTGCTGAACTTGACGTCGGAATACTGCGTCGGCGTCGGCTTCGGCTTGTAGGTCGGGAGGTGCTCGCCGAACTGGATGTAGCCGGGATGGTCGAGGTAGAAGTGCTGCCGGCCGGTCAGCGTCCTCCACGGCACCAGGCACTCGACGTTGTAGGTGAACGGTGAGTACGCCCGGCCGTTTTCGACGAGGCCCGACCACATCGGACTGTTCACGAATCGCTGCGGGCGGGCCTGCAGACCCTTGTAGGTCGCCCTTACGCCGCGATCCTTCTCAACGAGGTGCGCGAGCGGCAGACCGACGCGTTCCTCCATGTTCTTGTACGAGCGCCAGGCCAGTTCTCCGTTCGTCACGGAAGCGAGCCGAAGGATCGTCTCGCAGACCTCCTGGTCCTCCCTGAGCGACGGATAGGTGTTGCCATCCCAGGAGAAGGTCGGGACGCTGCAAAGCATCTCGTCGTACTCGTCCTGGATGTCGTAGTGCGTGCCGTGAGCGCCGAGGCCGCCGGTACGCACGTTCGGGCCGAACGACACATACTGGTTGTAAATGTTGCGGTAATCGCGCGTGACGACCTTCAGCGCCGGCATCGTCTTGCCGGGGATCGCCTCGATCTCGCCCTTTCGCCAGTCGCGCATGTCGGTCTGCGCGATTTCAGCGGCGGTGTCGTGCGCGAGTGGAGTGGCGACGAGGTCCTTGACCGGCGCCGGGAAGTGCTGCGGTGCGAGCTCCGAGATCTTCTTTGCGATCGAGGCGAAGATCTGCCAGTCGCTCTTCGACTCCCAGCAAGGCGGAACCGCGGCCGACAGCGGATGGATGAAGCTGTGCAGGTCGGTGGAGTTGAGGTCCGCCTTCTCGTACCAGGTTGCCGCCGGAAGGACGATGTCGGAGTAAAGCGCCGACGTGTCCATCCGGAAGTTCAGATCGACGACGAGGTCCATCTTTCCGGTCGGGACCTTGTCGTGCCAGGTGACTTCCTTGACCGAGCCCTTGGCCATGTCTTCCGAAATGGCGTTGGAGTGCGTGCCGAGGTAGTGCTTGAGGAAGTACTCGTGGCCCTTGGCGCTTGCCATCAGCGCATTGCCGCGCCAGATGTACCAGACGCGGGGCCAGTTCTCGGGCGCATCCGGGTCGTCGACCGAGAAGCGCATTTCCCCGGACTTGAGCTGATCGACGGCCAGCTTGACGACTGCTTCCGGCGACTCCGCTCCCGCAGCCTCCGCCTCGTGCACGAAATCGATCGAGTTCTTGTTGAACTGGGGATAGAAAGGCAGCCACCCGCTTCGTACCGCACGCGCCTGCACGTCCATTGCGTGTCCGCGGGCGATCGAGTCTTCCGGCTGCCGAATCGGCACCGTGTGGTAGTCGGTGAAATCCTTCTCGTATCGCCACTGATCGGTGTTGACGTAGTGCCAGCTCGGCGCGTTCTGCAGACGCGACGCCGGGATCCAGTCCTTGGCGAACGCGATCGCGCCCCACGGCTCGCCGGGCGCGAGCTTTTCCTGGCCGACGTAGTGCGCCAGTCCACCGCCGTTGACGCCGACGCATCCGCACAGCATCAACGCCACGATCCCGGCCCGGTACATCAGGTTGCCGTGGTACCAGTGGTTGATGCCGGCGCCGATGATGATCGTGCACTTTCCGTTCGTGAGCTCGGCCGTCTTCGCCCATTCGCGGGCAAAACGGATGACGAGTTTGCGGTCCATGCCGGTGTAACGCTCGGACCACGCCGGCGTGTACGCCTGCGTCTCGTCGTCGTAGCTCGTCGGGTAGTCGCCCGGCAATCCGCGGTCGATGCCGAACTGCGCCATCATCAGGTCGTAGGCGGTCGCGACGATGGCGGTTTTTCCGTCCGCCGTCTGAACTCGGCGTACCGGAACCCCGCGGCATACGTAGCGGCCTTCGCCGAAATCGTCCAGCCAGACCTGTTCGACGCCGTCGCCGGAGCCGAGCATGGTGAGCACGGGGTCAATGTCGGAACCGTCCAGCCCGTCCTTGAGCAGCATGTTCCACTTGCCCTTCTCCTTGCCCCACCGGAATCCGGAGCTGCCCATCGGCATCTTCGGCTTGTTGGCGGCGGCGTCCCACATCAGGAACTTCCATTCGGGGTTCTCGATGTCCGTGTAACCGGCCATTCGGCCCGCGCGGAGCATCTGCCCAGGCCGGTAGGCGCCTTCTTCCTCGTGCAGCTCCACCAGGTACGGCGCGTCGGTGAACTTCTTGCAGTAGTCGATGAAGTACGGCGTCTGACGCTGATGGTGCGCTTCGGTCAGCAGAACGTGGTTCACGGCCATCCACCAGGCCCCGTCCTGCCCTGCGTTGATGCAGACGTACTCGTCAGCGTACTTCGCCACCTGGTTGAAGTCGGGCGAGAAGACCCACATCTTCGTGCCGTTGTGGCGCGACTCGGCCGCAAAATGGCAGTCCGGGGTGCGCGTCATGTTCAGGTTCGAGCCCATGACGGCCAGCAGCTTCGCGTTGTACCAGTCGGCCGACTCGTGCACGTCGGTCTGCTCGCCCCAGATCTCGGGCGAGGCCGGTGGCAGGTCGCAGTACCAGTCGTAGAAAGAGAGGGCGAGGCCGCCGATGAGCTGCAGCATCCGGGCGCCCGACGCATAGCTGATCATCGACATCGCCGGAATCGGCGAGAAACCGGCGATGCGGTCTGGCCCGTGCTTCTTGATCGTGTAGAGGTTGGCGGCGGCGATCATTTCGAGCACGGTCGGCCAGGAGGCGCGGCGGAATCCGCCCTTGCCTCTCGCCCGCTGCCATCGCGCCCTCTTCTCGGGGTCCTCGACCAGCGACGCCCACGCGTCCACTGGATCCTCGTGACGCGAACGCGCGTCCTTCCAGAAGTCCAGCAGCACACCGCGGCCGTACGGGTACTTCACACGTAGCGGGCTGTAGAGGTACCAGGAGTATGAGATTCCCCTCTGACAGCCCCGCGGTTCGTAGGGCGGCAGGCCGTTCTCGAGCATCGGGTAGTCGAGACCCTGCATTTCCCACGTCACGATGCCGTCTTTGACGTAGATCTGCCACGTGCAGCCGCCGGTGCAGTTCACGCCGTGCGTACTTCGGACGATCTTGTCGTGCTGCCAGCGGTTTCGGTAGAACTCCTCCCAGCTGCGCGCCTCTGGATTGATCTCGTCCTTGATCCAGGCAATCGGATTCTTGATTTTCATCGTTCCCCTCGCTTCAATTCGGCGCCCTTGACCAGCGGACGGCGAACCGCCCGGAAGCGCTTCCGCCACGCCAGGTCGAATCCGACGAGCGCCAGCACGGTTCCGCCGAGTCCGATCAGGAAGAAGTTGAGCCTTGCCGGCGACGTGTCCTCGCCACCGCGTTGCGCCCGATCCTCGAAAAAGGCCACGAGCGGCAGGATCTCGTCGGCCTCGAGCGGATGATCGCGGAAGACCGGCTGCATGGTGGTCGTGGGAGGTGCCAGCAACCACGAACCGAGAGTCTTGCGGTTCTCCAGCCTTTCGTAGACCTTGCTCAGGTCAGGACCGAGCCGTCCGCCGCCCAGTCCGCCGAGCCCTATCGTCGTGTGGCACGAGACGCAGGACGGGCCGGTGTTGACGAGCTTGATCTTGCCGAGAAAAATGTCGCGGCCTCGCGCGATGTCGGCCTCGGAGAAGGGTCCGTCCGGAATCTGCAGTCCGACGAACTGTGACTTCTCTAGTTTCGACTCCGCATCGATCAGATCGAGCAGCGCTTCTGCACGTTCCTTCGACATTCCGGACACGGTCGGCATGACGACCCCGCGCGCTTCCTGCTGGAGCTGCGCCGCATACGGATCGCCGCTTTCGATCGTGCCCTTGGGATCGAGCAGGAACTTCGTGAGCCACGCTCGGTCCTTTCGCTGCGACACGTCCTTGAGATCGGGGCCCGTCAGGCGGCCGCCGCCGATCGTGTGGCAACTCATGCAGTTCTGGCGGAAGAACTGGGCGGCTTCCTGGGCGCTCGCAATGGAGGTAACGCCGAACAGGATCGTCGAGACAGCCGCCAACCGGAGCAGGCCTACAACCAGCCGAACTCCGGCCGGCCTGCTGCCTGTGGTTCCTGGGCTCTGTTGGGAATGCGGAGTACTCATCATTTAGTGCATCCTCGTCGGGACTCTGGCGCGCAGTTCTCCTATCCCGCCCGCTCGAGGCGCCGGGTCCGGAGGAACGCTTCCGCGGTGGGCCGGAATTTCCGCTGCAGACTTCCGGATGGTCGTCGTACAGGGGGGCCGGCTACCGCTTCGTCTAGGTTGGGTTTTCCGCGCCCGGAACTGTTGTTACCGGGCTCCGATCTTCTACCGTCTTCGTCAGTGAAGGTGTGTCAACAATCGAACTCAAAGTCGTCGTTTCGAGAAACTCGTGGAACACTCTCCGGACGTCGCGCCACTGCGCGTGCGCCGAGCAGGGATCCCCGTCGTTGCACTCTCGTCCGCCACCGAGCACGCACGATGGCTTCGCAAGTGGCGACTCGAACACCTCGACCACGTCGATCAGCCTGATCTCATCCGGCGTCTTCAGTAACCGGTACCCGCCGTGCGTCCCGCGGGTCGCTTCCAGTATCCCCACTCTCTTGAGCGAGTTGAGTATTTTCGACAGATAATTCGGCGGCACCTCGGCCTCCCGCGCCAGATCCCTGCCTAACAACGGACGTCCATCTACCTCACGGGCAAGCAGGACGAGCGCTCTCAAAGCATATTCACAGGTAGCGGAAAGCATTGATGACCTCTAGATGCACAAGTACATAACCGCCCGGACCGGTGTCAACGGTGTTTTTCGGAAAGATCGGAGTTATGGGCCTGCGTCACGTTCGGCATGTACGGTCGTCACATGAACAACGTGATCTGCGTCACATTTGGCTGCCATCTCGTGTCAGAGCCACATTGCCCCGTGACCTGCGTCACTGACCTCGGGAACCTGGCAACGTAGTTAATGGCAGCGACGGGGGGCTGTTCGGGTCCCGGTCCTCAAAACGGCAAGGAGCACGCGACTAACGATGGAAGAATCTCTCGATGCACGGGCGCAGGCATTTCTGCGGGAACACGGCACGATGACCGTTGCCACGATCGGTCCGGAAGGGCCCTGGTCGGCGGCGGTTTTCTACGTCAACGACGGTCTGGACCTGATCTGGCTTTCGAAGCCGGGCGCCCGCCACTCGGTCAACCTCGCGGCCGATCCTCGGGCTTCCATTACCATCCAGGAAGACTTTCGCCGTCCTGGCCCGGTCAAGGGAATCCAGATGGAAGGGAGCGTCGAAGGACCGACGATTCCGGCAGCGGCAGCCCGAATAATGGGGCTCTATCTCGAGAAGTTCCCGCCCGCGGACATGGGTTCAGTCCCACTTCTGTCCGCCATCAAGGCATTTGCATCTTCCCGCGTCTATCGCTTCACGCCACGCAGGGCATACCTGATCGACTCTAGTTTCGGCATCGGACATCGGGACGAACTTCCGGTGCTTGCGACCTGTGACTAGACCGGCGACGCGCTCCGGCAAGTTGTTTGCACTCTCCGGCCACGGCGGCCGGCCACCGCTGCCTCCAGACCCGGGCAGGCCGCCGAGCATCCACTGACCGCCGGTCAATTACAACATGGCCCCGCATGTTCGTTCGTGGTAACGTACGGCACGCCGCCGGTTTGGGGCAGGCGGCATCACGTCTCATGGCCACCAAGCCGCAAGGATCAGAACGCACGATCGCGACTGAGGCCGCAGCTCTCGCGCTGCTCGGCGGGGCCATTCTGACGGCGCTTAGCCTAGCCACCTACGACCCGTCTGATCCGGCATTCAACGTCGCGTCGACGCGCATCGAGGCCGGAAATCTGGTCGGGCAGGTCGGCGCGTGGATCGCGGACCTCCTCCTGCAGGTTGTCGGACTGATTGCACTCGCGGTCCCGGTCGCGCTTGCGGCGTTCGGCGTTCGCGGTTTCGTCGCGCACCGCCTCGGCATCGACTTCAAGCTGGTCTGCGGGTTCACGTTCATGCTTCTCGCGCTCGCTGGCGGCCTAAGCCTCATGCCGACACCGGCGATCTCCTGGCTCGCGAACGTGTCGACGACCGGCGGGCTCGTCGGACTCGTCGTCGCGCGCTCGTTGAGCGCGATGCTCAACACGATCGGCGCGGGAATCGTCCTCACGGTCGTCTTCGTGCTGACGGTGATGCTCACCCTTCAGGTGTCGCTCTCCGATACGGTCGAACGAGCTTTCCATCGCCGCGATGAAGTAGCTCCGGCGTCTGGCGGCGTGTCGCTGTTTTCTATAGGCGCCTATCGCGAACGCTTCTCGGCCTGGTGGCAGCGAAAAAGCGACGACCGGGCGGCCCGCGCCGCGGAACGCGCCGCCGAAAAGGCGGCCCGGATCGGCGAACTGGACGAGGAGTCGATTCGCGTTCGCGAACGCGAGGAGCGGCGGCGTACCGAGGAACTGGTCAAGCAGGGTCTGAGGGACGATGCCGAGGAACGTCCGGCGATCAGGGTCCGGCAGGCGCCGCGCACCGCGCCACTCGACGCCCCCGATGATGCGGCGCCATCCCGTGTCATCCCACGCACGGATCGGCTCACGCCGCCGCCTGCAGTCGCCACGGCGGCCGTCGAACCCGCCGAGCCCGCGGCGCCCGCGCCGCCTGCGGCGCCACTGTCCGCGGCCGCCGCGGCCCGGGCCAGATTTGCCGAAGCGCAATCTCGCCGCACCGCACGAGCGGCCGCCGATGCTGGCGGCCCCGCCGCCAACAACGGCGCTCCGGCGGCGCCGCCGGTTCCCGACCCCCCGCCGCTCGTCGACGTTGACCCGCTCGTGGCCGAAATGGTCTCTACACTCTCTATCGTTCGCACACCTCAGTCGCAGCCGGCTCAGCCGAAGCTCCCTCTGCGCGCGACGGCAACGGAGACCGGCTATCTGATCCCGTCGACGGATCTGCTGACGGCGCCTCCGGCAGTGTGCGAGCAGGACGAGCGCCAACTCGAGAGCCGCGCCGTCGCCCTCGCCGAGAAGTGCAAGGAGTTTTCGGTCACCGGACACATCCACCGCATCAATCCGGGGCCGGTCGTGACGACGTTCGAGTTCAAGCCCGATCCCGGAATCAAGTACAGCCGCGTCGTCGGGCTTGCCGACGACCTGTGCCTCGCGCTGAAGGCCGAATCGATCCGCATCGACCGCATTCCAGGCAAGTCGACGGTCGGCATCGAAGTGCCAAACGTCGACAGGCGGACGATTTTCCTTCGCGAGATCGTCGAGAGCGCCACGTTCCAGAATTCGCCTTCGAAGCTCACGCTTGCGCTCGGACACACGATCGACGGGCAAGACTTCATCGCCGACCTGCAGAAGATGCCGCACCTGCTCATCGCCGGCTCGACCGGTTCGGGCAAGTCGGTGATGATCAACGCGATTGTCACGTCGATCCTCTACAAGGCTTCACCCGATGAAGTGAAGTTCATAATGGTCGACCCGAAGCGGTTGGAGCTCGGGCTCTACGAGGGCATACCGCATCTGCTCACGCCGATCGTCGTGGATCCGAAGCGCGCCGCGAATGCGCTGAAGTGGGCGGTCACCGAAATGGAGAACCGCTACCGCACGCTCGCCGGCCTTGGCGTCCGGAACATCGAGCAGTTCAACAAGGAAGTCCGCGCGATCGTCAACCAGCGGCTTGCAAGCGAAAGCGAGGAGCTGCCCAAGCCACTTCCCTACATCGTCGTACTTATCGACGAGCTCGCGGACCTGATGATGGTCGCATCGTCCGAGGTCGAGTCGTCGATCACGCGACTCGCGCAGATGGCACGCGCCGTCGGCATCCACCTCGTTCTCGCCACGCAGCGTCCATCGGTCGACGTCATCACTGGCCTGATCAAGGCGAATTTCCCGTCGCGGATGTCCTTCCGGGTATCGTCGAAAGTCGACTCCAGGACGATCATCGACACCAACGGCGCCGAGCAGCTGCTCGGTCAGGGCGACATGCTGTTCCTGCCACCCGGGACCTCCCGGCTCGTGCGGGTCCACGGCTCGTTCCTCTCGGAGAAGGACGTCAACGCCGTCACGACATACATCAAGCAGCAAGGTCAGCCCGATTACGACGACACGGTGACGATGTCTCCGCAGGAAGCGGGCGGCGTCGAGGGCGGAGGCGCCCGGGACGAGTTGTTCGAGGACGCGCTCAAGATCGTCTGCGACATGGGCCGGGCATCGACGAGCGTGCTGCAGCGCCGGCTGCGCGTCGGTTATGGCCGTGCGGCCGCGATCCTCGATCAGATGGAACAGGCCGGTTTCGTGGGCCCCCCGGACGGGTCGAGACCGCGCCCGGTGCTCTCGGCGGCGTACGAATTCTACGAACGCAACGATCAGATCAGAGAGGATCGGGACGAGGAGTAACTGCAGCTGAGTTCGTCTCGGCGCTTTGCACTGACAGGGCAGTCGGAGACTCAGAGTGCCTCGAGCCTGGAATCGACAAGTAACGGAGGAGTTTCTCGAAAGACGACCTTCTCGGCAGCACAGGCTGTTCCCGTACACTCGGTCCTCCACTGTGACCGCTTCGCGGTCACCGCGTCACGGCCGTCCTCTGCGACCGCGGAGCGGTCGATGTAATAGTTCCCCACACGCCTGCGGCGTCCCCCCTGGAATGAAACGGGCGGAGTGCGGGCGTCAGCGCACGGC
>JAJTWZ010000036.1 GCA_021463145.1 Blastocatellia bacterium | reverse complement strand
GGAGAGCCGGATGCGGGAGATCCGCCAGTCCGGTTCGGAGGGAGGGGGCGCCCCGTGGCGCTCCCTACCCCTATTGGCTCTTTCGCGCCTACGGCGCTTAAGAATGGCCCGCGGACCCGAAACGCTACGGCGCTTCAGAATGGCCCGCGGACCCGAAACGCTACGGCGCTTCAGAATGGCCCGCGGACTCGAAACGCTGCGGCGCTTAAGAATGGCCAGCGGACCCGAAACGCTACGGCGCTTAAGAATGGCCAGCGGACCCGAAACGCTACAGCGCTTCAGAATGGCCAGCGGACCCGAAACGCCCCGGCGCTTCAGAATGGCCAGCGGACCCGAAATGCTACGGCGCTTAAGAATGGCCAGCGGACCCGAAACGCTGCGCGTTTCGTCCGAGGGGGCGCGCCGCAGGCGCGTGGGGAACTGTTAGGAACCAAACGAATTTCCCCCGTCGAATCGGATGCGATGACCATTACCCGCGACTGGCGTGCGTTTCGTTCACCAGGAATGACGCCGATCGAAGTCCACGACGCACTCTTGCGCCGGCCGCTCACGATCGGGAGCAGACCGGCATCGGGCGCTACGGCGGGCAATCGTTCGGCACGTCAGCGAGGAATGTTTCGGCGCTACTGAGGCGGCTCTTCGGACAGGTGCTTCCGTACTGCGTTGTGCAGGTCCGTGACTGCCGCCTTGACGTCGTCATAAGAGGCCTTCGCCTCGATTTTCGCAACCAAGGGCTGCCAGAGGCTTTCCGGCAATCGCGCATCGACGGCGCGTTTCCGGATCACGGTGACGACTTCGGCGCCCTCCGGGGCACCGGGCGAATAGAAGAGCAATAGCAACGTAGACTTCACCGCCACTTCGAAGAGCGCGGCGTGATCGCCACCGTAAGTCGAGCCGAGCTTTCCGGCAATGGGAGCGCCCGCGTCGGCGAGCAGGTACTTCATTACCAGGCCCTGTGTTTGCGACCGGTCGAGTTCCCGTTCGGGCAGCGCCGGAACATCCACGCCAAGTCCGGAGCCAATATCGCGCGCGCCGGCAAATACCTTCTGGACGGTCGAAGGCAGCGCCGGGCTCGCGAGCGCGATCGCCGCAAGGCTCAGCTTTCCGCCGAGTTCCCACGAGCGAGCGCGTGTGGACGCCGGCGGCGGCGAGGCCAGGGCGGAAAGAGACATGGAAACGAGGACGAGAATGACACAGGCGTGAACGGCAAATCGCTTCATAGGGCGATGCTCCATCGCTAGGTTCGAAACTGTCAAGCGGCGTCCGGACCG
Source organism: Blastocatellia bacterium (assembly GCA_021463145.1). Lineage (GTDB taxonomy): Bacteria > Acidobacteriota > Blastocatellia > UBA7656 > JADIYM01 > JADIYM01. Next base: position 43,351 of record JAJTWZ010000036.1, on the reverse strand, counting down.
TGACTCATCGCTCACGTCCGGCGACATCCACCACTGCCATCCCTCTGGTGACATCCGCAATTGCGCCTCTCAACGATTCAACGCGGCTCCGAGGCAAGCGAATGGCAAGCGTGACATCGGATCCGAACTCCTGTGCCGTCTCTTCGGCCTCGCATTCCGCAAGCAACAATCGAATCTGGGTCAGGTGCGGATACGCGAATACGGCAACGATATCCGCAAGGTCGACGCGTTCGGCGCGGCGTGTTTGTTCGAGAGCCAGCTGGAGCGCGCCCGAGTACGCCCGCACCAGTCCCCCGGTGCCGAGCTTCGTGCCTCCGAAATAGCGCGTGACCACCGCTGCGACGTCTCCAAGCCCCGAATGGAGGAGCACGGTCAACATTGGCCGCCCTGCAGTTCCATGCGGCTCGCCGTCGTCGCTCATACCGACGCGGTCCGTGCTTCCCGGACGGCCGATCGCGTACGCCCAGCAATTGTGCGTTGCGTCGGCAAACTCAGCCGAAATCCGCCTGACGAACCGGGCCGCTTCCTCGACCGTTGCCGCCTCGCCAACGGTAGCGATGAACCTGCTTCGCTGGACGACACTCTCCGATCGGTGATCGGCTGCCGGGATCGGATACCGCTCGTCGTCCACGGCGCTCGCTCCCGGAATGCCTACTCCCCGAGCAGGAGTTCGTCAGCCGAGACCGCCGCATCGTGACGCGTTTCGTCCTTGTCCCGCAACACGTCGAGGATTAGCGACGTGTTCGATCCAGCGTCGATCCTGGCCTGGTATCGGGTCTGTGTCTTCTCGAATTCGAACTGGCCATCGGTTGCCTCGATCAGTTCGCCGAAACCCTCCAGCCCGATCTTCTGACCGAACGTCGCGTCAACGACCTTTCCATCGTTGAAGTAGACACTGCCCGACCTCGCACCCGACCGGATCGTCAGCACGCCCGACATCTTCGAATTTTCGAGGATCTGCACGATGTCGAAGATGCTGATGTCGGCCAGGTCGCCGGTGATCGATTTGGCCGGACCGCCACGTCCGGCGGGCAATGACACGGAAGGCTTGCCGCTTTCGAGCTGGTTCAGCCGCGCCGTTATCGATACTCGAGGGTCGAGCCGTTTTGCCTCGAGCAACCGTTCGTTGGCGAGCTCGAGCTTGTCGGCGGCGATATATAGCGTGGAGAGGTCCATGCAGAGCTGAGCGGCGTCGCTCGACCGGTTGGCGTCGATGTAGATCTCCCGGAGCTTCTCGCGAAGGGGAATATGGCGCGGAGCGGACTTGATTGCGTCCTGAAGCGTCTCGATGGCCCGGTTGACCAGCCGATACTTGACCAGCAGGTCGGCGTCGATGATCGCGCCCTCGACGTCGATTCCGTGTGGCCCCTGGTCCTGCATCGTCAAGCTCTCCTAACTCGGTTGCGGCCGCAGTGTAGCACGGCCGATGCGCACCAAACGACAGAAGGGAGCGGACTTCGGCGCCCGCTCCCTCCCTTATCGGCACGCTCGTGCGCCGAGTTTACTCCGCGTATCTGAGCTCGACGTTCGACGACTCCGTGGTGACTTCGAGCTTGCCTTTCCCCTCGCCGCGGTATGTGATCACGTACTGTTCACCCATCGACTTCGCGATCGAGTCGAGCGCGTGGTTGAACGTCGCGAACCCCCGGCCCGAGAAGAACGCCTTGCCACCCGTCTCTTCCGCGAGACGGTTGAGCGAACCCTGGCCATAGGTGATGGCGAGCGACGAGTTTCCGAGCCGGCCTGGCGAATTCGCGTAAATCGACCAGACGGGGATGCCACGCTTCCTGGCAGCCGAAATGGCGCGCTCGAGGTCTAGATTGCTGGCCGGCGACGCCGACTGGACCCCGCGATTGAGGTCCAGGCCGTTGGAAACCAGCACGACCTGATTACGGCCCGCCACGCCGTCGAACCGCTCGAGGGCGTCTTCGAGGCCGGTGAACGGAGACGAGCCCACGCTAAGGTTGCTGATCGGAATGCGCAACGCATCGATCGCGGCTTTGCGATCCGTGGTGAACGGCTGACGGACCTGGAGCCCCGTGTTCCGGAGGTACCCGACCATGACGGACGAGCCCTCCGGCAGGGATTCAACGAAGTTCTTTATTGTCTGGATCTCGTTTCCAACTTCGACGCTGAGGCCGTCCTGGATGAGAACCGCGACGTTGACCGGCGCCTCGGCCGGGCCCTTGACCTCGACGATCTGCTGGCGAGCGTCACCGCGGTACACGGCAAATTCGGAGGCGTCCAGAGGCGTAAGCCTGGCGTTGCCGTCCTTCGGCATCGCGGTTACGGTTACGCTCCTGACGTTCTGGGCGCCGTCGTCCTTCGGGAGCGCGAATGCGCTCGAGGCGCCTGCAAGTGCTGCTACCATCGACAACGCGGCAATGTGCCGCGGAATGTCCTTCAGTTCTAACATTTGTGCCCCTCCTCGGGCTGTGCCGGAACTGTTTTCGTCCGGCAGTTCGGACCCCGCTGGTCCGCGCGCACGTGCTCGCGTATGCAGGTGCGTCCGGTGGTCTGACGTCAGGAAGGCGGAAACGGGTTGCCATTCCAGGTAAAGCTGACCCCAAGTGACAGGAAACAAAGGGCTATGTCAGCTCCGGGGGGCGGGCGTTTCTCGCATCCGAACTGCCTGCGCTCAGGTTCTCGAGGTCCACGCCGCGCGCCCGATTCCGCGCGGTACTAGGACTGCTCCGGGAGTGAGCTTGCGACGATCGCAATCTTTGCGGCGTCGGCGATGGCGAGCAGTTCGTCGCGGTCGATCATGACGGTCTTCCCCGCCGTTATCGACAATGCGCTCGCTTTTGCCGCCTTCATCGTCTCGATCGTCGACGGCCCGATAACCGGGACGTCGAAGCGCATGTCCTGATTCGGTTTCGCGACCTTCACTACCGTCAACGGAGGCTTTCGCGCGAGCTCGCCCGCGCGGCGAATCGTCGCGTCGGTGCCCTCCATCGCTTCCACGGCGACCACCGCCGCGTCTTTGACGACGATCGTCTGGCCCAGGTCGAGCCGCGCGATCTCGCGCGCTACGTCGAGCCCGTACGCGATGTCTTCTTTTTCCTTCGGCGAGGGAGAGCGTCTAGTGAGCACACCCGGCGCCGGCAGAGCGTGCTGCAGGAAAAGCGTCGAGTCCACGAGGGTCACGCCCACGCTCGCGAGTTCGTCGGCGACCGCGCCGATGAGGCTGTCGGTGTTTCGAACCACCAGCCGGGCGAGCATCCGTGCCATTCGGACGTCCGGCAGGGACGAGATCCTGAAGATCTGCACGTGCTTGACCTGGCCGGCCATGATCGCGTGCGTTACTCCCCGCTTCTTGAGGAAGTTCAACAACTTGCCGAGTTGCCCGACACCGACCCATTCGACGGTCGCGGCCTCGCGTTCTATCGCCGGATCCGTCTCTTCCTTGATGGCCACTACGTCGAGGTCGACGCCATTCCGTCTGGCTCCTTCGAGCACCAGGAAAGGGAAGCGGCCGTTGCCGGCGATTAGCGCGTACTTCATCTGAAGTGGAGTTTCGCCCGACGGCGCAGCGCCGCAAAGGCGACGGCGTCACTTCTTGATGACGCCACGTTCCGATGTCTCGATGAACTCGACGATGTAGGCGACATTCTCGTCGGCCAACAGCGCCGCGTCGGCCTGGATGGCATCGACCGCCTGGGCGGTGTTGAGTCCGGAAGAGAGCAACAGCCTGAAAGCTCTATGCAAGTTTCGGATCGTGTCATCGCCGAAGCCTTTGCGTCGAAGGCCTATCGCATTCTCGCCGTAGCACTTCGCGTGATTTCCCTGGCATCGCGAGAACGGCAGCGGATCCTTCACGATTACGGAATGCCCGCCGACGAAGGCGTGTTTCCCGACTCGGGTGAACTGATGAACGGATGAAGCCGCGCCTACGGTGGTAAAGTCCTCGACGGTGACGTGTCCGGCCAGAGTGGCCTGGTTTGCCATGATGATGTGATTGCCAACCGAACAGTCGTGCGCGATGTGGGTCGCCACCATGAAGAGGTTGTCGTTTCCGACTCTGGTCACCCCGCCGCCGCCGACCGTGCCTCTATGGAAGTTCGAGTACTCGCGGATGCTGTTGCGGTCGCCAACTACGAGTTGAGTGGTTTCGCCCGCGTACTTCAGATCCTGGGGGCCCTGGCCAAGCGAGACGAACGGATAGATCACGTTGTCGACGCCGATCGTAGTGGGTCCCTCGATAACCGTGTGGGCCATCACGCGCGACCGGTCACCGATCCGAACGTCGTCGCCGATTACGGTATAAGGGCCAATCTCAACCCCGTCACCGAGAACCGCGCTCTCGCTTACGATCGCGGTCGAATGGATCTTGCGCGTGCTCACGCGGCTCAACCCTCCGACTCGGCCGGCCGGTCTACGGTGAGTCCGGCGCGCCACCTTTTCGCCGCCTCGCCGGTCGACGGGATGACGGACAGGATGGCGAGCAGGTCGGCCTCGGCCGCCAGTTGGCCGTCGACCATGGCGGTCCCGTGCAGGTGCGCCGACTGCCGGCGAATCCGTTTCGCCTCCACCGTTAGTGTAAGCACGTCTCCGGGCACTACCGGCAGACGGAACCGGACGTTGTCGATTCCCGCAAACAGAAGGTACTCGTCCGGCTCGACCGGCCGGTTGTAGGCCACGAGCAGGCCGGCCGTCTGGGCAAGCGCTTCGATTATCAGGACGCCTGGCATGACCGGCACCATCGGAAAGTGCCCGGTGAAGAAGGGCTCGTTCGACGTCACGTTCTTGCGTGCCACGAGACGCTTTCCGGGTTCGAACTCGTCGACTCGATCCACGAGAAGGAACGGATAGCGGTGCGGCAGGATGTGCCGGATGTCGTTGATGTTGAGCAATGGTGCCATCGGGGGGAGTCCTTCTCATATCCGCAAGCGCCGCCGCGTGAGCGGGTCACGCGGCGGCGCCTTGGGATTCAAGCGGCAAATGGAGGCGGGCCTTATGGATTCGCCTTGTTGTAGATCGCGATGAAGTCGTCCGTAATGTCCACGCCAGGCGCGATATAGATGATCGATCCGATCTTCTTGCTTCCGCCCGTCTCCATCACGAGGACGATACCCTTCTCGTTGGCATATTTCTCCAGGGCCACCCTGACTTTTTCCTCGATTGGAGTGGCCGACGCCGAATAGGCCTTCTGAGCCTCGACCTTCATATCTTCGACCTTGCGCTCGTATTCGCGCTTCAGGCCGTCGTAGCGCTCCTGTAGTGCTCCGGCCTGTCCTGGAGCGACTGTTCCCTGCTGCACCTGGGTTTCGATTCCCTGCATCGTGTCGCGGATCGCGAGCAGTTCCTTCGTGCGCGGTTCGAAGCGCGTATTTATTTCGGTGATCCGTCGCTTCAGTTCCGCAATGTCGTTCTGGAACCTGGCCACGTTGATGATGGCGATCCGTCCGCGGGGGACGTTCGCCGGTTGCTGGGCAAATACAGCCGAAGCCGCGAGGGCGAGAAGGCCGCACGAAGCGGCCACGCGGGAGAGGCGAGCCATGGCCGGGCGCATTCTAGCGGCCTCCGCCCGGACGCGCCGGGGTAACAGGCGCGGCCGTGAAGCCGGGAACGGGATACGCCTTGTTGTACTCGGCGATGAACTCGTCCGTCACGTCTATCGCCGGATTCAGAAAGGCGATCGTGCCGGCCTGGGCCGAATTCGGCAGATCCAGAATCAGCACGATGTTGCGCTTCGTGGCGTAGCCTTTGACGAACTCGGTGAGCTTTGCCTGAATCGGCTCGAGAGTGGTGTTCAGTTCCTTGTTGTACTCGCCCTGCAGGTCTTCGCCTCGTCGCTTGTAGTTCGTCTGCAGTGTCTGAAGTTGATCCTGCATCGTCCGGATCTTGTCGGGCGCCGCGACGCCGGCCTGGCTTCTGATGTCGCCGTCGAGTTGCTTCATCTGGGCCTGCATCGCCTGCATTTCCTTGTAGCGCGGCTCGTACTTCTTGTTGACCGAATCGGCGCGCGTACGAAGTTCCTGGATCTTCTCGATGAAAACGCTCGTGTCGATCACGGCAATCTTGCCATCGGCGGGTCCGCCTGCGGCGCCTGCTCCCGGTGCCGTCCGGGGCGTGGCAGGCGCAGCTGGACCCTGCGCCACGGCTGCGGCGGGAAGGGCTGCCACGAGTGCTGCTGTGGCGAGCCAGAATTGAATCTTCATCTGATACTCCTTGCGATGCTGTCTAGAATGTCCTGCCAATACTGAAAAGGAACGTCGACCTTTCCTCGATGAACACCTGACCCGGGACGATTGTCGTACGCGCGTTCGGGTTATAGGCGTATATCAGCCGGAAAGGAACGTTAACGACGGGCACCTGCACGCGCAACTCCGCTCCAACGGAGTAGCGATAGTTGGTCAACTGGCTGTCGAGGTCCTCGGAAAGCACGTAGACCGTAGAGTCCTGCCGATTTCCCCGCAGCACCGCGGTCCGGAAGCCCGCGGGCAATTGGCCCGGGGGCGTCTCAGGCGTAATCGCATCACGGATTTCGTCCGGCGTGGCGAGCTGGCCGCGCGGGTTCAGGGTGATGCCGAATGGCGTCAGGTTCGACGGCAAAAACTCGGTCTGAGTCAGTTGATCCTCGTATTCGACGAGGTTGAAAGCCGCTCCGATATCGACGAACGCCGCGGCCGAAACAGGCCCGACGATCGGGACCCGGTATTCCAGGTTCAGGAGAAGCTGGGAGTCGGCTCCGAACGGGGTAAACTGATCCCCGGCCTGCGAGAGGTTCTCGTTATCGAACGTGAATCTGTTGATGACGCCGGGTGTGATAGTGCGGCGGTTGCTGTTCTCCGGTTTCGCAACACGCAGGACATCGCCGTTGCTCGCGTTGAACGCTTCGATGTCGCGCGTGGTCACGAACCTCTCTACCCGCGTCACGGGCGAAAGCGACCGGACGTTGTAGCCTCGGATCGTGTCTTCGCCACCGAGGAAATACCGGGTGTAAATCGGTGTTCCGCCAACGAACGACAGCGAATTCGTATCGAGCGGCTCGCCAAAGGATCTGACGTGCCCCGCAAGAACACGCATTCCGAAGACGTCCGGGTGCTCCTTGTCCTTCCGAATGAAGTGGAACGGGTAGAAGAACTTGTACTCGAGAGTCGGCTGAATCGTGTTGACGTCGCCGCCGAGGAATCCTCCTGAAAGCGACAGAGCAAGTGTAAGCGCCTGACCGCGAGTGGGATCCAGCGAGGCATTCAGCGAGTTGTAGGTAAAGGTCGGCGTGAGTGTCGACTGATCGATACCCGGCTGCCGGAAAGTCACCAGAATGTCGTTGGTCGGATCCTCGTCCGTATTGGCGGGCGGATCTTCGATCTCGCTCCTTCGATAGCTGTATGAAAGCCCCAGGCGCGAGAATCGAGCGAAGGTCGATCGTTTGAAGAAGTAGGTGAGCGGAGTCGAAACACTCACCGAGCCTCCAATCGTCTTCTGAGTGAACAACTCGGAGCCATCGCCACCGAACGTCGTAAACGAGTTCGACTGGCCCGGAATGAAGCCGGTTCGCGATAACGTGGTCCCGCCCCCGAAGTACTGATAACTCTGGAGGAAGAACTGCGCGCCGAGCGAGATCGGGCGGTCGAGCAGGTACGGCTCCTGGAAGCCGATAGAGAACTGTCTGGTGCGATTTCCGGCCTGGACATCCAGAGAGAGGGATTCGCCGTAGCCGAGCAGATTGTTCGTGGAGTACTGAAGCCCTATGAACGACCCGCCGACACCGGAGGCGCCACCGGAGAACTGGATCTGCTGGCGGCCCTTCTCCTGAACGCGCAGGTCTATGTCGACCGTGTTGTCGCGCTGGTTCGTCCGTATGTCGGCGTCCGTGTCCTTGATCTCGTTGAAATACCCAAGCTGGTTCAAACGAAGAATCGAAAGGTCGAAGTACCGCTGGTTGTACGGATCGCCCTCGTTGAGCAGAACCTCACGGCGCAATACCTTGTCTCGTGTGTAGGTGTTGCCCTTGAACTCGATACGGCGGATCGCGAAGCTCTTTCCCTCGTTGAGCTCGAAGCTCCAATCGGCAATTCCGTAGTTCGGGTCGTTCGGATCGTCCTTCAGGGTGGGCAGGAAGTTCGGCTCGAAGTTGATGTAACCGCGCTCGCCGTAGAGCTTCTTCAGATCTTCGAAAACGCCTTTCTGGACCTTGTCGTACGCGACCACTTCACCGGGAACGAGCCCGATGACCGCCTTGATGACCTCTTCGGGATAGACGGTCTCGCCTTCGATGGTGATGTCTCCGGTTCGGTAGATCCTTCCTTCCTCGACCGGGACGACTACGCGAAGCCCCCGGTCCTTACCACCGAAGAAGGGAACGCCAGAGCCGGTCTCGCCGGCCTCCTCGATGCGGGGCTCGCCAAGCCGCGCGTTCATGTAACCCTTGCTGTAATAGAAGAAGCGGACGCGATCGAGGTCGTACTTGAGCTTCTCCTTGTCGTAGATGTCTTTCGAGGTAAGGCCCGAGATGAGGCCCGCCTCCTTGACGAGTTTCATCTGGCTGCGCAGGTCGCCGCTCGAAAACGCCGTGTTTCCCTCGAATTCGATATGGGCGATGCGCACTCGTTCGCCTTCTTCGGTGCGGAAGTGAAGCGTGACCGCGGTTGGCGAAATGGCTTCCGTCTCGGCGACGACTTTCGCGTCGGGCCGGCCCTTGGCGGCGAGCAATTCACGAATGACCGCCGCGGCCCGAGTGGCCTTGATCGGATCGAACTGGGATTCCTTCGAAAGGCCGACCGACTTCTTGCGCCACTCTTCGAGTACGGTCGATTCCGACACAGACTTCAGCCCCGGATAGTCGATGTCGAGGATTACCGGGTACTCCTGGACTTCGAAAATGACCACGAGTCCGCCCCTTGGTCCTTCCTCCGTGAATACTTTGGCGTCTTCGAAATATCCCTGCGCCAGAACTGTGCGGAGGTCTCGCCTGATCTGTTCGGCGCTGTATGGGTCGCCTTCGCGCGTCTGGACCCAGATGCGCATCGAGTCGTCGGGAATGCGGCGGTTTCCCACGAACTCGACTCGCTCGACGAGCTTGGAGGCGTCCGGATCCTGTGCCGCGTACGCGGTCGCAGAGAACGGACCGGCGATCGACAACGGTACGAGAGCGGCGAAGGCAACGGCGAAGGCGAGGCCGGCCGCCAGGACACGCTGTTTCATATGAGGATCCACAACTCCCTGCAGAGGAAATGTTCTGAAGACGCGCGTGAAAAACAGCCCGGGCCGAATGCCGCGTCCGCACAAAGACTGCGGAGTATACCAAAGCGCTCGAAGCGTCGCCAAGGACCGCAACCGCTCATTTATCATGAACTTCGAGCCACGGATGCGGTTGCGATTCCTCACCTCGCAGGCACACGAATCGCGCCCTCCGGACAACGGCGATCGCTTCGCGTCCTTGCGCGAAGCGCCGCTTTCACCTGCATCGCGATGGCGCTGCTTTCGACCGTTATGCGATAGCTCCGCTCGTGACTTCGAAGCCGAATGCCGCCCCATTATGGAGACACAATTGGCAACGGCGCGCACCGAGCAGATCGGCGCGGGAGCGCTGCGGGTGAAATCCGCAACGGTACGCCTCGAATGAACGCGACGCTTCACGCCTCACTCGAGGGCGCGGGAGCTTCAGACGAGCAGTGCGTCGTCTTCGGGAACGCCGAGTGGCCGGTGCTGGAGCCGGTCTCCTTCCAGGTAGACCTCGACCCGGTCCGTATCGCTGAACTGTCCCTGGATGAGCGCCTCCGACAGCGGATCCTCGACATAGCGCTGGAGGGCCCGGCGGAGCGGTCGCGCGCCGTAACTGCGGTCCACACACGTTTTGTCGACGATCCAGCGCTTTGCGTCGTCCGTGAGCTGAATCCGGATCCTTCTGCGCTCGATGGTCTTGTTGATCTGCTCGACGAGCAGGGAAACGACGTTGAGCAGGTCGGTCTCGGAGAGCGGTTCGAAAACGATGATCTCGTCCAGGCGGTTGATGAACTCCGGATTGAACGTCTGCTTTACCGACGCCATTACCGACTCTTCCATCTTGTCGACCGCGAACTTCTCGGAGGCCTGGAAGCCCAGATGACCGCGTTTCTGGATGAATCGCGCCCCGATGTTCGACGTCATCACGATGATCGCGTTCTTGAAATCTATCGTGTTGCCGAGCGAATCCGATAGCTGTCCATCCTCGAAGACCTGCAGCAGGATGTTGAAGATATCCGGGTGGGCCTTCTCGATCTCGTCGAGGAGGAGCACCGAATACGGGTTGCGCTTGATGCGCTCCGTAAGCTGGCCGCCTTCCTCGTGCCCGACGTAGCCTGGTGGCGAGCCGATCAGCTTGGAAACCGCGTGTTTCTCCATGAATTCGGACATATCGAAGCGGACCAGCGACCGTTCGCTCCCGAACAGGAACTCCGCGAGACAGCGAGCGACTTCCGTCTTGCCGACGCCGGTCGGTCCAAGGAACAGGAAGCTGCCGACAGGCCGGTTCGGGTTCTTGAGCCCGGCCCGCGAGCGGCGAATCGCACGGGCGAGCGCCGAGATGGCGCGATCCTGGCTGATGACCTTCGTATGGAGCTCCTGCTCGATCCGGAGCAACTTCTCCAGTTCTTCCTCCTTGAGCGAGCTCATCGGGATGCCGGTCCAGCGCGCGACGACCTCCTCGATGTCGTCCTTGCCGACTTCGACCAGAGTCTGCTGATAGAGCGTGTCCTTCCGGATCCGCAGCCTTTCCTCTTCCTTGATGAAACCCTGCGCGCGGTCCGAGTTGTGGTCGGCGAGCGCCTGCTCGCGTCTTCCGGCCAGGATGTCGAGCCGCCGCTGAATCTCGTCCAGTTCGGTCGGCGTGGCGGCCTCGCGCAGCTTCACGCGCGCTCCAGCCTCGTCGATGATGTCGATTGCCTTGTCCGGCAGGAAGCGGTCGGGAATGTAACGGCTCGAGTGGTACACGGCGGCTTCGACGGCGTCCTGCGTGTACGTGACTCCGTGGAAGGCCTCGTAGCGTTCCTTGATGCCTTCGATGATGAGGATCGCTTCATCCTCGTTCGGGGGCGGAACCTTGATGGCCTGGAAACGGCGCTCGAGTGAGCGGTCCTTTTCGATCGTCTTCCTGAATTCGGCGGGCGTCGTCGCCCCGATGCATTGAAGCTCGCCGCGCGAAAGCGCGGGCTTGAGGATATTTGCCGCGTCGAGCGAGCCCTCGGCGGATCCGGCGCCCACCAGGGTGTGGAGCTCGTCGATGAAGACGATGAACTGCGGGTTCTCGACGAGCTCGCGCATGATGGTCTTCAGCCGCTCTTCGAACTGGCCGCGGTACTTCGTTCCGGCGACAACGAGCGACAGATCCAGCGCGAGAATCCGCTTGCCGGCCAGGAAGGTCGGCACCGCGTCGTTGACTATGCGCTGGGCGAGACCCTCGACTATGGCGGTCTTTCCGACGCCGGGCTCGCCGATGAGAACCGGGTTGTTCTTGGTCCGCCGGCAAAGGATCTGCACGAGGCGTTCGATCTCGTGCTCGCGTCCGATGAGCGGGTCGAGCTGATTCTGCGATGCCGCTTCCGTCAGGTCGCGGCTGAACTCGGTGAGATGTGGCGTTTCCTTCTTCTGAATTGCCTGACGTTCGGTAGCCGTAGACCGGCCGAGCTCGTCGCGAATCTGGTTCAGGCGCAGGCCCCGTTCGTAGAGAATCTCGGCGGCGAGGGATTTTTCCTCGCGAAGGAGGCCGAGCAGGAGGTGCTCGGTACCGATATAGCGATGCTGCAGCCGTTCGGACTCCTCCTGGGCATAGCTGAGGACTCGCTTTGCGACCGCGGAAAGAGGGAGGTCGACCGAGGTAGAGATTTTCTCGCGAACGACGGTTCGGCCTTCGATCTCCTTTCGGATCGACTCGATCGAGCCCTGAGGACGGGGGAAGAAGCGATTCGTGAGGCCCTTGTCCTCGCGCAACAGGCCGAGCAGGATGTGCTCCGCTTCGATGGCCGACGCGCCGAACTGGCTCGCTTCGTATCGTGCGAAGAAGATGACCCGCCGTGCCTTTTCCGTGTAGCGCTCGAACATCCAGCCCTCAGTGTTCGCGTGATCGATCCAGTTCCACCGTCACGAAGCAACGAGGCGGCCGTCGTCGAGAAGCAGAACCCTGTCGCAGAGGGCAGCGAGCCGTTCGTTGTGCGTGACGATGATCGAGGTCAGAGCTTCGCTCTCATGGACGGAGTGTAGCATGGCGTGAATCGAATCCCCGGTTCGATGGTCGAGGTTGCCGGTCGGCTCGTCGGCGAGAAGTACTCGAGGGCGCTGGACGAGCGCGCGTGCAAGCGCCACGCGTTGGGCTTCGCCGCCGGAGAGTTCGCCTGGCCGGTGGTCGACGCGCTTCTCGAGGCCGACGCGTTCGAGCAGTTCCAGGGCGCGCGGACGGGCAACGCGGGCCTTCTGGCCAGCGACGAGAAGCGGCATCATCGCGTTCTCGAGCGCGGTGAATTCGGGCAGCAATCGATGGAACTGGTAGACGAAACCGACCGTGCGGTTGCGAAACCTCGCGCGCTCGGCGTCGGAAAGCGCGGCAACGTCGTCGCCGTCGATCTCGATACGGCCCGACGTCGGACGATCCAGTGCGCCCAGAATGTGGAGAAGCGACGACTTACCGGAACCGGACGGGCCCACGATCGCAATGCGTTCGCCGGACATCACTTCGAGATCGAGGTTCTCGAAGACGCGGACGGCGCGCTCTCCCGAACCGTATGTCTTCGCGATTCCCGAGGCGCGGACAAGCGGAATGTTGACGGCCTCAGGCATGGCGGAGCGCCTCCACCGGGTCGAGACGCGCCGCCGACCGGGCGGGGTATATCGTCGAGACGAGACTGATGACGACGGTCGAGATTCCGACCGTCAGCACGTCGACCACCCGCAGCCGGAAGGTCACGTGGCTGATCGAATAGACGTCGGCGGGCAGCCTGATGACCTCGTAGGCATTGAAGTACCAGACGAGTCCGGCTCCGATCAGGATGCCGAGTGCGGCGCCGACCGCGCCAATGGCCACACCCTGGAACACGAAGATCCGCATGATAGCCCCATCGGTCGCGCCCATCGTCTTGAGGATGCCGATGTCGACGGTCTTCTCCATGACCATCAGCGTCAGGAGCGTGATTATGTTGAGGGACGCAATTGTCACGACGACGACGAGGACGACGAGGAAGCCCAGCCGCTCCAGGGAAAGCGCGGCGTAGAGGGGTTCGTTGAGTTCCTGCCAGTCCTTCGTCGTGTACGCGTCGCCGGTTCGCGCGAGCACGTCTGCGGCGATAGCTTTTACAGCGTGAATGTCGTCGACCTGCATCTGCACGATCTGGACGACTTCGCTGTCGCCGGTAATCCGGCGGGCTGCGTCGAGCGATACGTAAGCCCACCGAGAGTCGTAGTCGTAGAGTCCAGACGAGAAGATCCCGACGACGCGGAGATCCTTAGCCCGCGGGACGATGCGGTTGCCGACCACGTCGGCGCCCGGAATCAGAGCCGTCGCCGTATCTCCGACCTTTACGCCGATCTCGTCCGCGAGGTCCTTGCCGAGGACGACGGAGTCGATCGGTTCGCCTCCGGGGCCGTCCACCGTCGAATCGAGTGCCGAGACGTCTCCTTCCGACATCATGCGGACGACTTCGCTCGTGTGATTGGGGTCGTCGACCTCGGCGCCCTTCAGGACCGCACCGGTGGCGCCACCCGTTCCCTGCAACAGCACGGTCTGATAGAGAGTCGGCGTCGCGCTGGTGACGTGGGGGACTTTGGAGAGCTCGGCTACGACGGATCGGTAATCGCGGATGGGCAGGCCGTCGCGGCGCACGAGGTTGAGGTGCGCAGTGCCTGCGAGGATCTTCGACTGCATGTCCTCGCGAAATCCGGTCATGAGCGCCATCACGAGGATGAGTGCAGCAACACCGACCGCGACGGCGCCTACCGCGATGGCGGTAATGACGGAGAGGACCACCTGTTTTCGCCGCGATCTAAGGTAGCGGATCGCAACGAGCAGTTCGAACGGCATTTAAATCCCGTGAGACGCAGAAAGAGCGCCAAGAATAACAGATTCCTGGCGCTCGATCGGGAGCCGGCCGTCTCGGGCGATGGACTACTCGGCGGAAGACTCGATCGCGCTCACCCGGCGAACCGAAGCAGTCCGGAGCGCCGGCGAACCGAAGAAAACTGCGGCCGCGGCACGATCCGCGACGGAGGCGTCGGATGCGAGGTGCAGCAACCGGTCCGCGAGAGTCGCGCGCACGTAAGACTTGAAATCCTCGTCCATGGCGGCGAGGAACGCATTGAATCGCTCGTCGGCCGTCGACGCCGCAACCTCGGGGTTGACCGTGACGGCGCGGATGGTGCGGGAGGAGCGGTCCTCGTAGACGAGCGTAACCTGCGTTGTTTCGAGGTCGGCCGACGGTAGCGCGACGAGCCGCAGACGGCAGTCGCCCTCCTCGAAGACATCGACAATTGGCGCGGAAACCTCCACGGAAGGCGTTACAGCCGTTTCACTCGCGCGAGCGAATGCGGCGGCCGGGGCGCCGAGGCCAAGAACCGCGAGGGCGACAGAAAAAAGTGCGAATGGCTTCACTGATACTCCTGCAAGGCTATGTAGGTTCTTTCGTCCGGCTCGAGAGCCAATTGAACGAAGTCTGGGTTATACACCAGATTCCGGAGCACGAATCTTGCGATAGTCTTGCATTGTGAAAAATGGAACCGGGGATTACGGGCGACGGGAGACCGGACAGGCGTGGCCGCCCCGGTCAACGGTCCGGCGACGGCCGGCCAGGGCTTTCAGGGAACCCTCCGGGCGCATATCCTCGTATCCGATCGGGCTTCCCATTCCAAATCCGGAGACTATCTCGATGAAACGTGTGCTCTTGCCGCTCCTCCTGGTGCTTCTGGTGGCGCCGGCTGCTGGTCCAATCCCGGTTCGCGCCCAGACGGAGGCAAAGGCGGGAGAAGTCCTCCCGTCCTACAAGACGGAACTGGCTGCGGTCGAGGAAGCCATCGATGCGAAACGGAAAGAACTCGGGATCCCCGGCGCATCGATCGCGATCGTAAAGGACGATCGGATCATTTACATGAAGGGCTTCGGGCTCCGGAACGTAGATAAGAATCTCGCCGCGACGCCTTACACGCTGTACGCGATCGGATCGTCGACGAAAGCATTCACCGCAATGTCGGTCGTAATGTCTGCCGACGACGGGAAGCTGTCGCTCGATGACGCACCCCGTAAATACCTTCCCTTCTTCAAGCTGCAGGACGCCGAGGCCGACGCGAAGATCACGATACGTGACCTGCTCTCGCATCGCTCCGGGCTCAACAGGACGGATCTTCCCTGGATCACCGGCAAGCTCACGCGCGACGAGATCATCGAGGTAGCCGCGCGGGCCAAGCCGACGGCAAAGCTGGGCGAGAAGTTCCAGTATCAGAACGTCATGTTCCTTGCCGCCGGGCAGATCGTCGCCCGCGCGGAGAACACTCGGTTCGAGTCGTTCGTCACCTCTCGCATCCTTCGGCCGCTCGCGATGACGCGTTCCGTGTGGACTGCGAAGGCTATGCAGGAATCGAAGGACCACGCTTCGGGCTACAGTTACAACCACACGACTAAGGTGCTCAAGAACCTTCCCGTGCGCGACATCGAGGCCATGGCGGCCGCGGGCGGAATCTACTCCAGCGCCAGGGAGATGGCCGAGTGGCTGCGCCTGATGCTCGGAGGCGGCGTCTACAACGGCAAGAGGCTAGTATCGGAGAAGGGATTCGAGCAGCTCACGACGCCGCAGATCAAGATAGGCGGAACATCGGCATACGGCCTGGGCTGGTTCCTCCACGACTGGCACGGCCACAAGGTCGTCGAGCACGGAGGTAACATCGACGGATTCAACGCTCAGGTGGCGTTCATGCCGGACCAGAGGCTCGGCTTCGTGCTCCTGACGAACGTGACGTCGTCGCCTCTCGGAGCGTTCGCGATGGAGAAGGTCTGGTCGGCATTCACTGGAAAGCCCGGAGAAGTCGCGGCCGGGCCGGCGGATCCGGCCGCCCCCGCTGTGACGCCAGCCGGACCAGTGAGCGAGGACCTGATGGGGTCGTTCGCCGGTCCTGGCGGCAATGGCCGCGTTACGGTCGAGAAGGTCGACGGAAAGATCTCGCTCGTAGTGCCGGGGCAGCCTCCGTACGCCCTGGTTCCGATTTCCAAGGATGTCTACTCGCTTGCAAACCTGCCCCCGTCCTTCGAGATAACGTTCAAGCGCGACTCGACGAGCGCCGTGACCGGATTCGCCATTAAGCAGCCGCAGGGGAACTTCGACTTCACTCGCATCGCCGAAAAGCCCGTCGGCATTACGGTTGAAGAGCTCCAGGCGAAGCACGTCGCGGCGTTGGGTGGCGAAGCCGCGATCCGTTCGCGCACGTCGATGGAAGCAACTATCGACGTCGACCTCGAGAGTCAGGGCCTGACTGGTGTCGGAACCGTCTGGCAGAAAGCGCCTGCAATGGCGGCTTCGGATCTGAAGATCGTGGCGTTCGGCCGCACGATCGCCACCATTCGGAGCTACTTCGATGGCACGGCGGGTGGCGAACTGATCAGCTTCGCGCCCGAGTCGACGCTTTCGGGCAAGAAGCTCGAGGATACCAAGGTCGAGTCGAATTTCTACGAGCCGCTCGAATGGAAATCGCTTTTCACGAAGGTGGTGGTCGCGCGAATCCAGAAGGTGGGCGACGAAGACTGCTACGTCGTCGTGAAGACGATGCCGAGCGGCAACGTCGTAACCGACTACTACTCGACGACGACTTTCCTGCAGCTTCGCCGCGATTCGATCGAATGGGACGACACGACGAACTCGGGAACCCCGTCGACTTCCACGTTTGCCGATTACAGGCCGGTCGGCGGTCTGATGATTCCGTTCAAGGTGACAATCTCGAACGTCGGCAACGGCAACCTGGTGCTGACGACCCGGGACGTGAAAACGAACGTTCCGATTCCGGACTCGGTTTTCCGGAAGTAACCCGAAGGGCCGGTTGCTTCGATCACTGCGGTTGTTGGTGCAGCCAGAACGCGACCGGTGTTCGGCTGAACTTTAGTCCGTGCGCTCCGTAGCAATGCGGGCGCGACTGAGGAGGTGGCACCGGTGAGTTCCGATCGGATGGTGTTAGTGGCGGCGCCGACGCCCTTTCTGGCGAGCGGAGCGTTCGATCCGGACGCATTTCGGCACAACATCGACAAGTGGATCGAGATGGGGGTAGACGGGATTCTCGCCCTTGGCACGACGGGCGAAGCGATCCATCTCGACGACGCGGAGTCCGATGCCGTAATCGCCGTAGCGCGCGCCGCGGTACCGTCCGGCCGCCGGCTGCTGGTGGGGACGGGCCGTTCGACGACGGCGGCGACTATCAATGCGACCGCGAGGGCATCGGACCTCGGCGCCGACCTTGCGGTCGTTCTCACCCCGCATTACTACAAGAACCAGATGACGCCCGACACGCTCGGCCGGCACTATCGAGAAGTTGCCGACGTTTCGCCGATCCCCATCATCCTTTATGCAATGCCGGCCCTGACCGGCTTGCAGATTTCGGCCGAGCTCGGGGCCGAGCTCGGGCGGCATCCGCGCATATTCGGCATCAAGGACAGTTCGGGCGACATCGCAATGCTCTTCGAGCGGGTGGAGCGCTCGAACGAGAGCTTCCGGATATTCAGCGGGAACGGGCGGAGCGTGCTCCCGGCACTTGCCGCTGGTGTTCGCGGCTGCATTCTGGCGATTGCTGCCGTTGCGCCGGACGTTGCGGTCGCTGCGCATCGGGCATTTTCGGCTGGCGACGTCGACACCGCTCGCAGGGCCGCTAGTCTGCTCATGAAGCTGTCGGACAAGCTCTCGCCGCACGGTCTTGGCGGACTCAAGGCCGCAATGACCGTCAGGGGCTTCCGCGGCGGCGTCTGTCGAGCCCCCCTGGCTTTCGATCCATCGGCGGTGCGGCAGATCGAGTCCGCGCTGGTGGATGCTGGGCTGCTGCTCTCCGCGTCGAGGAATCAATGACGAACACCCGCGTCTCGTCGCCGGTACAGGTCACGCGCACCGTGCCGGTCACAGCTCTCCCGAAGACTACGAAGCTCCAGTCGGACTACGCGTACGCACCGCAGCGGCTGGAGGCCTTTTACGAACACAGGTGGGAAGGCGTCGCGTCGCTAGAGCGGATCGCTCCTGCAGTTGCGGGGCGCGCGGAGAATCGCGAAGCGGTTGCGGACGCTCTGGCGAGGCAGAACCGTCTGTTTGGATCGTCTGAAAAGACGTTCGAGCACATCGAGCTGCTTCGGCGGCCGGACACGGTCGCTGTAGTTACGGGGCAGCAGGCCGGGCTCTTCGGCGGCCCTCTCTTTACGGTCTACAAGGCGCTCACTGCCATCGAGCTCGCATCGCGCCTGCGAGACCGCGGGACTCCGGCTGTGCCGGTTTTCTGGGTCGCCAGTGAAGATCACGATTTCGAAGAGGTGAGCCACACGAGCGTGGCGGCGCGAGGCGCGGGCGTCGGCACAGTGCGTCTCGAGGCCGGTGGTGACGACGCCGATCGTCCGGTCGGGCACATCTCGCTCAGCGCCGACGTGGTGCGGGCAGTCGATGAACTGTTCGCGAAGCTCCCGGCGACGATCCATTCGGACTCGCTGCGGGCCGATCTTGCCTCGTTTTTCGGGGTGGGTGCCGGATTCGCCGACGGTTTCGCCAGGCTGCTGGCTCGGCTGTTCGCCCCGTTCGGCGTCATTCTTCTCGATCCATTGCGAAAGGAGATGAAATCTCTGGCATCGCCAACATATGTGAAGGCAATGGAGCGCACGCCTGAGATTGCCGGCGCACTCGTTCGTCGAAGCGAAGCGCTGGTAGCGGCCGGATACCACGCGCAGATCTTCACATCGCCTGAAATGGTGCCGCTTTTCGTGCTCGAAGATGGCCGGCGGAAGGCGATGGTACGCCGCGAAGGCCGTTTCGTGACAAAGGCCGGCGACGCTTCCTACTCCAACGAGGAATTGCTCGAGTTCGCCCGCAACGAGCCCGAACGGCTCAGCCCGAACGTCACGCTGCGGCCTGTCGTCCAGGACTCGCTTCTGCCGACGGTAGGCTATGTCGGTGGGCCGGCTGAAGTCGCGTACTTCGCCCAGATCGCGCCGGTATACCAACTGCTCGACCGCCCGATGCCGGTCATCGTGCCTCGCGCGAGCGCGACGATCGTCGATCGCGACAGTGCCAAGACCCTCGAGAAGTACGGACTCACCCTCGAGCAACTCGTGGGCGACCGCGAAGCCCTGCTGCGCGCAGTCGTCGAGAGATCGATCGGCGGATCGACGTCAGCGATCTTCGACGACACGGAGACGGACCTGTCGCGCGATCTCGACCGATTGCGGGCGGCGCTCGAGAAATCGGATCCCAACCTCGCTGCATCGCTGGACGTGAGCCGGCAGAAGATGCTCTATCAACTGAACAAGCTGCGGGGCCGATTCGTCGAGTCGGCGGCAGGGCGCGACGAGACTTTGCAGCGGCGGCTCGAGTCTGCGGAGGCATTTCTTCGCCCGAACGGAGCGATGCAGGAGCGCGAGTTGAATGTCTTCACGTTTCTTGTTTTGACGGGTTACGGCCTGGTCGAGGATTTGGCCGCCGCGCTCGACCCGGAGTGCCCTGATCATCAGGTCATCGAACTGGGCGGGATTCCTGGCGACGTCCTGCTAGCGCGGCGTTGACGGCTTCCGGATCGCGTGTTCCAGGTCGCGTTCGACGGCCCACCGGGCAGTGTGTGATCGGGTGGATGTGCGACCGCTCCGACGCTTCAGGTGGAACCGCGAAGCGGTCCAACACGATAGTTCCCCGCACGCTTGCGGCGTACCCTCTGGGATGAAACGGGCGGAGTGCAGACGTCAGCACACGCCATTGCTGCTGTTCTCCACAGAATGCGGCTCCAATAGTCTTCCGACCCCGAGCCGATCGAGCATCGCACCGCGTGGCTTACGCCCGTTCACGAAATGGCCTGCCCAGGCCCACCGAGAGATGACGATGGCCAGGGTCACCATGCTCTCCGCCTGCCGTCCACCTCACTCCGTCACCGGCGAAACCCATGATTGACAAGGGGTAACGGGCTTTTTTACACTGCAATCCGGTTTGCTGTGCTTTCGAAAGAGCGGTACGGCATGTCCTTCCGACTTCCTTGTCGGATTCGAGAGTAATCTGGAGCAGTTGGGTAGATTGACTGGAGGCGGCTTGATTCGTTCGCTCGCATTCTTCCTGTTGGTTGCTGGTTGCTGTCTGATCGCGGCCTCGTCGGCGTCCGCACAGACCCCAGTGAACGGAACCGGAACGGCCGGCACGGGAGCGATGGATTCCTCCGACGCACCTCCTGCAACCGACCAGGTGGCCGTGGAGGCCGTTGTCGAAGGGCAGGTATTCGAGGAAGTCCCGACGATGAACGCCGTCGGTGAACTTCCCGCGCCGGAACCCGAGCAGGCGACGCCGACGATGCGTGGCGGCATCGATCCTCGTGCATTCGCCGAAACGATGACGAACTCGATGGTCGGCGGCGGTTGGGATCCGACTCTTGGCGGGCAGTCTACCGGGCTTCCCGAAATCGATCGTTACATCGTCGAGTCTTCGACGAAGCACGGTGTCGACCCCAAGCTCGTATTCGCGGTCATGCAGCAGGAATCGAGTTTCAAGCGAAATGCAGTTTCGCCGAAGGGTGCCAGCGGTTACATGCAGTTGATGCCCGGCACGGCGCGCCGATTCGGGGTGACCGACATTTTCGATCCGAAGCAGAACATCGATGCCGGAACCCGGTATCTTCGCTTTCTCCTGGATCTGTTCAATGGCAACGTCGAGCTCGCGCTGGCTGGATACAACGCCGGCGAGTATCGGGTGATTCGCGACGGCTATCGAGTGCCTCAGATCCGCGAGACGCAGAACTATGTGAAGGTCATCTCGTCGCGTTACTACGGCAGGACGAAGCGCCGCTACCAGGTCGTGTACGGCAAATCGTTGATTACCGAGAAGGAGCGAGCCGAAATTCGGCTTGCGGCGGTGGCCTCGTCCGACGACCGCGGTACCGACAGCCTCTCCAATATCTACTGACTTCGATTCCGCGGGACCGGCTAAGGCCTACCGCCCGCGGCGCTCCGAGAAGATTCGACGGCCGCCCCTGACAGGAGTCGACACTTGAGGCTCTCGAAAAAGGCAATTCCGGCCGTATTGATCGCGGTTGCGGTCGGGTTCTGGACCAGCGTGGAACCGGCGCTTCACGCCGGGCGCGTCGAGGCTCGAGAGCTGTCGCTGACGGAACAGATTTTCGCCGAAGGCGAGGTGGCCGAGGCCCGCATCAAGGAGCGGCCATTCGAGGAGCGCTCGCCCAGTGAGTATCCGCGGGCAATCGACCTCTACAGGCAGGTCACGGAGCTCGAGGGCAGCGCAGACCTGCGTGACCGGGCGCGCATGCGAATGGCCGACCTGACACGCGAGATGGCGCTAAGGACCGGCGACGCCCGCTATTTCGAGCAGGCTATAGACATCTATCGGCAACTCGTCATCGACAGGCCGGACAGCCCGTTCCTCGGCGAAGCGCTGGTCTCGATCGCCGAGACCTACGAGTACGAACTGCAGGACGTCGACGGCGCCACGGCAGCGTACCGGGATCTCGCCCGGCGATTTCCTCAGTCGGTGTCTGGCCGCGAGGCGGAGGCGAACCTCGCGCGGCTCGATCCGTCGTTTGGAGCTGGCGGAACTGCCGGCACCGACATCATCGGAACGGTTGTCGCGCTCGGCGCCGACGTCGCGCGCACTACGGACGCGGCTGGACCGGAGGCCGTGCGCGTCGTGAACATCCGATCCTTCGCAGGAGCGGATTACGCACGGATTGTCGTGGACCTGAGCCGGCCGGTGAACTATCGGGAGCAACGCGACGGCGTCCGCGTCGTCTACCGTTTGCCCGGCGTCGAACTTTCCGAGTCGCTGCTCGGCCGTCGCCTGGCAACGGTCCGTGGCAGCCTGCTGAAACAGATGCGCGTCGAGCAACTGGGTGACGGAGTCGCGATCACCCTCGATGTCTCGACGCTCGAGAGCTCGGCCGCGTTTCTTCTCGAGGACCCCAACCGGTTGATCATCGATCTGCGCGGCGTCTCGCCACGCGTTCACGGAGTTCCTGGCGGGCGGCCGGCGTTCGATCCGAGATCGCCTGGCGGACTGCCCGGCGGCGTTGACGTGACGAAACTCGCGCCAGGCACGCCGTCCGCTCCGGATATCGTGGCTCCGCCAGCACCGATCGGGCCCGATGCGATCCCCGATGCCATAGCTTCCGGTCCTCGCCCCGTTCATTGCATCGTGATCGACCCAGGCCACGGTGGACACGACACTGGCACGGTCGGACCCGGCGGGCTTTCCGAGAAGGACGTGTGTCTGGACATCGCGCGGCGGTTGCGCGCGTCGCTGAGGGCCGAGCTTCCTGGCGTCGAGATCATACTGACGAGGGACGGCGACCGCTTCGTGTCGCTCGAGGAGCGCACCGCGATCGCCAATGCGCGTAACGCGGACCTCTTCATTTCGGTGCATGCGAATGCCAGTCAGTCGAAGGAAGTCTCCGGTGTCGAGACTTTCGTTCTGGATCCGAACGCAGCAAAGTCCGACGATGCGGCCGCCGATGGCTCCGAGACTCCGAAGGCGAAGCGCGCGTCGCAGGTTTACGCTTCGGTCGGGTTCGGAGCGTCGTCGCGGGCGCTTGCCGGCCACGTACAGGGGAGCCTTGTGCGCGGCATCAGCGCCAAGAACCCGAAAGCCGCCCGTGATCGCGGCATCAAGCACGCTTCGTTCGCTGTTTTGCGCGGAGCGCGAATGCCTAGTGTGCTAGTCGAGGTGTCGTTCGTGTCCAATCCGGATGACGAGAACAGGCTGCGGACCCCGGCATTCCGGCAACGCATTGCAAGCTCGCTGACCGCCGGCGTTCGCAGTTATGTCCGAACAGTCGGCAGTTCCTGAGGCAGGCCCCTTATGGAGAACCGTACCGTCACTCGCGTCCGGCTGAGCGATGCGTTGTTTACGACAATTCGCTCCGCGGTCGATATCGATCCGTCACGCCAGGCGACGGTCGTGCTCTACACGTCGTTTGGCGTCGTTCGCGGACGGGTGTCGGCGGCGGCGTTCGGAGAGACGAATCGCGCCGCCGACGCGCGACTCGAGAACACGAGCCGGGTCACGATAGAGCCGGATGTTCTCGAGATCGAGGGTTGTTCGGTCGAGCACTACTCGAATCACCTGCCGACCGGATCCTACGACAGGCTTTTCGTCAGGATCGACGACGTCCGCGGCTTCGCAATGGAGAGCTGACAGGATTACAGGATTATCAGGATTATCAGGATTCGAATCCTGTGAATCCTGTAATCCTGTCAGCTCTTCAGCCTTTCCCGACGCTCTCGACGAGGACGCCTTTCTCGAGGTGGAGTTGGCGTTTCGCAAAGCCGGCGGCGTGCGGATCGTGAGTCACCATCACGATCGTCTTCGTGAGCTTCTCGTTGAGCGTCGTCAGGATCGACATCACTTCTTCGCCCGAACGCGCGTCGAGGTTACCCGTCGGTTCGTCCGCGAGGATGACGTCCGGATCGACCACGATCGCTCTTGCAATCGCGACCCGCTGCTCCTGTCCACCCGAAAGTTGACGCGGACGGTGGTCCATTCGATCGGCCAGTCCGACGAGGTCGAGCGCCGTTTCGACGCTTCGCTTCCGGTCGGACTTGCCGAGGTTCGTGAGTAGCAGCGGAAGCTCGACGTTCTCGTAGGCGGTCAGAACCGGAATGAGGTTGAAGGACTGGAAGATGTATCCGACGTGCCGGTTCCGCCACGAAGCGAGTTGGCTCTCCGACAATGTCCCAAGGGGCGTGCCCATTACCGACACGTCCCCTGAAGTCGGGCGGTCGATGCCAGCGAGCAGGTTGAGCAAAGTGGACTTGCCGGAGCCCGATGGGCCCATGAGCGCGACGAAGTCGCCCGCCGGGATGTCGAGGTCCACGTTGTCGAGCGCAAGCACGTCGAATCCGTCGCGAGTGTAGAGCTTCGTCACGCCGCGGATCTTGCCAACCAGGTCAGCCATGCAGTTTCACTCCTTCTAACGGCCGTTGATGCGGATGCGGTCCCCGTCCACGAGCGACTCGACGCCCGTCGTCACCACCTGTTCTCCCCCCGACAGACCGTCCAGGACCACGACGCTCGCGCCGCTTGCGTCGCCACGGCGAATCGTTCGCATTTCGACCCGGTCGCCTTTTACGACGAACACGCAGTCCGCGTCTCCGCGACGCACGATTGCGGCGGCTGGCACCAGCACCCGCGGTGCAACAGGCGGGGCGTCGAGCGCTTTGTCGGCCGCAAGGAAGTTGACGCGGGCGTTCATCTCGGGCCGAAGCTGCTCGTTGGGAGAGTCGACCTTTACCTTGACCTGTACGGTCGCCTTTGCGCGGTTGGCTTCCGGGGCAATTTCCTGGATGAAGCCCGTATAGCGAAGTTCGGGATAAGCCTCGGGGACGATCTCGGCCTTCTGTCCCATCTTCAACTTCGCGAAATCCGCCTGACTGATGTCGAGCTCGATCTGTAGGTCGTTGAGGTCGGCAAGCGAGACGACCGCAGTCCGCGTGCCGGAATCGCCGAATGCCTGCGGGCTCACCATCTCTCCAACTTCGACGATTCGCTGGAGGATCGTTCCGGAGCTTGGCGCAGCGATGACCGTGTTCGATATCTGCGTTTCGGCAAAATCCAGTGCGGCGCGCAACTGCGCGACCTCGGCTTCGGCGGCTCGGATCTGCTCTGCACGTGGTCCGACGTCGGTCAGGGAACTGGACTGCCGGGCATTGTCGAGCTGGGCTCGCGCCACGTCGCGGCGCGCAACCGCCCGGTCGAGCTCGGCTCGCGCCGCCACTCCAGCCTTGAAGAGCCTGTCGACGCGTTCCAGTTCCAACTCGGCCTCTCGGAGCGTCGCCTCAGCCTCCGCGACCGCGGCGCGACGCATCTGCTTGTCCTGTGGCCGCGAACCTGCGCGGAGCTCGTCCAGGCGCGCCTGAGCAGACGCGAGACTGCCGCGCGCCTGAGCGACCTGTGCCTTGAACTCGGAGTCTTCGAGCCTGACGAGCACCTGTCCTTGCTGAACGATGTCGCCCTTGTCGACCCCGATCCACGCCACGCGGCCGAGCACCTTCGAGCCGACCGCAATCCGGTGCGCCGCGATGACGTATCCGCTTGCAGTCAGTACCGTCTCGCCAGCCGCCGCGCCGCCGCCCGTGTCGCGCTTCGCTTCGGCAACGTCCACCGGCTTCGGACCGGACATGAACCAGAGCGCGCCGCCGGCGATGAGTACGACGACGATCGAGAAGGCAAGCAGCGCCAGCTTTGGCACGCCTCGCTTCGAGGCCGGCTGGCCGGTGCGGTCGATCCGAAGGCTCTTCAGCCGTTCGTCGAGTGACTCGTTCGAATCTGTCATCGGTCTGGTCGTCAAACGGCCTGCGGAGTGGGCCGGCAGGCCGCAGTTGCGGCGAATCAGTTTTCTCTAAGCGCGTCGACGATTGCAAACCGTGACGCGCGAATGGATGGTAACAGCGAGCCGAACAGACCGATGCCCGCTCCGAACAGCAGTGCCGCGACCATCAGGTCCCACGTGACGCGGAAGTTGAAGGCAATCTCGCTGAACGTGGTGAAGTTGTTCGTACCCGTCGACACGAAGTTGAGTGGCAAGGCCAGCACGATTCCGATCGCGGCTCCGATCACGGCGATGGTGACCGATTCCAGAACGAACGACAGGAGGATGCTCAGCCGGCCGAATCCGAGAACGCGGAGCGTTCCGATCTCCTTCGTGCGGTTTGCAACGGCAGCGTACATCGTGTTCATTCCGGCGAAGCCGGCGCCGACGGCCATGATGGCCGCAATGAAGACGCCCAGTCCCTTGATGGTGCCGGAAGTCGCGCCACCCTGGTCTTCGTACCACTTCACTTCCGGCGTCGCTTTCAGTTGAAGACGCTGGTCTTCCGCAATTCTCGCGGCGACCGTGCTCAAGGCCGCGGCATCGCTCACCCGAAGCAGAACCGACGAGTAGGTCGGGCGGTTCGTAGCGTTCTTCAGCGCATTGATGTCGACCCAGATCTCGGACTCGAAGGCTTTACCACCGGCATCGAAGACGCCGACGATGGTGAACTCGGAGTTCTGAATCTTGAACCTGTCGCCGACGTCCAGCGCCTGGAACCTGTCTGCAATGCGTTGCGAAACGATCGCTTCCGCGAGGCCCGGCTGAAACGCGCGTCCCCGGTCGATCCTGAATCCGGATCTGAGCGCGGTCGACTGCGGGCCGGTTCCGCGAATAGTCACGTTCGCACCCTGCGACTGTCCCTTGCGTGGCCGATAGAGAAGCGTGATCGCTTCTGCTGCTGCAAGAGGTTCGCCGTTCGCCGTTGCGACCCCGTCGAGAAACTTGACCGTGTCGAATTTGGCCTGATCGATATCGCTTACCAGTTCGGCAGTGGCGCCTTCGCGCAGGACGATCAGGTTGAGGGGCTCACCGCTCGACTGGAGCGTGAGGTCGATGCCGCGGGCCAGGGCCATCACCATCAGGAAGACGGCAACGGTGATGCCGATGCTCGTTGCAGTGGCGAGAGTCGTGCCCTTTCGGACGAGGACGTTTCGGATGTTGTACTTGATCGGCAGCGCCATTACTCGACCCTCCGAAGCGCCTCGGCGATCGTGAGGTTCGAGACGCGCCACGCCGAATAGGCAACGCTGGCGATGCCAACGGCGATCGCACCGGCGAAAACCGCGGCGAGGGCTTCCGGCGCGGGCGCAAACTGAGAGAAGAACGGAACGTAAAGGCTGAAGTCGACGGCGTTGTAGATCAGCGCCGCTCCGCCAACGCCCAGTGATGCGCCGGCCGTAGCGAGTAGCAGAGCCTCGCCGACAAAGAGCCACGCAATGGTGCCGCGTTGGAAGCCGAGCGCCTTGAGCGTCCCGACTTCGGCGGTTCGCTCACGAACGGTCATGGCCATCGAGCTCGCCATTACGAGAAGGAGCGAGAAAGTGATCGCTCCGATGATGCCGTACAGGAACTGCTTTACGCCGCCCATCATCGCTTCGAAGCTCTGCGCGAACTCGCGTTCCGTTTCGGTCTTGGTCGGCGCCTCGGTATTGAGGAACATCGCATCGACGGCCTGCGAGATCCTGGGCACGTCGTCGACGGACTTGGCCACGATTCCGATCGTGCCTACGCGATCCTTCGCAAAGTCGGGCGCCGATTCGTTGAAGTAGTCGTAGTGGAAGAACATCGTCTTCTCTTCGCCGCCGGAGTAGATGCCGTGAACGATGAACTCGAGCTCGTTGTTGTAGATTGGACTTCTCAGCGTAATGCGCTGTCCGGGCTTGAAGCCGTAGATCTCGGACAGCTTGTGGCCGACGATAGCGCCCTGCCGGTCGGCAATGAAGGCATCCCACTCGGGGTCTGTCATCTTCATTTCAGGCTGGTAGCGTCTGAGTAGTTTCTGGTCGACGGCGAACTGCGCGAAGAAATTCTTTTCCTCGATATAGATGCCGCCGTACCAGCAGTATGGAGTGACGAGGTCGACGCCGGGCACTTTCTCGACTTTGGCGAGGTAGGATTCGGGGAGATCGAACATCAACGAAACGCCGTGGCGCGCGACGAGGCGCAACGGGCTGGCACTCTCGCTGCCACGCCTGAGCTCACGCATCACGGTTGCAAGTGTGATAATCAGAAAAAGTGAGACCGCAAGGCTCGAGACGGTGAGCAGCGTGCGCCGCTTGTTTCGAAGGATGTTCTTGAAGATGAGGTTCAGGAATCTCACGGGAATTCCTCCATCGAGTGCAACGCCTGTTCGTCCGAGCCGCCGAGTCTGACACCGAGACGCAGGCCGTTACAAGGGGCCGGAAGGTTTCTGGTGGATACAGGAGTACGGAGATCCTTCCGCTCTTGTTCGGCACGTCCGTACGAAGTATCGCCGTCGCGCCCGCCCGCGGCGCGGGGGAGTCGTACCCGGAACTGGAGCGACGGGCCGGCCGTACGCGCCGGCACCCTTGCAGCCATCAGTGCAGTCCAACGATCTACCAGCCAGGTCCTTTGCCCGGACAGGTCGACCGCCGGCTTCCGGACGCTCCCTGTCCGGACCGGCCGCTGTGCTATCCTCCGCGCGATTTGCGCAGTGGACTGATCATCGCCATAGACGGACCGACGGCAGCCGGAAAGAGCACTGCCGGCAAGGCTCTC
Organism: Blastocatellia bacterium; assembly: GCA_021463145.1. GTDB lineage: Bacteria > Acidobacteriota > Blastocatellia > UBA7656 > JADIYM01 > JADIYM01. Next base: position 15,124 of record JAJTWZ010000036.1, on the reverse strand, counting down.
GCAGCCCGGCTCGGGTACACCTACATCGATTCGGGCGCGATGTATCGGGCGGTTGCACTTGCCGCCGTGGAGAGGTCGATCGCGTTGGATGACGCCGAAGCCCTCACCGAGTTGGCCGGTAACGTCGAAGTCCGCGTCGGGGGCGATCCGCACGCCCCGATCACGACGCTGGACGGCCGCGATGTCACATCGCTGTTACGGACATCCCAGATTGACGCGGCGGCTTCGAAGGTGTCCGCCGTGCCGGGTGTTCGCGCGGCGATGGTCGCTCAGCAGCAGGCCGTTGGCCGCGATGGCGGCGTGGTCATGGATGGACGCGACATAGGTACGCACGTCTTTCCGAACGCCGACCTCAAGGTGTTCCTTCAGGCCGATTCACGCGAACGCGCGCGCCGCCGTTTCGAGGAGAACCAGGCCCGAGGCTCCGGCGTCACGCTCGACGCCACATTCGAGGCAATCGAAGACCGCGACCTGCGCGACAAATCGCGCGATGCCGCCCCGCTGCGCGCTGCCGGGGATGCGGTCGTGATCGACACGACGAGCATGTCACGCGAAGACCTGGTGGACCGGCTGCTTGAACTGGCTCTTTCGCGGCTGTAGACTCCGGCGTCCCGAATCGGCAGGAAACGCCAATGTTTACTGGCATTGTTGAAGAAATCGGTGCGGTCGAGAGCCTCACGATGGTTGGCGGCGGAGCTGTCCTGCGTGTCTCCGCAAAGCGTGTGCTCGACGACGCTCGCATCGGCGACTCGATTTCGACCGATGGCTGCTGCCTGACTATAACCAAGCTGACGCCGACCGGGTTCGAAGCAGACTGCTCGGCTGAGACGCTGCGGCTGACATCCGTGGGCAGAATGCGGCCCGGACAGCCGGTGAACCTCGAGCGAGCGATGGCGCTGGGCGGCCGGCTTGGCGGTCACCTCGTGCAGGGGCACGTCGAGGGTGTCGGTTCGCTGGCCGAGCGCCGCCCCGAGGGCGATTCGGTGACGATGCGCTTCGCGTATCCACCTGAGCTCGCGCGATACATCATCCACAAGGGCTCGATTGCAGTGAGCGGCATCAGCCTGACAGTTGCGGGCCTGGGCGAGGAATGGTTCGAGATCGCCGTGATTCCCATGACGCTCGAGCACACGACGCTTGGCGCAATGCAGGTTGGCGCACTTGTGAACCTCGAGACCGACGTCATCGCCAAGTACGTCGAACGATTGCTCGGCACGCGCGTTCCGGCAACGGCCGGTTCGGCTTTGAGCGTCGAAGCGCTCGAAGACATGGGATACTGACTCGAGGCAGTCGCCCGTCGGGGCGTGCGGCCGGACGCAGTTGTAGTCGGAAGTACGGATAACCTGAATGCTTGCAAGAATCGAAGACGCGATCGACGACATCCGCAACGGCCGTATGGTCATCGTCGTCGACGACGAAGATCGCGAGAACGAGGGCGATCTCGTCTGCGCCGCGGAGATGATCACACCCGAGATCATAAACTTCATGGCCCGCGAGGCGCGCGGACTGATCTGCATGCCGCTGACAGAGCAGCGTCTCGAGGAACTGCAGATCCCCCTGCAGGTTCCCGATCGCGACAATACATCTGGCTACGGCACGGCGTTCTGCATAACGATCGAAGCCAAGCGCGGTGTCACGACAGGAATTTCGGCTTCGGACCGTGCGACAACGATCCTTACCGCCGTCGATCCAAAGACTCGGCCTTCGGATCTCGCTCGACCCGGACACGTCTTCCCTTTGAGATCCCGCAGCGGCGGTGTACTCGTGCGGCCAGGGCAGACGGAAGCATCCGTCGACCTCGCCCGCATTGCCGGCCTCACGCCGGCCGCCGTCATCTGCGAGATCATGAACGACGACGGCACGATGGCGCGTCTGCCGCAGTTGCGGGATTTTGCAGACGCCAATGGACTGAGGATCATTTCGGTTGCGGACCTCATCGCTTACCGCATGCAGACCGAAGTGCTGGTGCGTCGCGTTGCCGAAGCGGACGTGCCGACTCCGTATGGTACGTTCCACGGCGTAGCGTTCGAGAACACGATCAACGGCGACGTGCATCTTGCGATGCACAGGGGGCCGATCCGTCCGGATCCGACGCTCGTTCGTGTGCACGCGCAATGCCTGCTCGGCGACGTGTTCGGCAGCCTCTACGATCGAGCCGGGTGGCAGCTCTTCCGCTCGCTAGAGATGATTTCCGAAGAGGGGAGCGGCGTGGTGCTCTACCTCAATCTGCGCGAGCGAAGTCAGGAGCTCGTGCACCACCTCAAGGGCTACGCCGCATTCGATCCGGCCACCGACGGAACGCATCCACCCGAGGTGCACGGCGACGTGCGCGAGTACGGTATCGGCGCGCAGATCCTCCACGCCCTTGGACTCCGTCAGATCCGGATCCTCTCGAACCATCCCCGCAAGCTCGCGGGGGTCGAAGGATTCGATATCGAGGTGGTCGGCTTCGAGCCGATCGTCCGTCGCGAAACGACGGACGCCGTTGCACTCAAGCAGCAACTGACGCGGGCCTGACCTGCCGCGCAGCAATCACACGGGCCGGCACAAGACCGGCAACTCGAGCAGGGGGACGTGAAGAAACGGGTTCGCATCGTGATTGTGGCGACCGTCGCCCTGGTGGCGGTGTCGGCAATCGCGCTCGTCGTGTGGTACCAGACCGGCGGGGCCGCCCGGATGCTGAAGTCGCGTATCGTCGCGGCGCTCGCGGAGATGAACATCCGCGCCGAGATCCGCAACACCGAGCTCTCGCTAAGTCCCGGCGCCGTTCGCCTGGAAGGTCTCGTCCTTTATCCGGGGTCCGACGCCGCGCCGCTCGCGGCCGCCGACCAGATCGACGTCACGTTCGACATTGCAAGTTTCTGGTCGCGAACGGTGGAGCTGAAGACCGTTGAAATCCGCCATCCCGTCGTCAACGTGACTTTCGACGAGAACGGCCGCTCGAATCTCGAAGCGATCCGGCTGCCGGAATCGGATGCGAACACATCCGACGGTCCGGCAAACATGCAGGCGACGGTTTTCACCGTGCGTGACGGCGAGATTGCTTACGGGGACAGGCGAAACAGGGTCGACGGCTCGGTCTCGAACCTCGTTCTGAGCGTCGCGCCGAAGGCTGGCGCGCCCGATACACGCCGCGTCGAAGCGAGCTTCTCCGGCAGCAGAGTGACGGTGAACGATCGCCAGGTTCCCGAGATCGGACTGCAGTTGAGCGCCGACGTGTCGAAGTCCGGCGCCGCTGTCGAGAACGTCGAAGTCACGACGCCACTTGGCGTGGTGAAGCTTGCCGGGACGGTCTCGAGTTGGACGGATATGTCTTACGACTTAACCGTCGGCTCGACGGTTGCGGTGGGAAAGATTGGAGAGATCGTCGACCCCGCAGCGGGTCTTGCCGGTGGCGCATCGCTCAACGGACGCCTCGTGGGATCCGGCGTCAGATATCGATTCGAGGGCGAGCTCGCGGGCGATGACCTTTTGGTCAGCGGCGCACGGGTCGCCGGGTTGAAGGTCACCGGCCCCGTCGAAGGCGACGGACAGACCTACGCCTGGGGAGCCGGAATCGCCCAGGCGAGCCGCCTCACGGTTGCGGGCTACGACGTATCGAGCCTTCGCTTCACGGGACGCGTCGACGGACGGGGCGCCGGTGGGGTTGCGACCGGGGCCTTCTCGGCGGGATCGTTTGGCGGAGCGGACGTTGCCGGTTCTGGCGCGACGTTTTCCGGTACTGCGTCGATCGATGGCGGACGCGTGGAGGGCACAGTCGGACTCGACACGCTTGTGGTGCGAACGGTTCGAACTGGAAGCATTCGGGCAACTGTAGCGGTCGAGGATGGAACGCTCGACGTGCCGGCCTTCACTGCGGCGGTGTACGGCGGGTCGGTTACCGGTTCGGCGCGTGCTCGACTCGTCGAGTCCGGTTCGTCTTCGCTGTCGGCGCGTTTCACGAACATAGACTGCGACAAGGCTCTCGACGCCGCGTCGGCCGATGCGCCGCGGTTGCGAGGAAGGACGAGCGGAACGATCTCTCTCTCCTGGAACGGTACGCGAGTCCAGACGGCGACCGGAAAGGTCAACGCGATCGTGGATGGCTTCGTGGATGGCGATCAGGGACCAATCCCGGTTGACGGCGAGGTCGCGCTGACCGCGACCCCCGGCCGGTTCGTCATCGACACCGCCGAGTTTCGGAGCGGCGAATCGACCATCTCCGCCTCCGGATCGATCGGATGGGACAGACAAGCGAACATCAGCCTGTCTGCAAATGCTCCGGCAGGATCCGACCTGCTTGCGCTCGTGTCGGCGGCCAATCCACCGGTGGGCGAGACGCTCCGTCCCTATCAGATTCACATCGGTGGAGCTCTTGTCTTCGACGGCCAGGTGACGGGTGTCCTGACGAGTCCGAGTGTCGAGGGAAAGGTGGCGGTGGGCGATGTGCGGATCGGGGACGTGGCGGCCGGAGCCGCCGTCGAGATCGGAACGTTTACTTCTTCGTTCAAGCGTGACGGCTCGGGCATAGAGCTCGACGGCGCGAGACTCGTGCGACTCGACGGCGGAGAGATTGGATTCGATTTATCGCTGCCTTCGGCCCCTTCCCGGTCTCAGCACCTCGTTGCGACAATCTCGAAGTTTCCTGTCTCCGCGCTTCGTCGATTCGGGGCGCCGGAATCCGTCGAGAGATTCGGCGGCTTGCTAAGTGGAAAGGTCGATATCCGCCTTCCCGTCGGGACCGAGGCAAAAGACATCGCGGATGCAGCGCGAGGCGCCGTCGACATCGGCGTCGACGATGCGAAGCTAGGGGGTGAACCGCTGCGCGATTTCCGATTCGCAGCTGAACTCGGCGATACGGAAGTACTCGTCACCGCACTTCGCATTGCGTCGGCGCGCGGCGAGCTTGGGGGCACGGGCCGGTACGTCCGCGCAACGAAGTCCTACGACTTCGATTTCGACGTGAACGATCTCGACCTGAAGCTTCTGGAAGCCGCAACGGCTCCCGAAGGCAAGGCGCCTGTCGTGAATCTTTCCGGCATTGCGAACGGCCGGGTCTCGATCCGCGGCGAATACGTGGGCAGCGAGAACCGCGTGCGCGAGCTCACCGGCGACATAAGGGGATCGAGTGTCTCCGTGAACGGCGAGACCTTGGGCGATCCCCGAATCGAGATTGCGACCGATCGAGGCGCGACAATTGTGACCGCGTCGGCCGACGTGCGCGGCGAACGTCGCTCGATAGCTGGAACGATACAGCTCAACGAAGCCGACATACCGTTTCGAGTTGCGACCGGACTCGAGAACTTCAACGCTATCCGATTGTCGGCGAGTCCGCCGGAGGGCGTCTCGAGCCGGCTCACGGGCAACGTTGTCATCACCGGGTTTCTCGACGACCTGTTCTTCGCGAAGAAGGGCGTCCGCGACCGGCTCGCGGTGAACGGATCGCTCTCGGTTCTCGAACTTGCGGTCGAGACCGAGGATGCCGGCAAGCGCTACGTGCTATCGAATCAGGGTGACATCGTCTTCAATCTGGCAGGAAGCGTCGTCCATTTCGAGAAGGCCGCATTCACCGGGGAGGGCACTGCGCTTTCACTCTCCGGTGACCTGGCGCTCGACGAAGGGGCCGTTTCCAACCTCACGCTGTCCGGAGACGTCAGCCTCGCATTGGTTTCGTCCTTCAGCCGGCAGGCCTACGCCGACGGCGTGGCAACGCTGCAGGCGACCCTCGCCGGCACGCTCGCCGAGCCCCGTTTCAGCGGCTTCGCCGACGTGCGCAACGCGAGCCTCCGGATCGTGAACGTGCCGGTCGCCATCCAGGAAGGCGAAGGCCGGCTGCTCTTCACGTCGAACCAGGCGCTGATCGACCGCTTCACGGCGCGAGCGAACGGCGGGCGCGTCGACGTCGACGGCGGCGTGCTCTTCGACGGTCTGCGACCGGATCGCTGGCGGATCGGCATCGAGGCTTCGCAGGTCCGGATGACCTACCCTCAGGACGTGCGTTCGGTAGTGGACGGCGACCTGACGCTGCAGGGGAACATGCGGCTGATGGTGCTGAGCGGCAACGTGATGCTGCGGCGAACCGAGTTCACGCGCGACATCGAGTTGCGCGATTTCCTGGACCTCGACTCGCGTGGCTCGGGCACGACGTTCGGCAACCGGCCCGCTCGTGCGTCGACGAACCCGATCCGCCTCGACCTCACCGTCGAAGCGCACGACTCGCTCGTGATCCGCAACAGTCTCGCGGATGTCGTCGCCAGCGCATCATTGGTTGTTACCGGACCGATAGACGATCCCGTCATCGACGGCCGTTCGACGGTTTCTCGTGGAGTGCTCAACTTCCGCGACACCGAGTACCAGGTCAGCCGCGGTGTAGTCCGCTTTCCGGGCCGGCTTGGCGGCGACATCACCATCGATCTGCTGGCGGAAGCCGAGATCAAGGGCTACCGCGTTTCGATCGGCCTGACGGGAACGCCCGACAAGCCGTTCCCGGTGCTTCGCAGCGAGCCGCCTCTTCCGGAGACTCAGATCGCCTCGCTTGTCCTCACCGGCGAACTTGGCAGCGACGAGGTAACGACCAGCACGGTCGCTCAATCGGGAGTGAATGTGGCGAGCAGCCTCGTTTCGGCGGCGCTTTCCAAGTCGGTCGAGAGTCGCACAAGCAAGCTGTTCGGCATCAACCGGTTCCAGATCGACCCCGTGCTTGGCCGGTCAGATCCGTCGGCGCGACTCACCGTCGGGCGACGCGTGAACAAGAATCTGACGATCCTCTACTCGACGAATCTGTCGTCGTCGCAGGAGCAGGTCATTCAACTCGAGTACCGCATCAGCGACCGATTCTCGCTCGTCGCCACACGTGACGAGGAAGGCGCGTTCGGTCTCGATTTCCGCGTCAGGAAGCGCTTCTGATGGCGGATCCCCGATCGGCGGCCGCCGCTTTGCGGCCTCACGCATTGCGCGGACGCCGGCTGTGGCGGGTTGTGTCGATTGCGGCCGTCGCGGCCTTCATCGCATTGATCGGCGCGACGGCTCGGGCACAGACCGGCGCTGCGGCGACGGATCTCTCTTTCGCCTACGACAAGAAGGTGGCGCGGGTCGAGGTCGAGTTTGGAAAGGGTACCGCCTCGGAGTCCGCCGACGCCCGCCAGATCGTGGAACGCTTCGTGCGACCGGGGATGGCGCTGTCGGCCGATGAAGTGCACGATGCGATCCGCCGTCTCATAGAGCTCGGAATGGCGTCGCAGGTGCACGTCGACGTGTCGGCCGAAGGGGCGTCGGCGGATACGGTAGCGGTGGCGTTTCGCATCACGCCGCTAATAAGGATCTCGAGAATCGGGTTCGAGGGCATCGAGGCGCTGCCAGCGGAGGACCTTCGCGGAAGGTTGACGGCCGTCGACGTTGGCCATCGGCTCAGCGAGCCAGTGCTTGCGACAGGAGCCGACGAGATCGTCCGGTACTATCTCGATCGCGGCTACTTCGACGCAACGGCGACGTGGAGAACGGTTGGCGACGCCACTGGCACACGCGCCGAGGTCATCTATGCCGTCCGTCCGGGCGAGCAGGCTCGGGTATCGTCGTTCACGATCGCGAACACCGGGCCCACCCCGCCGGACGTCATGGCGGGGTTGAGACTCGCGCCTGGCAAGCCGTTCACGATTGGCGACCTTGAAGCCGATCTTGGCGCCGTTCGCGATGCGTACCTTCGAGCGGGCTACCTTGCGCCCGACATCGGCAGGCCAGAGTATGTCCGCAATCCGGCAGACGGAACCGTGGCCGTGCGGATTGCGATCGACACCGGGCCTCAGGTCGAGGTGCTGGTCGAAGGCGCGGAGTTCAAACCGTCGGCACTCCGGAAGCTGCTTCCGATTTACACTGAGGGTGGGCTTGACGAATTCCAGCTCTCCGAAGGCGATCGGCGCCTTGCGGACGCGCTGCAACGTGACGGCTATTTCTTCGCGCGAATCTCGCATCGGCTCGAACCGGCATCTGCCAATGGGCTGCGGCGAGTCGTTTACACGGTCGACCGGGGGCGCCGCTACAAGGTCACGAACATCGAGATCGAGGGAACCACGGCGCTCACATACGAAGACCTTGCCGAGGATCTTCAGTCCAGAACGTCGGGTTTCGTCATCCTGTCTCGTGGCGTGACGTCGCGGGATATCATCCAGCGCGACGGAGAGCTGATCGCGGATCGTATGCGCGCGATCGGCTACAGAAAGGTCGCCGTAGTCGAGCGGCGCCTCGGCGTTGCAGTCGACTCGGACGACCTCGTGATCACTTTCGTCGTCGAAGAGGGTCCGCGCAGCACGGTCGCCGAGATTGGCCTGGAGGGAAATCAGGTCTACAGCCGCGACGAATTGCTCGCGTCGCCCAGGCTCGCACCTGGCGAGTTTCTCGACGCGGGAAGGCTGCAGGCCGACGCAAACCGGATCACCCGGAAATACTCCGAAGAAGGCTTCATTAGTTCAGAAGTCGTAGCTCGAATCGTAGACCTGGACGGTGACCGAGTTCGGGTCGTGTACGGAATCGAGGAAGGGAATCGCGCGTTCGTCAGTCAGGTCGTAATCGCCGGCAACGTGCGCACTCGCGAAGCGTCCGTTCGCAAGTATCTCGAGTTCAAGGAAGGCGAGGTGATGCGGCTCGACAAGTTGCGGCTCACCGAGAAGAACCTCTACGACAGCGGTGCGTTTCGCGAGGTGCTCATCCGCTCGGAACGTACCGGCACCGCGCCCGACGGATTCGCGGAGTTGAGGACCGTCTACGTAGACCTCGTCGAGTCGAACCCGTGGCTGCTCGTCTATGGCGGAGGGTTCGATTCGGATGACGGCGCCCGCGGCATCCTCGAGATTTCGAACGTTAATCTCTTCGGGCGGCTGAACACCGGCGCCGTCCGGTTGCGCGCGAGCAAGCGGCTGCAGCTCGCGCAGGTCTCGTACACGAATCCGAATCCGTTCGACGCTGGGATGCCGTTGCTTGGCTCGGTGAGATTCGAGCGCGAAATCAAGGATGCGTTCAGCCTGCTCCGCTTCTCCACACTGCTTCAGGTGCAGAAGAAGCTGAAGGATACGCTGGATTTCAAGCAAGGATTTTTCTTTCGCTACAACTTCGAGCAGGTCCGTGTCTTCGACCTGGATCTCAATCCGAGCGACCTGGAGAGAGAGGACCGGCCCGTGCGGCTCGGCAAGCTCTCGGCCACGTACTATCGCGATTCGCGCAACAGCGTTTTCGATCCCGACGACGGCCAGTTCATGTCGGTCGATGCGCAGATTGCGTCCGCGGCGCTGGGAGGCAATTCGCGCTTCATCCGGTTCTTTGCGGAGTACCAGCGCTACGACAAGCTGCCGAAGGTGCCGCGACTGACTTATGCGTTCGCAGCAAAACTGGGCTCGGCGCGGCCTTACGGGGAAAGCTCAGACATTCCGATCAGCGAGCGTTTCTTCTCTGGCGGGGCCAGAACGCTGCGCGGGTTCGGCTTCGAACAGGCCGGGCCTCGCGATCCGGTCACGAATCAGCCGGTTGGCGGCAACGTGCTGATCGTCGTCAACAACGAGCTGCGGTTTCCAATCACGCGCCGGATCGGCGGGCAGGTGTTCTCGGACACCGGCAACGTGTTCCGAAACTGGGAGAAGGTCCGTTTTTCCCGCATCACTCAGACCCTCGGAGCCGGACTGCGCTTCGAGACTCCGGTCGGCCCGATCCGCGTGGATGCGGGCTATCTGGTCAAGGGGCCGAGCAACGTGAAGCCGTACGCGATTCACGTAAGCTTCGGACTTGCGTTCTAGGAGAGTCGGATGACGATCGCTCGTGTGTGCCATCGGATCGGCCTGGTCGTATCGCTTCTTGCTGTACTTGCGTGTCCGGTTGCCGCTCAGAAGGGAGTGTTCGACGGCACGGTCGCGGAGGTCGACGGCGAGCTCATATTGCAGAGCGAAGTGCTCTGGAATCTAGCGCTAGATCCTTCGGTCGCGCCGGCTGAGTTCTGGGATCCGGCGATTCAGCGGTTGATGCTACGCACGCTCGTTGACCAGCGCCTGCTGTTGCAGGAGGCCGCGAAGTTGCCGGCAACTGCGGTCACCGACGAAGAGTTGTCCGAGGCGCGTGACGAGCTTGCGGCCGATTTCAACAGCGCTGACGATCCGACACGCTTCGAGCGGCGGATGCGTGTGGTGGGACTTACCGGGCCGCGATTGACGGAAATCCTCCGGCAGCGCAGGCAGATTCTGAAGTTCGTGGACTTCCGGTTCCGGTCGTTCGTTGTCGTGACCGAGCCGGAGATCGTGCGGTTCTTCGAGTCGGATGTGAAGCCCGGCCTGCCCGATCAGAGCCCCGGCGCCGTGGACGAAGCGCTGGCCGCGAAGCGTCGCGAGATCGAGCAGGCGCTGATCGAAGAGAAGATCAACGGTTCGATCGACGAGTACCTGGAGCAGGCGCGCGACCGTGCGCGGGTGGTCGTGTTCGGAAGCGACGGGGAGGGCGGACGTGATTGACGGGATTCCTTCCGGCAGTCACGAGGCGCGCAGGATCGCCGGCCGGTTCCTGTCGACGGCTTCAATCTTCCCGGACCCTACTGATCGTCCGGTAGATCGAGTTGCTGGCGCTTTCCCGCACCACGGTTCAGCCGCCGGGTCTGCGCCGGTTGTCCGATGTTCTCGTTGCCGATGGATCCAAGGCCCGCAAGCGTGAACGTGACGTAGAACTGCGTTTCGCGCCGCACACCAGACGGAAGGTTGAAAGTGGCGACGTTCAGCTGCACTCCGCAGCAATCCCACGCGTATCCGAGATAGCTTCGCGTATTCAGCAATCGCTGCCCTGACACCGGGCTGCCGATGTTGCTCTCGTCCCTACGGTCCGTGAAGTCGATGTTGAGCCGCGTTCCGCCGTGCAACCCACGCGTCAGGCTTCCGATGTCGACCGCCGTGATCCACTGGTTGCCCGCGTACGTGCCTGGCTCGACGCGCCCCTGCAAGGCGCGGAAGCGCCGCGCGAAGTAGTATGTTTCGTTGATCGACCACAGCTTTCCGCGAGCACCGGCCGTCAGCGCGACATCCTTGATGCCGTTGCGCTGCACGTCATAGTCGAAGCGGAGGTCCGCGAACAGAGCCGACAGCGGCCGCACACGGGCGACTACGTTGATTGGCGAGAAGCGCCGCTCGATTCCGCCGTAGCTGAAGCCGGAGAATGTGTTGATCGGATAGAACTGGTTGCGCCGCCGCTGACTGAACACGCCGCCGAACGTCGGATCGATGAAGTACTTCTGCCTTACCGTCACCGAGAGCAATTCGTGCGACTGGCCCTCTGACGCGCCGCCTTCCCGGTTGCCAGTACCGCGCTCCCTGCGGCGCACGAAGAAACGGTTCGTGATTCCGTACTCCACTTCGTTCGTGTTCGCAACCGCATCGCGTTCGTCGAAAAGCGGGATACGCTCGTAGTTGCTGACGCCGGCGATCCGTCTATAGACGACGTACGGCTCGATAACGTGCTTGAACCGCGGCGTCCCGTCATCCTTTCGGTAAACGGCTCCGAGTACCGGAGGGCGTACCTCAACCGAGAAATCCACGTAGTTTCGCGACACATTGTTTCCTAGCACGAGCGACGCAGTCGACACGTCGAAAAACAGAATCGACCGTTTCGACGCGCGGCCGCGGTTCTGTATCACCGGCAACCGCGGGTCGTTGGGATTCAGGGTGAAGAGCTCGGGCGTGAAGCGGATTCCGCTTGGATTCAGGCTGTTCGAATAAAACGTCGTCCGCAGGCCGACCGATGGAGTGATGGACCATCCCGCCAGATCGTACGGCACCGGGAACGTGAAGCGCGGCATCAGGTCGAGCCGCTGCACGACGTTCGGGGTCTCGAAGACCTTCGTGTCGCCGACGCGTTCCGTGCGGCGGAGCCCCTCGGCGGCCGCGTCGAACGAGAAGTACACGGGCCAGTCCTTCCATAGCGGCCGCTCGTAGCCGGTGACCGAAACCGAAGGCAGATGCCGGATGTTGATGTTGAAATCGGAGCGTCGCGCCGGACGATCGAAGTTCTGTTCGCGGATGTTCGTCGAATCGCTTTCGGCGAGCAGGTTCACGCTGAAACGGCCGAAGTTGTTGTTCAGATATGCCGTCGATCGCTCCTGCGGATTGATGATCTCTTCGAAGGTGTCTGAAAACGTCCGCCGGAACTCGAGGTTGGAGGTGACGCGAACGTCGGTGACGGCGAGCCAGCCGTGGGGAAGGTACTGCACGCCTTCCGCAAAAAAAGCGCTGCCGCCCTGGTCTTTCCCCTCTTCGCCGAAGAGGCGGTCCTTGACGATGTAAGTGCCGAGCCGGATGCCCGACCGCTCGTCCGTGCGGGCGCGGAACTCGAATCCGAATCCCAGTCCGCGAGCCGTGAACACGTCACCGCGGAACGTGGCATCGGCGCTCCTGCCTAGAGTCTGGTAGTACGCCTGACTGTATGTAAAGCCCTTGTTGCTCGAGTTTCCGAAGCGGGGAAGCAGAAAGCCCGACTGGCGCTCGCGCCGGTCGAGTGGAATCGACGCATACGGGAGGAAAAACACAGGCTTTCCCTTCACGTCGAACACGGCGTTGCGCAGGCGTACCCGGTCGTTGATCTTCAGCTTCGCCTGATCCGCCTTGAGAGACCATTTCGGAATCGAGTCTTCGCACGCCGTGACATCGGCGTCGTGAAGGACGTACTCGTCGGGCCCGACCTTGTCGATGCGCGATGCCGTGTAAAAGAGGTACTCCCCGGTTGCGGTACGGTCGGTAAAGCCGGTGGCGTCGTAAAACGTCCCGCGCTTCGTGGCGATGTTCAACTCGGCGCGGCGGGCCGTTACGCGTTGGGTCGCTCCCTGATCGAAGATCACGTTGCCTTCGGCAACGGCGTCGTTCGTGGCCTCGTTGAACTCGACCCTGTCCGCCTGGAGCCGGATGTTCTGATAGGTCGCGTCGACGTATCCGGTGTAGACGAACAGGTTGCCGACCTTTTCCTGATTCGTGGCTTCGATGCGTACCTCATCGGACGAGCGGGCGGCATCCTGTTCGCCGCGGTCGCGTGGGCTCGACGTCTCTGCCGAAGTCTCGGCCGGCTTCGAAACAGACTGGGGAGCAGGTGCGGCGCCGGCTGACTCGACGGGCTTGCCCTCGCCGGGTGCGACGCCGGGTAAGGCAGGCGATTGTCGTTGCGGCGGCATTGCCGGAGCCATCGGCGACACGCGTGGCGCCGGCCGGGACTGTTCCTGTGCCAAAGCGGCGGTCGCGGGCAAAACGAGCGCACACGCGAGGAACGCAAGCGCGCACGGGAACTTGAACATAGTCACGAACATGGCGACGTGGCGGCAGTCTACAGGAAGCCCCCTGTGCGCGCATCAGTACCTGGAATCGGTCTCCAGGGGACGGGCCGCTGGCTGCCGAGCCAAAACAAGGGCTGCTGGCGGCGTGATACACTTCGCTGCTTATGCCCACAGTGGAAACAATCGGCGAATTACTCCGTGCGCGACTGCTCGACGTAGATGCCGTCGAGCCCATCTCGAAGAATCGAGTGCGGGCGGCCGTCGCCCTGGTGATGCGCGACGGGGATGCAGGTCCTGAGATTCTGCTGATCAAGCGAGCGGAAAATCCGCGAGACCACTGGTCCGGCCACATCGCACTCCCAGGTGGGCGCTGGGACGAGTCCGATGGATCGCTTGCGGCAACGGCCCTTCGCGAGACCGGCGAAGAAGTCGGATTGGACCTCGACGCGGGCGCGTTGCTCGGACGCTTGCCACGATTGAGTCCCTTGAGCCGGCGGCTGCCGGCCATCGACATCACGCCGTTCGTGGCTCTTGCTCCGATGGAATCGATCGTGCGGCCGAACCACGAGGTAGCGGCGCATTTCTGGGCGCCGGTTGAGTCGCTGGCATCGGCTGGCCCAACCGCCTCATTCCACCTCGACTTGCCCGGCGAACGGCATTCGTTTCCGGCTTACGACTTTGGCGGGCACATAATCTGGGGACTGACGGAGCGTATCCTGACGAGTTTTCTGACGCTTCTCGATCCGGAAGGAGTGCGGTAACGATATGCCGCTGTTCGAACGTCACATCTTCGTTTGCACGAACCAGAGACCTGAAGGCAGCCAGCGCGGGTGTTGCGATCCGGAGGGCAAGCGCGCGCTTCAGTCGATGTTCAAGGCGGCGCTCGCCCGGCGCGGATTGAAGGGCGCGATCCGCGCAAATGCCGCTGGCTGTCTCGATCAGTGCGAACACGGTCCTACCGTGGTCGTCTATCCAGAAGCCGTTTGGTACGGGGGAGTCACGGCCAATGACGTCGAGCAGATTGTCGAGTCGCACGTCATGGGCGGCGTGCCGGTCGAACGGTTGAGAATTGCGGACGAGTGCCTCAATGCCAAGTCGTGCGCGCACCGGGTTCCAAACGAAGTACGCGTGCCGGAACCGGAGAAACAGCACCGGTAGCGAGTGTCGCTGCGATTCGAGCAGACAGTTTTGAACTGCCGCAATTCCATTCGCGGCAGGCCGTGATGGCGCCGAGACGGGCAAGAGCCCCGCGGAAAATCCCATCGCGGAGTTCGAGAGCGCCAGTACCTGAGCATTTTCGGGCCGGTCCGAATCGAGCGTCAGACCTTCGGCCGGCGGGGGCGGCTCGGGATCGCGCCGCTGGATGGGGAACGGTCGCTTCGCTCGCGACTCTACTCCTGTCCGCTGCATCGACGGCTGACGAAGGGCGTGGCGAGCGGGCGGTTCGCGGCGGCTTTCGACGCACTCGGGCAGACAACGGACACCGGTGTGAGTTCGGCGACTGTCAACGACGCCGTCATCGACGCGGCGAAGGACTTCGACGCCATTTACGCCGGGCGTTCGGGTCCGGCGCCTGATGACGATTCGACGATTCTGGTGGCGATCATCGACGGAGCGGTCCGCCGCCAAGGCGACCTCGCGCCGGTCGTACCCGGAGCACGAGCGACTGGCCGAGACCGTCCGTCCCGGTGGCAGCCAGAGACAGTATCGCCCCGCGTCAGCTGATATGGCGAGGAAAGCCTGTCACCGCGGAATCCGCGGAATCCCCGTGGAACAACAACACCGGAGGAGCCGACGTGGCTCCGTTCATCTTCGGGGCCGGCGGATCGGACTGGAAGCCGGTGGCTGGAGACTGGGACAACGACGGAG
>JAJTWZ010000035.1 GCA_021463145.1 Blastocatellia bacterium | reverse complement strand
GCGCGCGGGCGAGTGAAACGAGCCGCGGCGCGACCCGCGGACACGCCAGCCCCAACGCGCCGACCGCGGAGCGGTCGCACTTTCACCATCGCGACGAGCGCGGCGGAACCCACGGCCTGCAAGAATCAATGCGGCCGCGCCAGAGGTCCAATGGTTCGAATGGCCGGACTGCGATACGACTCTCGAGCGAGGTCTGAGCTATGATCCCGACCGGCCAGTTGCCAGGCCCCGATTCCAGAAAGCGGTTTTCCCCCGGGCCGCCCGCAGCGGAGACGCCTTCCGTGAATTTTCTCGATGTTCCATACCGATACCCGACTCGTTTCGCCGTCGTGGATGGCTTTCGCCACGCGTACGTCGACGTCAACGAATTTGCCGGCGAGCCAGTCGTGTTTCTCCACGACGTTGCTTCGGATCTCGACGCCTTCGCGGCCGCGTACGAGCGCATCGGCGCAACACGCCGCGCGGTCGGCTTCGACCTGCTCGGCTTCGGCAAATCGGACCGGCCGCCAATGGATGACGCTGTCGTCCTGCACACGAATCTGCTTGGCGGGCTCTTGACGACATTGGACATCGACAGAGCATCGCTGGTCGGTCACGGCCTTGGGGCCGCGATCGCCGTGCGATTCGCGTCGGAGTACCCGGAGCGCGTCGACCGGCTCGTCCTCTCCGCGATTCCTGCCGTCGACAGGCTGTCCGATACCGAGCTTGACGCCGCAATGGAGCGCTGGCGCGGCGACGAACTGCTCGCGCACGACAGGACTGGCCGGCGGGCCTGGTACCAGTCGCTCGCCGCCGGATGGAACGAACAACTCGAGGACGAGCTTCAACTACGCGACGAGCTTGCCCAGTGCGTGGCGTTTCGAGCCTGGACTCGAACCGTCGAAGAAGCGATGTCGTCCGTGCTGCACCATCCCGTCGGTCACCGGCTCTCGAAGGTTACGGCGCCGACCCTTATCATCTGGGGCGCCGACGATCCGGTCGCGTCGCCTCTTTCTGCCACACGAGCGAGGGAGGAAATTGCGCGCGCTCGTGTCGAGCCACTCGAGCCTTGCGGCCATCTAGTGACGTTCGAACAGCCCGACGCCTTCGTCGATGCAATCGACGGCTTCCTCTCGCACTCGGCAAGCGGCGCCCTCGAGGGCGACGTCGCCCTTCGTGTCGCCACGGATGTCGAGCCGTGGCCGGGACTTTCACCCGGAGTGGGAAGGCTTGCCCGCCGTCTCTTCGAGCAACGTGACACACTGGAATCCATCACCGAAGGATTGACGCTCGACGAGGTCGTGTGGCGTCCATCGAACGAAGCACCGGCGATCGCGAGCCTGCTCCTGCAGGCCGGCGCCGAGGTCGTGCGCGTTCACCACGAGGTGCTCGCCGGCGAGATCGTGCCAGACGACGTGCAGGCAAGATTCGGATTCGGCACTCCCGAGCTTGCGCCCCGGAAGAGCCCGAGCCGGCTCATCGCCGAAGTCGCGTGGGCACACGGCCAACTTGAAGCGTGGTTGCGGCAATGCACCGACGCCGACCTGAACCGCGGATTCGCCAGGCCGGATTCGACCGAGGCGGCGACCTTGCGTCGAATCCTCTCCGACCTGATCGAGGAATCGGCAGCGTTGCGCGGGCAGATTGAACTGCTGGCCCGAATGTTGGCAAAACGTGACGGTTGAATTGCAGCGGGGCCCATCGCTTCATTGAAGCCGGCAGCGGTATCACGCGCGTCGACGCATGTCTCCATGACCTCGACGGGGATTCGAGGCTACACTCTCGAGAATCCGGGTCGATCTGGCGAACCACGGGGGGGGGAACTGATGAGGTCACTTTTTGGACGGGTTGGCGCGGTTGCCGGAATTTCGCTGGTTGCTGCATCCCTTTCGACGGGCCTTGCCGCGACACGCCTGAGGCCGAGGCAGGATGTGGATCGCGGCACGACCGGGGCTCCGATCGAACTCGACCTCGTCGTGTCTGGCCTCGAGCGCCCGGTGCTGGTTACGAATGCCGGTGACGGGACGAACCGCCTTTTCGCGGTCGAGAAGGAAGGCCAGATCCGCATCATCCAGAACGGCCAGCTGCTTGCAACGCCGTTCCTCGACATAGAGGACCGAGTGGAGGACAGCGGGAACGAACAGGGATTGCTCAGTGTCGCCTTCCATCCGGACTACGAGACGAATCGCAGGTTCTTCGTTTTCTACACCGGGCGGACGCCGGTCGAGGGAGGGCTCGTCATTGCGGAATACCAGGCGATGGCCGGCAATCCAAACGTTGCGAGTACGTCCGAAAGGCGGATCATCGAGATCGACCACTCTCTTGCCGATAATCACAACGGCGGCCTTTTGAAGTTCGGACCCGACGGATACCTCTACGCTTCCACTGGAGATGGCGGGTCAGCCAACGATCCGGACGAGAACGGACAGGACATCGAAGAGCTGCTCGGGAAGATCCTGCGGTTCGACGTCAACGGCGCCCAGCCATATGCGATTCCTCCCGACAATCCGTTCGTTGGCGTGGACGGGCGCGACGAGATTTACGCCTACGGAATGCGTAATACCTGGCGCTATTCGTTCGATCGTGTGACGGGCGACCTTTGGGCAGGCGACGTTGGCCAGAACCAATACGAAGAGATCGACATAATCACGAAGGGCGGGAATTACGGCTGGAAGATCATGGAAGGGCGGCACTGCCGTCCGCCGACGACCGGATGCGACACTTCGGGAAAGATCCTGCCTGTGTTCGAGTATTCGCACGGCGGCAGCAACGGAGTTTCATCCGGATGCTCCGTGACTGGTGGCTACGTGTATCGGGGCACGGCGATCCCGTCGCTCGTTGGAAAGTATGTCTTTGCCGACTACTGCCTCGGATCGGGACAGATCCTGTCTCTGGCCCGCGGAAGCGACACGGCCGTAACCATGCCGACCGGGGCGTCGGGCGAACCGGTCGTTTCGTTCGGAGAAGACGAGAGCGGCGAACTCTATGTCGTGACGGACAGCGTGTTCGGCGGCCGGGGCGGAGTCTTCAAGATCGTGCTGCGCGACGGAGCTTGTGACCTGCGCTGCGCGGCCGACGTCGTCGTGGACGATACCGACGGCGACGGCGCGGAAGCCGTGACGTTCGACTCGCCGTCGCCAACTGGCGAATGTTCGGCGGTGACGTGCACACCTGCGTCGGGCTCGGAGTTCAACGTCGGCACGACCACCGTCGAGTGTGCCTCACAGACGGGCGGGGGGTCCTGTTCGTTCTCGGTGACGGTCGAGGGCACGGCGCCGCTTGCGGTCACGGGCTGCACCCCGCCGTCGGCGCGCCGAAAGGCGTCGGTCACCGTCGCCGTCGCGGGTACGGGATTCGTTCAGGGGGCGACAGTCTCATTCGGGTCGAAGATAACGGTGCAATCCGTGACGTTCGTATCGCCGACGCGCCTGGACGTGAACATCAAGATTAAGAAGAAGGCCTCCCGCTCGGCGCGCGATGTCGTGGTGACAAATCCGGACGGCGCTTCCGCAACGGGCATCGGAGCCTTCACCGTCGAATAGACGAGCGATAGTCTGCGACGTCCGGAGAGTCGCAGAGGAGAGTGCGAATGCGTGTATGGTCAGTCCTCGTTGCGGTCGCCATGGTTTGCGTGCTGGCAATACCGGCACACGCGCAGCGCCGCCGGAAGCGACCCAAGCCGCCACCCCCGCCGCCCAAGATGGCGATGCCGGGCACCGAGACGGAGAGGCCGGTCGAGGTCACCGTCGCGCGCCGCGTTTCGGTCGACGACTTGCAGGAGTGGATGGACGCCGGTCTCGAGATCCGCTTCGTCGATACGCGCAGTTCGTTCACGGGTCCGAAAATCGCCGGTGCGGCTCACGTCCCCGAACTAGAGGTACTTGCGTGGAGCAAGAGCTTGCCCCGCGACTCGGTGATAGTCGCCTATTGCACCTGCTCGGACGAGCACACCAGCATAAATGCCGTTCTGAAGCTTCAGAGGGCCGGTTTCATCTACGCTTACGCTTTGAAAGGCGGTCTGAGCGCCTGGCTGAAGAAGTCATTGCCGACGGAGACGGCTCCGTGACCTGAGCGCCTGCGTTGCACTTCAGATTGACACGTCACCCAGCCGCACCCAGAATCCACACGCCATGCCGAAAGCCCGCGACCCGGAAGATCTGATCCGCGAACTCCTCGTTCGTGAGCTCGATACGGTGAACGTCTATACGGAGATGGTCGATCGTGCGCGCACTGCCGCTGTTCGCGAGCTTCTGGTCGAGATCACGAGGCAGGAGAAGCACCACATTGGCGAGGCCGTGGACATGCTGTCGCGATACGACGCCGGGCAGGCCGAAGCTCTCGAACGTGCCGGCCTCGGACGGAGAACTGCGCGGCCGGCGGGATCGATCCCGGTCATATTCGAACCGGTGGGAGTGTCGACTACGTGCACCGCTGGCGACAGGCTGCTGGATATCGCCGAGGCGGCGGGTGTCGAGATTCGACACGACTGCGGCGGCCAGGGGATCTGCGGCACGTGCCGCGTGCAGGTTCTGGAGGGTGCGTCGTCGTTGTCGGAATCCACGGATCCCGAAAGCAGGCATCTCGACAACCTGCTGCCGGAGGGCTGGCGCCTTTCCTGTCAGTCCGAAGTGTACGGACCGGTGGCCGTGCTCGTCCCTTTGCAGACCGGGAGTGGAGAGGAATGAACGTCCCTGAACACTGCCTCGACCTGCTGAGAGAGTTGATCGACACGCCATCCACGACTGGCGACGAAGCCGGAATCGCCGCGATTCTGTCGCGCGTCCTGGAGGCCGACGGATACCGCGTCACTTCCCACGAGGTTGCGCCCTGCCGTGACAACATCCTCGCCATCAGCGAGGGAGAACGGCCGCGACTCTACTTCTCGACTCACATCGATACCGTGCCGCCTTTCATTCCGTATCGCCGGGAAGGCGACACTATTTTCGGCCGCGGCGCGTGCGACACGAAAGGCGGGATCGTCGCGATGCTCGAAGCAGGACGCCGGCTCCGCGAGCGGGGAATCGGCGATTTCGGGTTCCTGTTCGTCGTCGGCGAGGAAGTCGATCATTCCGGCGCGAAGGCGGCGGCCAGGCTTCCGATTGCAACATCCGACATCCTGCTTTGCGAACCCACGGTCTGCAGCGTCATCGCCGCTCAGAAAGGAGTCGTGAAAGTGCGCCTCGATGCCGAAGGGCGCGCGGCCCATTCCGGCTTTCCGCATCGGGGAGTCTCGGCGGTGGATAGGTTGCTGACAACGCTCGAGGCGCTCAGGTGTCGCGACTGGCCAAGGCACGACGTTCTCGGAGAGACGTTCTTCAATGTTGGACTGATTGGCGGTGGCGTCGCCGCGAACGTTCTCGCTCCGGCTGCGTCCGCCGAGCTCATGTTCCGAACGGTCGGACCTTCGGCGGATGTCCTAGCGGCGATCGATGCTGCACTTGTGGAAGGCGTGCAGCGTACGGTGCTTACCGAGAACGGCCCGGAGCTGTTCGACGTTCCTTACGGTTACGAAACCGGCGTCGCGAACTTCAACACTGACGCGAGCTTCCTCAAGGCGCTGGGCAGAATCCTTCTGGTGGGGCCGGGCGACATCGAGGTCGCTCACTCGTCGAACGAGCACATCACGATGGAGCAGATCGCGCTCGGCATCCAGCTCTACGAACGTCTCGGTGCCGAATTGCTCGAGTCGTCACTCGCAGCCGGGTGATCGCGTGCAACTGCTGACGGCGGACCACGTCTTCCTGGACCGGCGATTCGCGCCGGGCTGCGCGGTGCTCATCGGAGACGACGGCCGCATTGCCGGGGTCGGACCGGTGGCAGAGCTGGAAATGCTTCCGGAGGCTGCTGGAGCGACCCGTCGCGATTTTCCGGGGCACGCGCTGCTTCCAGGCTGTATCAACAGTCACACGCACTCGTTCCAGGTCTTGCTGAGGGGAAACGGAGACAACGCCCGCAACTTCCGCGACTGGGTGGACGGTCACCTTTATCCGCTGGTCGAGCGCCTCGACGAGCGAGCGATCGCAGCCGCCGCCTTGCTCGCCTACGCCGAGATGGCGCTCTCCGGAACGACGACCGTCGGGGAGTTTTTCTACGTTCATCACGGGCGCAACGGGTCGGGTGGCGGCAATCGGCACGCCGAAGCCGTGATCGACTCCGCGCGCCGGCTCGGGATCCGGATCGCGCTGCTGCGCACGATGTACGACCTCGGTTCGAAGCCGGGACAGGCGAGTTTCCGGGAGTCGGTCGACGACGCAGCGGCGAACACGCGCGCCCTGCACGAGGCCTGCGCCGGCGACGATCTGGTCGCGGTCCGGCCAGCGCCGCATTCGTTGCACGGAGCGTCGGAGCCGATGATCCGTGCCGCGGCCGAGATTGCCGGCGAGATCGGCGCGCCGTTTCACATCCATCTGGCTGAACAGGAAGGCGACCTGCCGTTTGCGCTCGAGAAGTATGGCGTTTCGCCGCTCCGGGCGCTCGATCGAATGGGAGCGCTCTCGGAACTGACTGCGATCGTGCACGGCATCTGGCTGGACGAGGGCGAGCGGCAACTGCTCGCCGATCGCGGCGGCGCCCTGGTCTACAACCCCCTGACGAACATGGCTCTCGGCGATGGAGTCGCGAGAATTCCTGACCTGCTGAAGCGTGGAGTGTCCGTCGCGTTGGGAACTGACGCAAACAATCGCCTCAACCTGTTCGACGAGATGCGCGCGGTCGAATACCTGCAACGCGTTACGGCGCTCGAGATGGGAATCGTTCCGGGCGCTGCGCCGGCGTCGCGCGGATCGGCACTCCCGCTCTTCGAGCTCGGGTCGCAGTGCGGAGCGCGCGCCCTCGGCATCGAATCCGGCCGTCTCGAACCGGGGCTGTGGGGCGACGTGATTGCGATCTCGCTCGACGATCCATCGCTCTGGCCCGGCGCCTTCACGGGCGGCGACGACCTGCTCAACGCTGTCGTCTACTCGATGGTGGCGCAGACCGCCGTGCGCCATTCCTGGGTCGCCGGCCGGCCGCTCGTCGTCGACGGCAGGCTCGCAAATCTAACGCTCGACGAGATTCGCGAAGAACTGGAGCGCGCGCTCGCGTAGCTCGGCAGCCTGACGCCGAATCCCTATCTGACGACGAACTCGATCGCGTCGTCGAGCGCCTTCTGCACTCGAGCGTCTGCCGGATCGAGCTCGAGCGCCGAGTTCAGGGCGTCGATGGCTTCGTCGGGCAGTCCCAGTATGAAGAGACAGAGGTTCGCGAGCCGCGTGTAGACTTCGGGACGAAGGGGGTTGAGTTCGATAGAGCGCCGGTATGCATCCGCCGCGTCGTTCCAGAGCAGAAGTCGTTCGGCCGCCACTCCCAGGCTGTAATGCGCTTTTCCGGATCTGGGAATGGCGGCAACGGCGGTCCTGAGCACTTCGAGCGATTCACCGGGCCGGCCGAGCTCCGCGAGCGCGTGGCCGAGTCCGCAGTAAGGCTCGACGTTTCTGGGATCGAGCTCGATGGCACGACGGTAAGCGGCCATGGCCTGGTTCGCCATGCCGAGCTTCCACCACGCAAGCCCCAGGTTGTGAAAGGCAGGTGCAAAGTCGGGCTTGATCTCGATGGCTCGCTCGAAAGCCTCGATCGCCTCGGCGAAACGCCCCCGTTCACCGAGCGTCATTCCGATCCGGTTGTAATTTGACGGCGTCTCTCGCACGACTCAGGTTGTACCACGAACCGGGTCGTCGGCGACACATTCGGACCGCGGCCCCGATGTCACCGACTCCGGGAAGAAATACGCTCGCGCTTCGTCGAGCGAGCCGAAGATCCGATGGGCGATGGAACGAACTTCGACCGACGGAGAAACCAGGTCGGGAATCATCACCGGGATCGTTCCGGCCGTGTGCGCCGCTTCGATGCCGTAGAGCGAGTCTTCGAGGACTATGCAGGCTGACGGTGCGACTCCAAGGCGCTCGGCCGCGAGCAGGAAGATGTCCGGTGCGGGTTTGCCGCGCGCGACTTCATCGCCAGTTACGACGTGGTGGAATCGTCCCGCTATCCCCGCCGCGAGCAGAGACCGCTCGGCACCGACGCGGCGCGTCGACGTTGCAACTGCGGTCCCGACACCCGCAGCGTCGATGGCGTCTAGCAGTTCGAGCAGTCCTCGCTTCAGGGCAATACCGGACCGGGCGATCTCGGCCAGCCAGCGTTCGGTGCACATCCGGCGGAACTCGAGAAGCGGGAATCCGTCACCTAAAGCCTCCGACAGGATTCCGTCGGTATCGGCGCGGGTGCGGCCGACGAGCCTCAGAAACAGCTCGCCGGTGAGATCGAATCCAAGCTCGGATGCGACCGCAGTCCAGAGCCGGTGGGCCATCCGCTCGGTGTCGAGCATCAGGCCGTCCATGTCGAAAATAACGGCACCGAATGCCGGCGCCGTGGGGTGGAACTGAGGGAAGATCTGGAGATTCGAGTCGTTCATCGACTGGCTTCCGGTGCGAGGGAATGCGCCGGAAGGCCCAGTCAATCACGAGTCCAGATACTCGAGCCAGCTTCCGGCCGCTTTCGGATCGACCCTTGCCTTGATGACGGTGGCTTCCTCGATGTCCACCGAGACGATCAGCACTTCGAGACTGTCGCCTGCCTGCCGGACATAAACGAACGTCTGGTCGCGGTCGACTCGTGAAGTCTCGCGGACGACTGCTTTCCAGGTCTTGTCGAGGCTGTTGCGCACAACTTCGCCGAGTCGAGGATCGGTGACTGGACCATTCAGGTTTTCGAAGGTCGCGATTCGCAGAGTCTTGACGCCCTTCGGCTGCACCAATCGCATCGCGACGTTTGCGAACCACGAGGCCTTCGGTTCGTTGCGGCGTACGTTGTAGGTCGACTCGAAGTGCCTGGCGACGGCCTCGAACTCCGCGTCGGCTGCTCGCGCCACGCTGATCGGCACGAGAAGCACGGCGATGGCGACGACGAGTAAAATGCCATTGGCCCTTGTCATTTCCGCTCCCCCTTCGCTATGAACGGCCCTCGGGGGCCGGCTTCGTGCCGGTGTCCCGCTTAAGCTCGATGCGGGGAATTCCGAAGTCGCCGTCGAGTTCGCTCAGACGTTCGGGATCGATCTCGCCAACGATGTTGACGACCGTCAGTTCCTTCGGCTCCGAGACGAGAATGACGAGGCCTTTCACCTTTCCGGCTCCGTGCATGACATAGACCTCGGCATTGTCGATGCCTTTCCGCGTCCGTACGCTCGAGATGCGGCTCCATCCGGGGCCGGAAACCTGCGCCCGGATCGCATCGACATCCGCCTTGTCGAACGCGCCTTCGGTATCGAACTCGTAGCCGCGGACGTAGATCTCCTGAATACCCGCGATCAGATCTCGCACCTTGCCGGCGTTGGCGCCGTTCTCGCTCGACAGCGCCTTGGAAGCGAGACCCATGAGCTCGCGATCGATAGTGACGTCGATGGTTCTCGATGCCTTGGATTCCAGGCGAGAGAGGCTGTCGAGCTGCAGCTTCGGGTTCTGTGCCAGCGCCGGCGACGAGAGCGCAGCAAGTGCGGCGAATGCCAGAAGGGGACGAGTGAGTGCGTTGGGGAGAAAGTTCATCGTGCGTTACCTCGGTCGACAGGTTCCGGGCCACGACCCGTTGGAAGTTCGGAGCGATTCGTGACGCTGCGTTGAGCGTCGCGCAGTTTCTCGCTCGTGATGGTGAGCGCCAGCCGCAACTGACGCGCGGCGAGGTATGCCCGTGCTTCCTGCTCTCGCGTCAGGTCACGGTCCTGGATCTTCGTTGGACGGATTGCCCGCCTCGGGCGCATCGGGTGCGAGACACGCGGGGGTGGGTTTTTCGGCACGAGGTCTGAAGGTTCGGCGGGCCTGTCCGTGGTCCGGCTAGGTCCGCCGTCGAAGATTGGCGCTCTTGGACTGGTTACGTCAGTGTTGGTGACGCCGCTAGTGACGTCGACACGCTTGCCTGGCGAGAGAACGGCGATTCCAAGGGTGGCGGCTCCGAGCGCAAGTGCTGCCGCCACTGGCAGCCAGACCCGGCGCCTGCCCGGCGGGGCCGGAGCGAGGACTACGGTCGATGCGTGGGACGGCAGCGAGCGGAGCACGCGCCCGGTGAAATCGCCGGGCGGCTCCTCTCGCGCGAGTGCCGCGCGAAGTTCGGATTCCAGATCGTTCATGCGGGAACCTCGTGGATCGTCGGCTCGAGCTTGCCGCGGAGTATGGCAAGCGAACGGTGGAGGTGGCTTTTTACGGTGTTTACAGGAAGTTCGAGAATCTCGGCGATGTCGGCGGGTCGGAGGTCTTCCTGAAATCTGAGGATCACGATCATTCGCGCTGGTTCCGGCAGCGCCGCAACGATCCGCTGCAGGCGCCTGCTCAGCAAAGGGTCGGTGGGACTGGCCGGCGCCGCCGGCTCCGGCACTTCGTCGAGGCCCACGAAATTTCGAACCCGGCGCTGCTTCATCGCGTCGATGCAGCGATGGCTCGTAACGCGCCGTAACCAGAATCGCACGTGTGCGGCGCTCTGGAGCGACTGCAGCGACTTGTAGAGCTCCATAAACACTTCCTGAGCCAGTTCCTCGGCAAGTGCGCGGTCGCGAGTCGAATTGAGCCCGATGCTGAAGACCATCGCCTGATGCTCTCGAACGAGCGAGGCGAACGCGGCGTGGTCGCCTAGCCGCGCGGCATCGAACGTCTCGTTTGGATTCTGAATGGCCACGTATCAAATCGCGTTCGAACCCCTATACGCGGTCCAACAAGGTTTCGAATGCAAAAAATGGAGCCAGGGTGCCCGGTGCTGCGTATACTCGCCACCGCGGAACTGCCCGAATCATGGAATCTCGAACGCGCTACTACGATTTCGGTCCCTTTCGCCTGGACTTCACCGAACGGGTCCTGTTGCGGGATGGAGAGAACGTCGCGCTCACGCCCAAGGCGTTCGACACGCTCGCGTTTTTCGTCCGTAATGCGGGCCGGGTACTCGAGAAGGAGGTGCTTCTCGAGGCGATCTGGCCCGACGCGTTCGTGGAGGAAGCGAACCTGGCGGTGAATGTGTCGCTGGTGCGCAAGGCGCTTGGCGAGCGTGCGGATGGGGGACAGTACATAGAGACCGTTCCGCGTCGCGGTTACAGGTTTGCCGACAAGGTCCGCCAGTTCGACTCGGGTGGGTTGCCCGTCGCGGCAGCCGAGGCGGCCGCTCCCGTGGCCGTCGGCTCCCCTCGCACCGATGACGGGTCGAAGGTTAAGATCATCCGCCGGCCGCCCGAAATCCACTATGCGCAGAGCGCCGACGTCAACATTGCCTATCAGGTCGTCGGAGATGGGCCGATCGACGTCGTGTTCGTGATGGGCTGGGTCTCGCATCTCGAGTATTACTGGAAGAACCTGGACTTTGCGCGCTTCCTGTCCCGTCTGGCTGCTTTTTCGCGCTTGATCCTGTTCGACAAGCGCGGCACCGGTCTTTCCGACCGCGTGTCGCTCAAGGAGTTGCCCACACTCGAGCAGCGAATGGACGACGTGCGCGCGGTGATGGACGCCGTCGGGTCGACGCAGGCGGCGTTGATCGGGGTATCGGAGGGCGGCCCGATGAGCGCATTGTTCGCCGCGACCTACCCGGAGAAGACGGTTGCGCTCGTCATGATTGGGACGTATGCGAAGCGGCTTCGTGAAGCAGATTATCCCTGGGGACCGACCGTCGAGCAGCGCGAGGCGTTTCTCCAAATGCTGCAGAGAGACTGGGGAGGCCCGGTCGGAATCGACGAGCGCGCGCCCAGCCGAGCCGAGGACCCGGAATTCCGGCAGTGGTGGGCGGCGTATCTTCGAATGGGCGCAAGTCCGGCGGCTGCCGTTGCGCTGACGCGAATGAATGCCGAGATTGACGTCAGGAGTATTCTGCGGTCCGTCCGCGTCCCGACGCTTGTCCTTCACAGGACCGGCGACACGTGCTTGCGCGTGGAAGAAGGCCGATTCGTCGCCGAACGCATCCCTGGCGCCAAGTTCGTCGAATTGCCCGGTGCCGACCATTTACCGTTCGTTGGCGATCAGGACGCGATCCTGGACGAGATCGAAGAGTTCCTGACCGGCGCCCGTCACGCCCCGGATCTAGATCGCGTGCTTGCAACGGTTCTGGTTGCCTTCATAGACAGCGTTCCGACGCCTTCACCGGAGAGCGCGGCATCGGGAGGTCGTGGCCTGTTGTACCGGTTCGTGTCGCATGTGGGCCGGGAGATCCAGTTGTTCAGAGGGAGCGCGGCGGAGGTGCTTGACTCCCGTGTCACTGCCACCTTCGACGGTCCGGCTCGGGCGATTCGATGCGCTTGTGCGATTCGCGACGTGGCTCGCCGGCTCGGCGTGGAAGTCCGCGCCGGGTTGCACACCGGTGAGTGCGAAGTCCGGCCGTCGGGCACCGGCGGCCTTGCAGTCGAGATTGGCGCGCATGTGGCGAGGCTTGCCTCTTCCGGAGAGGTGCTTGTCACGGGCACCGTGAAAGACATCGTGGCCGGATCGGGAATCGAGTTCGAAGACCGAGGCACGGCGGACTTCGAGGGAATGGGTGAGGTTCGCCTCTTCGCCGTGACGCGTTATGCGTGAATAGGTAGAGGGAGAGTAGGCAGGATTTACAGGGATTTCGCGGCCTGGTTGCAGGAACGGGTCCTTGTAGTCATTGGCCGACAATCCGATGAGCCCTGACCGTTCTTCCGGATCGCCGCTGAACTCGGTTCTTGACAGCCCCAGGACCCGCCAGTATGCTCACGCCTTCGCTGAGCGGGAGTAACTCAGTGGTAGAGTGTCACCTTGCCAAGGTGAAAGTCGCGAGTTCGAATCTCGTCTCCCGCTCCAAAGCTTTCGATCCTGAAGCGGCCCGACGTGGCCGCTTCTCTCGTTCCAGGATCGATCGGCGGCGTGGCCAAGTGGTAAGGCGGGGGCCTGCAAAGCCTCTACACATCGGTTCGACTCCGATCGTCGCCTCTCGCGACCAGCGCCTTTGCGCAACGGCTTTCGTCGACAGGACGATTGCCGGTCACGCAAAGGCGCCAAAGTCGCCTTATGGTGAAGAACTAGGGAATCGGCCTCGTCACGGTAGCGCCCGATTCATTTCGAATCGTCATCCGTGCCGAGCCCCCGTGCGAGGAAAGGTATTCCCGCACCGACTGGCCCGTCAGCAGATTGCCTTTCTGGGTGACCTTCTTCAGTGCTTTGACCGTTGCCGGTTCGGCAAAAGGAATGCCGTCGACGAAAACCTGAACGGTTGCCGTGAATCCGGCGCCTTTGGTGACTACCTTCGTCGACTTGACCTTTACAGAAGTCACGACGCCAGGGGTCGCATTGACTTCGTTCGACGCGCTGCTTTCTCCAGTGTCGTACACACCGGTCACGACGAAGAACGACCCGCCGGGCGCCACGGACGATCCGGCGGAGGTCTGGCTTGGTCCGACCGACGTGAAGAAGTTTCCGGGCGTGGCTGTCACACCTGGCGAAGTTCCGCGGTAGACGTTGTAACCGATCAACGTGTCGCGCGGACCCTGTTCCGCTGCCGGAAGCACCGCTCCGCCACCCGTCGGTGTGCAGACGCGAGCGTCCGTAGGCGGCGCCTGGCCCGAGCCGGTCGGCGGGCTCCAGCAGATTCTCATCGCCCCGCCAGTCGAGTAATACGCCCGGATGAGCCACGTCCCATTCAGAACGACCGGGCCGCTCGTCGCTTCCGACAGCAAAGTCCCGTCGAAGTGCGAATAGAGTTCGGTGTTGAAGAACGCGAACGACAAAAGCGACAGCGTGTCGGTGTCAATGGCGCCCGGGAAGATCGGCGCATTCGTCTGGGCTGTGATCGAGTTCGTGAAACCGATGTACACCGTTCCCTGGTCGACGGTTACCGGCTCGTCGAGGGTGATGTATTGGAATTCGTAGTTGCTCGGATAGACGAGGAACGCTTGACGACGTACGAGCGACGCGGCGATCGGGTTTTCATTCGAGGATGGGTCAAGATAGACGAGCACTTCGAAAGGCATACCCGGCATCAGGCCGGTCGGGTACTCCGTTTCGACGGGAAACAGGATTGCAATGGTGTCGATCGTTATTGGAAGCTGGCTCGCATCCGGCGTGAATCGATTCAGGTACACCGCCTGTGATCCGATCTCGTTGTACTGGTCCGTTACACCGAGCGCCGATTCGAACGAACCGTCGTCGAGCGACAGAAGTTGCGTGCCCGGGGGGTTCGCAACCTTCGTAGCCGTGGAGCTACTGCGCGACGTAGAGCCGAACGGACTGTGCAGTGACGCGCCGCCGGCCTGCCCGGAGACGCCCGATCCCGATGCGACGACGGCCACAACAAGCGGCAGCGTAGCAACGAGGGACGAAATGACTGCCCGCGCGGGTAGGTACTTCATGAGTTTTTCTCCAGAGGCTTGAGCCGCAGAGAGCGGCAATAAAGAGATCGGGCGACGAATCGGGCGCCATTCCGCAAGCGCCAGTGGGCCACATGAATTTGTACTCCATACTCGCGCGACGCTCAACCTCAGTTGAACAAGACCGCTACGCGGCAGGTGCCGGAGGTCCGTCCGCCCCTTCCGTGGCGTCGACGTTCAGACGATTTGTCAGCGGGAATTACTCTTGATCGGGGCGTCTCTAGGTTCGCCGGCTTCGCGAGGGTTCGCATGACTCCTTTCCCGATGACGATTTGGGTGCGAAACTCATCTTTTCTGGAAAGGGGCCGAACCTCGGAGACTCACTCGGCTGCCACCTCTGAGAGCGAGGCCGCACGAACGCATCCTGCGGCGTTCGTCTGATTGCTTCGCACTGACAGCGAAGTCTGAAAACTCAGAATACGTAGGACCTGGAATCGAACAGATAAAAGGAGCGATGGGATGCATTCCCTGGAACATCTGTTTCTCGCCGGGGAGTTTCCCGAGCGAGCCTACCTTCTGTCCGGGCTCACGCTCGAGCAGGTCGCGCTTCGCCCGGACGGCGCATCGCACTCGATCTACGAGGAGCTGTGACACCTGGTGGGGTACCAGCAGAGCATCATCGAGCCGGGCAGCGGTCCAACCGGCGATTTATTCCCGAGCAAGGCTCCGGAACACGGAGACCAGTGGCACGACCTGGTGCGCGTGTTCCTGGACGGTGCCCGCACGGCGGCAGCGATGGGGCAGACGCCCGAGCGTCTGGCGCTCGAGTTGGAGCCGGGCGTGACCCTGGCCGACGAGCTTAACTGCGTGGCCGTCCATAACGCATATCACTTCGGCAAGATCGTTGCGTTGCGCCAGCGGATCGGCGCCTGGCCACCCTCGGCAGCACCGGACGGGTCGTAACAGCGTAGCGAAGCCTCTGCGTCACGCGGCAAGGCGGCGTGCAACGAGCGCCAGCAAGGCCATGACGGCCGATATGGCCAGGCCTAGTATTGCGTCGAAGGCGGCCAGGGAGATGCTGCCGCCGTCGATTGCCCGCTTGACAGCGCTCTGTAGGCCAGGAATCTGGAGAACGACAAGGACGAGCATCGCCGCGGCCGCGAAGGCGATGAGCCAGCGCACGACCGAGTGTCCCAGGACCAGCCCGACGAGCAGCGAGAGCCTCTCTGCGGGGCGTCCCGAGTCGAGAAACCGGCCGAGCAGCGCCGATCGATCCTGTGGAAAGTACCAATTCTCGACGACGATCCCGGCAATGCACGCCAGTACGGCGATCAACATGCGGTCAGTGTACCGCCGGACGGATCGAGACGGCACGATTTCTGGCGCCGCCTGCCGGTGGCCAAGTATCATTCGCGAATGCCCGGACGTGCCGCCATCAGCATCGCCTGGATCGTCGTCTCGGTCTCGTTGTGCGGGTGTGCGGTTCTGCACGCCGTCGACGGCGAAAAGGTTCGATCCGATTCCGTGCTTTTCGGTCTGCGGCTCGGCCTGGAACGACCGGTGAGTGAGGCCGTCGAAGAGCCGTCGGACTTGGTTTTCGACCCTGAGACGGGAACTCTGTGGACGGTTTCGGACGAGACGGGAACGCTCCACCGTATCGCGCCGGACGGTGCCGTGTCGGGAAGCGGTATCGACGTCGGCGGAAAGGATCTGGAGGGCGTTGCCCTGGACCCGAGGTCGGGCCATCTCTTCGTGGCGGACGAGGCGACCGCCGAGATCGTTGAACTGACACGGGCAGGTGACGTGAAGCGCCGCTTCAAAGTGGATGTGCGGACGGGAAACTCAGGGATCGAAGGAATCGCGTACGACGAATCGGCGGACGGGTTCGTCCTCGCGCTCGAACGGCCTGCCGAACTGGTCTTCATCAGCAGGGAAGGCGTGATCACAAGCCGTGCCAAGGTCGAAACGCAATCGATCGGCGCGGTGGCCGCCACTCCGGGAGGAGCTTCGTTTCTGGTTGCGGCACGGTTCGAGGAGGCCGTCATCGAAGTGAATCGGAGCGGGAAGACGCTCAATCGACTGGCCGTAAACTATCCAGCCATCGAAGGACTTGCGCTGGACGATCGCAACCGGATGTTCGCCGTCGCAGACCTCGGTCCCGGCACGCGGGGAACGCTCTATCTGTTTGCGCGCGGGGGTGGCGGATGAGCGTGATCTTCGGCGTGAATCCGGTGCTCGAAGCCCTTCGAGGCGAGCGGCGCCCGGTGGAGCGGATCGCGATCGCGACGGGAGTGCGCATCGCCAGGTTCGACGAGCTCGTGAAGGCCGCCCGCGCTGCCGGCGTCCCGGTGGCGCGGCAACCTTCGGAGGCTCTCGACAGGGCGGCCGGCACTCGGAACCACCAGGGTGTCGTGGCCGTCGTGGGCTCGGCGGCCTACGCGGAACTGGACACGGTGATTGCCCGAATGGCGGATTGCAAGCTCGTGGTCCTCCTGGACGGCGTCGAAGATCCGCACAACCTGGGCGCAATCCTCCGCACCGCGGAGTGCGCGGGAGCCGCCGGCGTGGTGGTTCCGGCACGCGGACAGGTTGGATTGACCGAAACCGTCGCAAAGACGTCGGCCGGCGCGCTCGAGCACATTCCGGTCGCGCGCGTGACCAATCTTGTTCAGGCGATGGAAACGTTGAAGCAGGCGGGTGCGTGGGTCGCGGGCCTCGACGGCGGAGCGGATACGGCCTACACGGCCTACGACTTCGACGGACCTACAGCCCTTGTGTTCGGCGGGGAAGGACGCGGCCTGCGGCGGCTCGTTCGCGAGCGATGCGACGTGCTGCTTGCGGTGCCAATGTATGGCGCCGTTACCTCGCTGAACGTATCGGTGACTGTTGGCGTCGTCCTCTTCGAGGCGAGGCGCCGGATGCGCGGGCGCTGACTTGATGCAGGAATTTGCCGACAGATGCAGGCGCACAACTGCACCGGTCTGACGGCGGCCGCAGCCGGAATTTCCAGAAAGTACTGATTCAATTGCCGCCAGCTCTGTGGCACTTGGGTTGCCCGGGGAGTTGCAGTGAGTTTGATATTCCCGGGGGATCGCCGCGCCGAGCGCAACGGAGGCGCGTCGTTCAGAGAGGACCCCGGGAACGATAGGGCGGCGGTGGGGAGGTCGGTGCAACTCAGGGCGGAGCAGAGGCCGCTCGGAAGCGCCCCTCCAGGCCTCCCGCGGCCGCTTTCAATCGGCGAAGAGCCGCGAGGATCGAGGGGGATTCTGCGCGGCTCTTCGGCGTTTCGGTGAATCGTGCTGGATTGACGGGTTGTTACGAAGCCACTCCGTATTCCTCGAGTCGCAATGCCGCATGAAAGAGTCGTCATCGCATTCTTCCGGAGCGCCGTGAACGAGTCGTCATCGCATTCTTCCGGAGCGCCGTGAACGAGTCGTCATCGCATTCTTCCGGAGTCCTGTAGGCGCGAAAGCACCGTAGCCCACGGCGCAAGCCGTGGGTCAGCAAGCAGAAATCGATCGAAGCCCCGCTAGGGGCGAAAGAGGGCCACGGCCGTCGCGCGTTCGCGTTCTTCTTTCGCCCCTCCGGGGCTTGACCGAACTCCGCCGCAATACCCACGCCTTGCGCCGTGGGCTACGGTGCTTTCGCGCCTACGGCGCCTTACTGCTTTCGCGCCTACGGCGCTTTACAGCTTTGGCCTCTCGAGAGGCAGGATGGTCCGCGACCGCGGAGCGGTCGATGTAATAGTTCCCCACACACCTGCGGAGTACCCCCTCCCTGGAATGAAACGGGCGGAGTGCAGGCACCAACGCACGGCCGTTTTCCGTAGCAGCCGTTGGGTCGTGCGCCAGCGAGTCCGCGACCGCGGAGCGGTCGATGTAATAGCCGTGGGTCGCGCGCGGGCGAGCGCAGCGAGCAGGTGCGCGACCCGCGGTACCGCGTACCCAGCCGCGCCGACCGCGGAGCGGTCGCGTTTGGTTCGCAGTTCGACCCGTACGAATCTCGATCTTTGGCCAGAAGAGAGATACCTCTTTGCTGGGACACAACGTCGATTGCGTCGCCACCGGCGCGCATTGGGACTGACGATGCGACCGCTCCGCGGTCGGCCCGCCCAACCGCGCCGACCGCGGAGCGGTCACATTGGGTTCGCAGCTCGAGCCGTACGAATCTCGATCTTCGGCCAGGAAAGAGATGCCTCTTTGCCGGGAAACAACATCGCTTGCGTCGCCACCGGCGCGCATTGGGACGGACAATGCGACCGCTCCGCGGTCGGCCCAACGCGGCGGGCGGTTCCGCGGGTCGCGCGCTTGCTCGCTGCGCTCGCCGCGCGTGACCCACGGCTATTGTATCGACCGCTCCGCGGTCGCGGACCCGTTCGCCTCTCGGAAGGCCAGACTCGAAGCATTTCCACGTTGACAGAAAACACCGTTGCTCCGGCGCTTCAGAACGACCCCCGGACCCGAAACGCTGCTCGTTTCATCCTAGGGGGTGCTCCGCAGGCGCGTGGGGAACTGTTACGAACCCCCCAACGCTTCCTCGGCGAGATCGGCGTGGCGCAAGCGAGGTCGCGTTCGTGACAGGGATCGAGGTGCCGTCTTCGGGGGGCACTTCCCGAGCGCATACCCGCTTCATTACGAGGGGTGCGCCACTGGCGTGGGGGCACCTATCGCGTGCGAGTCGCTCTCGCGCTCTTGAGCGTAACGCGAATCGCCCCGACATCAGGTTCGGCGGTCACGAGCAACGGCACTCGAGCGACGTCGTCGCTGTACCACACTCGCACCTGATCCCGATCGTCTGGCTGGCCGCCGACGATCGGCATGAATGCCACCCGGATTGCCGGAATCGAGCCATTGGTCGAAGCGATCGACTCGCGGGCCTCGACGACCGCGCGCACCTGGCGGCGGTTTCGTCCTTCGACACCGTCGAGGGTCAGAACTTCGCCGGACTTCAGCGGCAACGCGCGAAGGCGGTAGAAGAGCGAAAGCCCGTCGCTCGTTTCAGGACCGATCGGCGTCGTCGCCTGCGAAGACACGGCGACGTTCTTCTTGCGATCGAAAACCGTGGAACCGCGATGGCTCTTTCCGTTGAACGTGGTTTCGTACTCGGTACGATTGCCCAGCACGGTCTTCGGACTGGCATAGGTCGTGTAGACGGCGTCGACCGCGGCCAGGAAGCGGGTCAGCCCCACGGTCTCGACATCCGCCCGGATCGGCAGGCCATCGGCAGATCTCTCTCCAACGGTCAGGACCATCGTCGCCGCCGTGGTGGATCCATTCCACGCGATGTCGTAGGTCAAAGTCTCGCCGGGTCCAAAGGGCAGCTTCTCGAAGGCTGGAACGGCCGGCGCAGACGGCTCGGCACTCGCGGCCTCGGGCTTTGTTGTCCGGACAGTTGCGGCCGGCTGTCCCTGCACACGGCGGGACCGAGTGGTGGCCTGTCCAGAGACAGAAGCGGGAACGAGCGCAAGCGCGGCCACGAGAATGACGAGCGAACGGATGGTCACGGTCCGAAAATCCTCCATTCTGAGCGTTCGACGGGTTGCGATGATCTCCGTAGCCTTCCGCGATGCCCGGTTCACAGTCGAAAAGATAGCCGACGATCGCTCGGGCCGCCACACGGCCGGAATGAAAAAGGACCGCGGCTTGCACCGCGGTCCTCGGGAAAAACCCGATCGGAAAGGCTCGTTCGCCCCGGATCAGTATGCCGTCATAGTGTCGTTCGACGCGATGATCACAGTGCTCTTCGAAGGATCGGCGCTGACGCGGCGTGGCCGTGTGCCTTCGGCCGCCGTCGACCGGGCGTCGGATATCGGCTTCACTTCGCCGCCAGGAACCGGTTCGTCGTCCTCGTCCTTCTCGAACGGCTTGCCATTGACCCAAACCTGTCCTTCGGTGAAGGAGATGAGATAGGCCGGATTGATAGCTTCGCCATTGACACGAACTTCGTAGTGCAGGTGCGGCCCGGACGACCTTCCCGTAACGCCGATGGCGCCGATGACTTGGCCCGGCGAAACGGACTGTCCGACCGACACCCACATTGCCGAAAGATGCGCGTAATAGGTCGACACACCGTTCCCGTGATCGACGACGATGAGGTTGCCATATCCACGCTTGACGCCGGCAAACGCCACGACGCCCGACATGGACGCCCCGACGCTGTCGCCATAAGACGCCTGGAAGTCGACGCCCTTGTGCACCCTTCCGCCCCGCCAGCCGAAGTTGCTGTTGATGCGCATACTGGTGGCCGAGGCCGGCTTCATCGCGTAGGGCGAATCGCTCGTGATCTCGCCGCCACGGATAGCGATCGAACCAGGCCCGCCCGTCACGATTCGCGGCGATGGCGGCACGACGAGCGCGACGGTCGGAATCGGCGCCGGGGCGCCTTCGACGTCGGGAGTGCCTTCAGGCTTGTCCTGGATGACTTCCTTTGTGAACGTGGGGGAATCAGAAGCGGGAGTGCCAGATTGTTGGGCGTATGCCGTTGTCGCGCCGAATGCGCCAAGAAGGAAGAGTGCGGATACCGAGACCGAAATGCGTGCGTTCAATCGCATGCAACCTCCGAGATGATGTAGTCGCAGATAGAACTAATGGCGCCTTGTGGGCGCAACCAACCTGCAAAACCGTGAGAACAAAGAACAGCGTTGGCTATTGATGACACAGGGACTGGCGTAGAAGACGAAGGGTCTGCGCCCCTCTCAACGAAAATTTGGATTCGTGTTGTTTTTTGGAGACGCCCGAGTGTACCGACCGATCCCTGGAGTGTCAACTGCGAATTCACTTGAAAACGATTCACCCCGGAGCACTTCGATGCCTTCGCGGTCACGGAGTCTTCCGTCACCTGTACAATGCGACCCATGATCTCGCGTCATCTATTCCGGACCCGGCTCGCCTGGTGGGCTCTTGCGATAATTGTGGCCTCGCTCACCTGCGGAGACTTCGCCAACGCCGCCCAGAGCGGACGCAAGCCACCGCCAAAGGCTCCGCCGGTGCTTCCAGGCCAGGACCCCGACGCGGACATCCGCCTCGGGACCCAGGAGGTATTGCTCAACGTCACGGTCCGCGATGCCAGCGGCAGGCCGGTGAAAGGGTTGACCGGGGAGGACTTCATCGTCGCCGAGGACCGGGTCAGGCAGGAACTTGCGTCCTGCCGCGAAGCGATGCTGCCAGTCAACGTCGTCCTCGTTCTGGATGCGAGCGGGAGCGTGTTTTCGGAGCGCGTGAACATCAGGAAGGCAGCCGGAGCCTTTGCAAGCGAGCTTGGCCCGGACGACCGCGTTTCCGTGATCCAGTTCGCCGACAAAGTCGAGCTTCTGCAGGATTGGACGTCGAACCGGGAAGAGATTCAGCACGCGCTCGACTGGCGATATCGAGGGGGCGATGCGACTGCGTACTGGGACGCGCTGTATCTTGCCGCCGAGGACCAGCTGGCCAAGGTCGAGGGGCGCCGGGCGATCATTCTGTTGTCGGACGGCGTCGACACATCCAGCAAGTTATCTGAAGACCAGGTTCGGGCCGCGCTGGATCGCTGCGGCGCTTCGCTCTATGTCGTAAGCGAGGTCCAGGCGATCGTAGAGCGCTTGAAGCCATACGCCGGTAAGGCTGGCGTGCTCACGGGATCGGCGAAGCCCGCGCGCGCCGCGATCGGTGAGCTGCA
The DNA here is from genome assembly GCA_021463145.1 of Blastocatellia bacterium. GTDB lineage: Bacteria > Acidobacteriota > Blastocatellia > UBA7656 > JADIYM01 > JADIYM01. Next base: position 23,028 of record JAJTWZ010000035.1, on the reverse strand, counting down.
GGCATCTGAAGAGCGGATGAAGCGCCTTGCGGACCGCTACGGCGGCCGGCTTTACTCACCCGTCTCGTTCGACGAGCTGGACCACGCCTACAAGGACGTCGCGCTCGAACTGAAGCAGCAATACGTGCTGACCTACGTATCGGCCAACGACGTGCGGGACGGACGTTGGCGTGCTATCGAGATCTTTCCGACTCGACCGGGAGTCACGGTCCGGACGCGGAAAGGCTACTCGGCGCAGTAACGGGAGAGCGGTTCGGGCTCCCTGGGGCGGCTACTCGGAGGACTTGTGGCGCCGCTCGTCGCGCTGCCACGAATTCGCGAGTATGACGACGGACTGTTCACCGGGAAACACGATCTTCAGATCCGAAGTGTTCTTCTTGATTTCCGTTCCGGGGAAGAACGGCGGAGCGAAATTGCCGCCCTCGAGCCGCGGATCGTAGTAGATCTGCCGGTTCTTGTACTTGATGTTCGCGATGTTCGACTGGATACGCGCGCCCACGATCTTCAAACGGGCGCCGGTTCCGGGCGAACCGGAGCCGTAGACGATCGTCCCTTCCAGTTTGCCGCCATCGTTCGATTTCGAACTGTTGAAAGCGGCAATCGACGCATCGATCTCCATGCTGGCGCCTTCGCCGTCGGTTCGCGATCCGTCGGGCTGGAGAACCACGTTTCCGTCGTTCGTGAAGATACCGAGGACCGACTTCACGGAATTTGCCCGCGGAAGCGCGTTGCCGTCGGCACCAACGACGGGCTCGGTGTACTTGATGTCGCCGGTAACAGTGATGTGCCGTTGCGCCGTGATCGTAAGGGCGGTCTGGGGCGAGATCGCCGGCCCGGTCTGTCCTTCCACGGCCGCAGGTCCGGAAAGCGACGTGATCGAGCCGTCGACGAACAGCGAGATCCCGGGCGACTGGTTCGATTCTCCAAGTGACGAGTCCATCGGAACTCCCGTAAGAACTCGAGTGGTCCCTCCGGAGCTGAACGTTGTAGTCGAGGCGTCGTAGTCGATCGTCACCGTGCTCGTGGACGCGCCCTGACCGATCTGAATCGTCTGAGAATTACCGCTCGTGGTGAGTTCGATTCTGGCGTCGCCATTGACGTAGATTCCGCCACCGGTGATGGTCGAACCGTCGGTCGACGAAACGTAGACGCCGTTCGGTATGTCGTTGCCGTTGACCTGGGGCGGCCGGCCGTTCACGTCGGTCAGCCCGGCGGCGAGTGTCGCCGCCGTGACTCGGCCCTGTCCGTCAACAGTGCCCGGCACGGAGTTGCCGTTGTAGCCGTTCCCGTTGATCACTGCGAGCTCCTGAACGTAGTTGTTCTGCGGAGGGGGAATTTTCTCCTTTCGCTCGTACGTGCCCGAGCTCACGACTACGCCTGTCTTGCCGTCGACGGGAACAGGTTCGGATCTGCCGTCATAAATGACGTAATCGTCGGCCTGCGAAACGCGGCCGCGAAATACGACAGTGTTCTTCGACGAGAAGTTGAAGTGCGAGTTGGTATGGACGGGTCCGGTAAACGCACCGCTGACGAGGACGAGTCCCCCGTCGGGGTCGCCCCGGTCGAAGAAGGTGCCGTAAGCCGTGAACGGCCGGCGCGACACACTGATAGAGGCAGTCAGGTGCGTCCGAAGCTCACCGCGTTCCACGACTTCGGCCCGGGCGCCGTATGCGCTCTTTCCGGTAGAACGGATCTCGTAGCGATAGATGTAGCTTTCGAGACCGTTTGCCTCGTTGCGAATCGGCGTCGTCGAGGGTCCGCCTTCTACGGACAGGATCTCGATCTGGTACTGCGCGTCGTTCGAGAACTGGCTTCTTGCTTCGCTGTTCGCCAGCGAAGCTGCGCGCGACCGGATCGCGTTGAAGAACGGCGAATCCGGAGCCGCTGTCGAGTCGGGAAGGATCTGCGTTTCCGGCCGGAAGGCTGGCGCCCTGCCTTCGGCGATGGCCGTTATCTGCTCCGAGACGGCCTTCGCGACGGCCCGGCGCCCCATTGCAATGCCGGCGTCAGCCGCGAAAAACGCCTCCTCCGACGCCCGGTAGCTCGACGTGATGAGAGTGTCGGTGGTCGTCGACAGCAGTAGTGCCAGGGCGAGAGCGTAGAGCAGCGTCATACAGAGGAGCGCCGTTATCAGCGCCGCTCCGCTCTGCCGGCGCCGCCGGCGGATCCGACGTCGCCGGCGGGTCTTGTCTTGCTGGGCGAGCATGAAATCCATCAATTCAGTGGAAGGCCAACTTCGATGGCCCTGCGTCTTCTCCCGCGGGACGCCGCAGGCGCATGTTGCGGGGGGTTATCTCGATTCGTTCCGCCGTTTCGCGATAGTTGGCGGTATCGGGCTCCGCGTCGATCGTGCGAGCCTTCAGAGTGACGACCAGCGAGCGAACCGTGTCGCGTTCCGTCGGTGGATCGTCGAGCGGCTCGCCAAGCGTGTCGTCGGCTTTCAGGACTCGATACCGTGTCTGGAAGCCAATGATCCCGTGCGCCACGGCCACGAACCCGTCTTCGGTTTCGCGCCGCTCGAGTGTCTCGGCATCCTTGTCGTAGCGATAGGTAACTATGCCGTCCAGCTTGGCGAAGAACGCACCGTTGCTGTCCGCGGCGGTCCGGAATCGGTAATCGCCAAATTTCGGCTTCGGATTCGACTTGTCAATCCTGAAGTTGACGAGGATGTCGCCACCGGAAGTGACCGACGTCGAAGAGATGCGCACGACCACGAATCGCGTCTCGTTGTAGAGAATGTAGCGATCGCCCGATTGATACAGCGACCGGACCTTCTTCCGATCGTCCAGATACTGAGGAGCATTGGGCGGTCCCGTGGTTCCCGTCGGCGGAATCAGTGCAACCTGGGTATTCCCGGATGGATAGGGCGAGTTCGATCGAACCTCCGCAATTGGTGCGTTTGGATCTCCGATAAGCAAAACCAACCGGTCGCCGGCGTCGCCTTCACCGTCGACTCCAAGGATTGGCGCGGTCATCCCTCGCAGTCCCGTTCCTGCAGCCTGAACTTCACGTGTTATAAGGTCGACAGCGGCCCGTATGTTCTCGTTCATCGATGTAACGCCCGTCTCCGTGGCGAATATCGACTGGTTCTGCCGCATGATGGTGAAGACGATGACCATCAGCGCCATCGTGATGAGCATCGCGAACATCAATTCCGGCAGCGAGAAGCCTGCCTGGGCCGGCTTTCGTGACGTCGAGCGGTGAGACATTCTTCGGTGTCGAGGCAAATGACGCCTGGATCCGTCTTGGTTGTGGAGGCAGCCGCAACCTTAGCAAATTCTGGCGGATAAGGGAACCGGAAGGTACGGATTCATCGCGTCGCGCCCAGGCGACAGTGGCCATCGGCCGACCTGTTCCACCTGGCCTGTGCCGTCAGACTCCGGGTTCGCTGTGAAGCCGGCCGGGGCGCGGCGTAAGATCCGGCGCATGGTTGTCGGTGGCTTCGACTTCTCGTTCGTGGACTATCCGGAGTTCAGGCTGATTAGAGCCGAACTTCCCACACTGGTTACGGCGGACGGCCTTTCGACCGTTGTCTGGCAGTTCCTGGAGATTTACGAATCCGAGCTTCCGTTTGCGGTCCTCAGCGACTATTCGAAGGTGCGGAGCTTTGCGGAGCCGGCAATCCCAGTCCTCAAGGCGGTACTGGAGCGCAGTTTTTGCGACGAGAGGCTGCTGGCGGCCACGTGGATAACCGGCGGGAACGACGCGATGCGAGATATGGTGCGTCGCCTGCTCGTGGAAGTCGGACGCAGTCCAGATCTCGTCGTCGCCACCCGGGGCGAGGCGATTGCCGTTCTCAGGGCGGCGGGTGTCGGGGTGCCTGACGATATCTGACTCAGTGAACTGGAGCGCCATCGCAATGGTGACGCCCGGTTCCGGCGCTTGGGGTTGCCGCTCGTGCCGCGACTGTTCCCGGGCGGATTTTCAGGCAGCGTCAAGTATGCCTGTTCGATCTCGGGGCGGCCGTTCGAATCCTCCGGATCGCGCTGACTGCGCCGGCGCTCCGGGTACGACAGGCGAGGGGTCGCGCGTGCGGTGGACTGCTGCGGGTCGCACGGACGGCCCGTCGCCGGCGCTGCGGATACCACTCCGAGGTGGCCCTGCTATACTGCGAGGAGTCGGGTTCCCGATTGTACGGAGGCAATTTCGATGAACGATACGCGTGACGAGGTCGCCGGACTGCCGGCGTCCACAGCCGGCCTGACCGTGCAGGCTCTCGAGCGGATCTCGAAGCAACAGCGCATGGTAATCGGCTCGATGATGGTGGCGACGCTGTTTCTCGGCGTTCTCATCGGTGCTGTCGTGACGCGCGGCGCATTCGCCGATCCCGACAACCGCATCGTCATCAGCTCGACTGGACCGGTTGCGGACAACCTGTCGGCGAGTTTCGCGAACGCGGCATCGATCGTCGAACCGGCCGTCGTTCACATCGACGTCCAGGAGGGCAAGGGACGGCTCGCCGGAAGAGAAGCCAAAGGCTCCGGCGTCATAGTCACCGCTTCCGGGTACATTCTCACGAACATGCACGTAGTCGAAGGATCGACGAAGATGAGCGTGCGACTGTTCGACCACAGGGAATTCGACGCCGAGTTGATCGGCACGGATCGGGATACGGATCTCGCTGTCCTTCGAATCACATCGGACAAACCGTTGCCGTTCGCTCGCTTCGGCGATTCCAACAGGCTTCGCGTCGGCGACTGGGTGCTTGCGATAGGCAGCCCATTCGGGCTGGAACAGACCGTTACCGCGGGCATCATCAGTGCCAAGGGAAGGGAAACCGACGGGGGCTCCAGCGCCTTCCAGCAGTTCCTGCAGACCGACGCCGCGATCAATCCGGGAAACTCCGGCGGCCCACTCGTGAACCTGGCCGGCGAAGTCGTCGGCATCAACACGCAGATTGCAACGAGGACCGGTGCGTTCAGCGGCATCGGCTTCGCCCTTCCCTCGTCCACGGCTTCCGAGATCTACAACGAGCTCGTCTCGAAGGGTCGCGTTAACCGGGGCTTCCTTGGAGTGGAGGTCGCCGACCTCACGCCGGAGGTAGCCAGGAGCAACGGTCTTGACGGCAGCGATGGCGTCGTCATCAGCGGAGTGCTTCGCGATGACAGCCCCGCCGCGGCGGCAGGTCTTGCGAGCGGCGACATCGTCACCGAAATCAACGGAGAGCGGGTTCGGAATCGGAGAGATCTGATTCGGCGCATCGGGTCGTTCCCGGCTGGTTCCGTCGTCAGGCTCACTTACGTCCGGGAAGGTACCCCCGGTACAGCAACCGCGAAGCTTGGCGATCGCGAAGAAATGATCGCGGCGTCCGGCGGCCGTGCGGAGCAGTTCGACGGTGAGGACGGAGGCGAAGGCGACCCCGAGTTGCCGCCCGACGAGCCCCAGGCCGATCCCCCGGTCCGGCCGAGTCTCGGCATAACTTTGAGGACTCTCACTCCCGATCTGGCGCGTGACAGATCGCTCGACGGACTGACCGGCGCGTACGTGATGAGCGTGGATCCGGGCTCGGTTGCGGCCGAGCGCGGACTTCTCGCGGGCGACGTCGTGATATCCGTGAATCAACGCCGGATTCTCGGCCAGCCTGAGTTCAGCGATCAATTGTCGCGGTTGCGCCCCGGCGACGAGCTGATCCTGCAGGTGGCGAGACGCGTCGGCGCGAAGATCGAGCGCCGGTTCATCTCGCTGCGGATGCCGTGAAGGTGAGTGGGCAGGGTGAACGGGACTTGATGGGGATTCGCACGGAAAGCCGGCCAGGAAAAGTCCTGTGAATCCACTTCAGTTCCCGATGGTCCTGCCCACTCTGCGCCAGCACGGCGGACCGGCGCCGCAGACAAACGTCCTGCCGGGCGTCTACGTCCACGTGCCGTTCTGCCGCACGAAGTGCACCTACTGTGCGTTCGTTTCGGGCGACTTCGATGAGGGGCTCGCCGCGCGTTATCTGCCGGCCCTGGACGCCGAGATTCGTGAGGCGGGATGCGCATTCGGCCGTCCGCACATCGATTCTGTTTTCTTCGGGGGCGGCACCCCGTCGCTGCTTCCGGCCAATGAACTCGTTCGGATACTGGAGGCGGTTCGAGATTCGTTCGACGTCAGCGATGACGCCGAAATAACGGTCGAGATGAATCCTGGGACGCTGACTCGCGAGAAGCTCGATGCGTACCGTGCCGCGGGTGTCAATCGCGCCAGCGTCGGGGTGCAGAGTTTCGACGACACGGAGCTCGCCAGCATTGGACGCGTGCACGACGCCAAGGACGCCCGAGCCGCGATCGGGCTACTGAGGGAGGCGGGCTTCGACAACGTCAGCCTCGATCTGATTGCGGGACTTCCTCTGCAGCGAATCGAAACCTGGAGGGCTAACCTCGCCGCGGCCCTCGAACTGTCGCCAGACCATCTCTCGCTCTACCTGCTCGAACTGCACCCGGGGACCAGACTCTCCCGCGACGTCGAGGCCGGTCGCGTCGCGCACCCGGATGACGACCTCGCGGCGGCGATGTACGAAGAGATGATCGAGACGCTCGCCGGAGCCGGGTTCGTGCATTACGAGATCTCGAACTTTGCGAAGGCGAGTCCGGACGGTCTGGATCGCAGATCCCGGCACAACGAGAAGTACTGGCTGGATGCGGATTACTTTGGCTTCGGCGTCAGCGCGCACGGTTACGTTGACGGCCGTCGCCGGTCGAACGTCCGGTCGATAGCGGGATACGCCGATGCTATCGAAGCGACCGGTTCGGCAACTGCGGAAGAGTTCACCCTGGACGCAAGGGATCGCGCCTCGGAGGCAGCCTTCCTTGGACTGCGGCGCACGGCGGGAATCGACCTGGCAGGCTTCGAGTCGCGATACGGGATCAACCTCCTGCAGGCATTCGCCGACGGGCTCGATCCACTTCTCGAGGCGGGATTGCTCGACACGTCGGACGGCTGGCTTCGCCTGAGCCGGAAGGGCCTGCTGCTCTCGAATGAGGTCTTCCAGGCATTCGTGTAGGAATGTTGACAGGGCTCGCGGGCTTTTTAGAGGATTCGCGGGAACTCCGGAACTCGTGAAAGTTGTCTCCCCCCGTCAATCCACTCAATGGTACTCACTCATCCATGATCGACCTGCGTTCAGATACAGTGACGAAGCCGACGGCCGAGATGCGCGCGGCGATGGCAGCGGCCGAGGTCGGCGACGACGTGTTCGCCGAAGACCCGACCGTTAACGAGCTTCAGCGGCGCGCGGCCGAACGGCTTGGCAAGGAAGCGGCGCTTTTCGTTCCGACCGGCACGATGGGCAACCAGATCGCCATCGCCTGCCACACGGAGCGCGGCGACGAAGTCGTCTGCGAATCGCGTTCGCACATCCTCGATTACGAGATGGCGGGAATGGGGCTCCTCTCAGGCGTAATGCCGAGGGCGGTTCCCGGCCGCGAGGGAGGGCGGCTTGCGTGGGAAGACGTGAGTGCGGCGATTCGCCAGCGCACGACCTACAACGCGAAGACCGGTCTCGTGGCGCTCGAGAATACGCACAACCTGGCCGGCGGCACGGTGATGCCGCTCGAGTCCATGCGGGAGATTGCTAATGGCGTCCACGAACTGGGGCTGCCCGTTCATCTGGACGGCGCCCGCGTGTTCAACGCGGCGACCCGACTGCAGTGCGACGTGCGTGACGTTGTAGCTCCAGTCGATTCCGTGATGTTCTGCCTGTCGAAGGGATTGTCGGCTCCGGTGGGCTCGATACTCGCAGGCACACGCGAGTTGATCGACAAGGCCTGGCTCGTCCGCAAGACTTTCGGCGGCGGAATGCGACAGGTCGGCGTGCTGGCGGCCGCGGGGCTCGTTGCTCTCGACAGGATGACGGAGCGCCTCGCCGACGATCACGCCAACGCGCGATTGCTGGCAACGGCGCTTGCCGGGATTCCTGGAATCGTGCTCGATCCCGAATCTGTGCAGACGAACATCGTGATTTTCGAGCTGGAGGCTGGCGTGCGCGACGCGCCGTCGCTTGTGGCTTCGCTCTTCGACAGGGAGATCCGCGCCATCGCCTTCGGCGCACGCAGGATTCGGCTCGTCACGCACAACGACGTTTCGAGTGAAGATTGCCTGGAAGCCGCGGATGCAATCGGCGCGGAGCTTGCAAGTTAGGAGGAAAAGGCGGGCTGGTCCCTTTGGCTGCGCAAGTGGCTACGCCAGCCATTTGAAGAGGGCCAGGGGACCGAGGATGCCAATTGCCAGTCCGTAGCCGAGGTCCGCCCACACGATCCGAAGGAAGTTGAGCGGGTACAGAATGGCGACAATAGGAAAGCTGACGATCGCCAGCAAGTTGCCCTTTCGCGCGTTTTCCGGCGCGAGCCGCCAGATGTGGCTCAGGTCCGTCGTCGAAGGAAATGCCTGCATTCCGATCGAAAGGCCCAGCCAGTAGAAGAACCACGCAATCGGGTCCTTCGCTTCGAATACCCAAACTGGTACGAATGCAGCCGAACAGAAAAGAACGCAAAGGGCCGAATTGACGAAGAAGGGCCCCATGCTCACGAAAAACGACTTCTTGAAGTCGTCCGTCGGCTCGTGTACGACGTATCCGGCCGGGTTGCCGAATCTGAAGAAACAGACATCGAACACGGCCAGACCGAACACGCGGCAGAAAAGGAAGTGCGCGGCTTCGTGAACTATCACGCCTGGAAACGTCAGCGCCGCAATCACGGGTCCGGGAATGAAAAACATCAGTTTGACTCCTCAGCGAGCTCGGGCCGGTACCGCCGGTTGAACTCTTTTCGATCGATGATCTCCCGCGAGTCGAGACGGTGGCGGATGCGCGGGGTGTACTCGGCGAGTGCCTCGCGTTCCTCGTCGGTCGTTGCAAGCTGTCCGGCCGTGTTCAGCATCTCTTCGGCGCTTTTTCGCTCGGCGGCGACGCCGCCGGTCGCGTACCTGCACGCTATTGCGCTCGCGAGCATCGCCGCGCTGGCGGAATCGTGTTTCTCGTTCCAGATCTTTTCAGAAGCCTTGATGAATCCCTCGTAGTCTTTTTGCTCGAAAGCGGCGGAGGCCTCCATGATCTCCACGCCTTCCGCGAGATCGGGAAGTTCGGGCAGTAGCACTGCCGCCTCACGAAGAAGCTTCGCCGCCTCGGCGGAACGATTCTGTTCAGACAGCTTCGCGGCTTCCTCCAGCTTCAGGCCGGCCTTGTCGAATCGCGCGAACGTCGCCTGAACCCGGTTGAACAGCTCGGACTTCGGGAACGACCTGTCTTTGACGAGTTCACTCGCCTTGCCGACGTCCGCAACCGCCAGGTACGCGAATGCCAGCTGCAGCCTGATCTCGGAAGCATCGGGCCCGGCCTTCACGGCCGCCTCGAGACCTGGGATCGCTTCGTCGTATTTTCCGGCATCGAACAGTCTTTCCGCGCGGGCATATTCGCGCCCGGCCTTGAAGTACGGGACGGCGTGCACGATCGCAAATACGAGCGCGAGAACCAGCCCGGCAAACGAGGCCTTGAGCCACGTCGGAAATGGCCGCGCATAGATCAGCTGCGTGCAATTCGCACAGAGAGGGCAGTCCAATACGCGAGGCAGAGCCTGGCTGCCGAAGTCAGCGCTGCAATTTGCGCAGACAGTCGGATCAACCTCCCGGATCACGGTCGGTTCGACGTTGCGGCTCCTCAGCTCGCCGAGTTCCCGATTTCCGCACGACTCGCACAACAACCTGTCGTTGACCCGAAACAGGGAGTTGAGCGGGGTCTCGGCGTCGCAGGCCACGCACCGTTCGCATTTCATGTCAGATTTCCATTCTCAGGTGTGATCGGGAGCGTGTCCGAAAACAACACAACAGGACGCTGCTCCACGCGCGACGTGATCTCACGACAGCCGGCGCGGTGTCAATGGAGAACTAGCTCGCGTGGTGGATGTCGAAATGCATCGTTACCGCTGCGCGATCGGGATGGGATGGGATGGGATGGGATGGGATGGGTAAGTGGACGGCCGGAGCGCGGCGGATCGTTTCACTCACGTCCACGACTTCCGCCTCTCAATCTGGACCGCCGCGCGGTCATTCTTCTTCGGCGCTTCAGGCCTGGGAACCCGGCGGCGGAACGTCCAGGGCGCTCCATAGGGCAGGGCCGATAGTCCGACTCCCGCCGAATCCTCTATCGCCTCACGTATTCACGCAGATACCGGCCCGTATGCGACGCATCGACAGTGGCAATGTGCTCGGGAGGCCCTACAGCGACTAGAGTCCCGCCCTCGTCTCCGCCCTCCGGTCCCAGGTCGATCACCCAGTCCGCCGTCTTGATGACGTCGAGGTTGTGCTCGATGACGATCAGCGTGCTGCCCGAGTCGACCAGCCGGGAGAACGCCGTGAGCAGTTTGTCGATGTCGTCGAAGTGCAGTCCCGTCGTCGGTTCATCGAAAATGTAAAGCGTTCGCAGTGGCGACTTCCGGCTAAGGTATGACGCCAGCTTCACGCGCTGCGCTTCGCCTCCCGAAAGCGTCGTCGCCGACTGCCCGAGTCGCAGATAACCGAGACCCACGTCGTCGAGCACTTGCAGCCGGGACAGCACGCGCGCGGTGTCCGAGAAGTACCCCATCGCCTCTCGAACGGTCATCGACAGCACGTCGTGAATGTTGCGGCCCTTGTGGCGGATTTCGAGGATCGACGGCTTGAAGCGCATTCCCTTGCATTCTTCGCAGACGAGCTCGACATCCGCGAGAAACTGCATCTCCTTAACCTCGACGCCGTTTCCCTGACACCGCTCGCACCGCCCGCCCGCGACGTTGAACGAGAAGTGCGAGGCGTCGAAGCCGCGAGCGTGCGCCTCACGCGTTGCGGCGAAGACGTCGCGGATCGCGTCGTAGACCTTAATGTAAGTCACCGGATTCGAGCGCGGCGTCCGTCCGATCGGAGACTGGTCGATCATAAGGACCTCGTCGACAAGGTTCGCGCCTTCGATCCTGCTGTATGCCCCGACCGGGCCTGTCCACTCGCCCTTCAGCTTCCTCAGCGCCGCAAAGATGACGTCGTGGACGAGCGTCGACTTGCCCGATCCCGAAACGCCGGTAATGCACGTCATCACGCCGAGCGGGATCTCGACGTCGACTCCGGTCAGGTTGTGCTCACGGGCTCCAAAGACGCGAAGCATCTTGTTCGGATGGATCTTGCGGTGTTCGCGCGGGATCTTGATCTCGAGGTCGCCGCGCAGGTATTTGCCGGTAAGCGACGAATCGGACCGCATCAGTTCGTCGGCGGAACCTGCGAAGATCAACTCGCCGCCGTGCTCGCCGGCGCCCGGACCGATATCGAGGATCTCGTCGGCCTCCAGGATCATCTGGGGCTCGTGTTCGACGACGAGGACCGTGTTGCCGATGTCGCGCAGGTTCTTGAGGATGGAGATGAGCCTTCCGCTGTCGCGCGGGTGCAGGCCGACTGACGGCTCGTCGAGTACGTATAGCGCACCGGCCAGCGACGAACCGAGATTCGTAGCAAGCTGGATACGTTGCGCTTCGCCACCGGAAAGCGTCGACGCCAGCCGGTCCAGTGACAGGTAGTCGAGGCCGACTTCGCGCAGGAACCTGAGCCGGTCGCGCACTTCGGCGAGGATCCGGTCCGCGATCGCCGACTCCTCGGCCGTCAATTCGAGCGTATCGAAAAAACCGGCGGCGTAACGAACCGCAAACCGGCAGACCTCGGGGAGCGAAAGCCCTCCTACTTTCACGTCGCGCGCTTCCTGCCGAAGCCGGCCGCCGCGACAGCCCGGACAGAGCGTATAGCCACGATATTTCGAGAGGAACACGCGGACGTGGAGCTTGTACTTTTTCGTTTCCAGCCACTCGAAAAATCCGTGAACGCCCTCGTATCCAAGGTCCGGGTCACCGGCGTAGATCATCTCCTGCTGATATTGCTCGAGATCGGCGAACGGGACCTTGGCGGGGATTCCCATTTCCTTCGCAAAGGCGAGCATCTGCTTCTGGATCCACTCGTACTGCGGCCTCGTGAACGGTTCGACCGCCCCTTCGGCAAGCGACTTCTGCGGGTTTGGGACGACCAGATCGAGGTCCAGCCCGATGGTGTTCCCGAAACCCTGGCACGTCGGACAGGCGCCGAAAGGGTTGTTGAAACTGAAAAGCCTCGGTTCCGGCGATTCGTAGACGATACGGCAATGCTTGCACTCGAACCGTTCCGAAAACGTCGACCTCTGCCGTTCGCCGGTCGCGGTCTCGATCGCCGCCTGGCCGTGTCCCTCTCGATAACACGTCTCCAGCGAATCGACGAGACGTCCGCGGACCTCCGTCCCGACGGCGAGACGGTCGACGAGGACCCACGTGTCGTCGAACGACGTTGCGGTGTAACTGTCCGGCGTCTTGAGTTCGACGATCTCCCCGTTCCGGTAGAGTCGCGTGAACCCGCGGGCCATGAGGCTCATGAGGTGGGCCGTGATGCGTTTACGCTCCGATTCTCCCGTGTCGACAGCAGTCTTTCGCCGGGACGGTCTCGCGACCTGGCGCTCCGGAAGCCCGGCCGTTGCCGGAAATAGCACGTAGAACCGGGTTCCAGGCGGCATCGCGAGCACCTGGTCCGCGATGCTTTCAGGATTGTCGCGTGTCACCACACGACTGCAATTCCGGCAGACCGTCGTGCCGATTCTGGCGTAGAGCAGCCTGAGATAGTCGTAGATCTCCGTCTGCGTGGCGACCGTGGAGCGCGGATTGCGGGTCGAGTTCTTCTGCCGGATTGCGATCGGCGGACAGATGCCGGTGACTTCGTCGACATCCGGTTTGTCCATTCGCTCGAGGAACTGCCGCGCGTAAGCCGAGAGCGACTCGACGTATCGGCGCTGGCCTTCCGCGTATATCGTATCGAAGGCCAGGGACGACTTGCCGGACCCGGAAACGCCCGTAACAACTGTCAGCCGATTGATCGGTATCTCGAAACTTATGTTCTTGAGGTTGTGAACCCTGGCGCCACGCACGGAGATGACTTCCCGTGCGCCGCCGGCGGATTCGCCGGCCTCAGCCTCGCCGGCGCGCTCAATGAGATCCGTCGTCATTGTGGAGGGTCCATGTCCGCTACGCGCAGCGGGCAAGAACCCCGAAGTGTACCAGCACGCAAAACCGGCCGGCCAGCCGGCGACGAAACCGTTGGACGACTTGCTCCGTAGAGGTCTACGGGCCGTGACGGCTCGCAATCCCATGTTGGAGGACGATCGAATGATGTGGAGTACGAGCCGGATTGCCGCGATCGCGATGACCCTGACGTTCGTTTCGGGATTCCTGGCGATGGCCGGCGGCACACGTTGCGTTCGGGCTTCGAAGAAGGACTGTCCGCCCGCGCTGGATTTCATCTCCAAGACGATTGACGGCGCCGACAAGAGTCTTTGCGACTACTCCGGTAACGTCGTTCTGATCGTCAATGTCGCCTCGAAATGCGGGTACACGCCGCAGTACAAAGGCCTGGAGGAGTTGAACGAGAAGTATCGGGATCGCGGACTTCGCGTGCTCGGTTTTCCGTCGAACGATTTTGGCGGGCAGGAACCTGGCAGCGAGGCCGAGATCAAGGAGTTCTGCTCGTCTAAATTCGGGGTGAAGTTCGACATGTTCTCGAAGGTCGTCGTAAAGGGCGACGGCAAGGCGCCACTGTATGCGTTCCTGACTTCGGGCGGGGGCGATGCGGCGCTGGCAGGAGATGTGAAATGGAACTTCCAGAAGTACCTGATCGACCGGAACGGCAAGCTCGTCGGCGTATTTTCGTCCAAGGTCGATCCGATGTCGCCTGAGCTCACTGCAGCTATAGAGAAACTGCTCTGACTGGAGCGCCAGGAATGGCAACTCCGGGTCTGACGGAAAGCCGGATGGGTCGGAGCGCCGCCTGCGGGGCCGGCGGCGCGTCGGCCAAATGCACCGATCCCGCAGGAGTCACCGCCGGCCTGGCGGGGTAGTTCCGTCCGTGAACACGACGGAGGCCGATACGCACGGACGGCCCGTGCGCCGCTTCGGAATCGAACGACGACCCGATCGCTATTTCTCCAGGCTCCGATCGTCCGGTGCGAAGTGCTTGTCGCCTGGCATCGCGGCGACGGCCTCGACGTCCGGGTGCTCCGGCGATACCCGGATGCACGACGCGAAATGCTGCGGCTGGATCTCGGTCATCGCCGGCACGACGCGCGAACACGCCGCGATCGCAAACGGGCACCTCGTGTGGAACTGGCAGCCCGTGGGGGGATTGATCGGCGATGGCACGTCGCCCTGAAGCACGACCCGCTTCCGCTGCTTCTCGAGCTTCGGATCCGCTACCGGCACCGCCGAGATCAACGCCTTCGTGTACGGATGAATCTGCCGCGAATAAATGTCCGTCGCATTCGCCAGCTCCACGATTCTGCCGAGATACATCACCGCGACGCGATCGCTCACGTGGCGGACCGCGCGCAGATCGTGCGAGATGAAGAGATAGGTCAACTCGAACCGCTCCTGCAGGTCGGCGAGCAGGTTCATTATCTGCGCCTGTATCGAAACGTCGAGCGCCGAGATCGGCTCGTCCGCAACTATGAACCGGGGATCGGCCGCGAGCGCCCGCGCAATGCCGATTCGCTGGCGCTGTCCACCCGAAAACTCGTGCGGATACCGCTTCACATACCGCGGGTCGAGTCCGACCACGTTCATAAGTTCCTGCGTGCGGACCGATGCCTGTCGATCGTCGAAGCCGAGCCTGAAGTTCCGCATCGGCTCCGCAATGATCGAGCCGACCGTCATCCGCGGATTCAACGAAGCATACGGATTCTGAAAGATCATCTGCAGCCGCCGGCGATGCTGCTTCATCTCGCGCTCCGGCAATGTCACAAGGTCGGTTCCGGCGAATCGCACGCTGCCCGACGTCGGCCGTACGAGCTGCAGAATCGCGCGACCGGTCGTCGACTTGCCGCATCCGGACTCGCCGACGAGCCCGAGCGTCTCTCCTTTCCGGATGTCCAGCGTGACGCCGTCGACCGCCTTGACGATCCGTTCGGCGGCGCGACCCGTTGCGCGCGCGACAAGACCTCGCCGCGAGAGGTCGAAATGGACCTTCAGGTTCTCGAGGGCGATGAGCGATTCGTTCATCGGAGACTCAGCGGACCCAGCAGCGCGAAACGTGACCGGGCGCGACTTCGTGGATCGGCGGGAACTCTTCGCGGCAACGATCGACGGCTTCCGGACAACGCGAAGCGAACGGACAATGCGTTGAGGGAAGCCGCGACAGATCGGGCGGCAGGCCGGGGATCTGGAACAGCCGCGGCTGCTCGCGCAACGGATCTGGTACGGACTTCAACAGTGCACGCGTGTACGGATTGCTCGGGCTCTCGAACAGCTCCCCGGTCGGCGCGGCTTCCATTATCGAGCCGCCATACATCACGACGATCGAGTCGGTCATGCCTGCCACCACTCCGAGGTCGTGGGTGACAAGGATGACCGACGCGCCGGTGTCCCGCTTCATCTCGCGGATGAGCTCGAGAATCTGCGCCTGAATCGTCACGTCGAGCGCCGTCGTCGGCTCGTCGGCGATCAAGAGCTCGGGCGCGCAGGAGAGCGCCATCGCGATCATCACGCGCTGTCGCATCCCGCCGGAAAACTGGTGTGGGTAGTCGTCGACTCGCGACGAGGGATCCGGAATTCCCACCTTCTCCAGCATGCCGATCGCGTTGGCTCGCGCTTCGGCTCGGCCGAGCCCGAGGTGGAGCTTCGTGATCTCCTCGAGCTGGGCGCCGATCCGCATGAACGGATTCAGGCTCGTCATCGGATCCTGGAAGATCATAGCGATGCGCTTCCCGCGGACCCTTCGCATTTCGTCGCCCGGGATGCCGAGCAGATCGCGGCCGTCGAAGTGGATCTCGCCGCCGACGATGCGTCCAGGCGGGTCTGGAATGAGCCTCATAATCGACAGGTTGGCAACGGACTTGCCGGAACCCGATTCGCCGACGATTCCGAGCGTCTCACCGCGCCGTACCTCGAAGCTCACGTCGTTGACCGCCTTGACGACGCCGTCCTCGGTGAAGAAGTGGGTCGCGAGGTTGCGAACCGAGAGCAGCGTGTTCCCGCTCGAGTTGGTCGCGTGCGTGCTCATGGGCCGAGTTCCCGGATGCCGAGTCTACGGACAAGTACCACGTTGGTTTCGACGGGGCAACGCGGGCCAAACGGGGAGAGGGACAACGGATGAGACGGAACTGACGGGTCCGAGCCGCTCGGACCTAGGATCCGTCCCGATCCGTCAGGTCCGTCTCACCAACGGTCCTTTCCTTCGAGGCGCTTGCTCGTTCACTCAGCTCACGCCACACGGCCTCGGTGCGGTAACGAGTTTCATCGAGCGTCCCGCTCGTGTCTATCGTACGAGTCGCATATGTCAGCTTCTCGTTCTGGGGCATCTGCGCTGCGATTCGGCGGTCAGCTTCCTCGGCCGTCATTCCGCTCCTCGCCA
The DNA here is from genome assembly GCA_021463145.1 of Blastocatellia bacterium. Lineage (GTDB taxonomy): Bacteria > Acidobacteriota > Blastocatellia > UBA7656 > JADIYM01 > JADIYM01. Next base: position 6,621 of record JAJTWZ010000035.1, on the reverse strand, counting down.
TCAGCCGCTCGCGTTGGATCGCCGGCAAGCAGTGAACGACGATCAGTTCGTCGAACCGCGCATATCCACCAGACTCGATCATAAGCGCCGCGTCGACGATGACGATCGCATCGGGATCTTCGACGGCGGCGGCCGCGATGAGGCGGTCCTGCTCGGCGACGATCGGAGGATGGAGGATCGCCTCGAGCTCGTGGCGCTTGTCCGCGTCCGCGAACACGATCCGCCCAAGCGCCTCGCGATCGAGCGTCCCGTCGACTCGCAAGAGACCCGGTCCAAATCTGGCAACCACCTCGGCAAGCGCCGGCCGCCCGGGCTCGACGACCAGTCGCGCAATGGCATCGGCGTCGATGCACACGGCGCCGAGCTCGGCGAACGTGCGCATCACCGTCGTCTTCCCTACGGCGATGCCGCCGGTGAGTCCTACGGCCAACATCGCGAGTTGCCGGTGAAGGCCACGCGGAAGTCCTCAGAGGGCAAGGCGGTATGCCTTGTACGTGTTTTTCATCAGCATCGCGATCGTGAGCGGTCCGACGCCCCCTGGCACAGGAGTCAGCCGTCCCGCGACCGGCTCTGCAAGTCGCGGATGCACGTCGCCGACAATCGTCTGTCCACGTTTCTCGATCGCCGCAAGCCGCTTCTCGTCTTCTCCGAACACCGTCCGCACGAACGATGGATCGGTGACCGCATTGATCCCTACGTCGACGACGGTCGCGCCTGGCTTGATGAAGGCATCCGTTACGAACGCCGGCTTTCCAATCGCCGCGACTAGGATGTCGGCATTCCGGCAGACGCCAGGCAAGTCCACGGTTCGCGAATGACAGACAGTGACGGTCGCGCTGCGGTTGATGAGCAGTGACGCCATCGGCTTGCCGACGATCGCCGACCGGCCGATGACGACCGCGCTCGCGCCCTCGATCGGAACACTCGATCGCTCGAGCAGTTCGATGACACCGGTCGGAGTACATGGCGTCAATGCGTGCGACTCCTGTCCGAGGTAAAGCAGCCCTACGTTGATCGGATGAAAGCCGTCGATGTCCTTCTCAGGCCTTATCGCGTCGAGGATTCTCTGTTCGGGTATGTGTTTCGGCAGCGGAAGCTGCACGAGGATGCCGTCGATCTCGTGCTTGGCGTTCAACCGCGCGATCAGTTCGAGAAGTTCCTCGGTCGTAGTCGACTCGGGCATGTCGTATCGCTCGGAATGAAACCCGATTTCGGCGCACTTCTTGACCTTCAGTCCAACGTACACGAGTGACGCGGGGTCTCCGCCGACCAGCACGACGGCAAGTCCCGGCGGACGGCGGCCCGCGGCCTCCGTCGCGAGCAACTCGCTGCGAACTTCGCCCAGGATCTCGTCCGCGATCCGCTTTCCATCGAGCAATTCGGCCATTTCAGGCATCTCCCCGTGTCTTGTTGAATCCGGTCCTGCCGCCGCAGCGGTACGGCCCGTCGCCGCAGGATACCGGCCCGGCTCGTGGTGGGACAATCTGCCCGCGTCGATCGGGAGCGGGGATCCCGTCGTGTCGCTGGTTTCACAATGCGGTGAACCTCGCGGGCACTTCAGCGGAAGCGTTCTCTTGGACGGGCCGGCCTCGTGGGGCGCTGCGCTCCTTGTTCGGCGATTGGCGGATTCGCTCGCCGCGAAATGACATTGCCCGCAGCGGCCGATTCGATTGGTGCAGGCTGGCAGTACCGGCCGTCGACTACCACGTCGACGGTCCGTGGAGGAAGCGGGTGTTTCTGCGCCCCATTGGGGAAGCGCGAAATGCATTCGACCTGCCCGCGGCGTTTCGCGGCGGATGGACCATCGAAGAGGCCGAGGCCGTCTGCGGTTAACCCAGGGCGATCGAGGCAATCTCGATAGTGTGCGATGTCTCGCTCGTTGAGGCGTTCGAGACGGGCGGCCAACGCCGGCTTCGAATGCTCGAGTCGATTCGTGAATGCGCCGGCAGCCGGCTTCCGGAGGATGTGCGCGAACTTCCGTTCGCCCGCAAATCGAGACGGCTGCCAGGCTCGCGGATCGGTGCCGGCGAGCACTAAGCGGAGTGGGACCGGTGAACATCCGTGTTCAATTATGGACTCGGCTTGTCGCCCCCCGACGGCGCGTGCTACGGTTGCCAGTTCCGCGCCGGACGCCGGACCGCGCTGTTGTGCTCATGATCCAGACGACCCGCCTCGACAACGGACTCCGCATCGTCACCGAGCAGATGCCGCATGTCCGCTCCGCTAGCATCGGCGTCTGGATCGAAACCGGCTCCAGGCACGAACCGGCCGAGCTCAACGGCATCTCGCATTTCATCGAGCACGCCATTTTCAAGGGAACGTCCCGCAGGTCGGCTCGCGACATCGCAATCGAGGGCGATCGTCAGGGCGGCAACCTCAACGCCTCGACCGGTCAGGAAACGACCTGCATCTACACGCGAGTCCTCGACGAACATCTGGGCCAGGCAATCGACCTCATCGCCGATATGCTCACCGGCCCCGCATTCCTCGCCGACGAGATCGAGCGCGAGCGACAGGTCATCCTCGAAGAGATAAAGATGGTCGAGGACACGCCGGACGAGCTCATCCATGACATCTTCGCCGAGCACTTCTGGCCGGGGCATTCGTTCGGCCGGCCCGTGGCCGGCACGCTTGAAACGGTTGCCGCGCTTCGCCGCGACGATCTCGCCGATTACCACAGCTCACGCTATCGCGCCGGCGGAATGATCGTAGCCGCGGCCGGGAATCTCGATCACGCCAGGGTCGTGCGCGCGATCGAGCCACTCCTTGGCGGCGTCGAGCGCGACCAGGTCCACGGCGACGATTCTTCGCCGCGGACCGCGAGCGCCTTCGTGCTTCGCGCCAAGCCGGAACTGGAGCAGGCGCACCTGGTGCTGGGATCGCCTTGCCCTAACGTGACGTCACCTGACCGTTACGCCGCGAACCTCATGAGCGCCATCCTTGGCGACGGAATGAGCTCGCGGCTCTTTCAGCGAATCAGGGAAGAGCGAGGACTCGTATACGGCATCTACTCGTCGGTCGAGTCGTTCAACGACACCGGCGTTCACGCGATTGGCGCCGGGGCGTCGCCCGGGAATCTGCCCGAAGTCATCGAGCTCATCGTCCGCGAGATCGGATCGCTCAAGAAGGAAGGACCGACCGAAGACGAACTGCGCTTCGCCAAGGAACAGTACAAGGTTTCTACCGTGCTAGCGCTCGAGTCGACGTTCAATCGGATGTCGCGTCTCGCGCGTCACGAGACCGTTTACGGCCGGCAGATCCCAGTCGACGAGGTGCTGGCCAGCATCGATGCGGTGACGTGCGACGACGTTACCCGCATGGCAAACGAAATATTCGAACCCGACGGCCTCGCAATGGCCGCGCTCGGCGACATCGAGGGCATCGAGCTCGAGCGCCGGATGCTCGCCTGTTGAGGTCATCGCGTGCGTGTTCGCATCATCGGTTCGGGGAGTTCGGGCAACGTGCTCTATGTCGAATCGGGCGAGACGCGCATTCTCGTCGACGTGGGTCTGTCGGCTCGCGAGGCCTCGCGGCGTCTGACTGAAGCGGGGATCGATCCCTCGTCGATCGACGGCATCGTCGTGACCCACGAGCACGGAGACCACTCGCGAGGCGTTAGCGTCTTTGCGCGAAGCAACGACATTCCCGTCTACCTTACCGAGGGCACGCGCGAGGCGTGCCAGTTCGGCCGCTTCGAATCGAAGATGCGGTTCGTGGACGTTCAGTCGAGCGAGTCTTTCCAGATCGGATCGCTCGACATTCATCCATTCGCGGTGCCCCACGACGCGGTCGATTCATTTGCGCTCACCATCGAGTCGGGCGGGGCGAAGATCGGCTTCGTCACCGACCTCGGTTACATCACGCAACTCGTCTGCGACCGTGTCCGTGGCGCCGACGTGCTCATCCTCGAGTCGAACCACGACGTCGAGATGCTCAAGATCTGCCCGCATTATCCGTGGTCGCTCAAGCAGCGGGTGCTGTCGAAGCACGGACATCTGTCGAACGATCACGTCTCGGCATTCCTGGCCGAGGAGTTCGACGGCCGTGCGAGCCACGTCGTACTCGCGCATCTTTCGAAGAACACCAATCACCCCGAGGTGGCGCGCCTTGCGGCGTTGCAGGCGCTTTCGAAGCGCGGGCCGCTGTTCTCGTTCGACGCGGAACGGCGCGTCAGCACGGCCGACCCTGACGGCATGAGCCCGTGGATCAACATGTGAACGGCGTCTGCACGCCGGTTTGAACCGAGATGATCGAACGCTACACCCTGCCGGAAATGGGAGCCATCTGGACCGACGTCGCGCGGTTCCAGGCGTGGCTCGACGTCGAAGTTGCCGTCTGTGACGTGCATGCTGAGATGGGAACGATCCCGGCGGCCGACGCGGCCGTGATACGTGAACGGACCGCAGCTGCGCCCGTCGACGATGCCTTCGTCGCCCGCGTGCTCGAGATAGAGCGCGTCACGCGCCACGACGTGATCGCGTTCACAACTGCCGTTGCCGAGCGCGTCGGCGAGCCGTCCCGCTTCGTGCATTACGGACTGACCTCCTCGGACGTCGTGGACACGGCAAACGGCCTCCTGCTGAAGGCGTCAGGCGAGCAGTTGCTCTCACGCTGCCGCGATCTGTCGGCGGCGCTGCGTCGCCGCGCGATCGAGCACAAGAACACGGTAATGATCGGCCGCACTCACGGAGTGCACGCCGAGCCGACCACTTTCGGACTCGTCCTTCTCGTCTCGTACGCCGAGATCGAACGAGCCATCTCGCGCCTCGAGAGCGCGGTCGCGGCAGTCAGCACCGGTAAGATCAGCGGCGCCGTGGGGACCTTCGCCCACCTCGATCCGGAGGTGGAGGAGCGGGTCTGCGAGCGGCTTGGACTGACGGCGGCGCCGGTCTCGACGCAGGTCGTCCAGCGCGACCGTTACGCCGAATTCGTCTCGGCGCTCGCCATCCTGTGTTCGTCGCTCGAGAAGATCGCGCTCGAGGTGCGCCACCTGCAACGTACCGAGGTCCGGGAAGCGCAGGAGCCGTTCGGGAAGGGGCAGAAGGGCTCGTCAGCGATGCCGCACAAGCGCAATCCGGTCGTGTGCGAGCAGATCTGCGGCCTGGCCCGGGTCGTGCGCGGCAACGTAGTTCCGGCTATCGAAAACAACGCGCTCTGGCACGAGCGCGACATCTCGCACTCGTCGGTTGAGCGCGTGATCCTGCCGGATTCGTGCATCCTGACGGACTACCTGCTGGCGAAGACTACCTGGCTCGTCGAAGGACTCGTCGTGTTTCCGGAACGGATGGCCGAGAACCTGAACGCTTTGCGCGGCGTGATTTTCAGCGGCCAGATGCTGCTCGAGCTGACGCGAAAGGGAGTGAGTCGCGAGGACGCATACGCAATGGTCCAGCCGCTCGCGATGCGGGTCTGGGACGAAGACCGCGACTTCCGTGGACTGGTCCTCGAGGACCCGGCGATTGCAGCGCACATGTCGAACGAGGAGGTCGAGCGGGTATTCGACCTCGGGACGCAACTCCGGAACGTGGATCGAATCTTTGAGCGGGTACTCGGGCCGGCAACGGCCTGATCGAACGAGAGGACTATGAAAGCCGAAGTTTATGTGACGTTGAAGCGCGGGGTGCTCGATCCGCAGGGGAAGGCCATCCAACACGCAATCGAGGCAAACGGATCGGACGCGATTGCGGCGGTGCGGCAGGGCAAGTATTTCGAGATCGAGGTTGCTCCGGCGCTCGAACCGGCGGCTGCTCGGGCCGAGCTCGATCGTATCGCGCGCGAGATCCTTTCGAATCCGGTCATCGAGGATTACCGGCTGGAGATTCACGAATGAAATTCGGAGTCGTCGTCTTTCCCGGGTCCAACTGCGACCACGATGCCTATCACGTCATCAGTAAGGTGATCGGCCAGCCGGTCGACTTCATTTGGCATCGCGATTCGAACCTGGACGGTTTCGACTGCATAGTGCTGCCGGGAGGGTTCTCGTACGGCGACTATCTGCGCACCGGCGCGATAGCGAGTATGTCGCCGGTAATGCGGTCGGTCGTCGGATTCGCAAACCATGGCGGGATCGTCATCGGCATCTGCAACGGATTCCAGATCCTGTGCGAGTCGGGGCTATTGCCGGGCGCGCTGTTGCGAAACGCGAGCCTTGCGTTCGCGTGCCGTCACGTGAACCTTCGCGTCGAGAGAACCGACACGGTGTACACGCGCGACTACGAGCGAGGCCAGGTGCTGTCGATTCCGATCGCGCACGGCGACGGTAACTACTTCTGCGACGACGAGACGCTGGCCAGGCTGGAGGGCGAGGGCCAGGTGCTGTTCCGTTACGTCGATTCGAAGGGCGATCCGACCCCCGAGTCGAATCCGAACGGTTCGCGCAACAACATTGCCGGGATCGTAAACGATCGAGGGAACGTGCTCGGGATGATGCCGCACCCGGAGCGGGCAAGTGAGGAGGCGCTCGGATCGGCGGACGGCCGCGGCGTTTTCACGTCGCTTGCGGCCGCGCTCGCCGAGCTCGCCAAAGCGTCGTAACGATCGCCTGCGCGAAGCGCCTTGGAGTGCGGCGTGAAGCGCCTTGGAGTGCGGCGTGAAGCGCCTTGGAGTGCGGCGTGAAGCGCC